>NZ_JBGDXE010000002.1:504966-656273 GCF_046550835.1 Salmonella sp. SAL04196
CCGATGCATCCGTAGCTCAGCTGGATAGAGTACTCGGCTACGAACCGAGCGGTCGGAGGTTCGAATCCTCCCGGATGCACCATCTCTTACTTGATACGGCTTTCACCGCGGTATCAATATCGGCAGTAAAGCAAGTTTTCCGATGCATCCGTAGCTCAGCTGGATAGAGTACTCGGCTACGAACCGAGCGGTCGGAGGTTCGAATCCTCCCGGATGCACCATATTCTCCGTACTTTCAGTGATGAAGATACGGATAAGATAGCGGTAATCACCGCTGGCACCAGGAAGGATAACGTTGCGTCAGCAACGGCCCGAAGGGCGAGCCGTAAGGCGAGTAATCCTCCCGGATGCACCATCTCTTAATTGATACGGCTTTCACCGCGGTATCAATATCAGCAGTAAAGCAAGTTTCCCAATGCATCCGTAGCTCAGCTGGATAGAGTACTCGGCTACGAACCGAGCGGTCGGAGGTTCGAATCCTCCCGGATGCACCATATTCTTCATACTTTCAGCGATGAAGATGCAGATAAGATAGCGGTAATCACCGCTGGCATCAGAAGGATAACGTTGCGTCAGCAACGGCCCATAAGGCGAATAATCCTCCCGGATACGTCACTGCCCTGCAATCGCTTTTCCCCTTATCCTGAATATACCTCTTCATCTCTATTAGCGACAAAATCAACCAATTGCGATAAAGTACTGTCTGGTTATTCGGTTTGCGAGAACACGATGTACGCACGTTATGCTGGTTTGATTTTTGATATGGACGGTACTCTCCTGGATACCGAACCCACGCATCGCAAAGCGTGGCGTGAGGTTTTGGGGCGCTATGGTCTTCGTTTTGATGAACAGGCAATGGTCGCGCTTAACGGTTCGCCAACCTGGCTTATCGCCCAGTCAATCATTGAGCTTAACCATGCCGATCTTGATCCCCTGTCACTGGCGCGTGAGAAAACCGACGCGGTAAAAAGCATCCTGCTGGACTGCGTAGAACCACTGCCGCTGGTTGAGGTGGTTAAAGCGTGGCATGGGCGGCGCCCCATGTCGGTCGGTACCGGTAGCGAAAGCGCTATCGCGGAAGCCTTGTTAGCGCATCTGGGGCTGCGTCGTTATTTTGATGCGGTTGTGGCGGCAGATCACGTACAGCATCACAAACCCGCGCCTGACACCTTCCTACTGTGCGCCCAGCGGATGGGCGTCATGCCGACGCAGTGCGTGGTATTTGAAGATGCCGATTTTGGTTTACAGGCGGCGCGGGCGGCGGGAATGGATGCCGTGGATGTTCGACTATTGTGAGTGACGGACTGTCGCTCCTGTCTCTGTTTGCCAGTAGTTTTCTCAGCGCAACGCTGTTACCCGGTAATTCTGAGGTGGTTTTGGTTGCTATGCTGGTCTCCGGCGTCAGTCATCCCTGGGTCTTAGTCTTAACAGCAACAATGGGTAATAGCCTTGGAGGGGTAACTAACGTTATTCTTGGGCGTTTCTTTCCGCTGCGCAAAACGTCGCGCTGGCAGGAAAAAGCGACTGGCTGGCTAAAGCGTTATGGCGCAGCCACACTATTATTAAGCTGGATGCCGGTCATCGGTGATTTGTTGTGCCTGTTAGCGGGATGGATGCGCATCCCGTGGGGGCGGACGATCTTTTTTTTGTGTCTTGGTAAGGCGCTGCGCTATGTTGCGCTCGCAGCGGCGACGGTTCAGGGCATGATGTGGTGGTAATAATTGTAGGTTTGGCATGTATGGCCGCCATTACAGTTATGCTTATTAAAACGATTTGGACAGGCGGGAGGTCAATTTGATCCCGGACGTATCACAGGCTCTGGCCTGGCTGGAAAAACATCCTCAGGCGTTAAAGGGGATACAGCGCGGGTTAGAGCGCGAAACGCTGCGTGTCAATGCTGATGGCACGCTGGCGACAACAGGTCATCCTGAAGCGTTAGGTTCAGCGCTGACCCATAAATGGATTACCACGGATTTTGCGGAAGCCCTGCTGGAGTTTATTACGCCAGTCGATGGCGATATCCAGCATATGCTCACTTTTATGCGCGATCTCCATCGGTATACGGCCAGGAAACTGGGCGATGAGCGGATGTGGCCATTAAGTATGCCCTGCTATATTGCGGAAGGGCAGGACATAGAGCTGGCGCAGTACGGCACATCAAATACCGGGCGCTTTAAGACGCTCTATCGCGAAGGGCTGAAAAATCGTTATGGCGCCTTGATGCAAACCATCTCCGGCGTACATTACAATTTTTCATTACCGATGGCGTTCTGGCAGGCGAAATGCGGCGTTACGGAAGGCGAAGCGGCAAAAGAAAAAATTTCTGCCGGCTATTTTCGTCTGATTCGCAACTATTACCGTTTTGGCTGGGTCATCCCCTATCTGTTTGGCGCGTCTCCGGCCATTTGTTCCTCTTTCCTGCAAGGAAAGCCAACCACATTACCGTTTGAAAAAACGGACTGCGGCATGTACTACCTGCCGTACGCGACGTCGCTACGTCTGAGCGATTTGGGTTATACCAATAAGTCGCAAAGCAATCTCGGAATTACGTTTAACGATTTGCATGAGTATGTGGCAGGTCTGAAGCGCGCGATTAAAACCCCTTCCGAGGAGTACGCGCGGATTGGTGTGGAAAAAGACGGTAAGCGGCTACAGATTAACAGCAACGTTCTGCAAATTGAAAATGAGCTGTACGCGCCCATTCGTCCCAAGCGCGTGACGCGCAGCGGCGAATCGCCTTCTGACGCGCTTCTGCGTGGTGGTATTGAGTATATTGAAGTTCGTTCTCTCGATATTAACCCGTTCTCACCGATCGGCGTAGACGAGCAACAGGTGCGCTTCCTCGATCTGTTTATGGTCTGGTGCGTATTGGCCGATGCGCCGGAAATGAGTAGCGATGAGCTGTTATGTACGCGTACAAACTGGAATCGCGTTATTCTGGAAGGGCGTAAGCCGGGCCTGACGTTAGGCATTGGCTGTGAAACTGCGCAGTTCCCGCTGCCCAAAGTAGGGAAAGATCTCTTCCGCGATCTGAAACGCGTGGCGCAAACGCTGGACAGTATCCACGGGGGAGAGGAGTATCAAAAGGTGTGTGATGAGTTGGTCGCCTGCTTTGATAATCCTGAACTGACATTCTCCGCCCGGATCCTACGGTCTATGATTGATGAAGGCATTGGCGGCACCGGGAAAGCGTTCGGTGAGGCTTACCGTAATCTGTTACGCGAAGAGCCGCTGGAGATTTTACAGGAAGAAGAGTTTATTGCTGAACGTGACGCTTCAGTACGTCGTCAGCAGGAGATTGAGGCGGCGGATACCGAGCCGTTTGCCGCGTGGCTTGCGAAACACGCCTGACCCAAAAGAAAAAGGCCACTCACGGAGTGGCCAAAATTTCATCGCTGAAAACAGGGATGATGATAACAAATGCGCGTCTTTCATATACTCAGACTCGCCCCGGAACAAAGAGTTCAGTTTATTTTTAAAAAATTATCGGAGGTGACTAAATGCCATTATTAGATAGCTTCGCAGTCGATCATACCCGGATGCAAGCGCCGGCGGTCCGGGTTGCAAAAACGATGAACACCCCGCATGGCGACGCAATCACCGTGTTTGATCTGCGTTTTTGCATTCCGAACAAAGAAGTGATGCCGGAAAAAGGGATTCATACGCTTGAGCATCTGTTTGCTGGCTTTATGCGCGACCACCTCAACGGTAACGGCGTTGAGATTATCGATATCTCGCCGATGGGCTGCCGTACCGGTTTCTACATGAGCCTGATTGGCACGCCGGACGAGCAGCGTGTTGCCGACGCGTGGAAAGCGGCGATGGCGGATGTGCTGAAAGTGCAGGATCAAAACCAGATCCCGGAGCTGAACGTTTACCAGTGCGGTACGTATCAGATGCACTCGCTCAGTGAAGCGCAGGACATTGCCCGTCATATTCTGGAGCGTGATGTACGCGTGAACAGCAATAAAGAGCTGGCGCTACCGAAAGAAAAACTGCAGGAACTGCATATTTAGTCTTATTGGTAAGCGGTTCCAGTATTTAAATTAACCCCGGTTTATGGCCGGGATTTTTTATTGCTTAATATAATTTGCGTTTATTATATTTGCGGCGAGAATACGTTTTAAATTAAGTAATGCCTGGCCTGTTAAATAATAAAATGTGATCTGGCAAACAGAAAAGGCGGATAACTCACGATGCCAGAGTGTATTGATCACATAAACTAAAAATCATAAATAATTAATAGAAAAACATAATGGAATGCGCCAGATATCCAGGTAATAACAAGACTCTACTAATAGCCGGTCGATGGGGTTTTTAGCAAATCTTATCTGGTATACATCAAACTTAAGGGATAAAAAATGAAGGCTAAATATTTGGCGCTGATGATCGGTGCTTGCTTTTCTCATAACCTTTGGGCAGCGAATAATATCACTATTGAGCAGCGTCTGGCTGAACTGGAGCAACGTGTTGTTAATGCTGAAAAACGGGCATCCGATGCCGAGGCGCAAATTCGCTCGCTGAAACAGCAGCAGGTCGCCGCTACGCCGACGGTGAATGTCCAGTCCGCCGAGCCCATTGCAGCAGATAAAACGCCGCCGAAGCTGACCTTATCCGGATTCAGCGATATTAAGTTCTATGGCGATGTCGAATTTAATATGGATGCGGCAAGCCGTTCCGGTAGCCTGACCTCGATGAGAACGTCAGCGAATAAAGATTGGGCATCAGGAACCAATGAACGCTGGGATATTAACGGACGCCTGTTGCTGGGCTTTGATGGCTACCAGCGGCTGGACAACGGTAATTTTGCCGGATTCTCTGTACAGCCTCTGGCGGACCTGACCGGAAAAATGAACCTTGATGATGCCGTTTTCTTCTTTGGTCGTGAGAATGACTGGAAAATTAAGGTTGGTCGTTTTGAAGCCTACGATATGTTCCCGCTGAATCAGGATACGTTTATTGAATATTCGGGGAATACAGCGAACGATCTTTACAGTGACGGTTACGGCTATATCTATATGATGAAAGAAGGACGGGGACGTAGCGACAGTGGGGGTAACTTCCTGCTGAGTAAAACCATCGACAACTGGTATTTCGAAGTTAACACATTGCTGGAAAATGGCAGTACGTTATATACCGAGAAGCAGTACCATGGAATGGATTTAAGCAACGATAAAAACGTGGCTTACGTCCGTCCGGTTATCGCCTGGCAAAACGGGCGTTTTTCAACGGCGATAGCGATGGAAAGTAACGTCGTTAACAACGCCTATGGCTATTATGAGAATGGGAAGTGGATCGATCAGTCAGATCGTACGGGCTATGGTTTTACCATGACCTGGAATGGTCAAAAAACTGACCCGGAAGATGGCGCAGTGATTAACCTGAATACCGCCTATATGGATGCGACCGATGAGACAGATTTTACCGCTGGGGTGAATGCGCTGTGGCATCGATTTGAACTGGGTTATATCTATGCGCATAACAAAATCGAAGCCTTCAATGCTACCAATATCGATGCCGTTTGTGAGGACGATTGCTGGATCACCGATCCCGGCAATTATGATATTCACACTATTCATGCCTCATATTTATTCCCCAACGTGATGGATATGAAAAACTTTAACATCTACCTCGGTGCCTATGCTTCATGGGTAGAGGCCAATCCGAATAATGGCGATAACAGTGAAGATGCGCGTTACGGCGGGCGTCTGAGATTCAAATATTTCTTCTGATTGTTGGTCTACTAAAAAAGGGATCCGCAGATCCCTTTTATCAGATAGTTAGTGCGCGCCGCCACCGCCGCCGCCCGCACCGAAGGGCGGTTTGGCGAACCACACCAGGCCGAGCAGCACCAGGAAGATCCCCGCCGACATCCAGAAGATTTCGTTGGCGGAAATAATCAGCCCCTGATTCGTGATTTGCTGGGCTATCCAGCCTGACGCCTGTTGGTGCGTCATCCCTAAGCCTTCCAGTTTATCGTACATAGCCTGAGCGTTTGGATTATACGCCGTAATCGACTCGGTGAGCTGCGCATGGTGTAGCGACTCACGATCGGTCCACATAGTGGTGGTAATCGAGGTGCCGATGGAGCCCGCCAGCGTTCGCGTGAAGTTCGACAGGCTTGATGCCGCCGCCAGCCGTTCGGGCGGTAACCCGGAGAGCGTAATGGTGGTCAGCGGCATAAAGAAGCAGGCGACGGCAAATCCCTGAATAAACTGCGGCCATGCGGAAGCGCCGAAATCCATACCCGGTTCGAACGTCCAGGCGCGCCAGTAAAAACAGACGGCGTACATAATGAAGCTGAACGTGACCAGCCTGCGCATATCCAGTTTATGCGCGAAGCGTCCGATAATCGGCGACAAAATTACCGGAATAATACCGACTGGCGCCGACGCCAGACCTGCCCACGTTGCGGTATAGCCGTACACCTCTTGCAAAAGCTGCGGCAGTAGAACAATGGCGCCGAAATAGAGCATATAGGCAAGGCTGATGCACAAGCAGCCAATAGTGAAGTTACGCGATTTAAAAAGAGAAAGATCGACGATAGGGTGATCGTCGGTCAGTTCCCAGACGATCAGGAAACTGATGGCGATGACGGCGACCACGGTCAGGATGATAATTTCCTGCGAGGAGAACCAGTCCAGTTCTTTACCGCGGTCGAGCATAATTTGCAGGCTGCCGATGCCAATCACCAGTAACGCCAGCCCGACGGCGTCAATACGTCGCCGTTCGGTATGCGTTTCACGCCCGCGCAGCGTGTGTAACGTCATCAGGACGACGGCGATGCCAATCGGCACGTTGATGAAGAAAATCCATCCCCAGTGGTAATTATCACTGATATAGCCCCCCAGAATCGGGCCGCAAATCGGCGCGACAATGACGGTCATTGACCAGAGCGCCAGCGCAATGGAGCGCTTTGCAGGCGGATAGTTATTCAGCAACAGGCTTTGCGAGAGCGGAATCAGCGGCCCGGCGACCACGCCCTGCACCACGCGGAAGAAGATCAGCATATTCAGGCTGCTGGATACGCCACAGGCCCAGGAGGCCGCGGCAAAGGCGACCGTCGACCACATGAACAGTTTGACTTCGCCAAAACGTTTCGCCAGCCAGCCGGTTAAGGGAATCGAGATAGCGTTCGCCACCCCGAAAGAGGTGATAACCCATGTCCCCTGGCTTAGGGAAGAACCCAGGTTCCCGGCGATGGTCGGAATCGCCACGTTGGCAATGGTGGAGTCCAGCACCTGCATGAATGTCGCCAGCGACAGCGCGATCGTCATGATGACGAGCTGCGCGCCCTCCAGCGGTTTTTGCTGTTGCATCACACGCACCTCAGGATTAACCCGCGTTAGCCTGTACGATGTCGTCGATCAGTTTATTGACCGGCGCGAGATTAATTTCGCGTGCGTTACTTTCGGCAACCGGCGTCGTTCGTACCTGGCTGGCCAGTACCTGACCGTCGCGATTAGCGGTATCCACGGTGACCAGCGTCGATAAACCAATGCGCAGCGGATGTTGTTCTAACTGGCGGGCGTCCAGTTCGACGCGTACCGGCAGACGTTGAACCACTTTAATCCAGTTACCCGTCGCATTTTGCGCGGGCAGCAGGGAGAAGGCGCTGCCTGTCCCCATATCCAGACCGACGACTTTACCGGTGTATTTTACGTCGTCGCCATAAATGTCAGTAATAATCGTCACTGGCTGCCCAATGCGCATATTCGCTAATTGGGTTTCTTTAAAGTTAGCGTCCACCCACAGATCGGTTGCAGGCACCACAGCCATCAGCGGCGTGGTGGGGCTGATTTGCGCGCCAGGCTGGACGGCGCGGCGGGAGACATAACCAGTCATTGGGCTGACGATGCGAGTACGCTCCAGCGCCAGCCAGGCGTTACGCACTTCGGTCGCCGCTTGTTGAACCGCAGGCTGATCTTCCAGATTACTGTTGAGTATCATTGCCTGGTTGGCATTGTACTGTTGAATGGCAACATCCAGCTGTGCCTGCGCGCTGGCGACGGCATCGCGGGCGTGTTGCAACTCTTCACGGCCAATAAGATTGGCGTTACCCAGCGGCACACGACGGTTAAGGTCGCTTTGCGCTTGCGCCAGGGCGGTTTTTTGCACGTCGATATTCGCCTGCAACTGCTTGCTGTTAATCATCAACTGGTGCGTCTGACGCACGCTGGAGGCCAGCGCCGTTTTGGCTTTTTCAAACGCTTGTTTGGCGTCAGTCTGATCGAGCGTGACCAGAACATCGCCCTCTTTTACAAAGTCGGTGTTATCAGCCCAGACTTTCGTCACGCTGCCTGACACCTGCGCCATGATTTGAACCTGGTTCCCTGCCACGTAAGCATCATCTGTCTCTTCAATATGACGCAATACTAAAAACCAATAAATTCCATATGCCACGGCAATAATAACAAAGAGCAAGGTAAGAAGTAGCAGCGCTGTTTTGCGTTTGCCTTTCTTCTTAGCCGGTTGCTGCGGGGTTTGGATCTCCGCATTTGCGCTCATGTTGTTCTCCACGATCTTAT
Source organism: Salmonella sp. SAL04196 (assembly GCF_046550835.1). Taxonomy (NCBI): domain Bacteria; kingdom Pseudomonadati; phylum Pseudomonadota; class Gammaproteobacteria; order Enterobacterales; family Enterobacteriaceae; genus Salmonella; species Salmonella sp. SAL04196. The sequence goes on from NZ_JBGDXE010000002.1 coordinate 513,495, forward strand.
TATTCACATCGGCTGAGCCGACCTGTTGTCAGAAAGGCCAGCAGTAACGCGTGCCGGCCTGTCCGCTTTCCTGTTATTAATCTGGATTTTTGAGCGGGTCGGCGCTTTAGCGCAGCGCCTCAAGAACAGTGCCTTCCTGCTCCATTTGATCAAGACGCGTCAGGAGTTTACGAGTGATGTGCTCAAGTTGATCTTTTTCGGCAGTGCTAAGTGATGACCAGAGTTGATGCAGACAATGATGCTGAGGCGGAAGCACTTCTTGCAAAAATGCCTGGCCTTTCTCCGTTAATTGCAGATGCAGGCAACGGCGGTCGTTATCGCTCTCACGACGCTCAATCCAGCCGCGTTTTTCCAGCTCATCTGCAATGCGTGTCGCATTGGTGCGAGATGAACCCAGCGCGCAGCTTAATTCAGACGGCTGAATACTGTGGTTTTCCTGAGACTCCAGCGTAATCAACGCCATAAACAACGTCTCGTTAATCCCTTGAGCCTTCAGCATCTTATTGCGGTTTTCCAGGAGCTTGCCTTGCATGTGCATACAAAGACGAGTCAAAAGAATTTCCTGATAAGGAAAGTCTTCGTGACGGCTGGCGCGAAATTTTAGCATTTGTTCAATGGGCGTAAACGAACTATCCATTTGGGCATGACCTCATTAATTTCAGCCGATATAGTAACGACAGTGACAAATAAAGTAAATGTATTATTAATACAAAATCATTCTTTCAGGCTATAAAGCAACCAATGATACGCAGACTGAGACGTCAACGGGAGCATTGGGCCCGGTAAAGCGCCGCCTGCGGCAAATCCAGGAATGACGAGAAAAGCGTGAGTGCCTGCATGAAAAAATCAGGAGAGAACGATAAGCGGGAGGGGCGAAAGCCGGGTAAACGGCCTTACAACCCGATGCAAAAGCCACCGGAATATCACGGATAGCTATCGGTGAACGACCTTCGAATCCTTGAACGGGCGCTATTGGCCTGGGAGCAGATGGGGATGCAGGGCTTTCCATAGAATTATATTATTCTTCACCGGTATAAAAATAACCATGATAAATGAATAGCATAACCTTAACAGACTGGGGAGCTCCTTAACACCCTAAGGAGCTTAAACAAAGGTAAACGCTCACTATCCGCTTAATTTACGGCTTCCTGTCGGTGAAAACCTCGCCACCAGACCAGTAAATTAAGTAAGGCTACCGTGACACCCGCCAGACAAACGCCGGCCCAGCCGGCATGTTGCCAGGCGGAGGCGGAAATCAGCGACCCTGCGGCGCCACCGATAAAGTAGCTGGTCATATAGCCGGCGGTGAGCCGGTTACGCGCATCCGGATGCAAACGATAGATGACCGTCTGATTGGTGATATGTACCCCCTGAACGGTGAGGTCCAGTACCAGAATGCCAATAATCAGCGCCAGTACCGAGGTGTGCCCAAGCCAGATAGCCAGCCAGGAGAGTAACAGCAGCAGTAAGCCGAACGTGGTGGTGAGGTGAGATTTACCTTTATCGGCAAATCCGCCCGCCGGACGCGCGCCTAAAGCACCGGCGGCCCCCGCCAGGCCAAACAGGCCAATCATCCCCTCGGAATAGCTAAACGGCGGCGCGGCGAGCAAAAAGGCCATTGACGTCCAGAGGATGCTGAAATTAGCAAAGGTCAGGCAGCCCAGCATTGCGCGGGTACGCAGCAGCTTATCGTGAATAAACAGGCTGAATACAGAACCCAACAGTTGCGGGTAGTTAAGATGGGTGTCGGATTTGAGCTTTGGCAGTCCGCGCCATAACGCGACGGCCATCAGCGCCATCAGCGCCGACGCTACCCAAAATACGGTGCGCCAACCGCCGAGGTTTGCCAGCAGTCCGGCGACCGTTCGCGCCAGCAGGATCCCCAGCAACAGGCCGCTCATAATGGTGCCGACCACTTTACCGCGGGTGACGGGCGTCGCAAGCGTGGCGGCCAGCGGAACCAGAATCTGCGCCACCACGGAGAACAGTCCGGTTAAGGCCGTTCCGAGTATCATCATGCTAAGCGACTGACTGCTGGCGGTGATTAGCATTCCGCCAGCCGCCAGCAACGTCATGGAGACAATCAGCGTTCGGCGTTCAAACATGTCGCCAAGCGGCACCAGAAACAACAGGCCAGCGGCATAGCCCAACTGCGCGGCGGTAACGATAAACCCTGCGGAGCTGGCGGAAAGCGAAAAGTGATGCGCGATGGTATCAAGCAGCGGCTGGGCGTAGTAGTTGCTGGCGACCGCCAGACCCGTGGCCACAGACATTAAAACGATCAGCGCCGGGCTAAGCCCATGAGTGGGTTTCGTCATGATGGTAATCGTGATTCAGATAATTATTTCCTGGGAAAACAATCATAGCGGATGTTGATGAATAAAGGGGAACGGTGACGTGATGAATCGTGCGCTTTGAGGAGAGATTGCGTTGGCCGGATAGCAGCGCATGAACTGCGCCTTATCCGGCATAAAAAACGATCTTATTTCTGCGCGGCCAGCGCTTCTTTCACCCAGCCGTCAAACTGCTGCTGGTGGGCGTTGATCCAGCCGTCCACATGGCCCTGAACATCGGCTTCAGACGATTTACCGGCATGCATCATGGCGTTCTGCGCGTTGATATCCGCCAGCGGCAGCTTCATGATGGCGAACAGTTTCGCCGCCGCCGGGTTTTTCTCCGCCCATGCCTTATTGGCGACAATATGCATGGTATTAACCGGGAACCCATAGTTCGCGCCGTTCGGCAGTTTAGTATCAATATTTTTCTGTTCGCCCGGCAGGGAGGAGAACGGCACCTGTAGCCAGACGACATCTTTACCCGGCTTCATTACGTCGCTCACCCAGTACGGGGTCCAGGTGTAATACAGCACCGGCTTGCCTTCTTTAAAACGGGTAATGGTATCAGCCATCATCGCCGCATAGTTACCGTGGCTGACCTCAACGGTTTTTTGCAGATCAAACGCTTTATTCTGGTGATTGATCACGGCTTCGCAGCCCCAGCCCGGCGAGCAGCCCATCATGTCCGCTTTTCCGTCGCCATTGGTATCGAAGATTTTGGCGATTTTCGGATCTTTTAGCTGAGCGATATTGGTGATGTTGTACTGCTCGGCGGTTTTTTTATCGATCAGATAGCCCTGCGCAGCGCCGGAGACGAAGACACCCTCGCGGTAAAACTTTTTGTCTCCGCCTGCTGCGGCATACATATCATCATGCAGCGGCTGCCAGTTCACGGCGGTAAACGTCGCATCGCCAGAGGCGATGGAGGTATAGCCTACGTTGTAATCGACTTCACTCGGCTTATTTACGGTATAACCCAACTTTTCCAGCGCCCGGCTGACCAGTAACGTCTGGAAGGACTCTTCAGAAATCGTGCTTTGGATTGGTTGGACGGTAATGCCTTTGCCAGGCAGGTCGGCAGCGAAAGCGCTGGCGGTGACAAGGGTGGCAAACGCTGAGGCAAATATCACAGTATGTCGCATCGTTGTTCCTTTAATTATGGTAGGGAGTTGTAAGCCCGGTAAGCGCAATGTCACCGGGCGTCAGGAGAGTTACTTAACGAAAGGGCGGGTGATTAGCCCAACAGGACCGGTGGTATACCAGCGACGGTTACCGCGGCTACGCGAGTCGCGCCCGACGGCCTGCGTCAGACGGTCCAGAATGATGGCGAGAATCACAATGCCGACGCCGCCCACGGTTGCCAGCCCCATATCAAGACGACCAATGCCGCGTAATACCATCTGGCCAAGCCCGCCGACCGCAATCATCGAGGCGATGACGACCATTGAGAGAGCCAGCATCAGCGTCTGATTAACGCCTGCCATAATGGTGGGCATCGCCAGCGGTAGTTGCACTTTGAACAACATTTGGCGCGGGCTGGCGCCGAACGAGCGCGACGCTTCAATTAAGTCGGCAGGCACCTGGTTAATGCCCAGGATCGTCAGGCGTATAATCGGCGGTAGAGCAAAAATAATCGTCACCACCACGCCCGGCACGTTACCGATGCCGAATAACATGACAATCGGCACCAGATAGACAAACGCGGGCGTGGTCTGCATCGCATCCAGCAGCGGACGAACTATTTTGGCTGCGCGCGGGCTGCGCGCCAGCCAGATTCCCATCGGTAATCCGATCACGACGCAGAACAACAGGGCGGTCAACACCAGCGCCAGGGTAATCATCGCCTGCGACCAGGCACCGATCGCGCCGATCGCGATCAGCGATATCAGCGTTGCGATCCCCATGCCCACGCCGGAAACCTGCCAGGCAATCAGCGCAAAGAGAATAATCGCCACAGGGGCGGGCATTCCCAGCAGCAGTTGCTGAAAGCCGTTAAGAATGTAATCCACCGGCACACGAATCCCCTGAAAAAGGGGACGGAAATGGGTGACGACCCAGTCGATTCCCTCTGTGACCCAGCTATCCAGCGGGATCAGCGTCTTATGGAACGGGTCCAGAAGAGAAAAGTGTTCAGGGGCTGGCGCGGGCGCGCTGTTCAACCAGTCGGTACTGCCGCCGTCCGTGGCTACGCCTGCCGGTGTTCCCCAGGCATCAGCCGTTTGCGTCGTAGTATCGGCCACCTGTGCGGTATCCCACGGATTCGTTTGATCAGCCATTGTTACCCCCCTCGCGATCTAAAGCCTGTAGCAACATACGTTTTGAAATAATGCCAACATACTGGTGTTCTTCATCGACAACCGGCACCGCGCAGGGCGCCTGGCCGACGTGAGAGAGCAACTCGCTGAGTGGGGTTTGCGCATCAACGACTAAAGGGTCGTCGATAAGCGCCGCTTCAATCCCTTGCGCCTGGCTTAATGCCGCTTTTAATGAGTCGATGGACACGACGCCCACGAATTTATTGCCACGCTCAATGACGTAACCATATTCACGGTCTTCATCCTGTAATAATTTCAGTGCCGAACGGGGACCAAAACCTGGCGTTTTACGAATTAATCCGACCGGACTGCGACGGGCAATATCTTTGGCGCTAAAGACCTGACTAATATCCACGCCACGGAAGAACGTGCGGACATAATCATTTGCCGGATTATTCAGGATCTCATCCGGCGTACCAACCTGTACGACCTCGCCATTTTGCATGATGGCAATCCTGTCGCCAATACGCATAGCCTCATCAAGATCGTGGGAAATAAAGACAATGGTGCGCTGATGTTTCGCCTGTAATTTCACCAGCTCATCCTGCATTTCGGTACGAATTAATGGATCGAGGGCGGAAAATGCTTCATCCATTAATAAGATATCAGGGTTGATTGCCAGCGCGCGGGCAAGCCCAACACGCTGACGCATCCCACCGGAAAGTTCATCCGGGTAGGCGTGAGCGTAATTCTCAAGCCCTACCTGACGCAAGGCGTCCAGCGCTTTTTCGCGACGCTCTTGCGCCGCGATGCCCGCTAATTCCATACCGAATGCCGTATTATCCAGCACGGTCATATGCGGCATGAGCGCAAATGACTGGAAGACCATCGCAATCTTTTTCCTGCGCACCTCGCGAAGCTCAGCGTCTGATATTTTGGCAATATCAACACCGTCAATCAGTACCTGCCCGCGGGTGGGTTCAATCAGGCGATTGAGAAGGCGTACCATTGTGGATTTACCCGAGCCGGATAATCCCATGATGACAAATATCTCGCCTTCTTCAATGGCCAGACTGGCGTCTTTAACGCCAAGCGATAGCCCCGTTTTTTCCAGTATTTGCTCTTTCGATAGTCCCTTTTCAATATATTTGAAGGCACGCTGCGGATGCTCTCCAAATATTTTATACAGATTCTTCACTTCTAATTTAATTGCCATGCAATAGAATGATTCCTGTTATTTACTTATGTCGATATGTTACCTGATAGAAATAGTTACCTTTTTCTACCCTAACATACTCAGAATCTGAGACAACCCTGAATTTGCTTCTGGCATGAATATTGCGAGGTTCTATCGGCTGTGATTTCCCATGATATAAGGGCTGAACGCGAATGGAGAGGGAGAGATATTTTTTGGGACAACCAGCAAAAATCCACCTGAATTGGGGGAATCCAGGTGAATAATCTCACTCGTATTGAGTGTAGGACATGTTGTAATATTTGCGCGATTTAACCCGCTATTGCTTGAAATAAAGGCATGGGGAATGTAACGTTATTTCCCATGCCCGTAAGGTTAAAAATTCCAGTCTTCGTCTTCGGTTTCGACTGTTTTCCCCATCACATAAGATGAACCTGAGCCGGAAAAGAAATCATGGTTTTCGTCGGCATTCGGCGAGAGCGCGGCAAGGATTGCGGGATTCACGTCTGCCATCTCCGGCGGAAATAACGCCTCATAACCCAGGTTCATTAAGGCTTTATTGGCGTTGTAGCACAAGAAGGCTTTGACGTCGTTAACCCAGCCGGTTTCCGCATATAATGCTTCTGTGTAGCGGATTTCGTTGTCGTACAGTTCCATTAACAAATCCAGCGCGAAAAGCTTTAACTCTTCACGCTCGATTGCCGATAGTTTTTGTAGCGCTATCTGATACTTATAGCCAATATAATAACCGTGAACCGCTTCATCGCGAATGATTAAACGAATCAGGTCGGCAGTGTTCGTGAGCTTACCGCGGCTGGAGAAATACATCGGTAGCCAGAAGCCGGAATAGAACAGAAAAGACTCTAAAAAGACGCTGGCAATCTTTTTCTTTAGCGGTTCATCGCTGACGTAATGAGCCAAAATAATCTGCGCCTTACGCTGTAGCGGCGGGTTTTCTTCGCTCCAGGCGTAGGCGGCATCAACCTCTTTTGTCTGGCACAGCGTGGAAAAAATAGAACTGTAAGAGCGGGCGTGTACCGCTTCCATAAAGCTGATGTTCGACAGTACTGCCTCTTCATGCGGCGTGATGGCATCTGCCATTAACGACGGCGCGCCTGCGATGTTCTGGATAGTGTCAAGCAGCGTAAGACCCGTAAACACGCGAATGGTGAGCTGCTGTTCGGCGGCGCTCAGCGTCTGCCAGGCCGGAATATCATTCGATAACGGCACTTTTTCCGGCAGCCAGAAGTTACTGGTCAGCCGGTTCCACACCTCCAGATCTTTGTCGTCCTGGATCTTGTTCCAGTTGATGGCGCTAATACGAGATAATTTCATATGGCTTTCCTTATAGCGCGCAGGATACGCAGCCTTCAATTTCAGTACCTTCCAGCGCCAACTGGCGAAGCCGGATGTAATACAGTGACTTAATACCTTTTCGCCAGGCATAGATCTGCGCCTTGTTGATATCGCGGGTCGTGGCGGTATCGGGGAAAAACAGGGTGAGCGACAGCCCTTGATCGACGTGGCGCGTGGCCTCGGCATAGGTATCAATAATTTTTTCCGGACCGATATCGTAAGCATCCTGATACATGTCCAGATTTTCATTGGTCATAAACGGCGCGGGGTAATACACACGCCCGGTTTTGCCCTCTTTGCGAATCTCAATTTTGGCCACAATCGGATGAATGCTGGAGGTCGCATGATTAATGTAAGAAATCGAACCGGTCGGCGGCACCGCCTGCAAATTTTGGTTATAGATGCCATAGCGCATCACATCGTCGCGCAGCTTTAGCCACATTTCTCGTGTGGGCAGCGTAATGCCGCTGCGGGCAAATAGCGCCCTGACTTTCGCTGTTTTCGGTTGCCAGTCGTCCTGTAAATACTGCGTAAAATAGTCGCCGCTGGCATAGCGCGACTGCGCAAATCCGGCGAAGGTTTTGCCGCGTTCGCGGGCCAGCCGCATTGAAGTATGCACGGCATGCCAGGTAATGGTGTAAAAATAGAGATTGGTGAAATCCAACGCCTCCGGCGAACCGTAGGCAATGCCTTCTCTCGCCAGATAGCCATGCAGATTCATCTGGCCCAGACCGATGGCATGAGAGGCGGCATTACCGGTGGCTATTGAGGGCACGCTGCGTATATGGCTCATGTCAGACACCGCCGTCAGGCCGCGAATAGCGGTTTCTACGGTACGGCCAATGTCCGGTGAATCCATGACGTGAGCGATATTCAGCGAGCCGAGATTGCAGGAGATGTCATGCCCGATGTGGGTATAGTCAAGGTTATCGTCGTAACGGGAGGCGCTATTGACCTGTAAAATTTCCGAGCACAGGTTGCTCATATTAATGCGACCAGCAATGGGATTCGCGCGGTTTACCGTATCTTCAAACATGATGTAGGGATACCCGGATTCGAACTGAATCTCCGCCAGTGTTTGAAAAAAGTCACGGGCGTTAATATAGGTTTTACGCACGTGCGGATCGGCAATTAATTCATCGTACCGTTCGCTAATGGCGATATCGCCAAACGGTTTGCCGTAGCGTCGTTGTACGTCATAGGGCGAAAAGAGCGCCATTTGCGCGTTTTCTTTCGCCAGCCGGAAGGTGATATCCGGGATCACCACGCCGAGAGAGAGCGTTTTGATCCGGATTTTTTCGTCAGCATTTTCCCGTTTGGTATCCAGAAAACGCAGAATATCCGGGTGGTGCGCATGGAGATAAACCGCGCCGGCCCCCTGACGCGCGCCAAGCTGGTTGGCATACGAAAATGCGTCTTCCAGCATTTTCATCACCGGGATCACGCCGGAAGACTGATTCTCAATGCGTTTGATCGGCGCGCCCGCCTCGCGCAGATTGGAGAGTAAAAACGCGACGCCGCCGCCGCGTTTGGAGAGTTGCAGCGCCGAATTCACCGCTCGCCCGATCGACTCCATATTGTCTTCGATACGGAGCAGGAAGCAGGAGACCAGTTCCCCACGCTGCTGTTTACCGCAATTTAAAAAAGTCGGGGTAGCAGGCTGAAAGCGACCAGAAAGCATTTCATCGGTCAGTTGGGTGGCCAGCGTTTCGTCACCCTGCGCCAGCGTCAACGCCACCATTGTCACCCGATCTTCAAAGTGTTCCAGATAACGTTTGCCGTCGAAGGTTTTCAGCGTGTAACTGGTATAGAACTTCCAGGCGCCAAGAAACGTCTGGAAGCGAAAGCCGCTGGCGTGGGCGTGCTCGAACAGGCGGAGGACGAAGGCGCGGTCGTAACGCGCGAGGACAGCGTCATCGTAATACCCTTCCCGAACCAGCGTCTCCAGACGTTCATGCTGGCTGGCAAACGTCACGGAATGCGGGCGGACGTGGGCGGCAAAGAAGGCGTCGATCGCCTGCTGGTCCTTGTCGAACTGAATATGGCCTGCTTTATCATAAAGATTCAGCATCGCGTTCAGGGCGTGGTAATCCATGGTTTCCTGCATTACGCGCTCCGGGATAGTTGTTGCCAAAATTCATTTACTCCTTTTCGGACGTTATCGATGTCGCGTTGTGTGCCCATGAGCTCAAAGCGGTACAGCCAGGGAACGCCGCATTTTTGTGCTATCACATCGCCAGCGCATCCCCAGGCATCGCCGAAATTGCGATTACCGGAGGCGATAACACCGCGAATGCGCGCCCGGTTGTGTTCATCATTTAAAAAGCGGATCACCTGTCGCGGCACCGCACCGGCCATCCCGCCGCCGCCGTATGACGGCACAACCAGAATGTACGGTTCGTCTACCTGAATTCGCTCCCGTTCATTGAGCGGAATACGCGTGGCAGACAGCCCCAGACGCTGCATAAAACGGTGCGTATTTTCAGAGCTACTGGAGAAGTAGACGAGCGCGCTCATGCGTTTGCCGCGTGGGGTGTCGGGTGCAGACGGTTAATCATGTCCGGGCGGAAGCCAGACCAGCTCAAATCGCCCGCCATCACCACCGGTAATTGACGAAATCCTTGCGCCCGGAGCGTATCCGCTGCATCCGGCACCAGATCGACGTTCACCATCTCAAATTCAAATCCACGGCTTTCCATCGCCCGCTTTGTGGCGTGGCACTGAACACAGTTATTGCGAGTGTAAATAGTAATGCTCATGATTCGTATTTCCATTTAAAATGAGAAAACGGCGCGATGAAACGCGTCGGATTGTCGGATGTTGATACAGGAAATACTAGATGTAGTTGAATTAAGATTCAACCATACAAGATATGGGAATTTTCGATTGGTTTTAACGTCGCTGATGAACGCAGCGGGGTAGGGGCGGCATGGCTAATTTTTGCCGGATGGCGGCGTGAACACCCGATCCGGCCTGCAGGTTCACGCATAACAGAGTTGGCTGACATCAGCGCCATCCGGCAACAATGCGTCACATTCGCATACCGATCGCCAGACGGTTAAAGCAGTTCATTAAACCGATGGCGAAGGTCAGATCGCTGATTTCACGCGCGCTGAAATGATCGAGCAGCGGCAGGTAAACATTATCTTCGGCGTGGGTTTCAGCAATGTGCGTCACCGATTCCGCCCAGGCTAACGCCGCGCACTCTTGCTCGCTGAAATGGTGGCTTACCCGCCATCCTGCCAGCGCATCTAATTTAGCTTGATTTACGCCAGCCTTACGCAGCGCTTTGCTGTGCATCTCCAGGCAAAATGCACAGCCATTTATTTGCGAAACACGCAGGTAAATCAGCTCCATCAGAGTGAGGTCAAGCGTGCTCTTTTCCAGCGCGTTTTTCGCCTGCACCAGAGCGCTGTAAACCTCCGGGCTCAGTTCATAATAGGGTTGGCGTAACGTCGTCATCATGTTTCTCCTCGTGTTGATGACGAGCACTGTAGCACTATAATGGTCTGTAAAAGAGAGCCATATTTTTACAGAAAAAGCAGACCATATGCCGCGCTATCAACACATTGCTCGTCAGTTAAAAACGGCCATTGAGCAAGGAGAACTCGCGCCCGGAACGCGTTTGCCGTCCAGTCGGACGTGGGCGCAGGAACTGGGCGTTTCTCGCGCCACGGTGGAAAATGCCTATGGCGAGCTGGTGGCGCAGGGCTGGCTGGAGCGACGTGGCCAGGCAGGCACGTTTGTGAGCAACGCTCTACGGTTTGAGACGGCGCCGCCGATACCCGCTGTTTTTGCCGGAGAAAGTCCGGAACCGAAACCTTTTCAGATGGGGTTACCGGCGCTGGATCTCTTTCCGCGCGAGAAGTGGGCGCGAGTGATGGGGCGTCGGTTGCGCACGCAGACGCGCTTCGATCTGGCATTAGGCGACGTCTGCGGCGAGGCGATTTTGCGCCAGGCGATAGTCGATTACCTGCGGGTTTCGCGTAGCATTGAATGCCTGCCGGAACAGGTATTTATTACCTCCGGATATGCGGATTCTATGCGGCTGATCCTGCGTACATTGTCTGTGCCGGGAGACAGCATGTGGGTGGAAGATCCCGGCTTTCCGTTAATTCGCCCGGTGATAACGCAGGAGGGGATTACGCTGGCGCCGATTCCGGTCGATGCCGATGGGCTGAATGTCACGGCGGGGATGCGGGATTGCCCGCAGGGACGCTTTGCATTGGTGACGCCCGCCCACCAAAGTCCGTTGGGGGTGGCGCTGTCGTTAACTCGCCGACGGCAACTTCTGGCATGGGCGGCGAATGTGCAGGCCTGGATTATTGAAGATGACTACGACAGCGAATTTCGTTATCACGGTAAACCGCTTCCGCCGCTCAAGAGTCTGGATGCCCCGCAGCGAGTGATTTACGCCGGAACGTTCAGTAAGTCGCTCTTTCCGGCATTACGTACCGCCTGGCTGGTGGTGCCGATAAAGCAGATTGAGCATTTCCGCCAGCAGGCGTCGCTGATGCCCTGTAGCGTACCGTTGTTATGGCAGCACACGTTGGCTGATTTTATCCGTGATGGCCATTTCTGGCGACATCTGAAAAAGATGCGTCAACATTATGCTCAGCGACGGTTATGGATTGAAGAGGCGCTGGCAGAACAGGGATTTGTTGTGACATTACAGAAAGGCGGTATTCAATTGGTTATTGAGGTTGAAGGCGATGATAAAGCGCAGGTAGCGAAAGCGAATCAGGCCGGACTGGCGGTACAGGCGCTAAGCCGTTGGCGAGTGGTTTCATCAGGAAAGGGGGGCATTTTACTGTCGTTTACCAATATTACTTCCGCTGGCATGGCGAAACAGGTCGCATGGCAGCTGCGACAGGCGATACAGTAACCGTTTCGCCGAATGGCGCGACCTGGGCCTGCGGCAATGATGCAGGCCCAATAAAGTATGTCGCCATCCGGCAGCGCACGTCGTTAGCGACGCAGGCTGAGCAGCGCCCCGATAAAAATCCCTACCGCTGCGGCGGTTCCTACGCTACACCAGGGTTTTTCACGCACAAACGTATCCGCGCACCCCATCGCATCACAGGCGGCTTGTTTTACGCGAGTACGACCCTGCATCCGCGCCCGGGTCTCTTTCAACAACGCCTGTGCTTTACGTCGCGCAGCCTCGGCTTCGTCTTTCGCATCGCTTCCCCAGGATTTAAGGACATCTTCCAGACTGTCGGCTAATCGATTGACATCATTCTGAATATCCTGAACACCATCATCGACGTCGTTTCGGTTCGGTTTGTTAAGCATATGATCCTCCATTGATTTCGATGTAGCTTTCAGTGTAGTTCATATTTTTACCTGCTGAGGCTTGTTACGGCGATATCATGCGTTTCTGGACTTTTCTGAAAGCGTTGATAACGCGCTATCGGGTAAGGTAAGCCCGCAGTAAAAGAGAATGAGGATAAAATATGTATTTACGACCTGACGAGGTGGCGCGGGTACTGGAAAAGGCAGGGTTTACCGTCGATGTGGTGACGAATAAGACGTATGGTTATCGACGCGGCGAGAATTATGTTTATGTTAACCGCGAGGCGCGTATGGGGCGTACCGCGCTGATCATTCACCCCAGATTAAAAGACCGTAGCTCATCACTGGCTGACCCGGCTTCGGATATTAAAACCTGCGATCACTACCAAAATTTTCCGCTCTATTTAGGCGGCGAGACCCACGAACATTACGGTATTCCCCACGGCTTTAGCTCCCGAATAGCGTTAGAACGTTATCTGAACGGGCTTTTTGGCGACGAAAAAAGCGACTAAAAGCGCGACTGGCAATGCCAGTCGCGACGTTAACTTATGCCTTAGCCTGATGATAGCTGCTCACTTTAAACAGGCGACGACAATAATCCAGGAAGTAGCCATAAACCGCGCCCATTAACATTGAAACAACAATGTTTGAACTCACGGCGGCCACTATCTGATGCCAGCCGGCGCCGACGGTCAGTAAGATGATAATATAAACGGGTGACTGAAAGGTGACATAAGCCAATACATCCGCCAGGTTTTTGGCCCATCCCGCCGGGCTTGCCTTACGCGCGACGCGCATAATCAGATCGCGGTAAACGCCGTATGGCCATGCAATCAAAATGTTGACAGGTATCGCCACCAGCCTGGAAGAAAGCGACTGCTCAAAGCTCATTCCGGAGAGGAATATCTCGATCAACATGTTCACAACAGAACAGTAAACAACCATCGCAAACGTGTCTGCTACGGCATGACGCAAGCGTGACTGTGGAGAGAACATGTTAATGCTCCTTGTAGCGTATCGATCAGAATGAAGTGATGGTTGGTAGTGAAATCATAAAGCACTTTTGTCTTTGCATAGAGTATATCCCTATATAATAACTATCAACTAGTGTAATATTTTTATTTATAGGCTTTTTGTCGATAAAATACTCTACGATTGTGTGTTTTTTGCTCGCGGCGAGATTTTCGTTGTTGTTAGTCATTAATTACTTTTAAATCAATGCATTATAATGCATTGTTTTTCTGGCGATTTTCAGCCACATTCCAAATGTTGTCTGATGCGATCTATTCTCGGCTAACGGCACGCGCTCTACTTTTCTCAGCATAATTATAGCTATTGCAGGGTGATTTTTAGCATAAAGCTCTGATGATGATTTTTGAATGGTTAATCTATTATTGTGCTGAAATATTCACTTCTGTATAAGGTCAGCCACCGTGAGGGTCACCGTGGCTACTGAGATACGCAATACGCTATATATTCTATGGATTTCGAATTGCTTAAAGGCGGCAAGAGAGTGAGTCACCAGGCGCATAGATAACGATGTGACTGGGGTGAGCGGCAAATCTGCCGGGAGCAGATTTGAACGTCGCGTGCGACGGCCCGTCAGGGCGAGGCCCATGGATGGGCCGGGTAATCCGTAGCCAACACATAAGCAACTTGAAGTATGAAGGGTATAAACAGCTGAACGGGAAACCTACAGATATACCGTAGGCAGAATAACCTGAAATACACAGGGGGTAATGAATATAACCTTCTGGTTAACAGATTAATATAATTAATGGAGTTATACTGAGTATATCTGTATGAACTTTAGGATCTGGAAATATAATCAATAATCGCATACAATACCGCCTGTAATAGTTTTTTGTTTTCTGCGTTAAAAGGTTTTTATTGATATGAATTTGATGTTACAGAACTTAAATAATATCCGCACGCTGCGTGCTATGGCTCGCGAATTCTCCATTGACGTTCTTGAAGAAATGCTCGAAAAATTCAGGGTTGTCACTAAAGAAAGACGCGAAGAAGAAGAATTGCAGCAACGCCAGCTTGCCGAGAAGCAGGAGAAAATTAATGCCTTTCTGGAGCTGATGAAAGCAGACGGTATTAACCCGGAAGAGTTATTTGCCATGGATTCAGCAATGCCGCGTTCTGCTAAAAAGCGCCAGCCGCGTCCGGCAAAATATCGTTTTACTGATTTCAATGGCGAAGAAAAAACCTGGACCGGACAAGGTCGTACGCCTAAACCGATTGCCCAGGCGCTGGCGGCGGGGAAATCTCTGGATGATTTCTTAATCTAATCACGGATAACCTTTAACGGATGGCGCTTCGTTTCCTGTCTCTATTAACCGGGACTCAGGGAACGTTGCGCCATGCTCATTCTGATAAATCAGCACACGCCAAAATCGCCCTCTTCGCAATAGGGGGTGACATCTTCCGCTTTGAGGATCAATTTTTCGCCCTGCTCATTGCTGGCCTGTACCGCGACAATATGATCCTCGTTGACTTCAATCACTTTCAGTTTCGGCCCCCCCATTCGGGGCTGTACAAAATCGCCTGGTGTGAACATCACGCCCTCCTGTTGAACAATGCTATAAACCCGCCTTCAGTCTACTACACACTTACCGACGCGTGGTGAAGGTACCGCTTAATGAGTACGGGTATTCCAGGGCATTTTTTCCAGTAGTCGCGCCATTCCGCAGAAGCCGGTCATGCCTGCCAGCATTAACCCGGCCCCGACAAAACCGCTAATGAGGAAAAAGCCGCCGTGGACCGTATAGCCCAGAATCACCCCAAGCAACGTCAACCCGCCGGCGGCGATTTGCACCTGACGCATCAGTGGCAACGGTTGCGATTTGTCTTCTGTGACGGGCAATCCTGCCGCTTTCCATCCGTCGATACCGCCTTCCAGTAGACTGACCTGAGCAGGGGCGGCAATGGCCTGTAGTTTTGCTGCATTGCTGCTGGTTCGTTTACCGGACTGACAGTGAAAAATAATCTGTTCCGCTCGCAGGTTGGCGGGCAAATCGCCCTGTTCAAGCCGGGAAAGCGGCGCCAGTTGCGCATGTGGAATATGCTCGCGCAGATATTCATCGGCGTCGCGCACATCAATCAGTTTCGCGCCTTGCGCTATCAGCGCTTGCGCCTCACGGGGGGAAACTATCCCAATGGACATCGTGCCTCCTTATGGACAATAGAGATTCTTTAACGTGGCGATAATCGTATTAACCGCCTCATTTTTAATGAAATAGTGAATGCGCTGGGCATCGCGTTGACTATCAATCAGTCCTTCTTCCCGCATCCGCGCCAGATGTTGCGACGTCGCGGAGGGGCTTAGCCCGGTAATGCGCGCCAGTTCGCCTGCGCTGGTTTTTGGCGAACCGCAAAGCATACATAAAATCAGTAATCTTTTTGGGTGGCTCATCGCTTTGAGCAGGGCCGCCGCCTGTTCTGCGCTGGCCTGAAGTTGTTCAAGCTCTGTCATAGTTATTTAAGTATTTTCTAAATTTAGTTAATTCTAAAATAAACATCAACCTAATGCCAGCGTAAAGAGCGTAAAGGAGGGTAAAAGCGCGGCGCGCGACTGGCAGGCTCAGGTAAACTGACTATGCTTAGAGATAAAATCTCTTTTTAAACAATGACTAATTTTGCTTGTATGGAGTGTATATGGGTTTCTGGAGAATTGTATTTACGATTATTTTGCCTCCGCTCGGCGTACTTTTAGGAAAAGGGTTCGGTTGGGCATTTATCCTTAATATCCTGCTGACATTACTCGGATATATTCCGGGGCTTATCCACGCATTTTGGGTTCAGATGCGTCATTAATTACCGGCCACCGGCGGCGCATAAGCGCCGCTTATCAGGATAACCTCATTCCCTCTGCTACACTTTTCTTTGTGTGTATTTTTGACAAGCGAGGTGAATATGGGACTTTTCAATTTTGTAAAAGATGCAGGTGAAAAACTCTGGGACGCGGTAACCGCTAATCATGATAAGGACGATCAGGCGAAAAAAGTCCAGGAACATTTAAATAAAACGGGAATACCCGACGCTGACAAAGTGAATGTGCAAATTGCTGATGGAAAAGCGACAGTGACGGGTGATGGGCTGAGTCAGGAGGCAAAAGAAAAAATTCTGGTTGCCGTGGGGAATATCGCCGGGATTAGCAGCGTTGACGATCAGGTTAAAACCACGACGCCGGCGGCTGAAAGTCAGTTTTATACCGTAAAATCAGGCGACACCCTGAGCGCTATTTCAAAGCAAGTGTATGGTAACGCCAATCTGTATAATAAAATCTTCGAGGCAAATAAACCGATGCTGAAAAGCCCGGAAAAAATATATCCGGGACAAGTGTTGCGTATTCCTGAAGAATAATGGCTAGCAGGCCGCGCCAGGCTACATTTTTCCTGCCATCGCCTGGCGAATAATGGGAATCGGCGTCAGCAAATGCTGACGCATTAATTCGCTGGCGCGTGCCGCCTCGCGCGCCAGTATCGCTTCGGTTAGCGTGTGATGCTGAATATGTTTATCTTCCAGCATCTCGACGGACAGAACGGTTTCACGTAACCAAATAAAGCGGTAGCGGGCCGCCAGGTCAAATAAGCGTTCACG
The DNA here is from genome assembly GCF_046550835.1 of Salmonella sp. SAL04196. NCBI lineage: Bacteria > Pseudomonadati > Pseudomonadota > Gammaproteobacteria > Enterobacterales > Enterobacteriaceae > Salmonella > Salmonella sp. SAL04196. The sequence continues at coordinate 530,540 of NZ_JBGDXE010000002.1, forward strand.
CATCTGTAGCAGATAGTGGGAGCCGCACCCGGCGACAATGGCGGAATGGAACGCCTGGTGGCGCTGGTCCCATTCATCGAGCATATGTTCACTGGCATCGCTGGCTTCCAGTTTACTGAGCATATGCGCTCGCGCCAGGATCTCCGCCTCCCACGCATCATCGCCGCGTTCAATCGCCAGGCGTACCAGCATCGCTTCCATATTGGCGCGCGCGTCAAAAATATCGAGGAGTTCCGCCTCTGACATGGATGCCACGCGATAGCCTTTTTGATTCACCACGGTGACCAGCCGTTCCGCCACCAGTTGTGACAGCGCCTCACGCAGCGGCCCTACGCCGAGCGCATAGCGGGCGGTTAATAAACTCATCCGCAGTTTCTCATCCGGCTGATAAGTGCCGCGAATAATGTCATTTTTAAGCCAGCGATAGCCATCTATGGCCGTCGGTTGGGAAAGGGCGGTCATCTTTTACTCCTGAGAAGCTTCCCGGCTGACGCCGGGAATAACTAACGTAGATTTTGCAGGGGGGCTTTTTGCCACCTTATCAGTTTTTTCCAGCGAGACATAATGGGGACAGTACCTATTATGCCCAGCCCTAACAGCCCCGTCGAAATGACTTCTAATTGCTGTGCCGGTCGAAATAGCATCACCACCAGAACAAAGCAGATAAAGCCGATAACCAGCCAGGTGAGCCACGGATAAAGCCACATTTTCAGCTTAATTTCTCCGCCCTGCGCCAGCAGAATTTTACGCATCCGCAATTGCGAAATCGCAATCACCAGATAGACCAGCAGCGCGATGGCGCCAGAACTGTCGATAAGAAATTTAAACACTTTTGCTGGGGCGTAATAATTGACGACAACGGTTAAAAAGGCCGCGCCGGTAGAGAGGAGAACCGCCACCCAGGGCGTTTTGCTACGGTTAGTTTTTCCCATTATCGCAGGCGCATCGCCGCGGCGGCTAAGGGAATAGAGCATCCGGGACGCGGTATATAATGCGGAGTTCAGACAACTGGTCACCGACAACAAAATCACGCAATCCATAATGAATTTTGCGTGCGGAATATGAAGCAGCTCCAGTACCGAACGGTACGAACCTACACTTTTCAGACCCGGCATATTCCACGGGATCAGCGCCACCACCACAAAAATGGAACACAGGTAAAAGATGGAAATTCGCCAGATAACAGAATTGGTGGCGCGTACGATATGTTTATCCGGCGTATCGGATTCCGCGGCAGCAATAGTGACGATTTCCGCGCCCATAAAAGAGAACATGGTGATCAACATGGCGCTTAACACCGCGCCGAAGCCGTTAGGCATAAAACCGCCGTGATCCCATAGCCGGGAGATACCGCTTACCTCGGCATATGGATAAAAACCGCTAATCGCCGTCGCGCCCAGCGCGATAAACGCCAGGATAGCAATCACTTTACATAGCGCCAGCCAGAATTCGAATTCGCCGTAATTTTTGACGCTCAATAAATTGCTTCCGGTTAAGGCAAGCGTAATCACTAATGAAAATAGCCACACCGGAATACCCGGTATCCATGAATTCAGAATAATGGCGGCAATATTGGCCTCCAGCGGAATAACCAGCACCCAAAACCACCAGTATAACCAGCCGATGGTATACCCGGCCCAGGGGCCGATCGCTTTATCCGCATAGGTGGAAAAAGAACCGGTATCCGGCGTGGCGACGGCCATTTCAGCCAGCATTCGCATAATCATGACGACTAAAAGTCCTGCGAACAGATAGGCCAGCAGTACCGCAGGGCCGGCCTCCGCAATCGCCACGCTGGAACCGACAAACAGGCTGGCGCCGATGACGCCGGCGATCGATAACATGGTGACGTGGCGTGATTTCAGCCCGCCCCCTAATGCATGTGATTCTGACAATTGCCCCATCCTAAAACCTCTTTATTGTTATTGCGCTCGTTTACCGGATGGCGCCTGGCTTAATTATTCGGCCTACAATCGAAACGGTTTTTGTAGGCCGAATAAGACAGTTATGTCGCCATCCGACGCTGCTTATTGGACATTACGCTTGTTTCGCCTCATCAAAGCACTGGGCGATAATCTCCAGGCCTTGCCGAATCTGCGAGGCCTCAATAGTGAGTGGAACGAGGATGCGCAAGATGTTGTAGTAAGGACCGCAGGAGAGCAGAATTAACCCTTTCTCGCGGGCGCGGGCCACAATGTCGGCGGTCAGAGCCGCGTTCGGTTTGCCGGGGTCGCCATTTTCGAACAACTCAATGGCGATCATGGCGCCCAGTCCGCGCACGTCGCCAATCTCACGGTGCGTTTCCGCTATCTCCATCAGGCCATCGCGCAGCGTTTTGCCAAGCGTATTCGCCTTTTGCAGTAGATTTTCCTGCTCGAAAATGTCCAGTACCGCCAGCGCGGCGGCGCAGGCAATCGGGTTTCCGGCATAGGTGCCGCCCAGACCGCCCGGCGCGATAGCGTCCATCACGTCTGCCCGGCCGGTAACGCCTGCCAGCGGAAAGCCGCCGGCGATCGATTTCGCAAACGTGGTAATATCTGCCGCAACGCCCATCTGTTCCATGGCGAACAGCGTACCGGTCCGGCCCGCGCCGCTTTGCACTTCGTCGGCAATCAACATAATGCCGTGTTGGTCGCATAGCGCGCGCAGTCGCTGCATAAACGCGGGAGAGGCGGCGTAAAATCCGCCTTCGCCCTGTACCGGCTCAATAATAATGGCGGCGATATCTTCCGGCGCGGCATCATTTTTAAAGATGCGTTCAATGCTGGCGATCGCGTCGTCGTCGCTGATGTTGTGTAGCGGGCAAGGATAAAGCGCGCGGTAGACATGGCCTGGCATCAATCCCATACCAGCAGAGTACGGGTGTACTTTCCCGGTCAGAGAGAGCGTGTAGTGGGTACGACCGTGGTAAGCGCCGCTAAACGCGATAGCGCCGCTGCGTTTTGTCGCCGCGCGGGCGATTTTCACGGCGTTTTCAACCGCTTCTGAACCGGTCGTGACCAGCAACGTTTTTTTGGCGAAATCGCCAGGTACCTTCTGGTTCATGCGTTCGCACAACGCCAGGTACGGTTCATAGGCCAGCACCTGAAAACAGGTATGCGACAATTTCTTCAACTGCGCTTCGACCGCTGAAACAATGCCCGGATGTAAATGACCGGTGTTCAGGACGGCAATGCCGCCTGCGAAATCGAGATACTCACGGCCTTCGACATCCCAGACCCGACAATTTTCCGCCCGCTCGGCGAAAATCGGGTGAATCTGGCCCACGCCGCGAGGAACGGCGTTATGACGGCGCTGCATTAAAGCGTGATTAGTATTCATTAGCGACTCTCCTGTTAAAGGCCGATGCACATATATTTGATTTCTAAATAATCTTCGATGCCGTATTTGGAACCTTCACGGCCTAATCCGGAGGCCTTAATGCCGCCGAAAGGCGCGACTTCGTTGGAGATAATGCCGGTATTAATACCGACGATGCCGTATTCCAGCGCTTCGCCGACGCGGAAAACGCGGCTTAAATCGCGTGAATAAAAATAGGCTGCCAGGCCGAACTCGGTATCGTTAGCCTGCCTGATGACATCCGCCTCGTCGCTGAAGCGGAACAGAGGCGCGAGCGGCCCGAATGTCTCTTCTTTGGCGACTTTCGCGTTATCAGGAACATCCGCCAGAATGGTCGGTTGAAAGAAGTTGCCGCCCAATTTGTGCGCTTCACCGCCCGTAATGACGCGGGCGCCTTTTTCCAGCGCATCGGCGATATGCTCCTGGACTTTCGCCACGGCTTTTTCATCAATCAGCGGCCCGATAGCGACGTCGGCTTGCAGGCCGTCGCCGACCGCGAGCTTATTTACCGCCTGGTTGAGTTTTTCCGCAAAACGATCGTAAACGCCGTCCTGAACATACAATCTATTGGCGCAGACACAGGTCTGCCCGGCGTTGCGAAACTTCGAAGCCAGCGCGCCTTCGACGGCTTTATCCAGATCGGCATCGTCAAAGACGATAAACGGCGCATTGCCGCCCAACTCCAGCGACACTTTTTTAATGTCTTTGGCGCATTGTTCCATTAGCTGGCGGCCAATCTCCGTCGAGCCGGTAAACGACAGTTTGCGTACCAGCGGGTTGCTGGTCAGCTCGCCGCCGATATCGCCTGCCGAACCGGTAACGACGTTAAATACGCCTGCGGGAATTCCGGCGCGCCGGGCCAGTTCCGCCAGCGCCAGCGCGGAAAACGGCGTCTGGCTGGCGGGTTTGAGTACCATTGTGCAGCCTGCGGCCAGCGCGGGGCCGGCTTTACGGGTGATCATAGCCGAGGGAAAGTTCCACGGGGTAATCGCGGCGGTGACGCCGATGGGCTGCTTAATCACCAGCAGCCGTTTATCGGCCTGATGACCTGGAATCGTGTCGCCATAGATACGTTTCCCCTCTTCGGCGAACCATTCAATAAACGAGGCGGCGTAGCTAATTTCGCCTTTCGCTTCCGCCAGCGGTTTGCCCTGTTCCAGCGTCATCAGACGCGCCAAATCGTCCTGATGTTCCATCATCAGATTGAACCAGCGACGCAGGATATTGGCTCGCTCTTTGGCGGTGAGCGCGCGCCAGGCGGGCAGGGCGCGATTGGCGGCGTTGATGGCGTCGCGCGTCTCTTCCGCCCCCATTTTGGGCACATTGCCGAGCGGTTTCCCGTTGGCGGGGTTGCTCACGGGGATGACATCGCCGCCGCGCGCGTCGCGCCAGTCGCCATCGATAAAGGCCTGCTGGCGGAACAGGGTAGAGTCGTTAAGTTGCATAATTGCTTCCTGTCTGAAGGGTTAACGGGTAAATGCGGCGTGTAATGCGTCCACGCTGCGTGCCGCACGCAGCGTACGTCCGGGGTTGCTCTGGCTTGCGCGTAGCGCCTGAACTTTGCTGACGATATGCGCGCCGATAGGTATCGCGGATGTCGCCGCCGGGGAGGGGGCGTTACAGGTGTGAATGGAACGCGGCGTCGTGACAAACAGAAAATCATCAATCAGTTTGCCGTCCGGCGAAACCGCCTGCGCCCGCACGCCTGCCGGCCAGGGCTGGAGATCGTTGACGGTCAGGCTGGGGCAATACTTTTGTACTCGCCGCAAATAGCCACTTTTGCACAGCGAGTTTTTCATCTCGCCCAGTCCGGAAAGCAGATGGTTTTGCAGTACGCGACGGATGCCGGCGGAGCGAAAAATCTCCAGAGTGTCGGTGAAGGAAACGTCGCGCTTACGGTAGCCTTCGCGTTTAAGCGCCAGCACCGCATTCGGCCCGACCGTGACGCTGCCGTCGATCATGCGGGTAAGATGGACGCCGAGAAACGGCATTGCCGGATCGGGGATCGGGTAGATCAAATGGTTAACGATCCGGTTGTGTCGCGGGGCCAGACGAAAGTACTCGCCGCGGAAAGGGCAGATAATAAAACCGGGCTCCACGCCCAGCATTTTGACCAGCCGATCCGCCATTAGCCCTGCACAGCCGATAAGCGTAGCGGTTTCGATTTCCCGACCTTGCGAGGTGCGAATGACAACGCCAGCGGCATGTTCTGTTAGCGCGCTGACCTCGGCATGGTAGATGATCTCGCCGCCTTTGGCCTGAAAGCGGTTCGCCATGGCCGTCGCGACATCGCGATAGCTGACAATCCCGCTGGAAGGGACAAAAATCCCGCCCAGGCCAATGATATTGGGTTCGCGTTCACGCAGTTCCGCCGCGCTTAACCACTCGCGCTCTAAGCCGTTGGCCGCCGTCCGCTCCCATAGCGCGCGCATCCGCGCCATTTCCAGCTCCGAGGTGGCGACCAACATTTTGCCGCAGGTGTCGTAGCGGATGTTGTTTTGATCGCAAAAGGTTTTGGTCGCCTGATTGCCTGCCAGACAAAACTGCGCTTTGAGGCTGCCGGGCGTGTAGTACACCCCGGCATGGATTACGCCGCTGTTATGCCCGGTCTGGTGGCAGGCTGGCGCGGACTCTTTTTCCAGCAACGCGATGCGCGCATCCGGGTAGAGATCAATAAGTTGCATGGCGGTCGACATGCCGATAATGCCGCCGCCGATAATCACAAAATCATACATCCGCGTAATTCCTTCGCCGTGGCGCTTATTGGTGAGTTTGATAATGGCTGGCGGCGTAGGCGAAGTAACCGCGCTGGCGCATCAGTTCGCGACGCAAGTCAGGATGCGGCGTAAAACGATCGCGTCCATGTAGCCAGAACAGATTGTTAATCAACAGGAATTTGCCGACCGGTACCGGTACGGAGAGGATGTTTTGACTGGTTTCCAGCGCGTCTGAAAGCTCGCTGAGCCAGACGCCTTCTTCAAAGTCTTTTGGCTGGACGAACTGGTCGATATAACGCATGACCGGGCGGCCTTGTTGGTCGACATCAAACACCGGGTGCCAGACGTCATGGATAACATTCTTGCTTGGCGGCGCCGCCCAGCGCATGACGCGACGCGCCAGCGGATGGGTAAAAAACGACTCCAGATGTTCCCAGTCATCAAGGTGCAGCAGCAGCGAATTACCGCCTTCCATATTTTGTTCGTCGATTTTCATCATCAGCACGTAGTCGGTCACCTCCTCAACATAGGTACCGTCATTGTGCAGTTCCATTACGCGGTGGGGCTGGCGCAGATAACTGTCGGAGTTGTCGACGTTTTTGACCACGAAACGCGCGTAATACTGGCCGCTCATCGCATCGTAGTTGGAGCGACCAATAAGATGCGCCACCGCCGTCGCCAGTTTGACCATCTCTTCTGCCTGTGCGACATCATCGATCCCTTCGGCGCTGATCAACAGCGCGCCTTGTGCACGGTTGAGGAGCGTTTTGATCAACAGCGGTTGTAGCTGATTGCCGCACAGATCGTCGAGGATCTTGCCGATTTTGAAACGTAAGAAAGATTTGTATTCCAGCGCCTGCACCGGCCACTGCGCAACCTGATGGAGAAATTGTCTTGTGGTATCCGCCGTAAACGTTAACGCCAGCAGGCGCGGCGACTGCGCCGAAGGGGCAAGGGTGAAACCAGTATGGCGTTGGGCTAAATCATCTGTGTTCGCTTTTACGGCAGTCAGTGCATTCATCAGAATCATTCCTCTCGGTAGATGGTCAGGGAGACATGGCGATGCTCATTTCGTAGCCATAAATTAAAAATATCGACATTTTTCAGGAACGCGTATGAAATAACCGCTTTTGTTTAATTATTGTGATCAAAAACAACAAATAATTAACAATGCGAAAGGTGAGGTTAACGGCGCCACTAGCCTGACAACGGCAAGAAGGGGGAAAATGAGCGAGTTATGGGGAGAGTGATGCTGGCGGGGTTGCCCGGCCTGGCACATGAGCGCGTAGGCCGGACAAGTACAACGTATTTCAGCAGTCAATTAACCGGCGTCAACCTGCGGTTTACGGCTGTGTTTACGGATCAGACGTAACACTGGCGGTACGACAATGACCATGATCGCCATGATCAGCAGGGCTTTGGCAACGCCGCTTTGCCACAAAATCGCCATATTGCCGTTACTGATGGAGAGTGCGCGACGCAGGTTCTGCTCCAGCATTTCCCCCAGTACGAATCCCAGGATCAGCGGCGACATGGGGAAGTGCATTTTACGTAAAATGTACCCTAACACGCCGAGCGCGACCATCAGCATCAGATCGAAGGTGGTGCTGTGTACCGCATACACCCCTACCGCCGATACGGCAGCGATGGCGGGTACCAGGAACCACAGCGGAATGGTGAGCATACGGGTGAACAGACCGATCAACGGGATATTCATGATCAGCAGCATCACGTTCGCAATCAGCAGCGCAGCGATGAGTCCCCAGACGATATCCGGCTGTTCGGTGAACATCGCCGGGCCTGGCGTGATGTTGTACAGCGTCAGCGCCCCCATCATCACTGCCGTAGTGCCGGAACCGGGAACGCCCAGCGTCAGCATCGGGATGAAGGAGCCGCAGGCAGAGGCGTTGTTTGCCGCCTCCGGCGCCGCGACGCCGCGAATATCCCCTTTGCCGAAGCTATCGCTGTTGCCGCTGAGTTTTTTCTCGGTCATATAGGTAATGGCGCTGGCGATGGTCGCCCCGGCGCCGGGCAATACGCCGACAAAAAAGCCGATTACCGAAGAACGCAGGGTGGTGCCGATACACTGCGCGCCTTCTTTCAGGTTGAACAACATTCGACCCGTTTTGCGGACCATTGTTTGCCCGCTGCTGGTATGTTCCAGCATTAAAAGTATTTCTGATACCGAGAACAGGCCGATCACCACGACGATAAACTGTACGCCGTCGGAAAGATGAACGCTGTCAAAGGTAAAGCGATAAACCCCGGTGTTGGCGTCCACGCCGACGGTCGCAAGGCCAAGACCGATCAGCGCTGCCAGAAATGATTTAAGCGGGTTTTGCGCCATCATGCTGCCAAGACAGGCGATGGCAAAAACCATTAAGGCGAAATATTCCGCCGGACCAAAGGCCAGCGACCATTGCGCCAGTAAAGGGGCGAACAGAATGATGCCGCCGATAGCGATTAATGAACCGAAAAATGAGCTGACTGCGGAAATCGACAGCGCTACGCCGCCTTTCCCTTGCTGCGCCATCGGGTAACCGTCCAGCGCCGTCATGATCGCCGCCGCATCGCCGGGGACGTTGAGCAATATGGAGGAGATCCTGCCGCCATACTCACATCCAATGTACACCGTCGCCAGTAGAATTAGCGCCGACTCAGCAGGCAGATGCAACGCAAAGGCCAGCGGCAGTAAGATTGCCACGCCGTTGATCGGTCCCAGGCCCGGCAGCAGACCGACGATCGTGCCCACGAAGCAGCCAATCAACGCGATAACCAGGTTTTCCGGCGTCATCGCCACCGCAAAGCCCTGAGAAAGATATATCCAGGTATCCATTGTTGCTCCGTTAACTCAGCCAGGCGCCGAGAGGTAAGGTGACATCAAGCAGCCGGTCAAAGGCATACCACAGCAGAATGCCCAATACCGCGCCGGAGATACCCGCCGCCGGAATCGTGGCGCCGAACAGCATCCCGATAACCATGGTGAGAAGCGCGGTGGCGATGGGAAAACCCAGCCATTCGAATCCCCAGGCGTACATCAACAGGATGATGATCATGGTAATTAGCTTTTGCAGAACATGGCGGCGCGGCCAGCTCACCGTGTCGGGATGGCGTAATAACAGCGCCAGCGCGCAGAGCGCCATCAGGCCGATAATCCCCAGCGGAAAAGGGCGGGGGCCGACGGGTTCATAGCTGTATTCGCTTTGGATCTGCCAGGCGATGAATAGCCCGGCGATACAGAGCAACAGCCAGATACCCGCAAAGATACGATCGCTCATCATTGCCTCCGCGATTATTTCGCGAGTCCGAAGGCTTTCGCCTGTTCACGGTAATCAGTAACCTGTTTTTTCACGTAGTCATCGAGCTGCTGGCCGGTCATGTCGAACTCAAACAGGCCGCGCAGATCGCGCTGCTTTTTAAACTCGTCGGTTTGCTGGAGCTTCTTGAAGGTATCCACCCACCACTGGTAATCGGCATCGCTGACTTTTGGCCCGACGTAGAAGCCGCGAATAATCGGCCACACCAGGTCGTAGCCCTGTTCTTTAGCGGTAGGGATATTGGCAAGCTGGCCCGGCAGACGATTTTCTGAAAAGACGGCAAGCACGCGGATTTTGTCGCCGCCCAGATAAGGCACCATTTCACTGAGATCGCCGGAGACAACCTGAACATGGTTGCCCATTAATGCTGTCACCGGCTCGCCGCCGCCTTCAAAGGCAACGTAGCGCATCTTGTGCGGGTCGACGTTCGCCTTTTGCGCCAGCAACGCCGACTTCATCCAGTCCTGGCTGCCAATAGAGGCGCCAGCGCCAATGACCACGCTGTTGGGATCTTTTTCCATCGCCGTCATCAGATCTTTCAGCGTTTTCCACGGGGAATCCGCACGCACGGCGATCATGCCGTAATCAGTGCCCACGCTTGCCAGCCAGCGCACATCATCCACGCCGTAGCGACCAAATTTCCCCTGCGACAGGTTGAGCAGCGAACCGCCGGAAAAGGCGACCACAGTCCCGGGTTCGCCAGGGCGTTGGGCGACTATCGCGTTATAAGCCACAGCGCCGACGCCGCCGGGCATATACGTTACCCGCATGGGTTTCTCGATAGCGCCAGTCTCCAGCAAACTCACCTGAATCAGCTTACAGGTGAGGTCGAAACCGCCGCCAGGTTTGGCTGGCGCGATACATTCCGTTCGCGACGGCGCCTCCTGCGCCAGAACAGAGGTACTCATTAATAAAATGCTTGCAGTAAGGGTACGAAGTAATTGTTTTTTCATTTTTTATCCTCACGCCGGACGTCCGGATTTTTCAGGTTCGGAAGAAGATTTTTGTGATTATGTGAGCCGACATGTAGCAGTTCGGTTGCGTGATTGTTAAAACAATAACCTTTCAATTCCCTTTCAATGCGGCAGAAACTTTACAGGATGTGATATGCGTCTCTTATTGGCGGAAGATAACCGTGAGCTGGCTCACTGGCTGGAGAAAGCGCTGGTGCAAAACGGCTTTGCCGTGGACTGCGTATTTGACGGCCTGGCGGCTGACCATCTTCTGCATAGTGAAATGTACGCGCTGGCGGTGCTGGATATCAATATGCCGGGAATGGATGGGCTGGAGGTGGTGCAACGGCTGCGTAAACGCGGTCAGACCTTGCCCGTTTTGCTGCTCACGGCGCGAAGCGCGGTGGCGGATCGCGTAAAAGGTCTCAACGTCGGCGCGGATGACTATCTACCGAAACCCTTTGAACTGGAAGAGCTGGATGCCCGTTTACGGGCCTTGCTCCGACGCAGCGCTGGGCAGGTTCATGAAGTTCAGCAACTGGGGGAATTGATCTTTCATGATGAAGGGTATTTTCTGTTACAGGGACAGCCGTTAGCGCTGACGCCGCGTGAGCAGGCGCTCTTAACCGTATTGATGTACCGACGAACGCGGCCGGTTTCGCGTCAGCAGCTTTTTGAACAGGTGTTCAGCCTGAACGATGAGGTAAGCCCTGAAAGCATCGAACTTTATATTCATCGACTGCGTAAAAAACTCCAGGGAAGCGATGTACGAATTACGACGCTGCGCGGCCTGGGTTATGTGCTGGAGCGCGGCGATGAAGTGGGTTAAGCCGCAATCGTTGTACCTGCAACTCTTGCTGTTCCTGGGGTTGCCGCTGATTCTGCTATGGGGGCTGTCGGCGTTTAACAGTTATGTCAATGCGCTACAGGCCGCCACTCAGGCTTATGACCGTACGTTGCTCTCCTCGGCGCGAACGGTATCGGAACGGCTGGTGGTGCGCAATAACCATCTGGAAGTTAACGTGCCCTGGGTGGTGCTGGATAGCTTCGAGCTTAATATGAATGATCGACTCTATTACAAAGTCGTCGACCCTTCCGGAAAGGTCATTTCCGGTTATGACGATCTGCCCGCCATGCCGCCTGCTACGCCTCGTACCCGGCTTTATCCGGCGCTGGCGTGGTTCTATCATACCGAGTATCGCGGCGAGGCGATCCGCGTGGCGCGTTTGCTACAGCCGGTCAACGAAGGCGGCATTATCGGCATGGCGGAGATTTATGTCGCAGAGACGCTGCAGTCCCGTCGTTATCTGGCGGGCCAACTGCTGTTCTCTTCCTGGATCTCACAGGGGCTGCTGGTGTTGCTGACCCTGGTGCTGGTTGGCTGGTTATTACGCCGGATCCTGCGCCCTATGCGTCAACTTTCGTCATTAATGGTACGCCGCGAACCGGGTCTGCTAACGCCGCTGCCGGAACTGCTGCCGTGGTCGGAAACACGCTTGTTAATCGTGGCGTTTAATCGCTACATTGACAGGCTCCGCGGCATCCTCTCCCGGCAGGAACGCTTTAGCGCCGATGCTTCTCACCAGTTAAAAACGCCGCTGGCGGTGTTAAAAACGCAGGCGGCGGTGGCGTTAGCCAGCCAGCACCCTCATCACTGGTACGAAAGTCTGCAGGCGATGAGCGTAACGCTGGATAGCACCATTCAGCTCACGGAAAGATTGTTGCAACTTTCTGCGGTAAAGCATAAAGAGCAGGGCGAGCGGCGTTTTTCCCCGGTCAATCTGTACGATATCGTACAGAGCGGCTGCTTTACCCGCCTGGCGCAGGCGCGGAGTAAACATATCGACCTGGGCTACGAAGGCGAACAGGAAGCGATGTGGATCGAGGGGGATGAGGTACTGCTTAGCGAGCTGTGCGGAAACTTGCTGGATAATGCGCTGAAATACACGCCTGAGCAAGGCATCGTCACCGCGCGGCTTGAACGGGATGGCGATGCCGTGACGCTGGTTGTCGAAGATAGCGGCCCCGGCATTGATGATGAACACATCCATCTGGCGCTACAGCCGTTCCACCGGCTCGATAATGTAGGAAATGTGGCCGGGGCGGGCATTGGTCTGGCTTTGGTCAATGATATCGCACGCCTGCACCGTACTCATCCCCATTTTTCCCGTAGCGAAGCGTTGGGAGGGTTATACGTTCGGATACGCTTTTTAAGCCTTGTTCCGCAGTAATGCGCACAAATGTGTCAGCGGTAAAGCACGTTTACAAAAAGTCGCATCTTGAGGTGTGACGTTTTAATCAAATGATCATACATTTCCCCTACAAACCGTAGCGTTAATTAAAAATATAGTGGGTGCAGGGGCATGAATAATCATACTAAACGACGGGGAATAGCATTAACCGTCTTTCTTGTTGGGGTTAACATCCTGGCCTGGATTTGGGCGTTCTGTGTTTTTCATCACCATGCAGTCATGCTAAGCGCAGCCATACTGGCGTATAGCTTTGGGCTGCGTCATGCGGTTGATGCCGATCATATCGCAGCCATCGATACCGTCACCCGTAAACTGATGCAGCAGGGTAAAACGCCTTTAGGCGTGGGGGCGTTTTTTTCATTGGGTCATTCGACCATTGTCGTTCTGGCATGTCTGGCGATTGTTGTGACGTCGATGGCATTTCGCGATCGTATTGATGTTTTGCATCAATATGGTTCGTTGATTGGTACGGCTGTTTCCGCTTTTTTTCTGCTGGCGATGGCCCTGCTTAACCTGTTTATTTTGTTCAACGTCTGGCGGCAATTTCGCTCGGTTACCCGCGGCGAGTCAGTGAGGGCGCATGACGAGGCGATACCTGGCGGGCTGATGACGCGTATATTTCAGCGTACGTTTCGTTTGGTCACTTCCAGTTGGCATATGTATTTTGTCGGTTTTCTGTTTGGTCTGGGATTTGATACCGCAACCGAGGTTGGGTTGCTGGGCATTTCCGCTTCAGCAGCTAACCAGGGGCTATCTCTCTGGTCGATGATGATTTTTCCTGTGCTGTTTACCGCCGGGATGGCGCTGGTGGATTCCCTGGATAACTTTGTCATGGTCGGCGCTTACGGTTGGGCTTTCTCGCATCCATTACGTAAGCTTTATTATAATATGACCATTACCGCCGCATCTGTCATTGTCGCGCTGGCGATTGGCGGGCTTGAGGCGCTGGGGTTGATTGATGATACGTTACAGTTAAGCGGAACATTTTGGCAGACCGTAAGCACGCTTAACGATCATATGGGGAATGTGGGCTTCTGGGTAGTGGGCGCTTTTGTGCTATTCTGGCTGCTCTCGTTGTTGAATTATCGCTGGCGCGGCTATGATAAAATCACCCTCAATACCTGATTGATTTCTGTAAAAATAACATTTCGGCAGTGGTGTCATATCATTGCCGAAGCATTTTATCTCCTGAGAGTATATTCTTCCCGGTAAGTGCGTTATTTTTCATGCTTGCCTTTCGTTATCAATTTAAGCAATCCGATATAACATACAATACCAAAAATAATAATAACAGTTGTATACCCAAGAATCAGCCAGTCTGCATGTGTCATAATATAATCCAGTTATCAGGTATCCCGTGTTAAGGCGATCTTTAAGCCTGTTGTCAGCAAGAACCACTGTACCCGTTCAGTGCTGTTGACAATAACGTATTGTTTATGCACAAGAGCGTTGTTACAAATAACGTATGCATTGAGCATAGACCCCACCCGCATTTTTGTAATGCCATAAAGCAAGGCTACACCTTTAATCTACTGACGGTATGCCAGGCCAGAAGAGATAAAATGGTGGTTGTCATCATCATCTGTTCCTGACGCCAGGTTAATGACACACACATATGAAAATGTATAACCGCTGCACGCTTTTTAGCACGTTATCTGTAACATACCGTGTTAATCAATTCCATAAAACCGAGTATAGTGTAAGTGAATTTCGAGTAATTGTCATTATGATTATATGGTGGTTAACTTATTTTTTAAATTCTGATTAAATTTTAGTTTTTTATCAGTTCATCAGGATTTATGAAAAATCTGGACGTAAAAAACATATTTACGTCCAGGCTTTCTTTTTAGCAAATCGATTTCCCGGTAAAATAGGGGGTCGACCACATGCGCTTATATTCCCATTCAGGCTTTAGTATGCCGATGGAAAAAAGCAATTTTTTTTGTCTTTCCTGGCAGTAATTTCTGGCGCGGCTAATATTTAGCCACATTAGTATGCTGCCGGGACTGAGTGGCCTGCACTCATTTTTAATTGCACCATTAGATACGTCAAAGTAGACGTTCATCTGGCTTTCAGATTTCAGTACGATATCAAATGCACAGGGTATCCCTTCAATATAAAGAATATGCCCAAACAGAAGGTGATGCAGTTGACTAAAAAAGTTGGCAAGGTTATCAGCGGGATAGCAGGATGAAGTATTGCCGAAACGAGACCGAAATAACTCGATAAAAATATGAGTCAGTTCATCAGAAGAACAATCAGCAACGCTTTTTACACTTCCGCCTTTTTTAAGAAATCGCTGATATTCATTACGGCGTGTTTTTTCAAACTTAGAAGAGAACGCTTCTTTGACCAGACAATTTTGTTTTTTTCTGGTGAGTTTCCATATGGCATTGCGTATTTGTGGCTGATGTAACGCCGAAAGTCGGTTAGTACGATCGGGTAAGAAGCAGCGTAAATCTGGTGCCATCGGAATAAGTATCTCGTCTGACGATAGCGGGAAGGTTCTGCGCGTCAGGATGCCAATATTCTGATCATTACAAATAAAGTAGGCGCCTTTAATCTTATCATCTTCTTCATAGTGGAAGAATTTAAAATGCCAGTTATGGCGCTTCATAAAATAATCAACAATATCTGGGTGCATATTGATACTACCGCCGTATTGCGCAAACACCTCCCGGTATAGGGTAAAGGAAGACGGCTGCCAGCGGGTTAATATACGCTTAACTTCTTGTATTTTCACCAAAACTCCTGACTTGGCTTACTGAAAATTCTATTTTGTATTATTTTTTTGCTTAACCAAATAAAAATGTGACAAATGTTTAGCTTGTATTTAATGGTTAACATGCTAATCGATGACGTTATGGTGAAGGGAATAAGATTAAGATGTTGATCATAGCATGAGTGAAAGCGACGGTTTAATGCCGCGCTATTCACTCGCAAGCCATTCTGTATTTAATCATTCAGTAGCGATACAGATTTCAAAGAGATCCGCTGAACGGTAGCAGGATCTGCACATCCGCGTATGAAATAGTTCTACCGGGAGAGGCTGTTAACCTCTTGTATTATTGTATCCAGAATATGATAGCGTTTCCGATACTCTGCGCGTTTTTTGCTGGGGATACTTTCAGGCGCTTTACGCATCACCTGTGATGGCAGATGATATAAGGCACCTTTCTTAACGCCGTTTAGCGACTCCCAGAATTCACTATAGCTGGCCACAAAAGTTTTTTTCTTCTGGAATAAGTACCTGAGTTGACGATAAACATGGTTGTTTTCACTTACCGCATAAATCTCGTCGACATTACAGGCCTGCATCAATGTCGCAAATGCTTCATACAGCATCCGTTTAGGAAAGAGACCGTAACAATCTTTGGTGGCGTTACGTATGACTTGTGGGCCGATATGTTTACTGGGCCCTTGTAACCCGGCAACCAGCGCTATTTGCTTCCCTTCATGGCGGATAAAGGAAAATGATAAACGTGCCAACGGCGTATCATTGAAGCACAGCGTTAATGTCAGTTCACCTTCCCTGTCATAGCCACAGGGACCGCAGTAGATATCCACCAGAGCGCCGTTTTTTCCTTCCAGGTGAGCGAGCAAGATTTGTTCCTCGGACAGGAGGATCTTTTTAATTTTATTTTCCGGAAAGGACTGAACGAACTGGTAGTGTTCCAGAATAGCTTTTGCCCGGCAACGTATGCTAAGCCCGGTATACAAATAGGGCCGCTGGATTTTTGCCGGCAACAGTGGACGATGAATGATCAGCGTTCTGGGCTGAGACAGATGGCATAATTCATTGAAGTATTTAATTGTCGTTACAGGGTTAATAAGGCAACGTAATACAAATTTATAGCGAAACTTACGCTCTCCCCAGCGTTTATGGCGATAAGGCGTCTGCGCCATGACTTCTTTTAACATTAATAATGGATTATATCTTTCCATATCACTTTGCTGCATCGTCATACTACGTCCCTACTACTCGATAGACTTATAACCGAGACGGTAGCCTGATTGAGTTAAACGTAAAGGCAACGAAGAAGGCCTGTACAGACGACGTTGTTAAACAGTTTATCAATGGCAGCAATAAAACGCCTGAACACGCTTTTTAATAGATTTTCTGCTAATGAGTGGGATGAGTCCTGAACGTAGTATTAAAACGAATGCCGTGTTTATTATTTTAAATAATGTTTATACTCTAAATAATTCGAGTTGCAGGAAGGCGGCAAGCGAGCGAATCCCCAGGAGCTTACTAAAGTAAGTGACTGGGGTGAGGGAACGCAGCCGCAGCACATGCAACTTGAAGTATGACGAGTATAAGCCAATATATTTATTTGGCTGGTATTGTGTAAGTCAGACAGCAAAGCGTCGTGATGCGTGATTATGTAACCAGACGCAAAGGGGGTATTCACCTTATCTCTAAATGCAAATCTATATGATAAATTTTATCATGTACTATGTTGCTCTCTGGGAGAAAATATTATGCAGCGTTCACTCGGTAGTCTGGCCGGTATGGCTACATCTGCTTTTGGCGCGGGGACTTATGCTGCTATGCGGCAAGCCACCTCTCCCAAAACTATTCTGGAACATATCATTAACTTTTTTACCTGTGGTGGGGTACGTCGGAGAAATGAAACACAGTATAAGGAATTGATAGAGGTTATGGCTGATACATTGAATAGTTCAATGCCTGGCAGAGGTGCTCCGTTGCCAGAAAACATTATACTGGAGGATATGGGCGGGTGTCGTGTCGAATTTAATCTTCCTGGTGAGAATAACGAAGCTGGACAAGTTATTGTACGAGTCAGTAAAGGCGACCATTCTGAGATGAGAGAAATTCCGCTTGCCTCTTTTGAAAAAATATGTCGAGCTTTACTATTCAGAACCGAGTTTTCTCTCCCTCAGGATTCTGTAATATTAACTGCCCAGGGAGGCATGAATCTTAAAGGCGCTGTCCTTCCCGGAGCAAATCTGACGGCAGAAAATTTATGTGACGCAGACTTAAGCGGCGCAAATCTATCGGGAGCATTATTAGGCAACAGTAACTTAACGAACGCCTGTCTGGAAGATACTATTATGTGTGGCGCTATCCTCGATCACGCTAATCTTACTGGCGCCAATTTACAACACGCGAGTCTGTTAGGCTGTAGCATGGTAGAATGTAATTGTTCCGGTGCGAATATGAATCACGCTAATGTTTCAGGCGCAAACCTTATACTTGCCGATATGAGCGGTGCGACATTAAAGGGTGCTACTATAATGGCTACTGATATGGAAGGCGCTGTCTTAACCCGGGCAAACCTGCAAAAGGCGAGTTTCATTTCTACTAACCTGGGCGAGGTTGATTTGTCCGAGGCTAATTTAAAAAATACCAGTTTTAAAGATTGTACACTAACCGGTTCATGTACCGAAGACGCCACAATGTCTACAAGTACACAAGCACTTTTTAACGAATTTTATAGTGAAGATATTTAGTCCTTTTTGACGTAAATCGAAAATAAAAGCAATGTAAGAATAACAATCTGCTACTGAATAGTAGCTGAGAGTAAATTATTTACAGTATCTTTTATTATTACAGGAGTATGCGACGGTAAAAATATCTGAATAACTATTTCTATTTTCTCAAGTAGAACTTCCAACTAAAGCGAATTGTTTGAAAAGGAAAACGCTATGCCTGGATGTATAAGTGCCTGTTCATGCGTTGCCAGCCCGACGCCTCCCGATCCTAAGGGCCCCCCCGCGCCTAAATGGATAGAGTTAAAAGGTTATTGTGTTACATGTAATAGTCAGGAGGATATTCGTCCGCCTAAAGAGGGTGAACCAAAGCAAAAAATGACACCCAGGGAGTTAGTGATGGCACGACGTCTTTTAAAAGACACGGGGGTAACACAACATCCCTGGCAAGACCCGACAGTAAAACCCACTAACTGTGGGTTGCCATTTTTCCCGGTAGATCATGGAGAACGAGAAACCGATGTCTGACGGTTTTCTGTCTGCAAAGCGCCTGATAATTATTACCAGGCGCTTTGTATTTTGGAGCCAACATCACTTTCATTGTCATATATCGAATGACTACAATCGTATCCGATCCCACCATTACCCAGACGGAAAGTCGCTGGCAAACTGTAAGAACGGTTCGCCGTCGGCAGGGAAGCGCCGGTGAACCCTGAACCGCGCTATACCATCTTACCAGGGTGTTTCTTGTCATTAACGCTTTGAAAAATAGTTTTATTTCTCTACTCCTGTTTTGTAAAACCTCCGTTCAGTAGGCGCATTCTGCCCCCCTTCCCGGATTTACTGGCAAAGCGGAGCCCGGACAGAGAGTCATATTGCAAAATCCCGTTTCCGTTTTTTTATTACCAGATTTTTGTGGTCGAAAGATTGCCTTTTCCTTAATTGAATGATAATTATTATCATTAGCATATGATAATAATTACTATATAGACGTAACCTGGCAAGGATGTGAGCTTGAGGGCAACAGCGCTACTTTAGACATTATTTAGGGAATGGGTATGAGAGTTAATAAGTTCCTCTGGTTAATAACCGTGGTTTCTACAGGGGTTAATAGTCCATTATCAGCAGCAGAATCTACTGACGACAACGGCGAAACGATGGTGGTTGAATCCACTGCCGAGCAAGTATTAAAGCAACAGCCGGGCGTTTCGATTATTACTCGTGACGATATTCAGAAGAATCCTCCCGTTAACGATCTTGCCGATATTATTCGTAAGATGCCTGGGGTTAATCTTACCGGCAATAGCGCCTCGGGGACGCGCGGAAATAACCGACAAATTGATATTCGTGGTATGGGGCCGGAAAATACCTTAGTGCTGATTGACGGCGTGCCGGTGACGTCGCGAAATTCGGTTCGCTATAGCTGGCGCGGAGAACGCGACACCCGTGGCGATACGAACTGGGTGCCGCCGGAGATGGTAGAACGTATTGAAGTGATCCGTGGGCCCGCCGCCGCGCGCTATGGCTCCGGTGCCGCTGGCGGGGTGGTGAATATCATCACCAAACGCCCCACTAATGACTGGCACGGCTCGCTGTCGCTCTATACCAACCAGCCGGAAAGCAGCAAAGAAGGTAACACCCGGCGGGGTAACTTTAGCCTTAGCGGCCCGTTGGCTGGAGATACGTTGACGATGCGCCTGTACGGTAATCTCAACAGAACCGATGCCGACAGCTGGGATATTAACTCCTCCGCCGGTACCAAGAATGCCGCCGGACGGGAGGGGGTCACCAATAAAGATATTAATAGCGTCTTCTCATGGAAAATGACCCCGCAGCAAATCCTTGATTTTGAAGCGGGATACAGTCGGCAGGGGAATATCTATGCCGGCGATACGCAAAACAGTACTTCAAACGCGGTTACCAAAAGTCTCGCGCAGTCCGGGCGGGAGACCAATCGCCTGTACCGGCAGAATTACGGTCTAACTCATAACGGCATCTGGGACTGGGGGCAAAGCCGCCTGGGGTTCTACTATGAAAAAACCGATAATACCCGCATGAATGAGGGGCTCTCCGGCGGCGGCGAGGGGCGTATTACCAACGACCAGACGTTCACCACTAACCGCCTGACCTCGTATCGCACCAGCGGCGAGGTGAATGTCCCGGTGATATGGCTATTTGAGCAAACGCTCACCGTCGGCGCGGAGTGGAACCGCGATGAGCTGAACGATCCTTCCTCTACCAGTCTGACGGTTAAGGATAGCAATATCGCCGGGATTCCCGGTTCGGCGGCTAACCGTAGCAGCAAAAATAAATCGGAAATCAGTGCGCTGTACGTTGAAGATAATATCGAACCCATGGCCGGTACCAATATTATTCCGGGTCTGCGTTTTGACTATTTGAGCGAATCCGGGAGTAATTTTAGTCCCAGTCTTAACCTTTCCCAGGAGTTAGGTGAATACGTCAAGGTGAAAGCCGGTATTGCCCGGGCCTTTAAGGCACCGAACTTGTATCAAACCAGTGAGGGGTATTTACTCTATTCGAAAGGCAACGGTTGTCCAAAAGATATTACGTCGGGCGGCTGTTACCTGGTCGGTAATAAGAATCTCGATCCTGAAATTAGTATCAATAAAGAGATTGGGCTGGAATTTACCGTAGACGATTACCACGCAAGCGTCACGTATTTCCGTAACGATTATCAGAATAAGATTGTCGCAGGTGATAAAATTATTGGCAGAAGCGCATCTGGCGCTTATGTATTGCAGTGGCAGAACGGCGGTAAAGCGCTGATTGAAGGTATTGAAGCCAGCATGGCTGTTCCGCTGATGCCGGACCGTCTGAACTGGAATACCAATGCGACTTATATGATCGCTTCTGAGCAAAAAGATACCGGCAATCCCTTATCGATAATCCCGAAATATACGGTGAATACCTTCCTCGACTGGACTATTACCAGCGCGCTCTCCGCTAACGTCAACTGGACGTTATACGGCAAGCAAAAACCGCGAACACATGCGGAGTCGCGTAGTGAAGAGACCAAAGGATTGTCCGGGAAAGCGCTGGGGGCTTACTCACTGGTCGGCGCTAACGTTAATTACGATATCAATAAGAACCTGCGTCTTAATGTCGGTATCAGCAATATCTTCGATAAACAGATCTATCGCTCCGCCGAAGGGGCAAATACCTATAACGAACCGGGTCGGGCTTATTATGCCGGTGTGACGGCCTCGTTTTGATGGATTATGCCCGCCGCTGGCGGGCATAATCTGGCGGCGGGTTAATGGCAGCGTGGTTTTTGGCTTGCCGGTTCGCGACTGATATCCAGCAATGCACTGCGAAAAGAGGCGTTAAACATGGGCCCGTGGCCCAGGCCCGGGTAATGCTGCAGGGCCGCGTTAACGCCGTTGTTCTCAAGCGTTCTCACGGTCTCCTGAACTTTTTGCAGGAGCTCGGCCATCTGGCGTTGCCTGCTATCCCCATTCGACGCTGAACCTTCCATTATGATGAGTTTTTTATGGCAGAACGGCGACGGCTTCACTGTCGTAAGGCGATTCAACAGGGCAAAATTATCCCTGCTGAGTGACGGGCTGGCGCTGTAATAGATATGAAAGAAGGATGACGACAGCCAGGAGTCCAAAACGAACAGGCCGCCATAAGAATGTCCCCATACCCCGCGCCGTTCGGGGTTGATGGTTATTCCTTGTTCCACCTGCGGCGCGATATGTCTCTCCAGTAGCTGGCGGAACGCTGGCCCGCCGCCGGTTTTACGATGAAAACGCGGGTTATTTTCACTGCCATCGCGATCGATTCCCGGCGCCGGCGTATAGTCATAAGCTCTGCCGTTAAGATCAAACGGCAGGTTAGTCTTATAGCCAATCGCCACAATCACCGGCGGCGAGTGGTCTGCCAGTTGTTTAAGCAACGCCTCCGGCAGCCTGTCCATCACTGCGTTGCCGTCCAGCATATATAAAACAGGATAACCCGACGGCGGGGCGGCTTTATTGGGAATAGCGGTCCATACCCGGTAATGTCTTGCGCCATCAGCAGATTGAAAGTCATTGACCCTAAAATGGTAATATCCCGAACCTTTATCAGCAATATTCGGCCCTAATGGCTGCATATCCGGCTGCGCATAACTCAGCGCGCTAAAACAAAAACTCACTAAAAATAGCGCCATGCGATAGCACTTGTTGTGGTACTGGCGACCATACATCGGATGTGATTCCTTTTTGGCAGGTGAAGTTTTATCGGGGCAGTAGACGTAATCCGTCAATCAGCGCGCCGCGCCACCAGGCATAATCGTGACCGCCGGTGTACACGCTGCAATGGCTTTCGACGCCGGCGGCGCGCAATTTTTCATGCAACTGTTTGACCTGCGGGACCGTCGAACCTTCCAGCGATCCCACGCACAGATGCGTACGTACGGCTGGCGAGGGCGCGGATAACACATGTTCGCTGACCCATGAGCGCTCTTCTGCGCTGAAATGGTCCGGGCGATTGCGGTTGTCCGGCGTCCACCACATTGAGGGGGAGTGGCTCAGCACCAGGCCGAAGCTCTCTGGCGCGTGGCGGGCCGCCATCAGCGCGGTCACGCCGCCGAGGCTTTGCCCTGCCAGCACCGTTTGTGTACGGTCCGCCCACCGCCGTTCCGGGTATTTGGCGCGAAGGGTTGGCAGCAGGCGTTCGGCAATGTCGAGCACCAGCTCGCGGCGACCGCCGAGGATTGCGACGCGTTCACGCGCGTTGATGTTATCAATGCCGAGTACGGCCACCGGCGCGATGCGTCCGCTGCGGATGGCAGCGTCAATGGCGGCACTTACCCCAAGATGGTCGAACCAGATCTCGCCATCCGTGAGTACCAGTAAGCCCAGCGGTTGTACGACAGGAACGTCAGGAAGATACAGCCGCACACGGCGACGTTGTCCGGCGAGCCGATGTTCTGAGGTGAAAAGCTGCCCGGCGTAAGCGCGACAGCCTGACCACTCCTCCTGTGCCGGGGCGTGATCCAGCGCCAGAACGGATTCCTGCGCATTGCCCCGAACATTTATTCCCGGCGTGCTGTTCAGCGGGTCCGCCTTCCCGACAAGGGAGGCGAAACGGCTTCCAAGCTGCAACACCGTCTCGTCCGGGGTTTCCGGTGGTATTTCGACCATCGTATAGGAACCGCAGTAGGACGCCGGTAAGCGAAGCGTCAGATGCCAGATATCCGTTGTGGGCAGTTGCGTCATCATACCTTTCGCCACGTTATCTTTATCGGTGACACGGTTCAGGCGAACATAAACCCCCCGCAGAGGAGAGGCGGCACGCCATAGGAAGGTGACTTCCCGTTCATCGTCTGCGTCGTTAATGGCTGTCACCAGCGGCAGCGCGAGCGAGTTTGCTTCTCGCCAGAAGTGAGAAGCGTCAACCTGGCTTCCGGCGGCGAGTTGACGGCGAAGGCGCGTAGCGGTCTGTATAGCGACAGGAGCGAGGGGCGGGCTCAGTCTCATTCTTTGTATTCCATCTCGTTTATATTTCGGTCAGTATCAATAGCTAAAGCGGCTGTTACAGGAACAGCCGCTTGCGGGCTTTCTTTTGCGTAAATCGTGGCGATAAAAACTATCCTACGACCTCTCCTTGCGTATCGCGTGTCTGGCCGACGCTGGCCCGCCACAGACGAGCATACAGACCATGAGCCGCTATCAACTGCTCATGGCTGCCATATTCAGCGATACATCCTTTATCGATTACGACAATAACATCGCAGCGGCGAGCGGTGGTCAGCCGGTGCGCGACGATAAGCGCGATGCGTTTCTCGGTATGCGTCACTCTGGTAAGCGAGGTTATTAAGCGCTCCTCGGCGCTGCGGTCGATACGCGCTGTCGCCTCGTCGAGCAGCAGAATGTGCGCCTGCGCCAGTTGGGCGCGGGCGAGGGCAATCAACTGACGCTGGCCCGCGGACAGATCCGTGCCGCCGTTATTGACCGGAGTACGAAACCCCAGCGGCAGATGTTGCACAGTTTCAAAGAGTCCCGCCCGTCGCGCCGCGATCTCCACCTCCGTGTCGCTGCTGTCTGGCCGCGAATAGCGGATATTTTCGGCAATATCGCCGCTAAATAATGCGACATCCTGAGTGACCAGCCCCGTCTGGCGACGATAATCACTAAGCGACGCGGCATCAATTAGGCGCTCACCGACACGGATTTGCCCGCTGCCGGGAGAGTAGAGCCCGGCCAGCAGCTTGATCAGCGTCGATTTGCCGGCGCCGCTACGTCCGACCACCGCGACTACCGTTCCTGGCGGAATGGTGAGCGAGAGCTTATCAAGCACAGGTTGCGTTTTTTCGGGATAGCGGAATGTCAATGCCTCCAGACGTAGCGCGCCGCCAGTGCCAGGCGTTATGGATGACGGTTCAATATTCTCCGTTTCCTCAGTCGCCAATAGCGCATTGATATGTTTGCCGCTGGCGGTCGCCTGCTGCCAGGAATCAACAATGCCTGACAACTGCTGTACCGGGCCATAAAATTGTCCCAATAGCAGGAAGAACGCCGCCAGTATCCCGGGCGTCATTTCGCCTTCGGCGACCCGGGTCGCTCCGATTAAAAGCACGGCGGCATAGGCAGCCTCGGTGCAGAAGGTCAGGAACGGAAAATAAACGGCAAGGTATTTTTGCGCCCGCACGCGGGTGGCGCGGAAGTTGTCTGATAACGCCCGTAGCCTGGCGGCTTCCTGCTGTTGTTGGCCGTGTGACTGTACTACCCGCATACCGGAGACCTTTTCCTGAAGCGTACTGTTCACCTTACCAATTTCCAGCCGTGCTTGGGCGTAGGCAGGCGAGCTCAAACGGCGGTAAATCCACGTCGCCAGCACCACTACAGGCACGGCGCTTAATGCCGTTAACGCAAGAATGGGGTCAAGCCAGAACATTGCCGCGGCGATAGCGACCATCGTCACGATGCTGGTGGCCGCGCTGGCAAGACCGTTTTGCAGAAATCGGGCGAGTGAATCAACGTCGACGGTCATGCGAGTAAGACGCGAGTCGATGTGCTTCTCGTGCCAGGGAAGACTCAGGCGTAGCAGGTGGCTGAAGCTGCGTAAGCGTACCGTATGCTGTACCGACTCTGCCGCGCGGGCGGCGAAGATCGTTTGCAGCGCATAGCAGCACCAACCGATCGCTACCAGACACAGCGCGAGCAGAGCGCATATGCCAATAGTCGACATATCCCCTGCGGCAACGCCTGAGTCAATACCGCGCTGCAAAAGCACCAGCACGCCAACGCCTGCGGCGGAATCAAGCGCGATAAGCAGGGCGGCGATGACGAACATCCAGGCTACTGGCGTCAGCAGCGATGAGACTTGACGCCCGTGGCCTGCCAGCGCCATCTGTACGGCGCGTTCCGGAACGCGCGTCATCCGGTCGACAAAACCTTTTCCGGCGGGTGTCTGGCGCTCATGCGCGTCGTCGGATTTTACCGTCGGCGTTGTTGGCCATAGCGCACGTTGTTCCGCCGGGGCGAGGGCGAGAAAATCACCCTCGCCGCTCATCAGCGAGCGAAACGTCGGACACCTTGCATCCAGCTCCGCCTGGGTACCGATATCCACGACGCGGCCTTTATCCAGCACGACGATCCGATCGGCTAACTGCAGTGTTGAACGGCGGCGTGCAATCACCAGCAGCATATGCTCATTATCGGCATAACGACCAAGAGCCGTGTTAATTTCCGCTTCAGTACCGGCATCGACCGCCGAGGTGGTGTCATCGAGAATCAGCAGTTCCGGCGCGGTAATCAGTGCCCGGGCTAGCGCAATACGCTGGCGTTGGCCGCCGGAGAGGTTGCTTCCGCGTTCGGCCAGTCGGGTGTTGAACCCCTGCGGTAGCGCATTGATGAACCCGCTGGCGCCTGCGGCATCGGCGGCGCGTCGAATGTCGTCCTGAGTCGCTTGCGGGTGCCCATAGGCGATGTTTTCCGCCACCGTACCGGCAAACAGAAACGCGTCTTCAAACACTACGCCAACGCGACGACGAAGCGCCGTCAGTTTCAGGTCGCGAATATTCTGTTGACCCGCAGTGGTGTTGAGCCACACCCCGCCAGAGGTGGGATCGTAAAAGCGCGCCAGCAACATCAGCAACGTTGATTTCCCTGAGCCGGATGCGCCAACCACTGCCACGGTTTCACCGGCGTGAATGGAAAACGAGATCTCATTGAGGATACGGTTACCGTTGTCGTAGTGGAAACTCATCTTCTCCACGTCCAGCCCGATAATCTGACCTTCAACCGACTCAGTACCGTCTTCCATGCGAGAACGCGTGTCGATAAGCGCGAAGACGCGCTCCACCGACGCCTGTGTGCGCTGTGCGATAACCAAAAACGATGCCAGTACGCGGGTAGGGCCGGTCAGCATAGCGAGAAAACTCGCGAACGCAACGAAGGTTCCCAGATCGATGCGCCCATTCATTACCGACCAGCCGCCATAGCACAGCAGGACGATCTGCCCTATCACCGGTAGCGCCAGCATGGTTGCGCCCGGCATCGCCTGCGAGATAGCGGCGCCGATGCGTACCCGCACCATCTGCCGCGATTGACCATCGAGCCAACGCGTTTCGCGCAACTCCGCCACGCAGGACTTCACCACTGAGATCTGTTCCAATACTTCGCGCATATGCTCCGTCATGTGCGCCAGCCGGTCTGAGGCAAGCCCCGTTTGCGCGAAAACACGGCGACGGGCGCGCAGGGCGGTAATAGCAAGGGCGGCCAGTACGCAAATCACGATAAGCGTCATGGATGGCGACATCCATAGCATCACCGCGATACCGGCCACATAGTAAGTGAGCACCGCCAGCGGCACCGGACACATCTGTAGCAAGGTGTGTACCTGTTGAAGATCGCTGTTGGTACGCGAAATGACCTGCCCGGTACGCAAGGCGTCCTGGCCTGCGCCGTCCAGTTTTTGAATACTGTCGAACGCACGGCTACGTAACGTATGCTGAACCCACAACGAGAGTTCTCCGGCATAGCCGCGGCGCACGTAATTCCCGATAAAATCAAAAAGGGCAATTAATAGCAGGCCGCAGGCAAGTAACGGCAGGCGGGTCGTATCGCCTGCTATCGCGTCATTGACGGCCTGACGCGTTATTAACGGCGTCAGCGCAGCCAGTAAAATGGTCGATACTGATGCTACGATGACAATGATACTCAGTGTTTTACGTTCCCAACACACGCGGGCAAGGCGAACTATCCAGGCACGAGCGGGCATGGGGGAATGAGTCGCGGGCATTAAGCCTCCTTATCGGTGAAAGATGAGATATGGCGACACACGCTGGGTTCAGCCGCCACATTGTCATTGCGCTGCCGCGGTTAGCCGTGTTGCAGCATGGCGATCAGTTTTTTTGCCACCTCGGTCGGGCAAGGCTGGGCCGCCATTTCCGCCGCGACCTCCTGCGACGCCTCGCGAAGCGCGCGATTACCGAGGAAGGTATTGATCATGCTGCTCGTAAGCCCGCTCTTACCGGGAATAATTCCGCATCCGCGCTCGACCACGGCGCGGGCATTGATGGGTCTGTCGGCACCCTGACCAAAGACTATCTGCGGAATGCCGGCATGTAGTGCCGTCAGGGTGTTGCCTGCGCCGCCATGGTGGATAAAACCGTCGGCACCGTTAAGGAAAACGCCCATCGGAAGCCAGTCGACCAGACGGACATTCAGCGGCAGTGAACGCAAATCCGAGCGGGCGTTTGCCGGAAGATGCAGGATGATTTCGGCATCTACTTCGCCGGCAGAATCCATTACCCAGGAAATCAGATCCAGGCCATCCACCATCGGTTTGACGGTGCCGAGGCTGACCAGAAGACGCTTGCGATCAGGTGTACGTTCCCACCATTCTTCCCAGACGGCGCCGCCGTTATACGGGACGTATTGCATGGAGATAACCGGCTCTCCGTCATTTTGCAGTATGCTCATGCTGGGCGGTGTGACGTCTATCCACGCCAGATCTCTTGGTGGCGCGCTGACCCCATGGCGGCGGTAGGCGTTAGAAAGTGATTTCGTCACGCCTTTGATGTGCCAGGGCGTATGACCGAAGCCGACGGTTTGCATCACTACCGGAATGTCATACTTAGCGGCAATCAGTGGTCCAACGACCCCAAGGGGAGGGTAGACGATGAGATCTGGCCGCCACTGCCCGGCGAACGCGACCAGTGGGTCAGTCATCTCTTCGCTGAAGAATGAGAAGTTCCCCATTTTTGTTCCAATGTTATTTTCTTTTCGCAATGCCTCCTGACGGCGATAACCCGCTTCCGAATCGAAACCAGGCGCAGCGTCAAATACCACCAACCCAGCTTCGGCTGCTTTCTGTGCAAATTTTCCACCGCTTGCAATCAGTACTTCATGGCCATTAACACGAAACGCTTGCGCCAGGGACAGCACAGGGTATAGCAGTCCATACAGTGGTGGACCGACAAACAGAATACGCATGAGAAATCCTCTCTCTCCACGTCATAAATCGAACAAGCTGTTAATGAGAATGATAATAATTACCAATATCATTTGTAAAATGCAATAACTAATACGACACTTGATCATGTGATGATTTTTTGCGTAAAAATCGGGAAAGAGGAGAGCGTTAAGCGGTGAAGTTTGGTTTCAGGCTTATTTATGTGCGTATGGTCGCACAGGCAAAGCGCCAGGATTGGGGAACTGGATTCGCATACCAGACGCCCGTTGATTATTAATCATAACTTCGTAAATAACCTTTCAGACAATGAGGTAAGCGTACCGACAACAAGGTAACGGGAAACGTCGGTAGTAGTATTGATAACGCGTTGCGGGGCAATTTAATGGTATCCGGCGGCAGATCGTGTTCTGTGCAGACTTTCCGGCGTTAAATCCCGTATCACCTGCGAGCCTGGACTATCTCTGTGGTATCAACTCTGTAGTAATTTTGTCCCCTTCGTCTTCATTAGCCAATGAAACCGGCTTTAACGTCACCGTTCGAATGTTGCGAACGAACAGCTCCTTATGCGGAATATCGTCACCGCTCTGCGATTTTTATAGCGCATCAGCCACACGATTTATTGGTTCTTGAAAACCAAGGTTTTTGATAACCAATGTTATGCCAGGCTTACCTGTGTCATCCAGGTTATCGACACTTAAGGCATAAACTTTACTACTTTTTCTATCCGTAAATGCTTACATCTAACAGTTTGATTAAAAAGCCTTTCTATGTGAACACTGCGTCTGGTAGTGTTTTGAGCGATGTCGTCTATAGCTGGATATAACATAGGCTTTATCGTGAGTGTGTTATACTATATATGTTAATGCGTTGAATTTTTTCTCTTTTTTATTAGATGCTGTCTTTTTCGTATACCCTTTCGGTTTATTCATGCCATACGTCTGTATTACAAAAATGTTATATCCATCCTGTTGTGACTTTTATTTTAATTCATTCGTTTTTTTATACGATTTGCCGGAAAGTATCTGTATAAGGTGGATACGCCAATACCAAAAATAATAGCTAATTGCTGCCGAGGATGGCCTTTCTCTAATAGCCGGCTAATCTGTTCCTGTTCATGTCTATTGATCGCCCGAGGGCGCCCTCCCAGTCGTCCTTGCGCTCTGGCGGCAGCCAGTCCGGCAAGGGTTCGCTCGACAATTAATTCTCGCTCCATCTCGGCCAGTGCTGACATTACATGAAAAAAGAATCGCCCCATCGCGCTACTGGTATCAATACTATCGGTTAAAGAATGGAAGTGAGCTCCACGTTCATGTAATTCTGATATTAACGCCACCAGGTTTTTCACGCTGCGGCCCAGTCTGTCTAATTTCCAGACGACAAGAGTATCGCCTTTATTTACATACTTTAGCGCTCGTTTCAGGCCGGGGCGGTTTGCAATCTTGCCACTGATACGGTCCTCAAAAATGCGGTCACAATTTGCACTAGTAAGCGCATTACGCTGTAAATCGATATTTTGGTCAATTGTTGACACCCGAATATACCCAATAGTAGCCATGATTTTCTCCTTTACATCAGATAAAGAAGAATTTTAGTCGCTTTTCTCATGGGAGATTGTTTTATCAAAAACCTTCCAAAAGGAAAATTTTATGGCACAAGTAATCAACACTAACAGTCTGTCGCTGCTGACCCAGAATAACCTGAACAAATCCCAGTCCGCACTGGGCACCGCTATCGAGCGTCTGTCTTCTGGTCTGCGTATCAACAGCGCGAAAGACGATGCGGCAGGTCAGGCGATTGCTAACCGTTTCACCGCGAACATCAAAGGTCTGACTCAGGCTTCCCGTAACGCTAACGACGGTATCTCCATTGCGCAGACCACTGAAGGCGCGCTGAACGAAATCAACAACAACCTGCAGCGTGTGCGTGAACTGGCGGTTCAGTCTGCTAACAGCACCAACTCCCAGTCTGACCTCGACTCCATCCAGGCTGAAATCACCCAGCGCCTGAACGAAATCGACCGTGTATCCGGCCAGACTCAGTTCAACGGCGTGAAAGTCCTGGCGCAGGACAACACCCTGACCATCCAGGTTGGTGCCAACGACGGTGAAACTATCGATATCGATCTGAAGCAGATCAACTCTCAGACCCTGGGCCTGGATTCACTGAACGTGCAGAAAGCGTATGATGTTTCTGCGACAGACGTTATCAGTTCTACCTATAGTGATGGTACTCAGGCGCTTACGGCACCAACTGCAACTGAGATTAAAGCTGCATTAGGCAACCCGACAGTAACTGGCGATACATTGACTGCCACCGTATCCTTTAAGGATGGTAAATATTATGCCACTGTAGGTGGTTATACCGATGCGGGGGATACTGCCAAAAATGGCAAATATGAAGTTACCGTTGATAGTGCTACAGGGGCTGTATCATTCGGTGCTACCCCAACTAAATCTACTGTTACAGGTGATACCGCTGTTACTAAGGTACAGGTTAATGCTCCTGTAGCAGCAGATGCTGCCACGAAAAAAGCCTTACAAGATGGGGGCGTTTCATCTGCGGATGCAAGTGCCGCGACATTGGTCAAAATGTCTTATACCGATAAAAATGGTAAGACAATTGAAGGCGGTTATGCGCTTAAAGCTGGCGATAAGTATTACGCCGCAGATTACGATGAAGCGACAGGAGCAATTAAAGCTAAAACCACAAGTTATACTGCTGCTGACGGCACTACCAAAACAGCGGCTAACCAACTGGGTGGCGTAGATGGTAAAACCGAAGTCGTTACTATCGACGGTAAAACCTACAATGCCAGCAAAGCCGCTGGTCATGATTTCAAAGCACAACCAGAGCTGGCTGAAGCAGCCGCTAAAACCACCGAAAACCCGCTGCAGAAAATTGATGCCGCGCTGGCGCAGGTGGATGCGCTGCGCTCTGATCTGGGTGCGGTACAAAACCGTTTCAACTCCGCTATCACCAACCTGGGCAATACCGTAAACAACCTGTCTGAAGCGCGTAGCCGTATCGAAGATTCCGACTATGCGACCGAAGTTTCCAACATGTCTCGCGCGCAGATCCTGCAGCAGGCCGGTACTTCCGTTCTGGCACAGGCTAACCAGGTCCCGCAGAACGTGCTGTCTCTGTTACGTTAATTTATTTCGTTTTATTCAGCCCCGTGAATTCGGGGCTTTTTCATTCAGCATAGATGAATATATCTTTATGGAATGTATGGCTGTAAATGATATTTCCTACGGGCGAGAGGCTGAAATATGGCCGCGGGATTATTCTATGCTTGCTCGTCGAGTTCAATTTCTACGTTTTAATGATATCCCTGTTCGATTGGTGAGTAATAATGCCCGGATAATCACAGGCTACATTGCGAAGTTTAATCCGAGGGAAAATTTGATTCTGGCTTCGGATAAACCTAAAGGAAATAAGCGCATTGAAGTTAAATTAGAGTCTCTGGCAATTCTTGAAGAATTATCAGGTAATGACGCTTTTAATCTTTCGCTGGTGCCGGCTGACGAATTTAATCTTCAGCAAGATACTCCATCAAGAAGAGATTATTTCTCGATTTGCAATAAGTGCTATAAACAGGGAGTCGGTATCAAAATCTATATGAAGTATGGACAGGTTTTGACTGGCAAAACGACAGGCGTAAATGCGTGTCAGGTTGGTGTGAGGAAACCCAATGGCAATCATATGCAAGTTATGTTTGACTGGGTGAGCAGGATCACGTCTTCGGACTACGCTGAATAACGCATACGGTAATAAAAAATTCCGTGAGAAAATATTGATCCTGGAGGAACAGAGACCATTCGACAGCGCATAGATAGTTTCGCCGCTGCTCGTGCCACTACGGCCAGGACGCTTAAAGCAGCTGACAGAAAAGAATTGATCATTAAGCTTCGCAAAGAAGGTCTGCTGAATCTTCGTAAATCTATGGATACCGTAGCCCAACATCCTGGCGTCTCACGGGCAACTGCTTATCTTTATGCTCGACAGTCTGACTGCGAGCTTTGCCCCAGCCAGGCAGGACTCTCAGTGAGTGTTCTATTTTCTTTGACTCTCGTATTCCAATTCTTTCGGGAGTTATTGGTGAGACTTTTGGCGTTTTGCCCTGTCACCCATTGCGTCATTTGACGTCAATGCCCGTGAGGCTCTCAGCAATCCTCACCAGGCGGCAATAGATGTAAAAAAGCCCGCAGGGCTTGTGCTGTGCGGGCTTAGTAGACTTCATTGTACTTCAAACAACTAAAAAGGCTGGCGTCTCTGTAATTAGTTATGTAATAACATGATAAATAAAAGGTTATTTGATTTAATAATCATTTAGGGTGCTAAAAAGGAACCATTAAATCTAAACTATCTGGTATTGCCGCATTTCTTATCAACCATATGATGGGCAAGATAGCACAACCATCAGTTCAGCTACCATCAGGGAGTTGAATTCAAAGTCATCACAACAAAACCCTCTCTGTTTGCTATAAACGAGATGAAGATTGGTATTGCCACCACTACCATATCAATCAGGGCGAAAGGTTGAGCTAAAGAGGGTAAAGCTCGACCTCACGTCTTAGAAAATGCTGTCCTTCAAACATGATTAGTGCAGAATTTAAACTGATTACTCGTAATGCCCTAATAAATATTAATATTTTAAAATAGGTTAAAACAGCCAAACTTATAGCACTTTTTGCTAAAGTCCTTAAAGCCTCGTCCTGTCACCTCATCCACGCTGCTCTTCGCCATTTGTGTAAAAAATGCTCAATAACGAAATAATTCCGGCAAAGCAGGTGTTGATTGTCATACGCGATATTCGAATAATAACTCCATCAAAACAACAATGGAGAAATATATGGCAGTAAGAAGATTTATTCGTTTACCTGAAGTTATCAACAGAACTGGCTATGGCAAAACATGGATTTATCACCTTATCAAGCGGGGTGAATTCCCTGAACCTATAAAGACTGGTGCAAGAACAATAGCATTTATTGAAAGTGAGATTGATGAATGGATTGAAGCTATTATTCGAAACTCACGCCAGAACGCTGCATAAAAACAGAAACAAGATCTCGTGTCGAACAGATAACTGTTCGCACAGGGCATCTTATTACCCTAAATAATAATGGAGAAGTATATGAAGATAGAACTTATTACGACAAAACATTTTATTGAACAAGCCGAATATTATTTCAGAAACTATATGGACGGATTGCATAGGAATGCACCAGATGATTTTTATTATTTTCTCAACAATAAATACAATATGAATGACATTATGGAAAGTATCATTAAAAAAACGAGATATCATTTTTATGATGACACAGAAGAAGGTAAAAGGAATCGGATTTATGGAGAAGTAAGCCACAGTAAGGTAAAGCAACACCTTCGTCAGCTTTGGATTGTCTATAAATGCGTATACCGCTAATACTTATACAAATATTTTGCTATTCTAATATTAAACTAAAGGGGAAATAAAAATGAATACATTTAAAAATAAAAACACTGAAATCTTTTATGTTGTGTCCTTGCATATCTATGCGGAGCTTTTTAACTCAAAGGATAAAACGACCAGTAATATGATTATAACGCATGTAATGGATCATGAGTTTGTCTGTAAGCTAATCGATTTGGCGATGAGGAATGCTGAGAAGCATCTTCTGAAAAAAGCATGGAAAAAGAATGCTGCTGAAAAACTGTCTGTTGTGGATTTTAAAGAGGTTAAGCAGGCATTAGCCAAAATGCATTACACCGTTCTGTCGGAATCAATATGTTAATATATTCTGACGTCTATCGGCCCCCTTCATGGGGCTGATAATCGGATAGCTTATGGTGAGCAAACTTAACTTTTCTAAATAGCTGCGCTTAATACCGCTACACTTTTGCCTGCCCATGTTTTCCTCCCGGGAATGGGCTGGCGGTTTCCATAAAATGACGAACTTTTTTCAGCAACTGCCACATTGAACGGCACTGATGATTACGGGTTATTGTGTCATGAAGCGCCTGCCATAACCGCTCAACGTGGTTCACCCACGGTGAGTAAACAGGCTGGTAAATTACCCTGAACTTTGGATTCGCTTTCAGCCAGCTCTGTGTTTCATGGCTTTTATGGATAATGTAGTTATCCACGATGAGCGTGATGGTTTTTGCCCGCCGGTATGTGGCTTTAAGGTGTTTCAGCAGGCTGATGAACAGCGCCGAGCTTTTACTGTTGCCACCAACGTAACTGACTTTTCCTGTGCCGCTGTGTAAGGCCCCGGCAAGATAGTATTTTTCATTCTGGCCCGGCGTGACCACACGGTTTTGCTGCCCGCGAAGTTGCCAGTCTGCGCCGATTTTTGGGTTGAGATGGATATCCACTTCATCCTCATAAAAAACCGGGTGCTCTGCGCTGCATTCGTCAAGTGCTTTATGGATTACCGCCATCTTTTCATCTTTATGCGGGTCACGGATACGCAGGGTTGGCGCGGCTCTGCGCCAGACTAAACCGGCCAACGGTAGCTAGCGCCGGACAGTTCCTGCATGTAACGTGCACCCGGTTATCTCATTGATTTTTACTGCCAGTAATTCGGTGCTCCAGCGTGAACGCTGATAACCAAAATCGCCGGGAGAATGCTTTATCAGTTCACGTAGCAGAGTGCAGATATGCTCAAAAGGCCAGCGCCGGGAGCGTCCTGCGGGTAAGGATTTCAGGCCTTCAGCACCTGACTGCGTAAACCAGTTAATCCAGCGCCCAACGGATGAACGGGCACAGCAGAGTGTTCTGGCTACATTGCTGACCCGTTCGCCCCGATGAAGCATCAGCATAGCCGTGAGTATGCGGGTATGGTTTTTATCGCGAGTTTTATGGATAGCTTTCTGCATCAGGCGTCGTTCGTTACGGGGGATTGGTGCTATGATCGGCATCGCTCAGTCCGGTGGGTGATTTGGGATATTTGGCGATTGATCAGATCGCACAATCCGGACTGAGTTCCCTTTAAGTGATCTACAATTCCGCGCAGCTATTTAGTTATCGCTTGAGCGATTACTTCTAAAAATGAGTTAGAAATTATACTGAATTATCGACAACTTCGCCAGCACTTTCAATAATAGCTTTTTGTTTCTGATAAAATATAGAAAGTTTCTTTTCTTTGTCTTTATCAATACTTTTGACAAAAGATAATATGCCTTCTATTATTTCATATTTGTTGGGGATGTTATTTCTCACCAAATCATAAATTCTTTTTCTATAAATACAATAATTCTTTTTGCTAATTGTTATTTTAGGCGTGACTGTTAGGCCTGTAACTTCTCTTCGCACTTTTGGGCCTAAGAACTTTTCTTTTTTAGAATTGATTATAAAACCTTCATTGCAGATTATATCCTTTATTAAATAAGAAGCTTTTTGTAAAATTAGTATTTTATTTCCTGATATACAAAGGTCATCAGCATAACGTGTATATGTTAAAGCCCGTTTCTTACAATATGTAGATATACGGTGGTCAAGCCTTAAGCATACAAGATTAGATAAGGCTGGTGAAGTTGGCGCACCTTGAGGTAAATAGCCACCTTTAGTGCAAAAAGATGTAAGTATAAAAGCAATGTTGTTGTTATATCCTATATTTTTAAAAAGAGTATATACATGTGATGCTTTTACATTTGTAAAGAAATCTTGTAAATCGAGATTTAAAACATACTGATTCCCTTCATGTGGTTTCGCGTTATCAAGAATTGACTTTCCTCTGACAAATCCTTTCGCATAAACAGATGGGGATAATTTATCTAAGATAGTTCTTAGGACCCATCGCTGTATCGCTTTTAATTCTCTTAGTGGGCTCTCGATATGTCGAATACCACCAGTCTTTTTTTTCATTTCTACGCGGTGATAGTATTTATCATTATTAAAGCTAAATTTCAAAATAACTTCTTTTGGAAGCCTGAGGGCGTGCGATAAATCATCCACATTCTCAAGAATCGGAAGGGATAAAAGTTGCTGGGTGTATTTTCCTTGATGAGCATTCATATCTATTTCATCATAGCAAAGGGGCATTTTCTGTTTTACGCGATAAAATTGTGTGCTAGTTTTTAACGACTACAGCGAGGAAGGGGATGAGCAGACATACCTGATAAGGTATGGATGCGAAGCATCCTTCCGTAGGCGGATGTACGAGTCCCCCAAATCACGGCGGGCGGGAGTTGGGGGACTCGATCATCACGCTATCTCTGTGATGAACTGCGGGAACGGAGAGACTCTCCATCCACTGTGGATTTAACTAGCGAACTAGAAAAACCACCTGCTTAAAAACTAGCACACTTTAGGATTTTATGATGGATTAGATTCAGTGTCTAGCATATTGTTTATTCATTATTTTTGTCCTTATTTCAGTGAGCGATGATTTCAAATGAAAACTATTACTTATTGAGGTATAGCCAATTTTAGTTATGGTAAATGAGCCCTCATGCTGATTGATCAGCCCTGCTCTGATGAGTGAATGTGTTGCAGCTTTACAGGCAATATTATCTCTATTTTCAAACTTACGGCCCATGATCAATTCCATTATTTTATATACTGATCGTAAACTTAAATCATCAAAAAGATATGTTAAAAGAAGAATATGTTTTGAATATAATAAAATATTATCAAGTTCTTTTTTCTTCCGTCCATTCGGAAGCGTATCCTTAATTTTGTCTAGAACTGCTCTTACATGATTTGGGTTCTTTTCATCGAAATTTTTCGGAATATCAAATATTTCACCACCATAAGCTCTAACGAGTCTTATAGGCCCATGATTTATAAAGCTTTTCCCTGATTTATATTCTCCCATTCTTATGACAAGCATTTTTTTTGCTAAGGCTTTATCCATGGAAAATGCCCCTAACTCAGCAAAGGAACCGGGGCTTTCAGGTATAAGAACTATCAGGTCAACAGAGTTTGCAAGTTGTGTTTCAAGGGATAAAAGGCTATTTTTTCCTTGCCCTTCAAGAAGGTCTTCAAATAAATCTTCTGGATAAGTAAGAGTTATTCCTTTTTCCTGAGAAAGAAAAGTTGAAAATTTATGGCGAAGACTTTTTTTATCCGATTTATCCTTTCCACATAAAAAAATAGTTTTTTGTGAATCATCAAATCCATTTATTAAAAGATCTCTAATATCATCTATAGTTTGATGAACATGTAGATCTGGAAATTTATTTATGATGCTCTGTTTGGGTGATTTCATGATCATTCCTAACAATGGCATTATGTATAGATGTTCTGATATTCTATTATAAAAAATGTGTTGTTGCACGATAAATGTCACAATTCTTGCTAAGTATTATAAAATTTTTAATGTCTAACGATATGAGTAAAGATTTTTTAGTGAAAATGAATAATACCATTTTCTAACATTGATTAGGCAGAAAAATTGAAACTTAGTTTGACATTCATTTTGAAATTTACAGGCTTCGTTTTTATTCCTAACGGCGAACTTCGACTAGAGTAGCGAACTTTTAAACCATATATACCACAGTCTCAAGAGCTATTTCATGAGCAAGTGAGCGAAGTGTGCAATTATTGTTTAGTGCCTTAAGAACATTACTCATAGTATGCCATTCGGTGTTTTAAAATGGGCGATTAATAAAAATAATGCTTACGGTGCTGTTGGAAAAATCAAAAAAAACAGTCAGTAAATAATATAGTAAACATTATCGTTTAAGCAATCTAAAGAATCCTATTTCACACGAATAGCATAGAGTCGTTTTAAATAGACATTTTCCTGCGCTTCTGGCTTGATGGTTCGAACTCTGACGAGATACGAGATAGTTGCTCAAGACTATTTTAAATTGAACGCTGGAACTCAACAGCGGCTTCTGTGCGTTGTTTTATCACCAAGGCTACTATTTCTTCATCACTCTTTTCTGAAATCGCCTTACGGTATAACACGCGTTCGTTAAATAAATCGAGATTACCAGTTGATCTCGCTGATGTGTTAGCTTTTGAACTGCTGATGGGATTTAA
Organism: Salmonella sp. SAL04196; assembly: GCF_046550835.1. Taxonomy (NCBI): domain Bacteria; kingdom Pseudomonadati; phylum Pseudomonadota; class Gammaproteobacteria; order Enterobacterales; family Enterobacteriaceae; genus Salmonella; species Salmonella sp. SAL04196. The sequence continues at coordinate 568,973 of NZ_JBGDXE010000002.1, forward strand.
CTCGTCAATAAAGTATTCAATAAGAGATTCTCTCTTATTTTCAAGTCTGCGTAGTTCGGTATGTGCAGATTTAAATTTCTGAGCCTTAATCAATGGAATATCATCGGAACGCAGTTTGCGATATTCATTTCTGTATTCTTCTATCGAAATATGATTTTTTAGCTCTTTTACTGTATCTAAATATTCGATTAAATCACTGTTGTCTGTTTTAACTTTTCTCATATAAAATCCTCATTAGTGTTTGCAATAATTTATTTTAAATTATATCTCATTTTAATCAAGTTTAATTAAATTTAAAAATATGATAAAATGACTATTTTTATAAATTGGTTTTTTGTTTTCTATATAAATGATAATAATCGCAATGAAATTGTTATAAAGACGAGAATAAAATGAAAAGATTAAACGATGTTATTAAAGATGGATTTATATTGCAAGAGTCTAATAATAATGATGAGCTTGATATAGCATTTACCTCATTGAAGATTGCATTAATGTCTTATTTTACTACCTATCAGGATTGCCATAGCTATATTGGTGTTTTAGTGAAAACAGATAATGATGTATCAGAGGAAGACATCAGTTATCATAACTCTTATTATAAATCATGTATTGAAACTATTGTTCACTTTCAGCATTTCTTTGAGCTTGCATGTAAAAAGATTTTAAAAGATGAACATCCTTTACTTGTCAATGAAGCATCCAAAAAGGTTGTTGCCTTACATAAATTGTTGAAAGGTGAATCATTATCAGTAGAAGAAGAATCGTCGCTACGTTCAATTGAATTCAGTGAAACAATAACAAGGCTAACAGATTTAATTAAAAAAAAGAGAATCAATGATTATAAGAAATTAAATTTTATTCATAGTAATATGAAAGTATTAACAGAGTTAAATGTTTTGAGAAATAGGATTTGGCATCGAGGTTTATATATATTACGATACAAAGCATTAGATGAGTTTGTTTGTAATTTTATTCTGCCACTGGTCGTTGAGTTTGTAAATTTAAATCAGTTTAGTGGTAATGACCACCTTTGGAAATATAAAAAATTAAATTGTAAAATTTCTATAATTGATGAGCTTATTAAAGAGTATAAATCAACAGAACCTGTTAATACACGAAAGATTGCATTACTAAAGGAGCTGGGAAGAGCGGCCTATAATAACCCGTTGACTGAAGCAACTCACTCTTCACGTATAATGACATTCGCAAAAATACTTGATAATAAAGAAAAGTTAAGAGCAAGAAAAATTGTTGAGGCTATTACTCAACATGAAAATTCATCAGTAAAAAATTGCCCTGTATGCGGAGTGGATACATTAATAGCTTACAAAGATAGTGAGCTAGAACTTGATGATGAAGGAAATTTAATTAATGCCTATGACTACACATATCGTTTAGTGTGTGAATGTTGTGGCTTGTCGTTAAATAGTGGTTTTAGTGAAGCTAAGTCTTACGGACTTGTTGGTATCGAAAACTTATGGGATTAAAATATTCTATATTGTAAATTGAAATACAATGAAATAAAATGGGATATCAGCGTCCCCTTTATAGTTCCGGTACTAAATAATGTGAAGAATTTTATATCTTTCAAAAATAAGCTCACCTGTGTCTGTATAAATTTCTATTTTAAATACTTTACCATCAGTGCCTTTTATCGAGAAACGAATTAATCTTTCATTATAATATTTTTCTAATAAGTCCGGTCGTTCAGTAAAGTATCTTGATTTTGTTGCGCGATCTTTCAGATAGTCGCAGCTTGAACAAACCTGCTTTTTGAAATCCTTCTCAGATAAACCACTTTCTTTTATTTTTGAAGAAATAAAAGCCTTTAAAGGTCGTTCATACTCCTCTCTTTCTTTCGCTTTGCGTATTTGTTCTTCTTTCTTGCGCTGTTCTTCAATACGATTAAGTCTGCCTTGTTCTTCCTGCGCTCGTATTATATCCTCTTGGATTATTTTACTAATGATTGTGGCAGGAACAACACTGATACCTTCAGACCACCCACGATAAGGATTATTGTTTTGTATGTTTCGGACTGTAGCAGATATTCTGTTTATATCCAGTTCTTTATCAAAGGAAACAATGCGTTGTCCGTTTTCTTTTGATATGAGCTTAGCCGTGTTTACAGGGGATTCAAGACCCTTTAATTTAAATGTGGCTACGGCACTGTTGCGACTTCTGTAATATAATGCTTGTTTCTTATCTCCAATGTAGCATTCAAGATAAGAGAAAATCTTAAACTCCTGAATGCCAAATGTTTCCTCAAGCATGGTCATCTGCTCAGCCAATATATTTAGTATATCACTCTTGGATAGTTTTTCGTGGAGCTTAATCTCAAGCGAACCGGGTAGTTTTTTCATTGTTATTTCCTTGTTGTTATTATTTTATCAGGATACTTTCTGCATATGAGAGTCTGCGTCAACAGAGTTTCTTCTTGCTTCCTCATTTTCCTTTGTTCTTTTATATACTTTTCGTGGTTTATCAACATGTATGCTGTTATTGGGATTAGGAACAGCGTTATTCTTTTTCTTCTTACTGAAAACAAATGCGTCAGTATAGATTTCTTTAACCTCTGTTTCTAATGTAAGTTTTCTTCTTTCTTCCTGTGAATGTTTCGTATAGTTTTCTGGATACTGCTCTATCTCTGCGCAAAGATTGCGAGCATTGCTCAACTGTTCTTTACGTTTCTGATCCAGTTGATGACTCATCCCTTTTGCGAAAATGTTAGAGTTGATATAGAGATGACCATGATGCTCGACGAGTATTCCTTTCTGTCTGAGTTTTTTAAAAATGTTAGACATATTACCGGAAGCGATGTTCAATGCTTTGCACAGCGATGATTGCGAAAGATTGATCAGATTTCCAAACTCCATATACTCCAAGATATAGGTTAATACACGGAATTCATTCTTGGATATGTCAAGATCAGAGAAAACTCGAAAGTTGGAAGTAAAAGCAAACACATAAGGTTGTGAAAACGAAATAGCTTTATCTTCCTCAGAAGAAATAACTGTCGTTGATTTTATTTCTTTGTTTTGTAGTAAGCGTCTTGCGATATCAATCTTTTGTTCTGTAGTTAATGATTCAAATAAGTGTAATAGGTCAGCGTCGTTTGTATTCATATTATTCTCTCTTATTATTTTTGTTATATGTATTTTAATACTATGCAAAAAAGTGAAAGTCAATAGTAGAACTATAAATAAAATAGGAAGTATATTATTATGACAATATTATATGTTAAAAAAGCTATGTTTAAACATAGATCTTGCTATGTTTAAACATAGGACGGATCTATGTTTGAACATAGGAGTTTGCTATGTTTAAACATAGGAAAAAAAGTTGTGAAGCCGCGATTTTACTGGTCCGGGACTATGCTTATAATTAAATAATTAGTAAGAAGTTAAGAGAGTCAAGTTTTACTTTTGTGTTATGTTTTAGTGGTTTTTCAGGGGGCATTGTATTCCTTAATAATTGCTATCAGCGAAGTGATTGTTTCGAACAATCACGAACCGCTGCTTTTATTGTGAGAGCTTAATTAAGATTTCTTTTGTTTTATTAGCGTCTACGACGCGATCTTTTTTTGGATAAATCCATCATTAATAGGGGCAAGCCCTGTCCAGCAAAGTGATTGTTGGCAACAATCACGAAGTGCTGCTACTAAGGATATAGTTTTCCTATGTGTTTAAGAGCAAATGCTATATGTCAGAGAGAGAATGTTATGTTCGCATAGGAGCTGAATTCTAACTCGGTGGAGGGAATGATCTTTATACTGATCTATTTGTTTTTCACTGATAAAACATTAATGCATTATAGATGAACAAGGAAAATAGTTTTACAACAGTATCAGGGGCGTAGCCGTGCGCCAGCACAAGGGATGTGTTTTCAAAAGATAATAATTGAATGTATCAGGTAAAAATAAATATCAGTAAAAGTGTTCTGTAAACTGTTAATAAATCGCATAGGAAGCTTTCTAAGACGTTGGAAGCAGGAAGATAACACATATAACCATCTTCGCCTTAAAGCTCTTATAACTGATTACAGGCAGTAATTTATATGGAAAAAATTATTAATTGAAAAAACTATCATTAACAGGGTCAAGCCCTGTCCAGCAAAGTGATTGTCGGCAACAATCACGAAATGCTGCTTTTTATTGTGAGCGTTTAATTAATTTTCCTTTTACTTTATATGTATCTACGACGCGATCTTTTTTTGGATAAATCCATCATTAACAGGGGCAAGCCCTGTTCAGCAAAGTGATTGTTGGCAACAATCACGAAGTGCTGCTACTAAAAATATAGTTTTCCTATACATTTAAGAGCAAATGCTATATGTCAGAGGGAAAATGCTATGTTTAACCATAGGAGCCGAATTAAATTTATAAAGAAAAATAGATCTGGCTTTGTTCAAATACAAAATGTCAGTGTTAGGGCGTAGCCGTGCGTAAGCACAGAGATAAAGATCTTTTCAAAAGAAGTTTAAAAATAATAAGTAATAGTATGAAGAAAACACAAATATATTTGATTTTTACGCTTACGATAGAGTATTAAACAGTAATAAAATAATAAAAAGAAATTATAATGAACAATATCAAAATGATCACACTCTTCCATCCCCATGAAAAAACACCATTTATGATCTGTATTATAAACAAAGTAGAAGATACAGCACTTGGATTGAAATTAACTCTTGAAAACGGCAACAACATTTGTGTCAATAATTATAGTCATTATCTGTTATCAGAGTCTGCAAGTCGTTGCGATAAACACAGGTTAAAGAATATTTATATTCGATTGGTTTCTGAACTCACGCAGAACTCATGGCGTCGGTCTCGGCGTTGCAAGGCTATCAGAACTTGAAATAACGATCGATATAAAAGATCGATAATGAGTTATTGATAGTTTATAGCGATTAAAATCGCGATATCGATCGGTTATTAATTGTTGCAATCGATCGAATATCAATTTATGATAGTTAAAAACTATCATGTGGTTGTTTTTGATCGTTTTAAACGATATGACGAGACGCTAAAAGAATTGAATCCTATCAATTGGTTAAGCGGTGGTTTTGCCATGTGATATCAGCCGGATCCCGCAACAACTCTAGCCCTGACCGGATTAGGTCAAAAATTTAGGCACTTTGATTATCAGGATGGATAAGCAGATGAAGAAGATTTTACTCGTTGCTGGCGCAGCTCTGGCACTGGCGGGATGTGGTGAGAAAGGTGATTTTGAGAAAGCGATTAATACCAAGATTGGGCAGGACAAATACTGCTTCTCGCTGGATAACAATAACACCAGCTTCCCCATCCGTCTTGCCAAGCCACTACTTGATTCGACTGGCACAGGGACGAATTCAGTGATCCTCGACGGTTTTATTGAGCAGGGCCTGATGGTTTTTGAACAGGGCTATGACTCGAATGTATTAGGGATAACAGAGGAAGGCAAAAAAGCCAAAGTCTGGAGCACAACAGACGGTGCCTGTGTTGGTCGTCGTGCTGTTGACGAGATTAAGGAATGGACTGAGCCGGGCAACGGTAATCAGAAAGTCGTTCGCGTGTCTTATACGTGGAAGCTGGTTGATGTTCCGAGTTGGATTGACAAAAAAGCGTTCACCAGCGTCAAAGGAATGAATGAACCTGCTGATGGTGCAATGAATCTCGTTAAAACCAGTAATGGTTGGAAAGCCAATTAAGGACGCCATCATGGAAAACAATACCATCAAATGCCCGTTTTGCTTCAAAGAGAGTCAGCGTGGGGTTCACGTCTGTACAGGCTGTTTAGCGACGGTGTTATATGGCACTTATCCCGGTTGGTATGCTGCTGTTGTTTTGCTGTTGACTTTTGGTTTATCGGCGTTGATCGGTATGTCAACAGGCATGGCGGGGGCTACTATCAGCTTGCCAGTAATCGCTGTTGTTGGGTTTATAGCTGGTAAGGCGATATTCTCTGATAATGTTGTGTTTAGGCGAAGAATGTAGCTAGCAGCTATAAATAATAAACCACTACCAACCCGCATTGTGGTGGTGGTTTATTATCTTATTCCCTGAAATAAAACTCACATCCTTATTGAATGTTGTTGAAATATTCTGAAATTAAGTCGGAGTTTTTAAAATATGAGTCTAGAACCTGAAATAATAAAAACTCGTTATTGTTCTTAAACATAAAAGGGATTTTGGCATTATCAATTTTAAATGACTTTGTTTTTTTATAGCCTTTGATTTTGGAATCTAATAATTTTTCCTCATATTGTTCTAACGTATAGGATATGAGTTCATGGTCTAAATGTTGTATATAAAATACATTATTAAGGTTGAAATACTCAAGGTGAATAACCTGTGTAATGACATCATCATTTACCATCTGAAAGTCATCTCTTAATTCTTCAAAAGTGATACTTCTCTCTCTTGAATCATGATGAACCCAAAAGCTATTCGCGTAGTTATCAATAGAATAAAATTTTGAAAGTGAGGGGAGATCTGCCACATTCAACTTTAGAGGTGAACCAACCTCCATGTCTTCAAAAAATGGAATGTAGTCGGTTATGTTATCTATTCTAAATGAAATGTTAGTGATAAGCTCTAAGTCTATTAAAGCCTGAAGTGTAGTTAATAATTTTCGTGGGACAGGTATCCAAAAATGGGCACCTATTCGTTTGTCTACTATTGTTTGACTATCTTTATCATTACATATTAAAATGTTTTCGTTTAAGCTTAATAACTTGTATCTTTTAAATTGAGAATCAACATTATTAATATTGATTTTAATTTCATTATATTTCTTTTCAATTATTTTGGCCTGTTTCATGTCGATAATGGCTGACTTGTTTTTCATGTCCATATAATTTTCAAACAATAAAGCACCGATGTAATAATATTTGTAATTAGAAGTGATGTATGTGTTATCCTCCGAGCCATGAACGTTTTTATATGAATTGTTCATAATATCTTTCATATCTCTATGGTTGTGTTTTATTATTTCAGTTAATACATTGTAATTTATATTGGTATTGTATCTTTTGTTAAAGATAGAAATGATATATAACTGAAAGGATGACTTTTCTAATGAGATACTTATGTGGGGGAATAACTCATCAGTGAGTAAGTTCGACCGTTCAATGAATGCTCGATAAAAAGTCCCCAAGGAACACCATTTGCTTTTCTCTAATGGAAGATTGTTTATTTTGTCAAACCACTCATTGATTTCCATATAATTTTATCTCTTTTTTATCATGATAAGAAATGAACAGCATTAACTATTATTCTACAGCATTATAGGAGTCATGTATTACGGTGGACTCAGTTTTGGCGCGCTTCCTTGCCTCATGTGTTCTGGTGGCATTGAAGGTGTGAGATCTAAGCTTCTATTTACTTCCGGCTGTTCCTGATTAGGACGGCTTGGGAAACGCTTGATCTCATCAGATGTTAATTTATAGTCACCATTGTTAAATTTGGTACGTTTTTCAAACTCCGAGCGTGGAACATTGACACCCAGCAGTTCATCATAGACATAGTTCTCTGCGATACGCTTATCATGGTCAGCATCAGTGGTATCGGGTTTCCTTCTGGCCCATATAAATTTCTCTCTTATATAACCTACTATCAGTAGTGTGAAACGTTTAAACAAACCATTCTGGCGGGGCTTGGTCTGTTTCCTACTTCTCACAGGAGCACGGTTCATCGCTCTGGTGTTTTGAAGATATGGGGTTTTCAATTTAGTGGATGCAGTTGGTTCAGGCGCAACCAGAACAGGGGATTTCTTCCCTGAAACATTTACTTTACTGACCTTATTGGGATCACGGTATGATTTTACAGGTGGTCTTCTGCTTGTAGTTGCTGTTGCCACAATCGACTGCTGTTCTACTGTTGCCGGGTAGTCTGGAAGAACAATCTCTTCGGGGTCAGCAAGATGTGTAATCGTAAAGCTTCTGACATCAACAACGATTTCCAGTGGTAGCTCACTGAATGTGGTGTAGACCTTTTTTGCTTCCTCAATTTGATGATCGCGTTGAGCTTGTTCAGTAGCTCGCTGTTCCTGAGACTCTTTGTCATTCCATTTAGCACGATGAACACGTTGCATTGCCGGGCGGTTTGTTTCCGTTGCTTTGGCAAGCCAGAATGCTTTCTCTTCAGCGCTGAATGCTTCTTCTGCTTGGGCAAGGGCATCAGCACATTGCGTCCTGAGAGAACGGTGATCGATACGTTCTTCACTGCCTGCGGCTTCAAGGTAGCTGTTTGACATTGTGGCCCATGACTCACGCCATTGGATCATTATCTTCTTATCATTCCAGCTTCTTTCTTTTTTACCGAAGCCTTCGGGACCAATAGTTTTCAGAGTTAACATGACGTGAGCATGTGGATTCTTACTGTCTAAATCGTGGAATGCGATATCAGCAATCATTCCTTTATCAACAAAGTTCTTCTGGCAGTATTCGGCAACCAATTTTTTCTTGTCATCATGGTTGAGTTCTACGGGGATAGCGACATCAAAATAACGGGCTGTTTGACCGTTGTTCTGGCGTTCCACTCTTTCAACTTCATTCCAGAGTGCTGAGGAGTTTTCAATAATATGAGCAGGTGTGGCAACCGGAGATAATATAATATGACCATGAAGATCTGTTCTGTGGCTGAAATCAAATGTTTCGCCAATGCGATCATCTGTAATACGTGTACGGGCATGGTAGGCAGCTTTCGCAACGGAAGTCATACCTTCGCTTCGTTTCACAATTTTAAAATCCAGATGAAAAATCGCCATGAAAAATATAACCTCAAATAAAAGTAATGCTGTTAGTTTTTCGTAAGAAAAACGTCGGGGTTGACGTTGACCTTGGTTTTGCTTTTAGCCTGCGGCAGCAACCGTCGGTAGACCCCACACACTGCGTAGCAGTGTATAGGTGGGCATTGTCTTTAATAAAATAAGCCAATGTAAAATGCCCCTCTTATTAATTAATACGAAATATATGTATGGTTGTAAAATAATACGCCGGGTTAAGCGGCGCAAACTGGATTAAAGGTGTAGGTTTCACGTCCGCAGGACAAAAAGAGTAAAGAAAAGGCCCGTAAGGGCAAAAGAAGTATTAATTATTCCCGCCGTAAGGCGGGATAGCGTTAATTGAAGAAAAAAGCTAATAAAACAGGGAGTGTTATGTGTTGCACAATTCACAGGTTGAGGTGGAGAAATAGAGTTAAAAATTGACAGGTGAAAATAAAAGCACGAATGCGCAAAAATAAGTAACGCGGAGAGTGCGGGGTATTTTAAGTTAGTAATTACTATCACATGTGTTGCACATTTTTATTTTAGAGTAAACCGTAATCATATACCTAAACAAAACAGGCTAAATTTGACGTCATTTCTCTTTGATGATAATTAAATATCACATTTGATAATTCAAGGAGATAAAAATGAATGAACACATGATATATGTGCTTAATGCCGATACCTGTATTCTTCAGGCCAACAATAAAAGAATAACAGATATCTTTATGACAAAGCATAAAAGCGGTGTAGTAAAATATTGTGGTAAAGATATGGAACGGTTTCAGTTGTTCTTCGAAGCTGCTTTGTTCGCAGTAGCTGAATGGCAGATACAGGTTGAGGCAGAAATAATACATTATGATGAAATCGAAGTGATGGATTTTTTTGAACGTCTCGATTCATATGAGGCAGGGAAACTGGCGGAATCAATTTTGATATTCAATGATATCATTGTCATGAGCGGTAATGAAAAAGTGTGTACGTATTTTTAAGGTGAAGTATATGAGTGATGAAAGTAAAAAAACAAGAACAGAAAAAACATTAAGGCAAAAGGTCGCTTTTGCTCAGCTTGAACTAAACCGCCTTAAGTCTCTGGAAAAATCAGAACGAAAGAAAGTTGAAACAAGGCTAAAGATTATACTTGGTGCAGAAGTGGCTAAGGCTATTAATTGTAGTATCGAACAGGTGGATAAAGAACTTGTTATGGGGATTTTGCTTTCAGCATCTGACCTGAATGATATTGAAAAAATAACGTATATAAAAGCAGGCAGGAAGTTTCTCGCGCAAATGGATGGAAGACAAAAATAAAAATATTTAAATTTATTGTGATTCAGGTATTGATATCTAATTATTATCTGTTATCTATATAAAAGAACAGAATGCAGGATAATCCTTTATTAATATTTTTTCCTTTTCAATCAAGCGTTCTGTTCGACCAGTAATCTGTTAATTTTTATCTTTATGTAGTGAACGTCATTATTACTTTTTTATCAGATATGATAAATATCCCATGAAGAAGTAATAATGACAGTGGTAGTGATAACAAATGTTGTTTTTAAATCTCCCGGAAGGCAAAGAGAAATCTTTGCCTTTTTTAATTCATCCGTCTGTCAGACAGAGTTAAATATATCTTGCTATTTCTATTGCCAGATATGAGAGAAGCGTTATAACAGGAGGTATCATTAAAACAAAAAAGGAGATAATAATGGTTTTATTAAATAACAAAAGAAAGAGCAAGAAAGGTTTCTCACTACTCGAACTATTACTTGTTTTAGGCATCATTGCTGCATTAGTGGTAGCGGCTTTTATCGTGTATCCCAAGGTTCAGGCTTCACAAAGAGCACAGGCAGAATCCAATAACATTGCCACCATACAGGCAGGTGTTAAAGCGTTATACACGTCGGCTTCAAGTTTTACTGGCCTGACAAATACTGTGGCTGTTCAGGCAAAAATCTTCCCTGACAATATGTTAAGTGGAACAGGCAATGCGGCTAAACCCATCAATGCCTTTAAAGGTAATGTGACGCTGGCTGCGGCAGCAACTGGCCCATCATCAGCGGCTGGCTCTTCTTTCACTATTACATACGATAATGTGCCAGCAGCGGAATGTGTGAAAATAACCACTGCGGCGGCAGGCAACTTTTATACCGCTAAAGTCGGTTCAAAAGTTGTGAAGGCTTCGGATGGAACACTCGATGTGGCTGCTACGGCAGCGGCCTGTAATAACGCCACAAGTAATACATTAGTTTTCACGTCTATTTAATGAAGAGGGCGCAGACCCTTTTCTTTCTTATTGCTAAAACAGGGAGATAATTATGATAAAGAAAAAAGGATTTACCTTACTGGAAGTGACTATTGTTTTAGGTATTGGAACGCTTATCGCTTTTATGAAATTTCAGGATATGAGAAACAATCAGGAAGCGGTATTGGCTGATAATGTCGGAACACAGATTAAACAGCTTGGAGAAGCAGTTAACCGCTATATCAGTATTCGCTATGACAAAATTTCCACACTGTCATCATCCAACAACCAAAGCAGCGATCCGGGGCCAAGAACCTGTTCGGCTGCTGGTTGCGAAATCACTTATCAGACGTTAATTAATGAAGGTCTGTTGCCTGTAGGTTATACAGGAACTAACGCGCAAAAAGCATCTTACAAAATTGTGTTAAAACGTTCAGGAACAGCGTCGGATTACGTCATTAATGGCCTTATAACAACCGCCAGCCCGTGGGAAGAAGGTGGTCGTATTCGTTATGACCTGTTAGGTAAAGCGGTTCAGGCGGCTGGTGTTGATGGCGGGATGAGCAGAAACACCAAGATAGCTTCCGGCTATGGTGGTCAGTGGAGTGAGAACTCTAACAGCTACAGCAATATCACGGGTGGTGGATTACTGGCTTATCGTGTGGGGTATAACTCTTCAATGTATTCTGTTTATCTGCGTCGTGACGGAACGTTGCCGATGACGGGTGATCTGAATCTTGGTGGTAAGAGCATCAAAAACATCAAAGATATGACGGCATCAGGGACAACAACTACCGGAGCACTTAAGACAACGGGTAATGCGTCTGTTGCATCAGATCTGACTGTGGGTGGAGCCTCGACCCTTAATGGTCCTGTAAATATCAACAACAACCTGAAGGTAAAATCTGATACTTATCTGAATACGCTTTCAACAACAGGTCTGGCGAGATTTGGTAGCCGTATCGCGACGAACGGACTTAATCCAAACGATCTGCCTGCTGGCTGGGCTGGCGGTGTTCGCACCTATGATTTGTATGCGTCTGGAACTGTTGGTGTTGGAACAGGAAAAACAGTTAAAGCTTACATGAACAACGCGGGTAATATTTATGCGTCAGGTAATCTAACTGCCGGAACGATAAAATCCAATGGTACAATTGAATCAGTTGGAAGAATCAAAGCAGGTGAATATCTTCATTTGAATGGACAGGCAACGTTGAACGCAAAATGTACGCCTAATGGTTTGGTTGGGCGAGACAGTACAGGTCGAGTGTTATCGTGTGTTAACGGTAAATGGCAGACAGCAAGTGGTGATGGCCTGAAAGGTATTTTTATAACAATAACCGATCAAGTATCTGGATATAAGTGTGTAATACCGAATAGTGACACTGGGACATGTGCCTGTCCGGGGTCAACGTATAGTCCTCAGTTTGGCTATATATCTGGAACCCTTATTGCAGAGTATAATGAGGAGCGTTGTAGTGGTAGTAAGAATACACATTGTTATAGTAATTTTAGAAGGTTATATGCTTGTAGATAAAAGCTAGCATTAAGCAATAGATATCATTGTGGTATTTGAGGTGGATGTAAGATGTAAAAGGGCCGGGAGACCCTTCTGCCATTTAAATATTCCATAGCATATGGCTGTGATACTATTTATTACAGCTCACTTGAGCTAATTCCTTCGCAGTGAAATAGAATGATGTAGTGCGTTTGTTTTTGGGGGCGATATACATTTTGCCATCTATGTCTGCGACTACAAATAGCTTCGTTTTATTATTGAATTTATCTTGAATGAATTCATCAGGAATAAGATATTGATTAAGATCCGTATCATAATAACATCTATATTGATATCCTAACCCTATCAAATCAACAATTTTTTCTGATATGCCCGCAGAAAAAGCTGTGAACATATATAAACAAATTGCCACTGAAAAAATCAAATAGTATTGAATCCTATTTTTTGTATCACGAATTCTTTGATGTCTATCTGCGAATCCAGTACCAGCAAGGATGATAATGGTAAATAATATAAATGCGGCCTGTAGTATAGAATTAAAAGTTAATGAACCTTCGATATTGAAATTTAATGTGATAGAGAGGAATAATAAAATTAAACAAGGAATTATTATCAGTAATGCTGTGCTTATAAATAGTTTTATTGTTTTAAATAATTTTTTATAACAGAATGGGTTTTGTATAATGATGAAATGATAGCACGCCACTAAAATAAACAGTAGTAATAACCCGCATGTAAAGTTATAAAAAAACACAAATGCTATAACTCCGCATGAAGCATAATAAGTGAAGTAAAGAATTTTTCGGTTCTTGTTCTTTTTGATTTTTTCTTTTAAGATGAAATTAAAATATAAATTTCTGACTATAATTGGTGAGATGAAAAAAGAAATCATAAAGATTAAAATAATGACAAATATTGTAATGAATGAAAGTGCACCAAAACTTATTAATAAGTTTGTTTGTATTAAATCTATGAATTTCACACCATGAGTACGAACAAAGCTATATATAAACCATGATCCAGTAAAAGTACATACGAATATTATGAATACAATTGCTTTATCGATGTTTTTAAATAAACTGAGTGAATTTTTCTTGATGCTTCTATATATTTCATGTAAATATTTTTTGTCAGTATTTTCCATGTCGGGTTTTTCCTTTGCCTGCAAATATATTCAAGAAGTCATATTTCAAAGTGGAGCTAACATCTCGTTGTTAATCTTGAAGTTAGCGGGATTGCGCATCAATGATGTCAGAAATCATATGATATACTAATGTCAGTTGTTGGTAATACATTTCCTAAGCATATTAGCTATTATTCGCACAATACCCCGACCATTCATCCATCAACGCCACCCGCTTAGGCCATAACGTCCCACGTTGATACGTAGCCTCTGCCTTATCTGCCAACTGGTGAGCAACACATGTTTAATCACTTCACGTTGATATTATGTGGTTTTGCCAGCCCAATCACGGAAGTGATCTATCTCCATTATCAAGCTGCCATAGCCCTATATTTCTGCGCCTTAACGTAATCACCCCACCATTGCATAAGCACTTCTCGCTCTCCTAAATATTCAGCTCGATTGTAGGCTGCTATGATTTCAGTGCTTTTGGTATGGGCCAATGCTGCTTCAAGAACTTCTGTTCTGAATTTGCCACTCTCTTCGGCGGCTGTTCTGGCAATAGAACGCATACCATGAGCTACCAGTTCACCACCCAACCCCATACGAATCAATGCGGCGTTAGCTGTCTGCTCATGCATGTGGGTCAAGGGTGTTTTTATGCTGGGAAATACCCATTCACGATGACCGCTGATAGGCTGCATGTTTTCCAGAATGCGAAGTGCCTCTTTGCTTAATGGCACTTTATGAGGCCGTTTCATCTTCATAAACTCTGGTGGGATGTTCCAGATTTTATTCTCTGTATCAATATCAGCCCAACGAGCACGAACAGCCTCACCGGGACGAACCCATGTCAGCAGTTGCCATTCAATCAGCATACGGGTTTCCAGACGGATGGATGCGTTAGCCAGTGCAATCATAAACCGGGGGATTTCGCTTGGTGGTAATGCTGGCATATTTTGTTTTTTGGGCTTACTGAAACGTTGACCAAGGTTGTCGGCTGGGTTGAACTCAATGAGTTCTTCTGTGGCAGCATAGCGAAAAATTTCATTCAGGCGGGAAATGATGCGACGTAGAGTTTCAAGCACACCCCGTTGTTCAATTGGGTCGAGATGCTGCTTGAGCATTTTGGGGCGGATCTCTTTGATAGGGACATCACCCAGAGTGGGAAAGATGTTCCGTTCAAGGCTACGCCAGATGTCTTGTGCATGATCTTGGGATATACCGGAAGTCTTAATCTTTTCATCCAACCACTTTCTTGCAACAGCCTGTAGCGTGTTTTCAGTCGCATCTTTTAGTGCATTGGCTTTTTCGTTGTTATGGACTTGAGGATCGATACCGTTGGCAAGTAGGGAGAGATACTCATCCCGCAAAGTTCGTGCCTTAGCCAAGGTAAGGTGAGGGTAGGTTCCAAGACTCATTTTTGTGCGTTTTTTGGTCACTGGCACTGAATACCTGAAATACCAGTTTTTCTTCCCTCCTTTTGTGTCTGGCGCTATGCGTAGCAGTAATCCATCTCCATCAAAGAGGTTGATTTCCTTATCGCCGGGTTTGGTATTTTTGATTTCAGTATCAGTAAGTTTTTTTGCGAGCTTTGCCATTTGGGACCCTCAAGTTTTGGACCCTTTCCGTTGGGTCCCAAAAAGGGTGCCATAAGTTGTGGTTCTCAGCAATTCTCCCTGAACTATAGTGAACGTAAAAAAGCCCGCAGAGCTTGTGCTGTGCGGGCTTAGTGAACTTCACTGAACTTTAGTGTATCAATATTTGGTGGAGCTGGCGGGAGTTGAACCCGCGTCCGAAATTCCTACATCCTCGGTACTACATGCTTAGTCAGTCTTTACATTCGCCTGGCACCTGCGGACGGACACGCCACTACCAGACTAGCCTGATTCGTTTTAACGCTTCAACCCCAGGCAGGGCATCCGCGCGATCTCTTTTGGGTTTGACCTCTCTTGATCCCCGTCCTAAGAGCGGAGGCTAGGGAGAGAGGGCTCTAAGCAGGTTATTAAGCTGCTAAAGCGTAGGTTTCGTCGTTTGCGACTATTTTTTTGCGGCTTTTTACGAGGCCAACCGCCCCTCGGCATGCACCTTGGGTTTCGCAAATCCCGTCGAATCCAGAATCAGCCCCAATGTGTAAGGTAAGTATAACAGACTTGTGACACGCGTGACCAGCCCCCGTATCTTCTTATCTTCAACGATTTACCGCTCGCGCAGCGCTTCTTTCGCGCGATTAAACGGTTTGATTAAATAGTCGACAATGGTTTTTTCACCGGTTTTGATATCCACCGTGGCGATCATGCCTGGAACAATCGAAAAACGGCGTCCTGATTTATTTTGTAGATAGTCCTGGTGGGTGCGGATAAACACGCGATAGTAGAAAATTTCCGGTTTCACTTTATCCTGAATGGTGTCCGGTGAAATGGTCTCCACCACGCCGTCAAGCCCGCCGTAAATGGCGTAATCGTAAGCAGTAATTTTAACCAATGCGCGTTGGCCGGGATGAATAAAGGCGATATCACGCGGCGAAAGGCGGGTTTCAATCAGCAGACGATCGTCTACCGGCACTATCTCCATCATCTCGCCGTTAGGCGGGATCACGCCGCCAATCGTCGTGACCTGGATATTTTTAACAATGCCGCGTACCGGCGAACGCACGGTAAGGCGGGTGACGGAATCCTCGCGTCCTTTTAAAATGGCGGAGAGCATATCGACCTCAGCGTTCGCTTTCGATAACGCTTCGCGTGCCTGCACATAATATTGTGAGCGCAGATCGGTAATTTTTAAGCCTAAATCGCTTTTTTGTCGTTGCAGGCGTAGCACTTCAACATGACTGGCCGCGCCGCTTTTCTCCAGCCGCTGGGTAATGGTCAGCTCTTTATTAACCGACGCCAGCGCATCCCGTAGCTCGGCTTCGGTATCGGCCAGCTGCGCGCGGCGGCTTTTATAGAGACGCGTCTCTGCGGCGATCAGATCCGGCCAGCCGTTCAGCTCAGCGGGGAAGGCGAGAGGTAAGTCGCTGACTTCCGCAGTTAACCGTGCGCTGGAGGCGAGTGAAGCGCGATATTTTGCCGCACTTTCACCAACATTGGACGCCAGACGCGTCGGATCAAGCCGGGCGACAATCTGGTTAGCCTGAACTCTGTCGCCTTCCCGCACCGTCAACTGCGCCAGAATGCCGCCATCCAGCGACTGCAGAACCTGTTCGCGTGAACTGGGGATCACTTTCCCGTTGCCGGTGGAAACCTCATCCAGCCGGCCAAACCACGCCCAGATGCCGAGAATGAGAAATAACAGTGAGCAGATCAGAACAATACGACTCGCGCCGGAAAACGCCCGTTCACGCTGAATATCGAAATCGTCCATCGCGGCATCATGCTGATTGATTTTCATTTTTCCACTCCCGACGGTGACTTTGCATCCGATCCGCGTTAAGCGCCTGCGCTTTTGGCGCATCCATCACCAGTTGTCCTTCTTTCAGGACAATGACACGCTCAACCAGCTCCAGTATTGGTACCCGGTGCGTCGCGACGACCAGGGTACGATTGCCAAGCCACTGATGTAACCGCTGAATAAACTCTCGCTCCGTATGCTCGTCCAGCGAGGCGCTGGGTTCGTCAAGTAGCACAATATTGGGGGAGCGCAGCAGCATTCTCGCCAGCAACAGGGACTGACGCTGCCCGCCGGACAGGCCGTTACCACCCTCCATAATGGGATGATCCAACCCTTTTGCCAGCCGCCTGACGAAGACGGCGCCGCCGCTGACTTCGAGCGCGTCAAAAATCTGTTCATCGTTGGCGTGCGGCGCGCCGAGCGTCAGGTTCTCTCGTAGGGTGCCGAAGAAAAGCCGCGCGTTCTGGCTAAGAAAGCCGATGTTGCGGCGTAAATCCGCCATATCGATGTGCGACAAGCTGAGATTATCAAGCCGGGCATCTCCCTGAATCATCTCCAGGCCACCCGCCATCGCCTGTAAAAGTGTGGATTTACCCGCACCGTTACGCCCCAGTATCGCAATCCGCTCGCCTGGCATGATCTCCAGACGCACGAGGCGCAACGGTATGCGTTGATCGTCGTTATGGTAACGAAACTGAGCGTTTTCAAAGAGGTAATGCCCGTGGAGGATGTCGCGGTGTATCAGGCTATCGTCATGCTGTGTCTCGGTGGGCAGTTGCATAATGTTGTCGAGACCCATCTTCGCCGCTTTCACCTGCTGCCAGCGCGCCAGCACGCCGCACAGGTTAGCCATTGGCGCGATCATCCGCGAGCCGAGCATCGAC
Organism: Salmonella sp. SAL04196; assembly: GCF_046550835.1. Classification (NCBI taxonomy): domain Bacteria; kingdom Pseudomonadati; phylum Pseudomonadota; class Gammaproteobacteria; order Enterobacterales; family Enterobacteriaceae; genus Salmonella; species Salmonella sp. SAL04196. The sequence continues at coordinate 586,884 of NZ_JBGDXE010000002.1, forward strand.
GCGGCGACCACGGCGCCGGTAGTCATACTGCCTTCAATGACCATCGGCGCGCCGAACATAATCACTGCGGCATACACCAGACTTTGTACCGACATCCCCCAACTGATAAGCCCTTGCGTGAGTTTGCGGGTGCGTAGACCCGACTCGCCGGTGATACGGATATAGCTATTCCACTGCTGAAGAAAGCGGTTCTCCGCCTGCATCAGTTTAATATCTTCCAGTCCCTGAACGCTTTCGACCAAGACTGCATTGCGTAGCGTCGCTTCGTGGGCGGCCTGGTTGGCGAGGACAGCCAGTTTTTTTTGCAGTGCGACGCCCGGCAGGATCATCAGCAGCGCCGCCACGGGCGCTATCCATGCCAGCGGTGGGGCAATAATCGCCAGGACTACCATAAACAGGAAAAAGAAAGGCAGATCGACAATGGTCGCCAGCGTTGAAGAGGTAATCATCTCGCGGATCTGCTCCAGTTCGCGTAACTGCGAGATAAAACTGCCAGTGGAACGGGGGATAGCGCTGTTGCGCAGCCTTAACGCATGACCGAATACCCGATCGGAAATGCGCATATCGGCGCGTTTACCGAGCACGTCCATAATGTGCGTACGCGCTTCACGCAGCAGAAAACCGAACAGCACCGCTACCAGCACGCCGAAGGAGAGCACGTACAGGGTAGGATATGACTGAGCGGGGATCACCCGATCGTAAACCTGCATAGAGAACACAATCCCGGCCAGAGACAGCACGTTAATCAGAAAGGCGGCGACCATTACCGGTAGATAAGGGCGAATATCCTGCAGAACCAGCTCGCGCATCCAGTCGGGTTTAAAGCGGGAGATATAGCGGTCGACGCGGCTATCCTTGAGCGCCGATAGCGGGCGTAGCGCGGCAACATAGAGGATCTCCGGCAATAACTCGCTGAGCGTCAGGCGGTTACGCTGACCCTCTTCTTCAATCACAAAAACGTCTGCCGCATCTTCGCCATTAACATGCTCGATGACCAATAACTGCCCGTCCCGGAGCTCGACAACCAACGGCAATCGCCACTGACTAAATGCCGTTTTGTCTATGTCTGGTGCATGAAAGGATAAACCCGCCTGCCGCGCGAGCTGCGTTAAGGCGGTCGTTCTGCTTTTACCCCTAAACCACGGGGCGTTGGCCTGAATTGAACCGGGAGAACAGGCAACGCGATAATGACCGGCGACATAGCTGATGGCCTGCGCCCATTGGCTTAGCGCGCGCTCACTGAGTACCTCTTCTACATCGGGGGCGGCGCGGGTCATGGCTGGATCTCCACGGATTGAATGCTGCGATGATTTAACGCGAACGCCTGACGAAGCGCGCCGGTGTTATACAGACAGTTCAGTTGCAACTGATGCAACTGGCTTTCCGTTTGCAGTTCGGCAAAACGCGCCTGGTAAACTTCCTGCTCCGCATTCAGCACGTCGAGCAGCGGGCGGGAACCGAGGTCAAGGTATTGCTGCTGATACAGTTCGCGCGTGCGTTCGCTAAGCTGCTGTTGCCGACGAAGGATTTGTAACGCGCTGGCAAGACTCATTGCCTGGCTGCGTGCCTCCATTAGTTTCTGGCGGACATCAAGCCGGGTGCGCTGAATGGTCGACTGAGCCGCGTCTACCGCATGGCTGGCGGCGTTGCGTCGGGCAGTCAGCCCTCCGCCCTGATAAAGCGGCATCTCAACTTTCACCCAGGTGGAATACTGGGTTTTATCCAGCACTTCATGACTGGGATATTTATCATTAAGATAATGTTGAACGGAAGGTTCGAGCGAAATTGTCGGCGTCATTTGCGCGCTGGCATAGTCCAGATTCGCCCGCGCAACGTTGGCCTGCGCCCAGGCGGCCAGTACCGCGGGCACCAGTCGATCGTCGGGAGTTGCCGTCTCACAGCTGCGAGCAAGTTTCGCCGGGAAGTCATTATTGATGCCGTTAAGCGAATTCCAGCCCAGCCAGCTCATCAGTGAGGCTTTCGCACTGTCGAGATTGGCCTGATACTGCGCCAGTTGCGAGCGGGCGGATTCGATTCTGGCTTCGGTTTGCACTACGTCAGATAGCGACGTAGCGCCTTCATCGCTGCGCTGCCGGATAAGTTTACCGATGCTGTCCAGCGCGACGAGCTGTTCTTCCGCCGCTTCTACCATTTGCTGCCAGCTCTGCGTTTGTACAATGGCGTTGGCGGTTTCGTGCGCGACGGTATCAATACTGAGCAACACATTGGCCTGTTGCTGCGCTGCGCCTGCGGTTTCGGCGCGAACCTGGCTTGCCACTTTGCCGAAGTCATAAAGCATTTGCGATACCGACAGCACCAGCGAGGGACTATACCCGTGATCGGTGTAGGTATTGCTGTACCCATTGTTCACACCAGCGCTGACTTGCGGATAATATTTCGATTTGGCGACCTCTATTTGTTCATTCTGTGCGAGCAGTTTGCCGACGGCTTCGCGAATAGAAGGATGCCAGCTAACGGCGCGATTGACCGCGTCATTGAGCGTCAGGTTGCCCGGCGCGGCGGCGCTGAGCGGCAACTCAGCGGCGGAGCCATCCAGCGAAGGAAGCATCTGGTCTGTTGCTAATCCTTCGGATGTAATCATTGGCGGCGCTTCTGCGCCCCGGGGCTGGTGATGAAACAAAGCAAATGCCAGTACGATGGCGACAGGCGCGACTCTTCCCATAGTTTATCCCTTTTAAATATCACCGCTTGTTGCCCCGAACGTCGTGGCGTTCGGGGCTTTTTTATCAACCGCCGGTTATCAGGTGGTTGTTTTGCAAAAGATCATTTAGCGTGAGCTGCACATTCTCCAGAGTGACAAGGTCAGTGGATTTAAACGCGCTGCCGACGCCGTCGCGATCGACGGATATCACCGTATTGGCGCCGCTGGTATGAACCTGAACAAAGTTACCCAGCGTCGCCGCCTGATGATCCCAGCCGGTCAGCAGTTCGTGGATATCGATCTTGTCGCCCTGCGCGGTGGAGAAGTTTTGCCAGCGATCGGCGCCATTGCCGCCGGTCGCGTCCGCACCGTTTAACAGGTGGTAAATCAGCGTATCGCCATAGGCGGAGCCGATGAGAACATCGTTTTGGTTGGTACTGACGATTTGCGGCGCCATATCAATGGTCAATGTGGCGCTATCCGTATGACCCATCTTGTCATCCAGTTGATAGGTAAAGACCTCTTTACTGGTGATGGACGACATCGCGACGCCATTATTCAGGGTGTAGGTGTAAGCGCCATCGAGGTTAATTTGCAATGTGCCGTAATGTCCCTGAATCGTGGCGCTGGTGGTATTCGCCGCGGCGTCCAGCGTGGCGGCGCTGCCGTTATACCCGCTAATGCTCAGGCGGGTATTCACCGTATTAAGCTGATCCATCGCCCCCGCCGCATCGCTGCCGTCAAAAATATTGCCGAGAACGGTATGCGTTCCGGACGTTTCAAAATTATCCAGATCGACGGTGGTGCCGATGACGCGTGGCGTGATCGTCGCCGCCCCGGCCAGGGTATTGGTGCCGGTAAAGTTAAGCGTGTACGTTCCGGCATCCAGCTCCAGGCCGCTCAGGTTGACGGTCACCGTCGCGCTGCCCAGCGTGATATTCGCCACCGGAACGGTTCCGTTGCGTATGACGGTCCCGTTCTCCTGAATGGCCCAGCTAATATTCAGATTGCCCAGCGTAATGAGCGTGGAGACATCAAAGACCAGTGACGCGCCTTTAAGTACGGTGCCCGTTGCAACGTCAAAGGTGCCGCTCCCGCTGCCCGATTTACCGAGTAGCCCCCAACTGGCGCTGCCGACGCTGGAGTCCAGCCAGGCAGCGGTATCCTGAAGCGTGGCGACGCTAAGGGTATCGCTGACATCATTAATCGCATCCAGCGCCCTGGCGGTTGGCGTGATATTGAGCGAGGCCGTATCGGTATCGCCGTTTGGCGCTTTGACCGTATAGATAAAGCTGTCCGGCGTTTTAATGCTGTCGGCACCGACGCCATTCTTCAGCGTGTAGGTATAGTTGCCTCTTGCGTCAATGATGAGCGAGCCATACAACCCGTTTACCTCCGTCGTGCCGGTCGCCGCAATCGCCACGCCGTTTACTTCAGTGAGGAGGGCGTCCGTAGGGGCGACATCATTGGTCAGTACGTTGCCGGTGGTGTTGGCGGTGATACTGTCAACGGCATAGGTGTGGTCCTGGGAAATCGCCAGCGTATAGCCAGTGAGGACGCTAATGCCGCTGGCGGTATTCAGCACGAACAAGTATTCGCCGCCAGGCAACGTCAGGGTCAGCGGCTGGGACTGTCCGGCTAACAGCAGGGTGTTAATCCAGCCCTTTTGCACCCGGAACTGCTCATATTGTTGAATGGCATCGTTGAAGCGATAAACGTACAGATCGAACGTGGAAACCAGTGAGACGCCGCCGACGGTTCCCTGTAACGTCATGGTTCGCGTAGCGCCTTCTTCAACGTTAAAGATGATCGGATTAGTCATATCATCAAGCAGATTCGCGTTCAGTACATTACCAAGTCCGACGCTTAATACCGTGACGCCGCTTTGTGTCGAGGGACCGTTGTTGACGTAGCTAACGTGAGTATCAAAGACCAGTGAGGCGTTATTGTCTGTCGCTATCACGCTGCCCGGTACAGGCGCGGGACCCAGATTGATAACCAGTTGCGCGGCGCTGCTACCGACGCCATTCTGGGTAATGGTGTAGGTGAAGCTCTCTTTATGTCCGTATCCCGCCGTGGGCTTAGTCAGCGTGTAGGTGTAACTGCCATCCTGATTAATGTGCAGCGTGCCGTATTGCCCCTGGATATCCACGCCGCCCGCGCCGACCGGCGTACTGACACCGTTGGCGTTGGTGATGGCGGTGACCGTGGTGCCCGTCGGCGCGGTATCATCAGCCATGACGTTGCCGGTACTGATGGTTGGCCCGCTAATAATACCTGCGCTGGTCTGGTGTACATCGACATCCAGGCTGGTATATGACCCGGTGGCGAGCAGACTGGTGTTATAAGTGAGTACCCGGTACTGGCCTTCGCCCAGGCCGCTCAGGTTCAGAGTAACGCCGCTCCCGGTCAGGGTAAGCAAATTCGCGAAGTCGCCAACGGCGGTGTTGACGATCGTCGTCCAGGCGCCGAGGCTGGTGTCGTAGCGCTGTACCACAATCTCCTGAGTACTGAGCAGCGAAAGCACGATTCCCGTTGCGGCGGCATCAATGGTGACGTCGCCCGTACCACCTTCAGCAATGGTGAACTCAACCTGAGCGGTATCGTTACCCAAAACCGAGGCGACATTGCCAAGCGCGCCAACCAGCAGCAGGCCGTAATCCGAATAGTTTTGCGTGCTGGTGACGGCGGTAGAGGTCAGATCAATACTGGTGATGTTATCCCTTGCCGCCAGCGGCAGAACCGGCGCGGTAATGCCTAACATGCCGGAGGCGTTACCCGCAGCGTCAGTGGCCGTCACGTTAATGAGTTGACCTTCAATTTGTTTTGTCGGCAAGGTGAGAGACCATGCGCCGTTGCTGCCGGCGGTGGTGGTGAGCGTCACGCCGCCCGCCAGCGTGACGGTTACGGTGCTGTTTGCCTCTGCCTGTCCGGAAAGTGAACCGCCATCGGCGCTGAGCGTACCTGACGGCGTACCGGGCGCCAGCGTATCGACAATCACCGTCGCGGCGGTGGAGACGCTGCCTGTACCGTTGGCGTTAGTCGCGGTGGCGGTGAAGGCGTGGCTGCCTTCGGTCAAATTGCCTGTCGGGGTAAAGCTCCAGTTTCCGCTGGCGTTCGCCGTGGTGGTGCCGAGCAGCGCCCCGTTGTTATAAATGCTCACCGTGGCGCCCGCCTGAGCGGTACCATTCAATGTAGGTTGTGCGTCATTAGTGACCTGGCCGTTGGCGATAGCGCCGGTATAAATACCCACATCATCTACTACGTTGGTGATGATCGGTGCTTCCGGCACACGCGTATCGGGCGCGGTAAATCCGGCGGCAATGCCTGTGTTGCCTGCTTTATCCTGGGCAAATGCCAGTAGCGGCTGACCATTGGTCTGCGCGGGCGTGAGTGTGGCGGTGAAGCTGCCTGTACCGTCGGCGGTGGCGGTTCCCAGTACCACACCAGTCTCAGAGGTAATCGTCACTGTACTGCCTGCTTCCGCGGTGCCCGTCACCCGATTACCGGTAGCATTGATGACCAGGTTGCCGGGCGCGCCGGGCGCAATGGTATCCACGATAATCGTTGTCGATGGCGAAGCGGCGCTAACGTTGCCAGCCGCATCGGCGGCGCTAACGCTATAGGCGTGACTTCCCTGGCCGAGCGCGGCGGTTGGCGTCCAGCTCCAGTTGCCGCTGGCATTGGCGTTCACGGTCGCGACCAGCACGCCATTATCGAAGATGCTTACCGCGCTGTTGGCTTCTGCTGTACCGTTGAGCGTCGGCTGTGTGTCATTGGTCGATTGTCCATTGCCAATGGCGCCGGTACTGTTCGGGACATCATCAACGATGCTGGTTATAAGCGGAACCGTTGGCGCAAGGGTATCGACCACGATAGTAAAACCGCTGGTGGCCGGGCTAACGTTACCTGCCGGGTCGGTGGCGGTCACTGTTAATGTGCGCGTGCCGTCGTTTAACCCTGTCGTTGGCGTGAAGCTCCACGCGCCGCCCGCGTTAGCCGAGGTGACGCCAAGCAGAGTGTTGCCATCATAGATACTGATCACGCTGCCCGCTTCGGCAGTGCCGCTCAGCGTGGGGCGGTTATCATTGGTTATCTGACCATTAGCGAGATTTCCTGTGACCCCGCCCGCGACGTCATCCACCACGGACGTCAGGATTGGCGTTTGCGGCGCGGTGGTATCGACCGTCAGGGTGAAAGCCGTACTGTTCGGGCTGCTGTTTCCTGCGGCATCGGTGGCGACGGCGGTGATGACGTGCGTTCCGCTTGCCAGCGTTGAGGTGGAGACGCTCCACGCGCCGTCAGGCTGAGCCGTTGTCGTGCCAATGACCGTACCATTTTCATAGAGCGTAATCGTGGCGCCGGCTTCTGCGGTGCCGCTGAAGGTTGGCGTAGGATCGTTGGTATTTTGGCCGTTCGCAATCGTGCCGAGGCCTGGCGCCTGATCGTCACTGACTGATGTGATTACCGGCGTCAGCGGCGGCGTGGTATCGACGACGAAATTAACGCTGTCTGAAACGGGACTGACGTTGCCTGCGGCATCAACGGCAATGACGGTAATTACATGGTTGCCCGTCGCCAGAGAGGCATCGGGCGTGTAGCGCCAGCTACTGCTATTGTCGGCGGGAATTTCAGCCAGCAGCGTGCCGTTATCGTAGAGACGAATAGCTGTGTTGGCTTCACGAGTGCCGCTAATGACAGGGCGCGCCTCGTCTGTGATCTGTCCTGAACTCAGATTGCCGGTAATGGGGCCCGTACCGTCGTAGACCGTATCAATAACAGGCGCGGCGGGAGCCGTGGTATCAATAGTAAACGAGCGTATTTCGGACGCGGCGCTGGTATTGCCTGCCGCATCGGTTGCTGTCGCCGTCAGGTTCCAGACGCCCGCGCCCAGCGAGGTAGACGGCGTAAAGCTCCAGCTACCGTTGGCCTGAACTTGCGCCGTGCCGACCAGCGCGCTGCCATTATAAATCGAGATGGTTGCACCCGCCTCACCGGTACCCGAGAGTGTTGGTCGCGTTTCGTTCGTCGAGCCGCCGTTGGGGACGATGCCCGTTACCGGCGCCGTATTGTCTGCCACGCTGGCGATAACCGGCGCGGCGGGCGGTGTGGCGTCAATCGTCAGCACAAATCCGCTGGACACCGCGCTGCTATTACCCGCCGGATCGGTGGCGCTAAGGGTGAACGTGTGGCTACCGTTTGCAAGTGGCGTCTGCGGCGTGAAACTCCACGTGCCGTCGCTATTCACCGTTGTGGTACCGATGGACGCGGGATTACCGTCAAGATAGACATTAATCGTCGCGCCAGCCTCTCCGCGCCCGTTCAGGGTGGGCGTCGCATCGTTCGTTAGCTGCCCGCTTACCAGGTTGCCGGTAATACCGGGTTGGTCATCCACGACGGAGGTGAGAACCGGGATCGCCGGAGGCGTAATATCGACCACGATCGTCCACGGCGCGGAGACCGCGCTGGTATTGCCCGCCGGATCGGTAGCGCTAACCGTCAGATTATGGCTTCCCTCTGACAAATTGCGGGGCACCGGGAAGGTCCAGCTACCGTTTTCGCCTACCTGAGCCGTGCCAAGCGGCGTACCGTTATCAAAAATGGTGATTGTCGCGCCAGGTTCGCCAGTTCCGTTCAGTATTGGCTGCCGATCGTCGGTGGATTGCCCCGGTAACACCGGGACGGTCGGTTGATTGTTATCGTCAATCACGGACGTGATAACCGGCACATCTGGCGCCTGCGCGTCAATGTTCAGCGTAAAGCCGTCCGAAGGCTGGCCGCTATTGCCGGCGGGATCGGTCGCCACGGCGGTAAAGATGTGTGCGATGTTCTCCAGCGGCGCGTTCGGGGTGAAGCGCCAGTTGCCGCTTTGATCTACCGTGGCGGAACCGATTTCTACGCCGTTATCCAGAATGCGGATGGTGGCGCCTGCTTCTCCCGTTCCGTTGAGCGTCGGGCGTGAATCATTGGTGAGCGCGCCGTTATCCAGCGTACCGGTCATGCCGGGGACATCATCCGTTGCGCTGGTAATAACCGGTTGCGCCGGCGCGCTAAGATCGACAGTGATCCCGACCGGTGCGGACAGGCCGCCCTGGCCATTCGCATTGGTTGCCTGGACGGTGAAGTAATGTGTGCTTTCGCTTAATGGCGTCGCAATCTCAAAGATCCAGTTCCCGCTGGCGTCAACGGTGGCAAAGCCTGCCGAATCGCCATCAATGAAAATTTCAACGGTAGAGCCGATATCCGTAGTGCCGCGCAGCGTCGGCGTGGTGTCGTCCGTGGCGCCGCCCGCCGCAATATTCCCCTGTACGCTCCCGACATCATCTTCAATCGCCGTGATGGCCGGGACGGCGGGCAGACCGCTGTCGGAAGCGGGAAAATTCGTAGCCGGGCCGTTATTCCCCGCGCGATCGATAGCAATTGCCGTCAGCGTACCGCCATCGGTTTGCGCCGGACTGAGCGTAACGACGAATTCACCGGTGCCATTAGCGACAGCGCTGCCGACCAGGGTGCCATCGGCATGATGAATTTCAACGGTAGCGTAAGGATCGGCAAGTCCGGCGACGCGCGTGCCATCGTCGTCCACCGTCTGGATCGTTGGCGCGGGCGGGGCGGTGATATCCACGGTAATGGTGATCGGCTGGGTTTGCGCCGTGGTATTTCCAGCGTCGTCAGTCGCGCTGAAGGTTAGCGCATGGCTGGCTTCTGACAATTCGGGCGTATTGAATGTCCAGCCCCCGTCGGTGACGAGCGCCGTACCGATTGCCACGCCATTGTCGTAAATCGTGACGGTGCTGCCGTTTTCGCCGCTGCCGTTGATAGTCAGCGTCCGATCGTTAGTAAAGGCGCCATCGGTTAATGGCCCGGTCACTGGCGCAATATCGTCAAGGATCTCATTGACGACGGGCGGCTGCAACGGAACGGTGTCGACGGTGAAGGCAAAGCTGTTCGATACGCCGCTGCTGTTTCCGGCGGCATCGGCGGCAATGGCGGTCAGGGTGTAGACGCCATCCGGCAACGCGCTGGTCACCGGCAGCGTCCAGGTGCCGGTCTCATCGACGGTGACTACGCCTAAAACGCTGCTGCCGTTATAGAGCGTAATAATGCTGCCGATGTCGCCAGTGCCGTGAATGACCGGTGTATTGTCGTCAGTGGTTGCGCCGCTGACAATAGTATCCTGGACTTCGCCGACGTTATCTTCGGCAAAAGTGATAACTGGATTGGCGGGCGCAGTGGTGTCTAGCGTAAAAGTGACTGAGGCGGAAGGTGGACTGATATTACCCGCTATATCGGTTTCCGTGACGGTAATGGTATAGGTTTCTGGCGTCAGTGCCGCAGGCGTAAAGCTCCAGCTTCCGTTATCGCCTACCGTTGTGCGACCAATTTCACTGCCATTATTGTAGAGAATTATCGTGCTGCCGATCTCTCCCGTGCCGCTGAAGGTCGGCGTGGTATCGTTCGTTGCGCCATTATTGCCGATGTTGCCGATAACCGGCGCGACGTTATCGCTGATTAGCGGCGCGTCAGGCTGCGCTGGAGGCTGGGTATCAAGGGTAACGGAGAAAACGCCGGAGGTCTGGCTACTATTGCCTGCGGCATCCGTGGCGGTGGCCGTCAGGATGTTTAACCCTTCGCTCAGATTACGGGTTAGCGGATAGGTCCAGCTACCCTGTGGATTGACCTGGACGGTAGTCAGTTCTACGCCGTTATTGTACAGGGTGATGATGGCGCCGGGTTCGCCGGTGCCGCTGAGGGTCGGCATACGCTGATTGGTAATACTGCCGTTTGCCAGTAGCACCTCACCTTCTCCGCCGGTGATGGCGGCAGACACGATCTGCGGCGCATCCGGTGCCTGGGTATCGATGCGTAGGGTAAAGCTGAGGGATTCGGGACTTTCGTTCCCTGCCGGATCGTTGGCGCGAGCGGTCAGAAGGTGGTCGCCGTCGCCCAGCGCGGCAGGCGGCGTAAACTGCCAGCGCCCGTCTGTGCCGACCAGCGCCTGACCTATGGCATTGCCGTTATCGTAAAGGATGATTGTGTCGCCTGCGGTGCCGCTACCGCTCAACCGGGGCTGGGATTCCTGGGTAATCTGATTGGTATCAATCGTATTTCCGTCGCCGTCAGCTACGCCGATAACGCCGGGGGCGGCAGGGGCCTGGGTATCAATGGTAATCGTAAAATCGGTCGAAAAAGGCGTGGTGTTGCCGTTACTGTCGCTGGCCGTCACGGTAAAGGTGTAGGTGTCGTCCGCCAGTGGCGAGGCCGTGGTGTAAGCGTAGCTCCAGACGCCGGAATTACCGACGATAATATCCGCTATCCGGGCGCCATTCTGATACAGGTGTACTGTGGAACCCGGTTCACCTGTACCGTTAATCGTTGGCGTGCTGTCGTTAGTGAGCCCCAGATGCGCGACGCTACCGAGAATACCCGGCGCATCATCTGTAATGAAGGTGATTACCGGTTGCTGCGGCGATTGCGTATCGACCACCAGGTCGAATGACGCGGCCGGACTGGCATTGCCTTTAGCGTCGGTTGCGATTACGGTCAGTCGATGCGCGCCTTCACCTAAATTTTGCGACGGCGTAAACGTCCAGGTGCCGTTGGGCTGTAGCGTGGCGAGTCCCAGCGAAACACCGTTATCAAAAATTTCGACACGCGCGCCAGCCTCCGCCGTACCGCTAAGGGTGGGGCGGTTGTCATTGGTGGTTTGTCCGTTAACCAGCGGCCCGGTGAAGCTTTCAACATCGTCCAGCACCTGAGTGATAATGGGCTTATCCGGGGCGGTGATATCGGGCGCTTGCGCTGTGGTTGGCGGGCTGACGTTGTTGGCGCTGTCGGTGGCGGTGACGGTAACCTGTTCGCCGTTGGTCTGTGCGGGGACGAGGGGAAGGGTAAAATGACCTTCGCCATCTGCTTTGCCGCTGCCGAGCGGCGTGCCGTCCGGCGTGGCGATCGTGATGGCGCTACCCGGTTCGGCGGTGCCGCTGATACTAGTGCCATCCTCACTAATTACCACGTTTTTTGGCATTTCCGGCGCGGTACTGTCCGGCGCGATAACCGTCGCGGCGGCGCTTTCGTTTTTCGCGACATCGGTGGCGGTAGCGATAAGCGCCTGGCCGTTAGTCTGCGCCGTATTCAGCGGAACGATAAATTGTCCGTTGCCGTTAGCGACGGCGCTGCCAAGTACGGTGTTGCTACTGTCGCGGATAGTGACCGTTGCCCCGGCTTCCGCCTGACCGCTTACGGACAGACCGTCGGTCGCCACGATAAGGCCGTCCGGTGCCGCTGGCGCAGTTTTATCCGGCGCGTTCAGCGTTTCTACCGGACCGCTATTCGTGGCTTTATCGGTAACGCTAATGCTTAATGTTTCGCCGTTAATTTTCGCCGGGCTAATACCTATTGAGAAGGTACCGTCGTCGCCTGCCGTTCCACTACCGAGCGTATTTCCCTGGCTGTCTTTGATAACCACAGTACTGCCAGCTTCCGTAGTGCCGGTAAGTCTGTCGCCGACGTCGCTAACCGCCAGGCCTTCCAGCACCGGCGGCTGCGTGTCGATATCAATGGTAAAGGAGGCGGACTGCCCGCTGGTGCCGCGATCGTTGGTCGCGGTAGCGGTAAAGATATGGTCGCCATCGGCAAGTGCCAGCGAGGGGGTAAAGCTCCATTTGCCGTCAGCGTCAGCGACAATGGGCGGAAAGGTCGGTACAGGAAAGCCATTATCGTTAATCGATATCGTACTGCCTGGTTCGGCAATACCGCTGAGAGTTGGGCGGTTATCATCTGTGGCATCGCCATTTTTCAGCAGCCCGGTAACGGTGCCAGCGTCATCCGTCACGGTAAGGATAGTCGGCTGGGCAGGATACTGAGAATCAGAAGCGGTAAACTCCGTGGTGGGGCCGATGTTACCGACGGCGTCCTGAATACGCGCTTCCAGACGCTCGCCGTGGGTCTGGGCCGGATTCAGCGTGATGCTGAAGTGGTTATTTTCTCCGGTAATCGTGGAGCCCAGGTAATTTCCCGCCGGGTCATAGATCGACACGGTACTGCCAGCTTCAGCGGTACCGCTAACGGTTGTGCCGTCTTTCGCGACATTATCAATGATAGCGGCGTCAGGCGGCGTGGTGTCCACAATGATAGTAGGCGTTGTCGTCACGCGGCTCACGTTTCCGGCTTTGTCGCTTTGTTCGACGGTAAAGGTATGTTCGCCATCGCTTAACGGTGTAGTCGGCGTAAAGGTCCAGCGCCCATTTTCGTCTACGGTAGCGCTGCCGATAACGGTTGAACCCTCTTTAATCGTGATGGTATTGCCAGCCTCTCCCTGCCCGGAAAATAGCGGTTTTGCCTCGTCAGTCCGGTCATTATTCTGTAGCGGCCCGGTGAGCAAACCGGTGTTATCGGCAATCAGTTCAACGCGTGGGGCATCGGGGCTGAGTGTGTCGATAGTCAGCGAAAAGCGGGCTGATTCGCTACTTTCGCCTTTAACGTTAGTCGCAATGGCGGTGAAATGATTTTCCCCATCCGCTAGCGCGCTGGTAATGGCAAAATGCCAGTTTCCGCGGCTATCAACCGTTGTTGAGCCTATTTCCTGACCATTGGCGTAAATATGGATGACTGTGCCTGCGCTGCCGGTTCCCTCCAGAGTGGGGGTATTGTCGTTCGTAAACTGGTTATTGCTCAGCGTGCCGGTGAGGGGAGCGGCATCATCGATAGCGGCGGTGATAATCGGTGTATCGGGGAGAGGAATGTTGGGCGCATCAATGGTTGCGGATGGGCCGGTATTGCCGGCATCGTCAGTCGCGGTCACGGTAAGTTGTTCGCCGCTAATCTGTGGCGCTGTTAGATCAATACTAAATTTACCGTCGCTATCCGCTTTGCCCTCGCCAACGACGTTACCTGAAGGATCTTTGATGGTAATGGTACTGCCCGCTTCGGCCTCGCCGCTCACCGTTTTTCCGTCCGCTGAAATCAGCAACTTGCCGGGAGCGAGAGGCGGGGTAGTATCTACAGGATTACTGCTACCTGGAGTATTGCCGTTAGGGTTACTGCCGCCGGGATTGCTGTTATCAGGGGGATTACCGTCAGGATTGGTGTTATCGGGGGGCGGATTATCGCCATCCGAATGATGGTGGGAATCGCCGCCGCCGGAAGACGCGATAGCGGCAATGCCGCCAGCCGCCACCGCGCCAGCCAGTACCCACGGCCAAACGGCGCCGCCTGCTTCATGGGAAGTGCCGGAAGTGACCAGCAGCTCATTAATATCAGCGATTTGTTCAAAATGTAGCCCGGCTTGCGGATTTTCTACCCACCATAACGTGCCATCATTTTCCGCCAGTACCAGCTGGCTTGCGCCCAGATCGTTGGTAACGTAAAAGTTTTTAATCGTGATCGTTTCGCCGGAATGGAGCGTCACCACCAGATCCTGATTAATGCGCGTAAGTTGACTAATTTCTTCCCGGGCCACTGATAATTTAACAATTGACGGGGCGTTAAGAGTGACCGCTGAGGATTCCACAGTGGTGGAGACGCCAGTCAATTTCGAAACCACGGCGAGTAGACGCATAAATTAGCTCCTGATGGATTTGCTCTGTGTATTAATTAACGGGCACGACGTTCAGGGCAAAATGCGTAGACGAGCCTTCCCGTTCATCATGAGAGATGAATTTCCGTAGCCATATTCTTTTTTATGAGCGTAGGTGCAGGTCTGGTTTTCTCGCCGAATAACCCTTTATTTTTTGTGCCTGACTAGTGCTTTCGTATTAGATGATATAGTCAGAAAAAAATCTTTCTGCAAATTAAGATCTATTGATAAAGGTGTTAGTGCGTCTGAAATATAACGGAGTTTGTGTTAAGGAGAGGTGGGGTGGGCTAACAACGCATGATGATTTTTTATTTATCTTTATGTTTTATAATGAATTTTAATTTCTTCTTCTTTTTCTTTTTTAACATGAAAACAATACTTTTTGTGAAGGTATTCAGCAATATTAAATTTTATAAAAATCATTTGAAGTATTGTGTTATTAGGCTATAAAAATTTTTTAAACAAAGAATATATTCTTGTTGTCGTGTTTATTGCTATTGATCAGCGTCAGACACAGAGAATATATTTTCGAGGCATGAATGAGATATGAATATTGACCAGCTTCATACTGAGAAGCTGGTCACAAAAAATGTCTATTATCGGCCTGCATTTTTCATAATGCGTGCTTTATCCAGTTGCCACTCACGTTCTTTAAGATCGGAACGTTTATCATGTTGTTTTTTACCTTTCGCCACGCCGATCTTCACTTTGCACCAGGCATTTTTCCAGTACAGAGAAAGCGCGACGACAGTATAACCTTCACGATTAATACGGCCATACAGCGAATCAAGCTCACGCTGATTTAACAACAGTTTGCGGGTTCGGGTTGGGTCGCATACGACATGTGTCGAGGCGACCGCCATCGGCGTAAAGTTTGCGCCAAACAGCCAGGCCTCGCCATCTTTGAGGATAACGTAACTGTCGCCGATATTGGCTTTTCCTGCGCGCAGAGATTTTACTTCCCAGCCTTGCAGGGCGAGACCAGCCTCGAACTCTTCTTCGATAAAGTATTCGTGCCGGGCGCGCTTATTCAGCGCGATGGTGGCTGAGCCCGGTTTATGTGCTTTTTTCTTCGTCATAAGTGTCGTGAATTCATAGGTAATCTGATATCGAAAACACCCCATTACGTCCTGATGAGGTGCAAAAATCTATCTTAGCATGAGTTGGGCTATGCACGCACAATTAAGGCATGACGGTTGGGGACAGCATTTTTTTTACTCGCTGATAAGTGGTATTATTTACACGATTTATGTTGATGGGAATTGCTATGCCTCAGATTAGTCGGACTGCTTTAGTCCCCTACAGTGCGGAACAGATGTATCAGTTAGTGAATGACGTGCAATCGTATCCCCAGTTTTTGCCTGGGTGTGTTGGTAGTCGCGTCCTGGAGTCATCGCCAGCACAGATGACGGCGGCTGTTGACGTGTCGAAGGCGGGTATCAGCAAGACGTTTACGACGCGTAATCAGCTAACGCGTAACCAGAGCATTCTGATGCATCTGGTGGATGGCCCCTTTAAAAAGCTGATCGGCGGCTGGAAATTTACCCCGCTCAGCCCCGAGGCGTGCCGTATTGAGTTTCAGCTTGATTTTGAGTTTACCAATAAACTCATTGAGCTGGCGTTTGGTCGTGTATTCAAAGAGTTAGCGTCCAACATGGTGCAGGCGTTTACGGCTCGCGCCAAAGAGGTTTACCGTGCCGGATAAACTTGTGGTTGAAGTGGCTTATGCGCTGCCGGAAAAGCAGTATTTGCAGCGCGTAACGCTGGAGGAGGGCGCGACGGTCGAAGAGGCGATTCGCGCTTCCGGCTTGCTGGAATTGCGCACGGATATCGATCTGGCGAAAAATAAAGTAGGTATCTATAGTCGTCCGGTAAAACTCACCGATACGGTGCAGGATGGCGATCGGGTTGAAATTTACCGTCCCTTAATCGCCGATCCAAAAGCGTTACGCCGCCAGCGCGCCGAAAAATCGGCTGGCAGATAATTAGCCTCTTTTGCCGGATAACGGTGTGGAAGCCGTACCACACCTGAAGCACAGGCGTGCCTGTAAGCCAGATAAACGTAGCGCCATCAGGCAAATTCGTACCAAATGGCGGGGGAGAGGTTTGCAGGCCTGATGAACGTAACCTCATCAGGCGGTATCACAAAATTACTTCGTCAACGCCGGTTTGTTATCAATATTGGTTAACACGCCGCTGCTGTTAAAGGTGAGCGTCAGAGTCTGCTGCGTCACGTTCTCATGTCCTGGCTGCTGGCGGAAGACGTAAAACCAGGTGTTCGTACCAAAAGGATCGGTCATCATCGGCGTGCCTAAAGCATACGCAACCTGTTGTTGCGTCATACCAACACGCACTTTGGCGACATCCGTAGGTGTAAGATAGTTCCCCTGATTGATGTCAGGTCGGTAAACCACTCGCTCCAGAGTGGAACAGCCTGCGGTCAACATCAGGAGTACTGCTGCGGCAGCAGTCAGCGTTTTACAGCGCATAGTGATTGGGTTCCTTTTCGGGCCTGAGCAGTACGTGGCTCATATTAATATGCCGATGATAATAGACCTTTCATCACTTTAAAACCTTTTGCTGTCGGGTCTTACGGCGTTTTTGTTGTGAACTCAGACCTTCGGGAGGTAAAAAAGTTTACGCCGCCAGCAGTTCTTTTGCGTTTGCCAGCGTATTACGCGTAACTTCACTTCCTCCCAACAGGCGGGCCAGTTCCTGTAAACGCGCACGTTTATCCAAAGGTTGCATATGTGTTTCGGTCATTGCCCCGTCTGTTTCTTTACTGACAAAGAAGTGCTGGTGACCGCACCCGGCTACCTGTGGCAGGTGAGTGACGCACATCACCTGAGTGGATTCGCCAAGCTGACGCAGGAGTTTACCGACCACGGCGGCGGTTGGGCCGCTGATGCCAACATCGACCTCGTCAAAAATCAGCGCCGGCGTTTCCATTTTGCGCGCGGTAATCACCTGAATAGCCAACGCAATGCGCGACAGTTCACCGCCAGACGCGACTTTAGCGATAGGTTGCAGCGGCTGACCTGGGTTTGTCGTCACTTTAAACTCCACGCGATCGGCGCCGTCGTTGCTCAGATGATGCTCATCAAATTTCACGTCGATAGTAAACAGACCGTGCGGCATTGAAAGTAAATGCATACTTTCAGTGATCAACTGCCCCAGCTCCTGGGCGTAAAACTGACGCTGTTGATGCAGCGCTTGCGCCGTTTCCAGCGCTTGTTGGTGATGCTTATTAACCGCCAGCGTCAGCGTTTCCAGCGAATCGGCCTGATCGTCGAGCTGCTGCTGTTCTTCGAGCAGTGACTGATAAAGCTGCGGCAACGCTTCCGGGCTGACGTGATGTTTTCGCGCCAGCGAAATTTGTTTAGCGATGCGCTGTTCAAGCTCAAACAGGCGATTGGGGTCTAAATCCAGCCGCTCGCAATAGTGGCGTAATTCATCGCTGGCTTCGGTGAGTTGAATAGTGGCTTCTTCCAGCATATCCAGGATGCCGGAAAGCTTGCTGTCCATACCCACCAGCTCGCTAACCAGTTGTTTTGCGCTATATAACTGGCTTTGCAGGTTAACGTCTTCGCCGTCCGCGAGTAGCGCCAGAGCGTTCTGGCTGGTCGTAAGCAACTGCCCGCTGTTGGCCAGCCGTTTGTACTCTTCGTCAATTTGCTCGAATTCGCCGGCCTGCGGATTAAAGTCGTTCAACTCTTTTAACTGATATTGCAGCAGTTCCGCGCGCGCGGCGCGTTCCTGGCTTTGTTGCTGGTGATGGGCGAGATCGCGGCAGCTTTGATGCCATAATTGGTAGCGGGCAGCCATCTGCTGCGCTAAAGCGGCTTCGTTGGCATAGCTATCCAGCAGCGATTTTTGCTGTTCGGGTTTGGTAAGCTGCTGGTGCGCATGTTGACCATGAATTTGAATCAGCAACTGACCGAGCTCGCGTAATTGAGACAGGGGCACAGCGGTGCCGTTAATAAAGCCCCGTGAGCGGCCATCGCTGCTGATAACGCGGCGAAGTAAGCATTCGCGACCTTCTTCAAGCTGGTTTTCTTCCAGCCAGCGCAATGCCGCAGGCGTGTCTTTCAGCGCAAAGCGGGCACACAAATCGGCGCGGGTCGCTCCGGTACGGACCATATCGGCCTCAGCGCGACCGCCCAGACACAGACCCAGGGCATCAATCGCAATAGATTTACCCGCGCCGGTTTCACCAGTAATGACGGTCATTCCGCTCTGAAAATCGATCTCAAGCTCACGAACGATAGCAAAATTGCTGATGGTCAGTTGCGCCAACATAGCTGTTTTCCTGTATGAAAAACCATGACTGTAATTAAATACAGTATAAACTGGTTTTTTATACAGTAAAGAGGCTAACGTAAAATTAGAATAATTTTTTTGACCAACCGAGTTTTGTGCTTAATGTATTGAAATAGCTATAGTCTTTGGGATGTATCAGGTTGAGGTGGTAGTCGCAGCGGCGAATCAGCACATCTTCTCCTTCCTGAATAGGCAGCGCTATCTGGCTGTCGCAGCTAATTTCCAGATCGCTACGGCGATGCGAAAAACGCAGACGAATCGTGCTACTGCTGTTAATGACTAACGGGCGCGCCGACAAGGTATGCGGGAACATCGGCACCAGGGTGATTGCATCCAGTGAAGGGGTCAGAATAGGGCCGCCTGCGGAGAGCGAATAGGCGGTGGAGCCTGTCGGCGTAGAAATGATCAGACCATCAGATCGCTGTGAAAAAGCGAAGGTTTCATCAATATAAACCTCGAATTCGATCATATGCGCCACTTTTCCCGGATGTAGCACCACTTCATTAATGGCTGTGCTGATACGCTTCTGGCGCTCCTGTTGGCAGACCTGCGCTTCCAGCAGAAAACGTTTTTCGGAGATATAGCGCCCTTCCAGCACATCAGATAATTGTTGCAGGGCGTTGTCCGGATCGAGATCGGTCAGGAAGCCAAGATTACCGCGGTTAATGCCAATCACATTGATGTCATAACGCGCCAGCGTACGCGCTGCGCCAAGCATATTGCCGTCGCCGCCCACGACTACCGCCAGATCCGCCTGTTGACCAATTTCCGCCAGCGTACCGGTTGGTACATTTTTTAGCTGTAATTCGTGGGCGATTTGTTGCTCCACAATGACCTCATAACCCTGATCGCATAGCCAACGGTAGAGCATTTCATGTGTCGTGAGTGCGGTGGGATGACGCGGATGCCCCACAATGCCGATACACTTGAAATGATTATTCATTTTTCTGAGGTCCTTGTAGCGAAGATTGATGACAATGTGAGTACTTCCCTTGAAACCCTGAATCTGATCCCCATAATAAGCGAAGTTAGCGAGATGAATGCGAAAAAAACGCGGAGAAATTCATGAGTAGTAAAGAACAGAAAACGCCTGAGGGGCAAGCCCCGGAAGAAATTATCATGGATCAGCACGAAGAGGTTGAGGCAGTTGAACCAAACGATTCTGCTGAGCAGGTGGATCCGCGCGATGAAAAAATTGCGAATCTGGAAGTTCAGCTTGCAGAAGCCCAGACTCGCGAACGCGACACCGTGTTGCGCATCAAAGCGGAAATGGAAAACCTGCGCCGTCGTACTGAACAGGACATCGAAAAAGCGCATAAATTCGCTCTCGAGAAGTTCGTCAACGAATTGCTGCCGGTAATCGATAGCCTGGATCGCGCGCTGGAAGTCGCAGACAAAGCCAATCCGGATATGGCGGCAATGGTCGAAGGGATTGAGCTGACGCTGAAGTCTATGCTGGATGTGGTGCGTAAGTTCGGCGTGGAAGTGATTGCTGAGACCAACGTGCCGCTGGACCCGAACGTGCATCAGGCGATTGCGATGGTGGAGTCGGAAGAGGTTCCGGCAGGCAATGTGCTGGGTATTATGCAGAAAGGCTATACGCTGAACGGTCGTACCATTCGCGCGGCGATGGTGACGGTAGCGAAGGCGAAGTAAAAGTCTGATGGCCGATGTAAAGTCGGCCATTTTTTTAGCTTAAAAAATCCTGCACTTCCAGCCACGGCGTGTTGAAATCCTCTATTTTTTTATATTCGCTCATTGGCAGAACGACCACATTATAGGTGTCAGCTCCTTCATTCAGATCAAAAATCTGGAAGCCCCTTTTATTGAGTTCGGTCTGAATGCGTTCAAAGATCTCGTCAAGGTAACGGTCTCCGGCTTCACAGACATCGGAGATTTCATCCTCTTGGGTTATTTCGACAAGAAGATTTCTTAATTCCTCAGAATCCGTCAGGTTTTTTGTGAGTTCATAAAAGCGATCTGCGGCAAAATTAGCCAGTTCGCCTTCTTCATCTTCACCTTTCCAGTCAACGAGGTGAATTAATCCTTCGCCGCGTAGAACTTGTAAAAATGCCTGTGCCAGATCGTTATTTCCGAGATCGCCACCGCTACAATCCAGAACGTCCTGCAACCCATATTCGTCTTCATCTTCGTCTTCAAAGATTTCAGGTTGCGTCGAAAGTTGAGAGAAAATAGTGGGCCATAAGGTTGGGTTGTGCGATAAAAAAACGCTGGCGACGACGTTGAGGTCGTCTGCAAAATTCTTATCCCATTCAATTACATAATCTTCTGACATAACATCAATATCCTTTCTGAATGCTTGAAAAGTCATTATTGCATTGTTAAGTAAATGGCAGGAATTGATGGAATCTTAAAAGACGGCGATAAAAAAGGCGAACCGGAGTTCGCCATTATGTTACTCCGCCACACTCTCGCGCAGCGGTTTCACCGGTACAACCTTTACCTGCTTAATCATATTTTCCTGTACATCGAGAATATCGATATCGTACTGCTCAATGCGCACGCGCGTGCCAGCAACCGGAATTTCCTCCAGCGCCTCCAGAATCACCCCGTTGACGGTGCGCGCGTCGTCTTCCGGCAGGTGCCAGTTAAACGCTTTATTGATTTCCCGGACGTTGGCGGTACCGTCAATAATGACCGAACCGTCGTTTTGCGGCGTGACCTCTTCCGCCAGTGTCGGCGACATCGATGTGGTGAAGTCGCCAACGATCTCCTCGAGAATATCTTCCACGGTGACCAGCCCCTGGATATCGCCATATTCGTTGACGACCAGTCCGACTTTCTTTTTATTGCGCTGAAATTTGATCAGTTGCGTACTGAGCGGCGTACCTTCCGGGACGTAATAGATTTCATCGGCGGCGCGCAGCATCATCTCTTTGGTGAACTCTTTTTTCTCGGCCATTAACCGCCAGGCTTCGCGCACGCGCAGCATACTGATGGCGTCATCCAGCGAATCGCGATAGAGCACGATGCGTCCGTGCGGGGAGTGGGTAAGCTGCCGCTCGATAGATTTCCAGTCGTCATTGATATCGATCCCGATAATTTCATTACGCGGTACCATGATGTCATCCACGCTGACCTTTTCCAGGTCGAGGACCGATAGCAGCATATCCTGATTGCGGCGAGAGATTTGCGAACGGGACTCATGCACGATAGTGCGTAATTCCTCTTTGCTTAACGACCCGCTAACCACGATGTCCGTTTTAATTCCCATCAGACGCATCAGCAGGCGGGTGATGGTGTTAAGTAACCACACCAGCGGCATCATCAGTATCTGTAACGGCGCCAGCAGGAAGCTGCTGGGATAGGCCACTTTTTCCGGATAGAGCGCGGCGATAGTTTTGGGCAGGACTTCGGCAAAAACTAACACGACAAACGTCAGTACCCCGGTGGCGATAGCCACGCCGGCGTCGCCGTAAAGCCGCATACCCACAATCGTGCCGAGCGCCGAGGCAAGAATGTTGACCAGGTTATTGCCGATCAGCACCAGGCTTATCAGTCGGTCGGGTTTACGCAGTAATTTTTCTACCCGTTTTGCCGAGCGATTACCTTGCTTCGCCATATGGCGTAAACGGTAACGGTTTAGCGTCATCATTCCAGTTTCGGAACCGGAAAAATAGGCCGAGATGACCACCATGATGATTAATATGATAATCAGCGTGGTGGTGGAGATGTGTTCCAGGGGAAACTCCTTTAAAAGCTTAGCTTACAAATTGCTGTAATATGCGGCTACCAAAATAGGCCAGCGTCAGAATACCCGCGCCTGCGACGTTAAACCACACGACCCGCCGACCCCGCCAGCCTTCATGGTAATGCCCCCACAGCAGAACGATATAGACAAACCATGCCACGATAGAGAGCACGGCTTTATCAATATTTTCAGTACTGAACAGGTTATGCATGTAAAACAGGCCGGTACACAGAGTAAGGGTCAGCAGTACGACGCCAATCTGCGTGATATGAAACATTTTGCGCTCAATGCTCATCAATGGCGGCATTTCATTACTAAACGCCAGCTTTTTGTTCTTCAACTGATAGTCGATCCACGCCAGTTGTAGCGCATACAGCGCGGCGATTATCAGCGTCGCGTAAGAGAAAAGCGACAGACCGATGTGCACCATCATGCCTGGGGTCGCTTCCAGATGCGTAATATATTCATTAGGCATGAACGTGGCGAAGGCCAGGTTAATCAGCGCAAAAGCATAGACAATGGGCAGAAGTAGCCAGCCGCGATTACGCGACGCGACAATGGTCATTACCGTGCAGATCATCAGGCTGACCAGCGAACCGACATTCAGCAGGCTCAGGTTTTGTCCACTGTCGCCGCCGGGCAGAATACGCGATTCCAGCGCGACAGCATGGCACACCAGCGCGATGACCGCAGAAAGAATAGCCATACGCCGCCAGCCGCTGTTTTTTTGCAACAGTCCGGGAACGATCAGCGCGAGGCTGAAGGAGTAGGCGACAAGGGCAAGTAAAGCAAAAACGGGCATAGTTGTGTCGACAGTTGACCAGTGAGAAAGAGAAGCAGTATAGCGTTACGTGACCGCAGCTCCAACCGTTGCATAACAACAAAGACGGCTTCATGGTATACTGTGGCGAAATTCTGTAACTGTGTCGCTGCGGCGACCAACCGTTTCCACCCCAGGCGAGAGACAATGTTTGATAATTTAACCGATCGTTTGTCGCGCACGCTGCGCAATATCAGTGGCCGTGGGCGCCTTACTGAAGACAACGTTAAAGAGACGCTGCGCGAAGTGCGCATGGCGCTGCTGGAGGCTGACGTTGCGCTGCCGGTAGTGCGTGAGTTCATCAATCGCGTAAAAGAGAAAGCGGTTGGTCATGAAGTTAACAAGAGCCTGACCCCAGGGCAGGAGTTCGTCAAGATTGTCCGTAGCGAACTGGTTGCGGCGATGGGCGAAGAGAACCAGACGCTGAATTTAGCTGCGCAGCCGCCAGCCGTAGTATTGATGGCGGGTCTGCAGGGGGCGGGTAAAACCACCAGCGTCGGTAAGCTGGGTAAATTCTTGCGCGAGAAGCACAAGAAGAAAGTGCTGGTCGTCTCTGCCGACGTCTATCGCCCGGCGGCGATCAAACAGCTCGAAACGCTGGCTGAACAGGTTGGCGTGGATTTCTTCCCGTCTGATGTCGGCCAGAAACCGGTTGATATCGTCAACGCCGCGCTGAAAGAAGCGAAGCTAAAATTCTACGACGTGCTGCTGGTGGATACCGCCGGTCGTCTGCACGTTGACGAAGCGATGATGGACGAAATCAAACAGGTCCACGCTTCTATCAAGCCAGTAGAAACGCTGTTTGTCGTCGATGCGATGACCGGTCAGGATGCCGCGAATACCGCAAAAGCCTTTAACGAAGCGCTGCCGTTAACCGGCGTGGTGCTGACCAAGGTCGATGGTGATGCGCGTGGCGGTGCGGCGCTCTCTATTCGTCATATCACCGGCAAGCCGATTAAATTCCTCGGTGTCGGCGAGAAAACCGACGCGCTGGAGCCGTTCCACCCGGATCGTATCGCCTCACGTATTCTCGGCATGGGCGACGTACTGTCTCTTATCGAAGATATCGAAAGCAAAGTTGACCGCGCACAGGCTGAAAAGCTGGCGACCAAACTGAAGAAAGGCGACGGTTTCGACCTGAACGACTTCCTGGAACAGCTCAAACAGATGAAAAACATGGGCGGTATGGCCAGTCTGATGGGCAAATTACCGGGCATGGGGCAGATTCCGGACAACGTTAAATCGCAGATGGATGACAAGGTGCTGGTGCGTATGGAGGCGATCATCAATTCGATGACGCTGAAAGAGCGCGCGAAGCCGGAAATCATCAAAGGTTCCCGCAAGCGTCGTATCGCGCAGGGCTGTGGGATGCAGGTGCAGGACGTTAACCGCCTTCTGAAACAGTTCGACGACATGCAGCGCATGATGAAGAAGATGAAGAAGGGCGGGATGGCGAAGATGATGCGCAGTATGAAGGGGATGATGCCGCCAGGCTTCCCGGGTAGATAAATATATCGGGCTACCTTATTTGCCATTTTGACGCCGGAGTGTGCTCGAAATGCTCACGTACTGCGTGTACGCTCCGCTTTCTGCGCGCACGCCGACGCCAAACTGGCTGCAACGGTCACGCCCTGGAATCAAGCTTCATCACATGTTGATTGCTTTTTTCCCAGAAATCAGTAAAATTTTCGGGCTTTTAATATGACGCCGGGCTCCGTTCCTCGATGGGGCCCGGTTGTTTTATTCACACAAGAGGATGTTATGGTAACTATTCGTTTAGCTCGTCACGGCGCTAAAAAGCGTCCGTTCTACCAGGTTGTTGTCACCGACAGCCGTAATGCACGTAACGGTCGCTTCATTGAGCGCGTTGGTTTCTTCAACCCAATCGCTAGCGAAAAAGAAGAAGGCACCCGCCTGGATCTGGATCGCATCGCTCACTGGGTTGGCCAGGGCGCAACCATTTCCGATCGCGTTGCGGCGCTGATCAAAGAAGTAAAAAAAGCAGCTTAATCTGTCACGGTGGTCATGATGAGCAAGCAACTCGCCGCACAAGTACCCGCTGAACCGGTTGTACTGGGGAAAATGGGTTCTTCATACGGTATCCGTGGTTGGCTCAGAGTGTTTTCCTCCACTGAAGACGCCGAAAGCATTTTTGACTATCAGCCCTGGTTTATCCAGAAGGCGGGTCAGTGGCAGCAGGTACAGCTGGAAAGCTGGAAGCACCACAATCAGGATCTGATCATCAAGCTGAAAGGCGTTGACGATCGAGATGCCGCGAATCTTCTGACGAATTGCGAAATTGTCGTGGATTCCTCGCAACTTCCTGCGCTTGAGGAGGGAGACTACTACTGGAAAGACCTGATGGGCTGCCAGGTAGTCACCGCTGAAGGCTACGATCTCGGTAAAGTTATCGACATGATGGAAACCGGGTCGAATGACGTTCTCGTCATTAAGGCGAACCTGAAAGATGCATTTGGTATCAAGGAACGACTAGTACCGTTCCTCGATGGGCAGGTTATCAAGAAAGTCGATCTCGCTACTCGTACTATCGAAGTAGACTGGGATCCTGGTTTTTAAACCACCGAATAAACGGTAATAAATGGCGTTATGGGGATTGGCTTGTGTTTATTGGCATAGTTAGCCTGTTTCCTGAAATGTTCCGCGCAATTACCGATTACGGGGTAACTGGCCGGGCAGTAAAAAAAGGCCTGCTGAACATCCAAAGCTGGAGTCCTCGCGACTTCACGCATGACCGGCACCGTACCGTGGACGATCGTCCTTACGGCGGCGGACCGGGGATGTTAATGATGGTGCAACCCTTGCGGGACGCCATTCACGCAGCAAAAGCCGCGGCAGGTGAAGGCGCTAAAGTGATTTATCTGTCGCCTCAGGGACGCAAGCTTGATCAAGCGGGCGTTAGCGAGCTGGCCACGAATCAGAAACTCATTCTGGTGTGTGGTCGCTACGAAGGCGTAGATGAGCGCGTAATTCAGACCGAAATTGATGAAGAATGGTCAATTGGCGATTACGTTCTCAGCGGTGGCGAACTACCGGCAATGACGCTGATTGACTCCGTCGCCCGGTTTATACCGGGAGTTCTGGGGCATGAAGCATCAGCAATCGAAGATTCGTTTGCTGATGGGTTGCTGGATTGTCCGCACTATACGCGCCCTGAAGTGTTAGAGGGGATGGAAGTACCGCCAGTATTGCTGTCGGGAAACCATGCCGAGATACGTCGCTGGCGTTTGAAACAGTCGCTGGGCCGAACCTGGCTTAGAAGACCTGAACTTCTGGAAAACCTGGCTCTGACTGAAGAGCAAGCAAGGTTGCTGGCGGAGTTCAAAACAGAACACGCACAACAGCAGCATAAACATGATGGGATGGCATAGGCCCCCGAATATCAGTTTACCCAGGATAAGAGATTAAATTATGAGCAACATTATTAAGCAACTTGAACAAGAGCAGATGAAGCAGAACGTACCTTCCTTCCGTCCGGGCGATACCGTGGAAGTGAAAGTATGGGTTGTTGAAGGTACCAAGAAACGTCTGCAGGCATTCGAGGGCGTGGTTATCGCTATTCGTAACCGCGGTCTGCACTCTGCATTCACTGTTCGTAAAATTTCCAACGGCGAAGGCGTTGAGCGTGTCTTCCAGACTCACTCTCCGGTAGTTGACAGCATTGCTGTTAAACGTCGTGGTGCTGTTCGTAAAGCTAAACTGTACTACCTGCGTGAGCGTACTGGTAAAGCGGCTCGTATCAAAGAGCGTCTTAACTAAGAACGCGCTTTCGCAACATCCGAAAGCTTGTAGAAAAGAAGGGGCTGGCATTACGCTGGCCCCTTTTTTTATGGGTTGCTCCACGCCATAGACGGTTGCATGATTAGGCCGGGTCTGTGGTCTCAACGCTGAGTCAGAAACGGCCAGGCCCGTTCCTTAGTTTAGCGAGCGTTCCGCACGCCGGTGTTTAGCCTGATACATATTTCGATCGGCCAGTTCTTGTAGTTTTTCGGCAGTGGCATGTTCCCATGTCAGCGCAAAGCCAATACTCAGGGTCATCGTTATCCGCTGGCCGTTATGCAGTTCAAAAGGTCGATTAAACGCCTGGGATAGCGCTGCGCAAATACGTTGTACTTCATACTCCGAATGTACACCGTAAAGCACCATCGCAAATTCATCGCCGCCGAGTCGGTAAGTCTGATAACGGCTACCACCGAATTCCGCTAATCTTTTGGCAACCTCTATAAGTACCCGGTCGCCTGCCGCATGTCCCCAGGTATCATTAATATATTTAAAGTTATCGCCATCCAGAAATAACAATGCCGAACTGCTACGAGCGGAATTGTCCTTCATCAGCGCGTTAATACAGCTGCGAAATGCTGCGCGATTGGCAAGCCCCGTCAGCGGATCGTGCAGCGCGGTACGTAGTAACTGGGCATTTTTAGCCTGAAGCCGTAGCTGCCATTCTTCCATCTCATCCAGAAGGCTATTGAAATCCTGCGCAAACAGGTGAAATTCCGCAATACGCTCATCAGGTACCCGGCGTGAAAAATTTCGGTTAGTGCGAACGTCGTGTACAACTTCAGTAATATTTTGCAGCGCATCCACAACGCCATTGTGTAAATAACGCGTGAGCAGCAGGGCAATGCCGGATGCCAGCAGAATACATCCTGTCAGCACTGCCAGCGATAGCCAGATAAAATGACCAATAAGGCTGTCGCGGGCGACAAGCCGTACTTCGCCGATGGCCCTGCCGTTGTGCCAGACGGGTTGTGATACCGGCAATGGAAAAAGCCAGTGGCTAATTAAGCCAATGAGCTTATCGTCTGCGGCTCGCGCATCATAGCGC
The DNA here is from genome assembly GCF_046550835.1 of Salmonella sp. SAL04196. Classification (NCBI taxonomy): domain Bacteria; kingdom Pseudomonadati; phylum Pseudomonadota; class Gammaproteobacteria; order Enterobacterales; family Enterobacteriaceae; genus Salmonella; species Salmonella sp. SAL04196. The sequence continues at coordinate 614,822 of NZ_JBGDXE010000002.1, forward strand.
CATGAGGCGATAATACGGCCATTTTTATCGCGGACCTCCGCCGCTGAAAATTGTCCCTGGCGTCCCAGTGTGGCGAGCGTTTCCGCTGCGGCCGTGTTATCGGAAAATACCAGTGCCGCTTCAAGGCTATGGGCCATTGTGGCGGCGGTCAAATCGAGATTCTTTTGCGCATACTGTTTGAGCGTAAGGACAGACGCAACGCAAATTAATAGCCAGATCAATGTCATCGTAAGCAGCACGCTGATTATACTAATCCGCCGTAGTGTGCGTTTAAATGTTGGTCTGGACAGAGAAAATTCCTTATTCATGCTTTTGATTCCGTGCAAGCATTAATACTTCTGGATTCACTCTCACGCCGCTATGCGCGAGGGAGTCCAGGTTGACGGAAAATTTGACTTCATCATTGTTAATGATCAGACAAAATGCGCTGCCAATAATACATTCGGTATTTTGCTCGGCAATTAATAACAAGGCATTAACTGGATAATGACGCGTTAACTCCACCTGATAAGCTGGCGATTCATTGCCAAAGTAAAAACCATCACAGTGGGCGCTCAGGGCTTCTTGTGTGGTACGGATGACAAGCGGTTGATAAGGGAAAGCCCAGTCAGCCTCTTCGCTAAGTACCCTGACAAAACGCGCAGATGAAAATATGCATAGCCTTGGCGGCCCGGATAACGCCGGCCAGTGTGTATAACTGACGATACCGGAGACGATGGCGCGTACGGATTTCTCTTCTTCCGTGACGCGTTGAGCATACAGAGGCAAGCTTGCTAATAATAGCGATAACAGAAGGATAAATCGGTGAGAAAAACGCATTAACAAGTCCCCACCATCTTCAGTCGTAAAGCATTAAAATACATCCGTGATTGTTTGTAGCAAAATAACATTATTTTGCCATATCGTCATTATGTCTTATTGATAATATGAATAATTTAATTGGCGTCCCTGATATTAAATTCTTGTGATAATGGTATTAATCACCCTATATCAGAAAGTAAAAATATGTGTGCGAAGAAAAAATAATCAAAAAATAGCGAGCATCGCTCATTTTACCGCTTTTCTGAGGCTGGGAATAAAATAATTCACTTGTTGTGTAAAGTTTTTGATACGAAATGGAGGGGTTTCATCTACTATTGCGTGTGGTGTAAAGTTTGTTTTACGTAATATGGATTGAAATCTTTACTTTTTGTGGTATGGTTTAAACATCCTCGTGGAGGATCAACTATCGCAAACAAGAAAAGACAGGATCGCCATCATGCAAAAAGACGCGCTGAATAACGTACGTATCACCGATGAACAGGTATTAATGACGCCGGAGCAGCTTAAAGCGGCCTTTCCGTTGAGCCTGGCGCAGGAAGCGCAGATAGCGCAGTCCCGGGGAATCATTTCTGACATTATTGCCGGGCGCGATCCGCGTCTGTTGGTGGTATGCGGTCCTTGTTCTATTCACGATCCTGAAACCGCTCTGGAATATGCCCGTCGATTTAAAGCCCTTGCCGCAGAGGTCAGCGATAGCCTCTATCTGGTAATGCGCGTCTATTTTGAAAAGCCGCGGACTACCGTCGGCTGGAAAGGGCTGATTAACGATCCTCACATGGATGGCTCATTTGATGTGGAAGCCGGGTTGAAAATAGCGCGTCAGCTACTGGTGGAACTGGTGAATATGGGGTTGCCATTGGCGACCGAAGCGTTGGATCCGAACAGCCCGCAATACCTGGGCGATCTGTTTAGCTGGTCGGCGATAGGCGCGCGCACAACCGAATCGCAAACCCACCGCGAAATGGCGTCTGGTCTTTCTATGCCGGTCGGCTTTAAAAACGGCACGGATGGCAGCCTGGCGACAGCGATTAACGCCATGCGCGCCGCTGCTCAACCCCATCGCTTTGTTGGCATTAACCAGGCCGGTCAGGTTGCGTTATTGCAAACCCAGGGAAATCCGCATGGTCATGTGATTCTGCGTGGCGGCAAAGCGCCAAACTATAGCCCGGCAGATGTCGCTCAGTGTGAAAAAGAGATGGAACAGGCGGGACTACGTCCTTCGCTGATGGTAGATTGCAGTCATGGTAACTCCAATAAAGATTATCGCCGCCAGCCAGCCGTTGCCGAATCTGTGGTTGCGCAGATTAAAGATGGCAATCGTTCAATCATTGGCTTAATGATTGAAAGTAATATTCATGAGGGTAATCAGTCTTCCGAACAGCCGCGCAGCGAAATGAAGTATGGAGTTTCCGTCACCGATGCTTGTATTAGCTGGGAGATGACCGATGCCCTGTTACGTGAAATTCATAAAGATTTGAGCGGCCAGCTGGCGGTGCGCGTCGCATAAGAGGTTGTTATGGTTGCTGAATTGACCGCGTTACGCGATCAAATAGATGATGTCGATAAAGCGTTGTTGAATTTACTGGCTAAGCGCCTGGAACTGGTTGCCAAAGTCGGCGAGGTGAAAAGCCGTTTTGGCCTGCCTATTTACGTGCCGGAGCGTGAGGCCTCTATGCTGGCTTCACGACGGGCGGAAGCAGAAGCGATCGGTGTCCCGCCCGATCTCATTGAAGATGTCCTGCGCCGGGTAATGCGTGAATCTTACTCCAGCGAAAATGATAAGGGGTTCAAAACGCTTTGTCCTTCTCTGCGTCCGGTCGTCATTGTGGGCGGCGGCGGACAGATGGGGCGTCTGTTTGAAAAAATGCTCACGCTGTCGGGCTATCAGGTCCGTATTCTGGAACAGCAGGACTGGCCGCGCGCCAGGGACATTGTTGCCGATGCCGGAATGGTGATCGTCAGCGTGCCGATTCATGTTACTGAACAGGTCATAGCGCAACTGCCGCCCTTGCCGTCCGACTGTATTCTGGTCGATCTGGCATCGGTGAAAAGCGGTCCGTTGCAGGCAATGTTGGCGGCCCATGATGGCCCCGTGTTGGGCTTGCATCCGATGTTTGGTCCGGACAGCGGGAGCCTGGCGAAGCAGGTGGTGGTCTGGTGTGATGGGCGTCAACCGGAAGCGTATCAGTGGTTCCTTGAGCAAATCCAGGTGTGGGGCGCGCGGTTGCACCGAATTAGCGCTGTCGAGCACGATCAGAACATGGCTTTTATCCAGGCGTTGCGCCACTTTGCTACCTTCGCTTATGGGCTGCATCTGGCGGAAGAGAACGTCCAGCTTGAGCAGCTTCTGGCGCTATCATCGCCGATTTATCGACTGGAGCTGGCGATGGTCGGGCGTCTGTTCGCCCAGGACCCGCAACTGTATGCGGACATAATTATGTCGTCAGAGCGCAATCTGGCGCTTATCAAGCGTTACTATAAACGTTTTGGCGATGCGATCGGGTTACTGGAACAGGGCGATAAGCAGGCTTTTATCGACAGTTTTCGCAAAGTTGAACACTGGTTTGGCGATTATGCCAGACGCTTCCAGAATGAAAGCCGTGTGTTATTGCGTCAGGCGAATGACAGCCGACCATAATGATGACATCTATACTAAAAGCCAGCTTTGCTGGCTTTTTTCGTTTAAGGAACCGTTATGACTACGCCGCACGTTTTATTTGATTACGCCGGACATTTACCAGAATGCCCCACATGGAGCGAGGATGAAAGCACGCTATATTGGACCGATATCCTGGAACAGGAGATCCATCGTTACCATCCGGCTAGCGGGACGCATAGCGTGCTGGCGTTTCCGGAAGAGGTGGGCTGTTTTGCCTTGCGTGAGCAGGGCGGATTTATTGTGGCCATGCGTCATGCTATCTGGCTGGCCGATAAAAATGGATTATTGCAGCGTAAGGTTTGCGACAATCCCTCTAATACGAAATTGGCGCGTTTCAACGATGGCGGCACTGATGGCGATGGACGTTTTTATGCCGGAACGTTCTGGGCGCCAGGTGACTATAATGGCGCGTTGCTGATGCGGATCGATCATGACCTGACGGCAAAAGTGATCCAGTGCGATATCCAAGGACACAACGGCCTGGCGTTCAGCCCGGATAACCAGTGGATGTATACCTCCGATACGCCGAATGGCGTGATATACCGCACGTTACTTGATAAACATGGCGAACCGGGCAAGCGTGAACTTTTTCGCCATTTTGGCGAAGGAGAAGGACTTCCCGACGGCGCGGCGATGGATAGCGAAGGGTGCTACTGGAGCGCGATGTTTGACGGCTGGCGCGTGGCGCGTTTCTCACCGCAAGGAGAGCAGCTGGAAGAGTACCGGTTGCCGGTACGTTGTCCGACGATGGTTTGTTTTGGCGGCGCAGACATGAAAACGCTGTTTATTACAACTACCAGAGAAAATATGTCTGCTCAGGAAGTGGCGGATTATCCGCTCTCCGGCGCCATCTTCACCCTGCAGGTAGCCGTCGCAGGGATGAAGAAAAGCCGTTTTATTGAACGTCAGGCAGGTTCTACCGGCACGACGTTTTCGCTGGGATAGCAGCCAAGCACTTTCATTGAGCGCGTGATCTCGCCCAGCTCTTTTAGCGCGCTTTGCATTACCTGCGACTCCAGGTTCGCCTGAACATCGAGATAAAACATCTCTTCCCACGGATTGCCGTGAATGGGGCGCGACTCCAGTTTCGTCATGATGAGATTGTGGTTACGCAGCACCAGCAGCGCTTCGACCAGCGCGCCTGCCTGTTGCCCGGTGGCGATTAACAGAGTGGTTTTTGCCGGAACCTGATCGGAAACGTTGATGGCTTTGCGCGCCAGTACCAGAAAGCGGGTGATATTCTGCGTCTGGTTTGCGGCGATGCGTTCCAGCACCTGTAAACCGTGCAACATGCCGCCTGCCTCGCTGCCGAGCGCCGCGACGCGCGGAGAGTTCGCCTGCGCGACTTTTTCCATCGCTGCCGACGTACTCTCGGTATAGTCGATTTTCCAGTGCGGATAGCGGCTCAAAAACTTACTGCACTGCTGGAACGGCTGCGGATGGCTGTACACCGTTTCGATGGTATTCAGATCCGTAGCGCCGGAAACCAGCACGCAGTGATCGATAGTGACGGTCATCTCACCGACAATCGACAGACTGGTGTGTTGCAATAAGTCGTACACATCGTTGATAGCGCCGGAGCTGGTGTTCTCTATCGGAACCACGGCGTAATCGGCCTGGCCGGTTTCGACCTGATGAAAAATATCGGTGAATTTTGCGCAACCGCTCTCAATAAATTGCTCAAAATGGCGTGCGGCATACTGGCGCGCCGCGAGATGAGAATAGGAGCCTTTCGGCCCAAGAAACGCAATACGTGCCGAATGAGGGTGAGTATTATTCAGATGTTGTTGCAGCAGCGCCTGCTGAGTAAGCACGGAGTCTTCAATGATAAGCTGGAACAGACGGGTAATGTAGTGTGCGTCGAGATGGTGGGCTTTACCGAGATGGATGAGCCTGTCCAGCAGCGCGCGTTCACGATCGATATCCCGAACCGGACGATGCGACAGTAGTTTTGCTTGTCCCACTTCAATCGCCAGCGCGCGTCGTTTTGCCAGTAAGGCCAGTAACTCTTCGTCTAAGGCGCTGATTTTATCTCGCAGCGCCAGTAATGGGTTTTCCGATGTCATAGTGTTGCCTTTTTTGTTATCAATAAAAAAGGCCTCCCGGTGGGGGAGGCCTTCTTGTTCGTCTTCGCATTCTTTATCACATGACGAAACGCCTCCCGGTCAGGGGAAGATAAAAAAGAATGCGAAGAAAAACCGGGTTAGCTTCATAACTGTTTCCTTTGTGTACGTAAGTACAGTACTCGTACTGTTTTAATCCTGTCAACAAAAAACGCGCCCGAAGGTGCGATTGAAATACTTATTAAATAAGACGCTCTTATTTAAATCAATCAGTTATGAGCGCCTTATCAGCCCTAATTACCCCTAAAGTGCCTTAGTTGGTGGACATTATCTGGACACTCCCGCGCATAGGGTTAAACCGTATAGCATCGGATAAATAGTCCGGGGCGAAGTGAGCATACGTCATTGTTTGCTCAATAGTTGTATGCCCCAGGATTCGCTGTAGCGTGATAATGTTTCCACCGTTAATCATGAAATGAGTAGCAAAAGTATGTCGTAACACATGAAGCGCTTGTCCTCTTGGCAGGTCGGGTTTTACCTTACGGAGTACATCGCGAACTCGTTCATAGTTAGTGTCAAACAACTTTCCTGATTTGCGCGTAAGGATGTAGTCAGCTATCTCTTGTGAAATTGGAACTGTCCGGGCCGGGCCAGTTTTAGTCTTGACGAAAGTTACACGATTACTGATAACGTGTTCTGCTTTCAGATTACTGGCTTCGCCCCATCGCGCCCCTGTATTTAGGCATAACACGACAACCCTACGATCATCACCAGTGAGTGCCATTAATAAGTCCCGGATCTCCTCTTCTGACAGGAAGGACATTTCTGTGTTTTCCAGGCGTAGTTTACGCACCTTGTGAAATGGGTTTTCATGATGAAACTCCTCCATATCAATCAGCAGCCTAAACATGCTGGACATAGTACAAAAGTCCCTGTTTACCGTTCCGGCAGACACACCATCATGTAGCCTGCTTGCACGATACTTCATTAAAAAATTACGAGTCAGTTCGTAAACTCTGGGTTCGCCCATTTCACGGTTAATCTTTTCTAGCCGTTTTTTGTATGAGTCACCGTAATTATGGTTTTTACCGTGGTAACTCCACCATAGCGCGATCAAATCAGACAAAAGTCTTCTGTCTGCTGGTTTATCCTGCCACTCTTTATCGTGGAAGTTTGTCAAAACATATTTTTCATATGTCTGAGCTTCTGACTTCCTGTTGAATTTTCGGCGAATCCTCTTTCCTGAAGTTCCGCGCGGTCTTACGTCCACTTCATAACGACCATCATCGAGCTTCTTAATCGACATAGCGAAGCCCTCCGACATCTGAATCATTATGTAAATTATGTGCTAATGCGTATATAAAACAGACAATTAACCAGCCTTCTGGGTGGAGTGGGATGATTTTTTGTCGTCTTGCCCATCAGGGGAGAGAGACGGCGCGACCTGTCCCGCTGCCGGTGCTGTTTTGCCTGTCATTAACCAAAGCGTATATTTTTCAAATCTTGGATGCTGAGTGAACAACATGAGGTTGCCTTCAGTCATCTGTATGCCTTTCACTTCGTAATTAGTTAAAGTGTTGTAGGAAATTCCTATTATTTCAGATAGTTGACTTCTACTTAATCCCTCCGCCTTCCTAATTAATTGGATTTTCTTTCCTGCACTTGACGAGTTGGTCATATGTGACATATCCTTTGCTTGTCAGATGTGACATACAAATACACCCTAGAGCGGATTAAAGCGCCCTAAGAACCCAAACTGACGGAGGATAACACAGATGAAAGAGCTATCCGAAAATGAGATTTCATTACTGGTGACACCAGAACTTTTTGCTACCTACATAGGTAAAACACCGTCTGCGATCCGAAAAATGGCTTCTGCTAATAAGTTGCCAGTTGTACGCATGAAAGATCCTGATAACCCCTCGAAAAAAGGGGGAGAAATTTATATTCATCGTGGCGAATGGGATGATTACGCAGCTTACCTTGCGCAGTCTGCACCGCCTGAGTGGCATAACTGGAAAAACCGCTTATTTACATCTGAACCAGGAATCTTTAAAGAGTGGGCTAAGCGAGTTTTTACGACGAGTAAAACAACAAGCCATAGTAAAAAATAATTTTTTAATTTATTCGGGATTCACTATGAAAGCGAAATACGCCACGCTTATTCGTAGCCTGTTACGTACCTATCGCGAACAGGCAAGTGCTATTGAGAAGGAGTCATTCTCTGTTCATAGCGATGGTATCCAGTTAATGGAGCTAAATTTAAAACTGGCGAAGTGTCTCGAAGGTATGTCTTTAATGGCCAGGTTTAATAATGAATTTGAGGATTATTGTGAACTTCACGAAATTACTATGATGGCTTTTAATGGGAGTATTCCGGTTGATGATAATATTCCAGGCCTCATTTCACTCGCTTCATGCACTGTAAAAAATAATAAATCTGCTGTACAACTTACCGCCGTTCAACGTTAAGGAAATACCATGAAACATTTAATGATTGACCTTGAGACAATGGATAATAAACCAACCGCTGCAATTACTGCTATCGGTGCTGTTTTGTTTAATCCGGAAACGGGTGAAATGGGGGAAACATTCTATCGTCGTATCAGTCTTACAAGTAGCGTTGATTACGACTGCACGATGGGCGCAGATACCGTGTTGTGGTGGCTGCGTCAGTCCATCGAAGCAAAGAGCGAGATTATTAATGATGCGAATTGTCCGCTGGATACCGCCATATCTGACCTTTTCCATTTTATCTGTGAACTCACTGATGCACATCATTTACAGGTCTGGGGTAATGGATCGTCATTCGACAACGTTATTCTTCGTCATGCTGCAAATAAGGTCGGCTTGTTAAGCCCGATGTGGAATTACTGGAATGATCGTGATGTAAGAACAGTAAGTGCACTGGCTAAAGCTCTGGGACTGAATATTAATAATATTATTAAGTTTGAAGGCGTCAAACATCACGCTTTATATGATGCTATCCATCAGGCAAAAATTGTTTCTTATGTCTGGACGTACCTCATGAAAATAGCCAGTGTGAAATAACTATGCTGAAAGTGACCTCTCATGCAAGTGAAAGTGTCATAAATAAGGCATTTTCAGCGCTGACGGAATATTACAACGGCAAAAAGGTTTATCAGGTTATTAAGCCGAATCATTATTTTTCTGTTCATGTCTCCTATCGCTGGCGTCTGCTTAGTAAGAATAAGGGCAGGGACTGGGAATTAATGACGCATGAGCGATATAACAAACAGTATAAAATATAATTTTTGCCTTTCTTTCACTATTCATATCTGGATTATATATGAACGCTACGATACAACGGGACGTTGTGCGCCGCCTTGTCCGTGACTTTGAATTTAAAGAAAAAGATAAATATTTGCAGCAGGGCATATGCCCTGCCTGTCATAAACGTGAGTTATTTACCAGTATTGAGAAACCCTGGATTCTGAAATGTGGCCGTGAAAATAACTGCGGTCATCAGGTCGTTGTTAAAGAGCTGTATTCGGATATTTTTGAAGACTGGTCTAAGCGTTATCAGGACACGCCCGAAACCCCACATGCGGCGGCAGAAGCCTATCTGCGTGAGGCCAGAGGACTGAATACGGAACCACTGAAAGGCAGTTTTACCCAGGGTGCATTTGTGAAGGATGGTATGGGATCTGCCACTGTCCGGTTTAAGTTGTCATGTGGTGCCATGTGGGAGCGTATCATTGACCAGCCGCAGCGCTTCGGAAAACAAAAAGCGAATATCAAAGGAAGCTATGTTGGTCACTGGTGGGTACCGCCTTTTATTAACCTGCTGGAAGTGAACGAAATCTGGATCACCGAGGGCATTTTCAATGCACTGAGTCTTTGTCAGGCTGGCTTACCTGCGGTGGCAACACTGAGCAGCAATAATTATCCGCTGGCCGCGCTGGATACACTGGCCAAAGAATTGGGTGAAAAACCACGCCCGCGCCTTGTATGGGCGTTTGATGGTGATAAGGCCGGTACAAAACACACACTGGCTTTTGCTGCGCGCAGTGATGCAGCCGGCTGGAAAACGCGCGCCGCGCAGCCGATGAAATCATCGTCTTGCCTGGACTGGAATGATTTGCTGCTACGTGACCGTTTCAGTAAATCAGACATAAAAAATTACCGCTATTATGGAGATCTCCTGCTGGCGAAAAGCCCGACTGAAAAAGCCCTTCTTATGCATCAACATAATGAATGGCATTCGTTTTATTTTGAGTATGGCTCACGTATGTACTGGTTTGAGCTGGATCTTGACCGGTACACACGCGCACTGGATCGTATTACCAATACCGGAACCGAAGTCATACAGGAATGGGAGGCCAGAGAAAAAGCTGTTAAAGAGTCCGGATGTGTCACGGAAATTGCCAACTGCTGGCTGACTCCCCTGTATTTCCAGCGTTCTGAACCCACGGACGAGTCCTGGTATTACGTGAAGGTGAATATGCCAAACAGACCGGCTGTGAAAGACACCTTCACAGCAAATCAGCTTACCAGCTCCGCCGAGTTCAAAAAGCGCTTGTTGCATATTGCCAAAGGGGCTGTGTATACCGGAAGTACCAAACAGCTGGATAAGTTTATTCAGATGCGTCTTCCCGAAATCAAAGAGGTTAAAACGCAGAATTTTATTGGTTACAACAAGGATTATTCAGCGTGGTTGTTTAATCGTGTGGCCGTTTGCGATGGCCGGCTGTATGAAATGAATGACGAGGATTATTTCGAAATTAACCATGCAAGCGTAAAAAGCCTGAGTCTTACGCCTGTGCTGGATCTGAATCCAAAGCTGAATGAATTTACCACAGGCTGGATTGACGATATCTGGACGGCGTTCGGTGAAAAAGGATATGTGGCGCTGGCGTTCTGGCTGGGGTCACTCTTTGCTGAACAAATCCGCGAACGTGACAAGTCATTTCCGTTTCTGGAGATTGTCGGCGAACCCGGAACGGGTAAATCAACGCTTATTGAGTTCCTTTGGAAACTCGCTGGCCGTGAAGAATATGAAGGTTTTGATCCATCTAAATCGACGGCCGCAGCGCGCGGACGTAACTTTGCTCAGGTAAGTAACCTGCCGGTGGTGCTAATTGAAGGTGATCGCACCACGGACAACGCGAAACAGCGTGCTTTTGACTGGGATGAACTGAAATCACTGTATAATGGTCGGGCATCCCGCGCAGTAGGCATCAAATCCAACAATAACGAGACATATGAACCGCCATTCAGGGGAAGTATCGTTATCGCACAGAACGCAGATACAGACGGCAGTAAGGCGTTTCTGGAGCGTATTATCCATATCTACACTGACAAACGTGGCCAGTCCATTCAGACGCGACATGCCGCAGAGCGGCTTGAACAAATCCCTGTCAGTCGGGTGTCCGGATTCACGTTACTGGCGGCCATGCGTGAAAAAGAAATTATGGATACGTTCAGCAGGAGTTACGAACGCGCCCGTAATGAACTGGAGTCTGATGCGGATATTCGCCATATTCGTATTGCAAAAAATCACGCGCAGCTGGCTGGTCTGCTGGATGCGCTCGCGATTGTTGTACCGTTGCCGGTTGAGCGCATAGAAAAAACCCGTGCGGCTATCACTGCACTGGCCGTGGAACGCTGCCAGGCACTTAAAAAGGATCATCCTATGGTTCAGGAGTTCTGGGAGTTGTTTGATTACCTGGATGAACTGGCACCTTATGGCATCAATCATTCGTCTGATGAGAATGAAATAGCGGTTAATTTTAACCACATGGAGGAAGTCGCCGCTGCACACCGGCAGCGCATACCTTTTACCTTAACGGAAATCAAAAAGCTGCTTAAAAACGGTAATGAACGCCGTTTCATCAGGCAGGGAACCACACGCAGCGCAGTAAGTGAGCGTCATAATCGCGGTAAAGGGGATATGTCCAGAATGCCTGAGACCTTCCGGTGCTGGATATTTGGTCGAGAGAAATAAAAAAGGCACCGTGTGCGGTGCCATGTGTTATGCGGCCAGACTGGCTTTTAATAAATCCAGCGTCATTTGCTTCTGTTCTGGTGAGAATGAATTAATGATGGTCTGTAACATCATATCGCCTGTCTTCGCACTGGGGCTGAGTGTGTGGGAGAATGTCAGGTTCAGTACAAATGTATGTCCGCACTCCACATCCGTACAGGCGCAATAAATATCTGAAATATGGGGGTGTTTGGGATTGGTTTTTCTGATAACCGCTTTTGCCCCGCACTCCGGACATTTTACTTTCAGTACCCGCATATCCCTCGCTCCGTTAATCTGAAAACGCTGATATTTTAGCCTTTTTCTGGACATTAATCACCTTCCAGCTCACTGTCTTTCAGGAAATTAAGGTACAGGTGGGGCGGTACATCACTTTCCTGCGCCACTGCGGCGCTGAACATACGCTGAATGGGTAAAATCTCCGCTTTACGGTATGTTTTAGCCGCTTTTTCAATATCGCCCATTATAGCTCCGTTGGTGGGGATAATCCCTGCCAGACCTGCCGGAAAACGATGCGCGGTCAGCACGTCCTGGGCGCTGATGCTTTTGATGTTCTGAAACTCATCTTTGGCACTGATATCGCCAATCGGGATAAATTTGATGCCATCCGGATCGCCTTTGGGGATGTTCACAAACATGGTGCTGAAGTTCCCGATCCCCTTCGACTGCTCCAGCTTCTGAATGATTTCTTCTTCCACTTCGTCGGTCATATTCGGGTCGTTGCAATAAATCATGCCGCCCGTGTGACCACCGTTGTGGTAGTAACGCCGGCGAAAAATCGTGGCTTCACCGTTGAGCATGGCGGAGTGGATGCCGCTGATGTAATCCGGAAGACCATAAATGGCCTGTTGCGGGTCGTACTGCCTGAGAAAAATAATATCTTCAGGCGGATAAATTACCGGTTCACCCTGCTGAAGTACAACAAATTCCCCGGTCTTACGCTGGCGGGTATAGAGTGCCGGCAGCGGGTAAAGTGCGATTACATCCCCCCAGCCGTTACGTACCTTGAGAATGGCCACATCACCGAACGTCAGCCAGTCAAACACGGCCGCGCCCAGTTGCTCATGCGTCAGGCCGCCGCCATTATAATTTGCTGTCACCATATTGCGGCGGGCATACAGCACGCCACCGTGCTGCGCGTTCAGGTTTACCAGTTGCGCCAGCGCCAGCCGGTCAATCGGGAGCGTCCAGTGTTCCGCTTCATTGTCATACCAGACGTCTGTATAGTTCGTGCCGGTCGTCAGAATGGGTTCTGGCTTACCCAGCGTGATAAGGCTCATATGGCGCGGTCTGGTAACGGTGCGGCGTTCCCTGTATTTCCGTTTTTTCATGCTGCTTTCCCTAAGTTGCCCCAGCGTGATTTTCGCTGGTTTTCAAAGTTTAATGGTTCGTTGTCAATGGCATGGGCGATAGCCCAGAAGCTGTCAGCGTGGCCGGTTTCAGCTGTGCGGTCGGCGACAAATGTCATGGCGTTACCGCTGGCCGTGGACGTTCTGCGGATGGTCATAAAGCTGGCAGCGATTTCCGTCTTCTCCTTATCCCATTCCACGCGGTTGTCTTCGATAACGTCGATCATCTTCATCACCAGGCGGTTTTTCGTTTCCACGCCGTAGCGGATAGCCACCGCCTGACGCATGGCAAAATGCTGCACATCCTCAAAGACACCACTCCCCAGCCCGGTGATATCAATGCCGATGTAGGTCATGTTGTACTGGCCAAACAGCTTCTTAATTTGTGCCGCCTGCCATTTCCAGTTCATTCCCTGCCAGTGGAATACGCGCAGCACGCGAAATTTTTCGCCCGCCACGATCGGCGGCGCGATAATCACGAAGGTGGATGTGTCCCCGCTGCGTGCAGGGTCATAGCCTGCCCACACTTCACGATTGCCGAATGGCCGTGGCAGGTTTTCGTCATGATCCTCCCAGATATCCGGATCAACACAGCAACGTTCGACGTGGGAGAACGAAAATACGCTGTCCTTGCTGTCCACGAACACGCACATGTACAGCATGTTAAAGGTGTCGCGGTTGTAGCGATTGCGCAGCTTATCGATGCTGGCCAGGTTAAACCCGCCTGCGATCGCGTCTTCCAGCGTGATGATGTAGCGCCACTGGCCATCAGGACATAACCGTCCGCCGTCACGCAGCTCCTTCTCTGTTGGGAACGCCACGCGTGCGCGTTTTTTGTCGCCGCGCTTCCACTCTTCGCCTGTCCAGAACGGGTATGCCTGGTGTGTTTTGCTGCTGGGTGTGGAAAAGTAAGTGGTGCGCCATTTGTCGTGTGTGGCCATTGCGCTGGCCACTTCGTTTAACTTTGCAAAGTTGGGTACCCAGAAATATTCATCACAGTACAGATGACCACTGTATGACTGGGCGGTGTTCTTGTTGGTTGACAGGAAGCGCAGCTCCGCGCCGTTGGACAAACGGATGGGGTTGCCGGTCAGCTCCACGCCGAAATACTGCTCCGCAATGTTGACGATATAGCTGCGGAATACTTCAGCCTGGGCTTTTGAGGCGGACAGGAAGATTTGTGGATCACCTGTCATAACCGCATTCTCAAACGCTTCTATTGAGAAATACCAGGTTGCGCCAATCTGGCGGCTTTTCAGGATGTTCCTGATTTGCTGATGAAGATTGTCGCGAAGGTGTTTCTGGTAGCCGAAAAGGTGCTCCAGCGCGAAACGGTCAAAATCCTCCTGGGTTAAGTGGCTGATATCGTTCTTTTTGTATTTGCCGCGTTTCCGGTGCTTTTCGTCGCCACAGGACTGGCGGGACGCCGGCGCATCACTTTCACTGTGTTTAATTTCTGCCAGCTTTTCCTGATGCTTATTATGCTGTGCACGGAGTTTCACCAGGTGAGACACGAGGCTGTCCAGCTCCCGCAGCTCCAGTTCCGATTTCCCTTCACGTAATGTCAGTGACTGAATACGGCGGTTTAATGCGTCTTCTGTTGATTCATGACTGAGTAATTCCGCCCAGCAATATTTCTCCGCCCAGTAATAGACGATACGTCTGTTAGGCAGATTAAGTTCATCGGCAATTTCCTGCGGAGTATATCGTTTTAAATAGAGTGCCCGTGCAACGCCTTTTAATTCTTCACTGTATTTCGCCATTGGCTTCCTTGCCTTTATGTCAGTACTGTCTTTTCGGTTAAATCCGGAAGCAGTGGTATGTATGAATTATTCAGCAATTTGGTTTTCTTTTTTGAAAATAATTTCGTGGATATACGGATAAGCGACATAACCGAATTATTCCGGAATGAAGTGAATGCGGAAGCTAATTTTATTGGCGATACTGAAAACCGCAGCAGGAAGGGAGGCAATATGTCAGCTTCACAACTGGCAACAAACTGGATTTGTATCGCTACTGCGGGTGAAACGGTTGATAAGCGGGCTATTGAAGAGCAATGGCTACTGGATGCCGCTGAATTATACGACCCCTCTTTGTATACGGCGCTGTTATGGCCGGAGCATTCCCGTAATTTCGGGAATATGGGGGAGGTGCTGGAATTAAAAGCTGAACGTGATGATGAAGGTATTTTGCGTTTATATGCTCGTTTATGTCCTGGTATTTCGTTACTTCAGGCGAACGCCAACGGGCAACTTTTATTTTTGTCGCCGGAATTCACACCGGACGGTAATTTCCGGAACACCGGTAAAACCTATCTGGAAGGGCTGGCAGTCACTGACAGCCCGGCAGGAGTGAGCACCACACGGCTACGTTTCAGCCGCACCAAAGGAAAACGCATCGGCCCGTATAAGCCGCTGGCGTTTGATGAAGTCAGGGAATTTAAAAAGGAAAAGGGAATGTCTAAAGCGAAAAAAGGCTGGCGCCATTTTTTCAGTATTGAAGAACCAGAAGCGACCGCGGAGCAGGAAACATCACAGCCTGATGCTTTACAGGCGCTCGCTGAAGCGCTGGATGCGATTGATAAGCGTGTATCTGCCATTGAAACCCGTTTGGGTGAGGCGGAAGAAGCGGTATCTGATGTCCAGGAAGATGTGGACACCGTTAAGGAAGTGGTGGATACCGAAGATTTTGCGCGCCTGGTAGGGAATCTGCCAGAACTGGTGAAAAACTTCAGCAAGCTGAACAGCAAAGTTACCCAGTTGCCGGATAAAAAATTCAGCAAGGGCAAAAAAGGCTTCAATTTCCTGTAAGGGATAACACAACTTTTCTTTAAGGAAAAAGAATATGCAATTAAATGCGAAAGCCCGTGAGTTTCTGCGCCAGTATCACAATGGTCTGCGTGAATCCTACGGTGCGACCGATGACGACCGCTGGTTTGCGCTGTCAGATCCGAAAGAAACCCAGATGCGTAATGCGCTACTGGAGGAGTCATCTTTCCTGAATCTGTTGACGGTTGCTGATGTGGATCAGTTACAGGGGCAGGTGGTTCCGGTTGGCAGTTCTGGCCTGTATACCGGGCGTGTGCTGGATGGCCGTTTCCGTAAAAAAGTGGGCGTCAGCGGCAATGATTACAGGCTGGTCGAAACAGATTCGTGTGCCGCACTGACCTGGCAATTGCTTTCTGTCTGGGCGAATGCCGGCGATGAAAACGAGTTTTTCCAGCGTGTCCAGGAGTTCACCAATCAGGCGTTTGCGCTGGATATGCTGCGTATCGGGTTTAATGGTACCAAAGTGGCAGAAACCACAAATGCGGAAACCAACCCGAACGGCGAGGATGTGAACAAGGGCTGGCATCAAATCGTTAAAGAGTGGAAGGATGGCCAGCAGATCATCACTGATAAGGTTGTGCTGGACGGTGACGGTAAAGGTGATTACGTGTCGCTGGATGCGATGGCATCCGATCTTATCAATGCCAAAATTCCGGCACAGTACCGTAATGATCCGCGTCTGGTGGTTCTGGTAGGTGCTGACCTGGTGGCGGCGGAGTCGTTCCGTCTGTATCAGAAAGCTGATAAACCCACTGAAAAGATTGCGGCACAGCTGCTGTCTGACAGTATCGCCGGCCGTACGGCTTATGTTCCTCCGTTTATGCCAGGCAAGCGCATGATTGTTACCACACTGCCTAACCTGCATATCTACACCCAGCGCGGTACGCGTCAGCGTAAAGCGGAGTTTGTGGAAGATCGCAAGCAGTATGAAAACAAATACCTGCGTAATGAAGGCTATGCCGTGGAATATCCGGAACTGTATGCCGCATTTGACGAAAGCGCGGTAACGATTGGGGCAACGGCTGCACCGTCAGCAGGCGCATAACGGGGGAAATAATGCAGTTGTCACCGGCACAGCGACACAGCGCGCGTATTGCAGCAGAACGGCTGCTGCGTCAGCAACAATCTCTCGACAGTGAAACCAGTCTGCACGTCCAGATTGCGGCACTGGAAAAGGATGTGGCAGCGGCCGCAGCGATTAGCAACCGTGCGGAGCGCATGGAGTTCAAGCGTGATGTGCTGTTGCCCCGCTGGATGCCGACCGCACAAACCTGGCTGGAAAGTGACAGCATGCATCAGAATCCCGTTTTTGCCTGGTGTGTCATCTGGCTGTTTGATACCGGCCAGTTCGATCAGGCGCTGGACTGGGCGGATGTGGCCATCGAACGGGGGCAGGAAACCCCGGCCGCGTTCGGCAGTGCGTTCCCGGTGTTTGTGGCCGATACGGTACTGGCCTGGGCGGAGACGGAAGCCGCACAGGGGCAGGATGTGGAGCCGTATTTCAGCCGCACGCTGGGAAACGTTATGCAGCACTGGAATGTGTATGAGGTCATCAAGGCCAAATATGTGAAATTTGCCGGTCTGCACCTGCTACGCGATGAGAACGGAGAGCCACGCGCAGCGGCAACGGAAGACAGGGATGTATTGCTCCGGGCGAAGGATTTGCTGGAGCAGGCGAAGGGATTCGACCCTAAATGTGGTGTCGGCACGATGTTGCAGCGCATTGCTGCACGTCTGCGGGCGCTGGATAAGTAATCACAGGCTACCGACCCGAAAGCGGGCGCGGTGGAGGGGAGCGCATCAGCGTATCGCCCGTGGAAACCGGCCAGCCCGCTTTTTTCCGGAGGAACAGGATGTTCAGCGGAACTGCAATTGATTTTGATGATGCCATTCTGACTAATGATGGCTTCTGGCCAGACCTGAGCGTGAAGGATTTTCAGTCCCAGCGTGCTATTCCTGCCGATATCGACGCAGCCACCATCCGTCAGGCGCTGCTGACCGCAGCCGGTGAAATCAATGATGATCTGGTCAGGGTAGTGGCGGATTGTCGCCTCAGTGGCCATGCAAGCGCGGCGGACGTTCCGGGCGTTGAGATTGACGGTGAAAATCTGTTGTGCGCCCGTTACCGCAAGGCTGTTTTTGCCCGCGCCAAAGCTGACCTGATGGGCGAATTTGCGTCTGTTGGGCGCCGTGAAAGCCATCCTGGGCAGGAAAGCGATGAAACCCGCTCCAGTCTGATAGCGGAATCCACGCTGGCGGTACGGCGTATCAAAGGGCTGAAACGCATCACGGTGGCCATGATATGAGCCAGCTTACCGAATTAACGGATTTTCTCATTGCGAACATGCCCAGACGGGCAATGCAGGGATTTGACAGCCAGATGGATGAAATCGCATTCATCCCGGCACAGCGTGACACCGGGCTGGGGCAGTATCGCATTGCCATCATTCGTTATAACGCCGTGCTGACGTGGGAGCGTTATCCCTACCGTGAGTACGATCCCAAAATTCTGATGGCGTTATTTATGTCGTGGCTTTGTCAGGATGAGCGGGCGCTCTTTGAGGAAACCGGCATTGATGCCGAATTACCTGAATTTGATATCGAAACCATCGACCAGGAAACCGCCATTATGGTGGTGACGCTGCCAATGGTGGAGGAACTGAATCTGATCCCCGATCCCAAAGGTCAGATCCCGTTTGATGGCCAGCGCTGGAAGCTGGCAAACCCCGAAGTCTGGACGGCGGATGAGGTGACGGTGATCCCCGTCAATGAGGGGGATGGATGATAAATGGCGAACTGAACCAGGAACAGTTCCGCCAGCTACAGGAGGCGCTGAAAAAGCTGGATTTGCCTCCTGCCAGACGTCGCCGGCTGTTGTGGCGCATGGCGAAATACGGCGTGGAAGCCGCAGCAAAGCGCAATGTGCGCAACCAGCAGTCACCGGAGGGGGATAAGTGGCAGGGGAGACAGACCCGGCGTAAAGGCAAGATGTTGCGCAATATGCCGAAACTTATCCGCATCCGTGAAATGCCGGAAACGGATTCCGTCAGGTTGTATCTGGCTGGTGGCCATTACCGGAATGCGAAGGGAAATCTGCCTGCCGGCGTGGTGGGTTATGTCCAGCAGAATGGCATGAGCGTAACCGTCAACCGCAGGCAGGTGGAAGGCCGTGAGCAGGGGGATAAACCTGCATCACTGCGACAGGCGAAACGTCTGCGTAAGGCCGGGTATAAAGTCAGGCGCGGCAAGCGCTGGCGTAAGCCCGGTTATAAGGAAATACAGGAAAAAATGACCGCCAGACAGGCAGGTTTGCTTATCCGGATACTGGAGGACAAACCGGTCAAAACATCCTGGCAGATTGATTTACCTGCCAGGGCGTTTCTGGGGATAGGTCAGGATGATTTTAACAGATCGCTGGCACGACAGCTTCAGGCTATCGGGTTCGGCTGGGATGTTAACGCGCAGGATATCAGGGGGAGAGCATGACCTGGCCAATCGTAACCGTTAACCAGGTAAACCAGTTACTGGGTGAAACCAAAGAGGTGGAACGCACGTTGCTGTTTATCGGTACGGGTACCAAAAATGTGGGAAAAACTCTGGCTGTTAATGCACAGAGTGACTTTAACGCGCTACTGGGTGAGGGAAACAGTCCGTTAAAAAGTGATGTACTGGCTGCACTGGCGAACGCCGGGCAGAACTGGTGGGGGTTCATCCATGTGCTGGCCGCTGACAGTGAGTCAGGGGCGTGGGTTGATGCCGTCAAAGCTGCACAGGTTTCCTGTTCGGTGGAAGGTGTGGTGCTGTCGGATGATGTGGCTGCAAAAGAGCAGATTAACCAGGCGGCAACGTTGCGATCCGAACTGATTGCAAAATACGGTCGCTGGGTGTGGTTCATTCTGGCCGTACAGGGTATGCAGGAGGATGAATCACAGGCGGATTATCTGAAACGTCTGTCCACCCTTCAGCAGGGTATTGCTGAAAAAGCGGTGCAGCTGGTTCCGCGTCTCTGGGGGAATGAACCGGGTGTTCTGGCCGGTCGCCTCTGTAATCGCGCTGTTACCATCGCTGACAGTCCGGCGCGGGTAAAAACCGGGCCGTTACTGAATCTGGGCAGCGATGAACTGCCGAAAGATGGGGCAGGGGCAACGCTGGGGCTGGCTACCCTTCAGGCGCTGGAGGCACAGCGCTACAGCGTGCCGATGTGGTATCCGGACTATGACGGCTTTTACTGGGCTGACGGTCGCACGCTGGATGTGGAAGGAGGTGATTATCAGTCCATTGAGACGCTGCGTATTGTGGACAAGGCCGCCCGTCGTGTCCGTCTGCTGGCTATCGGTAAGATTGCCGATCGCTCCCTGAACAGTACACCGGGAAGCATTGCCGCACACCAGACGCTGTTTGCCCGTCCGCTGCGTGAAATGTCCACGGCGGCCAGCATTAACGGTGTGTCATTTCCGGGCGAAGTGAAGCCACCGCAGGACGGTGACGTGACCATTGTCTGGAAGAACAAAAAGGCGGTGGATATCTACATTGTGGTGCGTACGTATGAAGTACCACTGCAAATCACCATCAGTCTGTTACTGGATGCGAGTCTGGAGGCCAGCGCATGACCAAACGTATTTCAGGGATGTCCTTTGACGTCTACGTGGACGGCGACCTGATCCACATTGAAAAAATTTCGCTGGATATCACCGACAACAGCGCCGCAGCTCAGACACGCGGTGTACCTGACGGCTATGTCGACGGCGATGTGGCCGCAGAGGGTGAAATTGAAGTCAGTTCAAAAGTGCTTCAGGTACTGACGGCCAAAGCCCGTTCAGCCGGTTCATGGCGGGGCATTCCCCCTGTGGACTTCCTTTTTTACGCCAAAGCCGGCAGCGAAGAAATGAAGGTGGAAACCTTCGGTAATAAGCTCCAGCTCAATAGTGTACTGGATGTTGATCCGAAGGGCAGCAGCGTGTCCACCCATAAAATTAAATACTTCGTGACCAGTCCGAAGTTCGTCAACATCAACGGCGTTCCGTATCTGGAAGCGGAGGCCACGGAAAACCTGATTGGATAAGGGGCAGCAGGGATGCAGGACTATGAAAAGGGATTTATTGCCCTTGTGGTTATGGGGGGGCTGATTGCACTGGGGAAACTACTTAACAGTGACGAGCCGATTACCCTTCGTCTGGTGGCCGGCCGTGTCATTGTCGGGGCCGGGTTATCTGTTATTGCCGGCGTTGCTCTTTACTTTGTACCAAATATTCATCCGCTGGCATTGCTGGGATTTGGTTCTGGTCTGGGGATTCTGGGACAAAACGTGGTGGAAGCATGGTTACGTAAACGTGGATTTGCCGGAATTTTGGGCAAGGGGGTGACAAAGTGACACTGAGCGAAAAACAACAGTTGTTTACCATTATGGTGGCAAATCTGATCCACTGGGCAGAAGAACACGGCTACCGGCTGACGTTCGGGGAGGCTTACCGCACGCCGGAACAGGCGGCGCTGAACGCTAAAAAGGGTAGCGGTATTACCAACAGTCTGCATACCCGGCGTCTGGCGGTGGATTTTAACCTGTTTGTTAACGGCCAGTACCAGACCCGCACAGAGGATTACCTGCCGCTGGGCGAATACTGGGAGTCACTGGGCGGCAGCTGGGGCGGGCGCTTCAAATCCAGGCCGGACGGCAATCATTTCAGTCTGGAACATGACGGGGTTCGCTGATGGATCGTGTGGTAGCGGGCTGGCTTGTGACGGTTGTTCTGGCCTTCTGGGCAGGCTGGAAGGCGGCTAACTGGCAGCGTGACAGTATCGATCTGGCCATCAGCCGGTCAGCCAGCGCTACCGGGGAAACGCTGGCGAGCGTGGCCAGTGAATCCGGGCGAAAACTGGAAGAACAACTGGAGGCTTTGAAAAATGCGCCGCCGCGTGAAATTCGTACGGAGGTGGTTAAACCGGTGTTTACTAACGTGTGCCTGTCTGATGACTTTGTCCGCATGTACAACGACGCCGTCACCAGTACCGAACGTACGTTATCAGGAAAACCTGAAAACTAAATGTGCCACGCAGCTGCCGCGCCTGAATGGCACGCAGGGAAAAGATGCGGCGGAATTACTGACACTTTATCTGGAGTTATACGGGCAGTGTGCTGCACGTCATAACACGCTGGTTGATGAAATTAATTTAAGAGAGAATATTATTTATGGAAAAAATTAATCTGGTTGTATGTAAGAAAGAAATTACGTTTGAACCAAATCAGACGGCTTATAATAAATTCATCAATGAAATGGCGATGGATAATAAAGTGGCTCCAGCCCATAGTTATCTTATGCGTATTGTTGTACCAGAGTGTAAAGAAGCGCTGGAAGATATTCTGAAACGTCCGGGGGCAGCGCTTCAACTTGCAGGGAAAATCAATGAACTTTATGCGCCAGAACTGGAAATTGAAGTAAAAAACTGACAAAGCGAGTCCGGTCAATCGAACAGAACGGACTCGAACAATATCTGATTTTACGGCGTCATTATTTACCGCACGGTCAGGATTCCGTGGATGATATTTCCGCCGCTATCTGGCTGGATAATCGCCACTGGGAAAATACGCGCATAGCGGTTGCTAACGGAATAAGCACCGCATTTAAAGGTTCAGGATGAAACAGTTAGATTTTACATTAAGCCTGATTGATAAACTGACGCGCCCGTTAAAGCAGGTGCAGAGCAGTGTCACAGGCTTTGCGGAAAAATCGAAAGCGGCCTTTACGCAGATTGGGGGCGGTGCGCTGGCTTTAGCCGGCACAGGGATGGCCATCAAAGGGGCGTTATCGCCGGCTATTGAGATGTATGACGCACTGAATGACGCTGCGGCAAAAGGGATTGATGATCAGGCTTTAAAGGCTGTCCAGCGTGATGCGCTGCGGTTCAGTATGACCTACGGTGCCAGCGCGGTGGAGTTTGTTAAGTCCACAGAAAATATTAATGCCTCCATTGCCGGCCTCGCCGGTAATGAGCTGCCGAAAGTGACAAAAGTTGCTAATACCCTGGCATTTGCCCTGAGATCCACATCTGCCGAAACGGCGGAATTTATGGGGCAGATGTTCGGTAACTTTTCCGCTGATGCGGAGCGTCTGGGCAAGGTTCAGTTCGCTGAGCAGCTGGCCGGAAAAATGGTGTATATGCGCAAGGTCTTCGGTACCGAAATGGGCACTATCAAAGACCTGATGGAAGGGGCGCGGGGCGTTGGTACCAACTACGGCGTCGGACTGGATGAACAGCTGGCCGTACTGGGGCAGCTTAACCGCACGCTGGGAACGGAAGCCAGCAGCGCTTACGAAGGCTTCATGACCGGAGCCATTGAGGGCGGTAAAAAGCTGGGGCTGTCCTTTACGGATGCCACCGGCAAAATGCTGTCCATGCCTGAAATGCTGATCAAGTTACAGGGCAAGTATGGCAAAAGTCTGGAAGGGAACCTGAAAGCACAGGCGGAGCTGGATGCGGCATTTGGTGACAGTTCGGCGGTGGTGAAACACCTGTACGGCAATGTGGCCTTACTGCAACGTAACATCACTGAGCTGGGCGGTTCTGACGGGCTGAAGCGTACACAGGAGATGGCCGGCAAACTGGTGAAACCGTGGGATCGCTTTGTACAGATCCTTAAGTCTGTTCAGACCGTCATTGGACTGACGTTGATCCCCGTTCTGTATCCGGTGCTGAACCGCCTGGCTGATATGGGACAGACCTTTGCCCGCTGGATGCAGTTGTTTCCCAACATTGCGCGTGTTATCGGTTATGCGGCTATGGCGTTGTTGGGGTTTGCTGCTGCCGGCGCAATAGCTAACATCGTTCTGGGCGTCTCAAAACTTATTAAGCTGGGTGCGATTGCTCTCTGGAAGACACTGACTTCAGTCACGAAGATATACACCGCCACCGTCTGGATTGCCTCAAAAGCTGTAGCGGCATGGAATCTGACGCTTAAATTTCTGCGTGGTACGCTTCTTGCGGTTCGTATGGCGGCAATTATGGCCGGAATTGGCATAAATCTGATGAGCTGGCCGGTTCTGCTGGTTATTGGTGCGATTGGCCTGCTGGCAGCAGGGTGTTATCTGCTGATTAAACACTGGGACGATGTACAGGCGGCGGTGATGAATACGGCAGCGTTTACCGCTGTGGCTGGCGTTGTCGAATGGCTTGCCGGTGTGTTCTCGACGGCATGGCAATGGATTAAGGACGGCTGGAACGGCTTTATTAATCTGCTGACGGGATTTTCACCTTCACAGGCATTAAGCGGGATGGCCGGTGGTATTGTATCCATGTTTGATAATATCTGGCAGTCCGTTAAAGGTAGCTTCCTGAAATCATGGAACTGGATTGTAGAAAAGTTGAATAAAATACCCGGTGTCAATATTTCGCTGGCTAACGAGTCACCTCCGGCACTGACAACAAATACGCTTTCTACTGGTGGAGAATTAAAAGGAATTGATAAAGGTGGTATTAGTAAATCTGTTAGTAATAACTCAAGGGTTGTGACGGATAACAGTCGGAAAATTAATACTGTCAATATCTATCCAAAAGAAATGATAACGCCGGGGCAGTTAATGGAGTTTCAGGAGCTGGGCGTATGAATGAAATCCTGTATGTTGATTTATTAATTCAGGGAAATGACTTTGTCCTGAATACCGGTAATGAACCTGAATTATGTAATAACCGTAAAAGTATCGGGCAGGACATTATTCATTCCATTATTGAAAGCGGTCTGGCGACGGAATTAATTGCCGAGAGAAGCCCGACCATGCGGGCAGATATTTTTACCCGTATGGAATTACTGATTGAGGATGATGAACGTATCGTTCCGGGAACAGTGGAAATCGGTGAAGAAAGCCGGACACGGTTGTGGATCACGGCCAGCACTTATGACTTCGGCGGAATATCGGTACAGGTGGATTTATGACGGAAAAGCCACAGGTTGACTTTGAAGAGGTGGTGAAAGCCAGCGGTATGCCGGTGACGGAAGAAGAGATTCGCGATCGCTTTAATGCCATTGCGACGGAGGAGGGAATTATCACGAATACCTCCCGTATGTCTCCGTTCTGGCGACTGGTCACGGCCATTGTAACCGCGCCGGTGATGTGGCTGAAGGAGGTTTTGGTCTCCACCGTACTGGCCAATATGTTTGTGGCCACGGCCAGTGGAAGCATGTTACGGCTGCTGGCATGGGCGGTGAATATCACGCCGAAGCCCGCCAGCGCTGCACAGGGCGTTATCCGTTTTTACAAGGAAGACGCCAGCGCCGTGGTGACGGTGAAGGCCGGAACGGTGATACAGACAGAACGTATTAACGGCAGGGTGTATGAACTGGCCATCACGGAAGATGTGGTGATTGCCTCCGGTACCGCCAGCGCACTGCTGCCGGTAAAGGCAACGGGAACGGGCGGCGCATATAACCTTGCGCCGGGATATTACCGCATTCTGCCGGTGGCCGTGGACGGCATCAGCCATGTGGCCAGTGAAGAAAACTGGCTGACCGTACCGGGCGCGGATGAGGAAAGCGATGATGAACTGCGTGAGCGTTGCCGTAACCAGTTTAACCTGGTGGGCAACTACCATACGGACGCGGTATACCGGTCGATGATAGCCGGTGTTGCCGGACTGAGCATTGACCGGATTTTCTTTGAGCACGAAGCACCGAGGGGGCCGGGGACAGCCAACGCCTATTTATTGCTGGACAGCGGCGTGGCTTCTGCGCCGTTTGTGGATGCCGTGAATGACTATATCAACACGCAGGGGCATCACGGCCACGGGGACGATATGCAGTGTTATGCCATGCCGGAAACCCTGCACGATCTGGCGGTCACTGTCTGGGTCAGGAACCTGAACAACATCAGTGATGATGAACAGAAGCGCCTGAAGGACGGTATTGAAAACCTGATCCGGTGCGCCTTCCGGGAAAATACGGACTATGACGTCAGAAGGACGTGGCCGTATTCACGGTTCTCCTTCTCGCAGCTGGGGCGCGAAATCCATAAAAATTTTCCGGTAACAGAATCGCTGAATTTTTCGCTGGATGACATTGCCAGTGAGCTGAATGTGCCGCGCCTGAAATCGCTTGTGGTGAGTATTGAGAATGAATGAGTTCATGAAAAAACTGGCCGGAATGGTACTTCCCTCCTGGATGGACAGGGGCGAGCCGCGAAAACTGCTGCAAACGGCGCGTCGGTTCTGGGCGGAAGTGTACGGCTGGGTGACGTGGCCACTGAACCAGTTTGATCCGCTGACCTGTACACCGGCGTTACTTAACCTGCTGGCGTATGACCGGGACATTTCCCGCTTTGACGGGGAGCCGCTGGAACTGTTCCGCAGGCGTGTGGCGTATGCCTTCGTGAATGCGCGTGACGCCGGTTCTGTTGAGGGATTTATCAGTATCTTTGAGCGGCTGGGGATCGGGTACGTTGAACTGATGGAGCGCCAGCCGGGAATTGACTGGGATGTGATTCAGGTTCGCGTCACGGACAGCCAGATTGCGACTAACACGCAGCTGATGATCCAGATTATCCGGCAGTACGGGCGGACATGCCGCCGTTACCAGTTTGAAGTGATCACGTCCGAACGGCTGACTATCCGGGCGGGATGGGATCAGGGGGAATATGTGGTTTATCCGGCAGCACTGAGCGGTACGGAAACCAGCAGCGCAACGTACAGCGCAGGGTTATAAGGGGATTATATGTCACAGACAACAATCACACTGGCATTTGAACAGTGGAAAGCGCAACAGGGCACCACGGGGGAGCCTGTTCTGCTGGATGAATTTGTGTTCGCTAATGTGCCGGCACTTGACCCGGATCAGCCGGTTGACCGCAATGAAACCCTGCCACCGGCTGAACAGATTGTTCACCGGCAGGCCGTCAGCCGTAAGGGCGTGGTGAATGACAACGCTGTGGTGCATTCCGTCGTACTGGGGGCTGATGTGGGGGATTTTTCCTTTAACTGGATTGGTCTGATTAATAAGGCCAGCGGTACGCTGGCAATGATTGTTCATGCGCCATTACAGCAAAAACTTAAAACAGCTGAAGGGCAACAGGGGAACGTGCTTACACGCTCGTTTCTGATGGAATATAACGGCGCACAGGCTGAAACCGGAATTAATACGCCTGCTGAGACCTGGCAGATTGACTTTACCGCGCGTATGGCCGGAATGGACGAGCGCCAGCGCCTGGAAAATATCGACATCTTCGGGGCGGCGGCGTTTTTTGGGGACGGCTATCTGGTCGGGAAAAGCGGGAATCAGTTTTATGTGACCAAAGGTACCGGCTATGTGGCAGGTCTGCGCACAACGCTTGCAGAAAACCTGAATATTACCGTGACAACCAGGCCAGTCAAAGTCTGGCTGGATGTATGCTGGACAGGAACGCTTACCAGCGTGTGGGGTGTGCAGTCCCGTATTACGGTTGCTGACAACCTGGCGGATTATGTGCAGAACGGCGTACAGCATTATGTGTTTGCGGTGGCGGGTATTGATGAAAACGGCAATATTACGGATTTACGCCCGAAAGGGACACTGAATGAGCAGCAGGCCAGCGATGCGCTGAGAAAACATGAGCAATCCCGTAATCATCCGGACGCCACTACCAGCGCGAAGGGGTTCACTCAGTTAAGCAGCGCGACAGACAGCACCAGTGAAGAACAGGCCGCTACGCCGAAAGCAGTCAAGATTGCTATGGATAATGCCGCAGCACGACTAGCGAAAGACAGGAACGGATCGGATATTCCTGATAAACCTCTGTTTGTTCAAAATATTGGACTGGGAAATGTGCTTTTCAAAGGTGATGGCAGGTTCCTCGCGGGAACATTTGTCAGTGACGCAATTGACCGAACATCAATTGGTGCCAGGGCGGCTACAGGCTGTCAGTTTATGCGCGCACATCAGGCACCTGATGCGCCAGACCTGGTAAGTTTCTGGCAAATTATTACCCTTAGCGAGGTGGTAAGTCCGACCACTGTTGTGGATGTTCTTGCAGTCAGTGGCAATAACGTATTGTTTGGTCACGGTACAGGAGCAGGTATTACCTCATGGCGTCATGTGGCGATGCTGGAGGGGGGCGCCTTTACGGGGGGGATTTCTGCTCCAAATATGCGTGGCGATACCCTGGTTACGGTTGGGGATGGCACTGGTGGGATGGCTAAAGGTGACGTTGATGGTGCAGGTTTTAATGGTAACAATCTGAACATTAAGTCATGGAATGGTATTGGATTTCAGAACTCAGAAGACCTGGCTATCCGGGCATATATCAGCACCCGACTCGGTGTTATCGCAGCTGCTGAAAATTTGCAGGCCGGAAATGCGATATTCAACAAAAACGGCGATGTTTACGGCGATATATGGGGCACAGGCAGCGGGCCTGGCTGGTTGAGTGCGTATATTGCAGGCAGACCGTTACGACAATACATCACCATGGTCGGTGTGTACCAGAACGACAAAACAAAGCCATTTATGCTTCATGATGATGGTTCTGGTGTATTCCTTGCTACAACTGACATGCTAAGTGGGTATGTTCAGTCAATTCGATTCGGTGCCGTTGAGCATGGAAACTTATATCGTTCGCCCGGATTTGCAGACCAGTTAGGTTACGTCATTACAGGTGTTGAGAATGGAGACTCGAACGATACACCAGACCGGATCCAACGACGCTTGTTACAGCTTAAAGTGAATGGTCAGTGGTATACGGTAGGGACATAAAAATGAGACATTTTAAAAAATTCACTAAAACAACGGAATTAACCCCTGTTCAGCAGGAGTTATCAGAGAACTGCAGCGTTCAGTTTATCCACGATGAATCAGGTGTTGACTGGTATGTGCTACAGAAATTATTTCAGCCAGACACACTGAAAATACAGTATGACAAAACAGGTCTGATTATTGCTGCGGATAAAGATGCAACAAAGTTATTTCCGCTGAATTGCTCTGTTGTGGAACTCGCTGATACTGATATTCCTGATGGTTTCCAGGCTGGTAATTTTACCTATAGCAACGGCGTTATCGCACCTGTTCAGGTTGATTATGTTGCTTTAGCGACAGCAGAACGCGACCGGCGCATGGCGTCGGTCACGTCAAAAATCAATCAGCTTATGGAAGCGCAGGATGATAGTGATATTACTGATGCCGAGCTGGTCGAACTTTCCGATTTACGTGAAGTGCGTACAAAATTGCGCCGTCTGGATCTGACTGGTGCGCCAGATATTGACTGGCCGGAGGTACCGGATGTGGCGTGAAGCGCGTCTGGCTTTTACGGATTCTCTGGCTGCGCTGGATTGTTCTGTCGTTCCGGCGCATCCGTGGATTCACGGTCTGGGGCAGCAGACAGATAACGGGGCATACCTGAGTCCGGTCAATGCAATCCATTATCTGGCGGAAAGGCTGGCCGGAACGGGAGGCAATACCGATGTGGTGATCATGATGGTAACGGGACAGACCCATGAAAACTTCATGAAGGGGCTTAACAGCCTGGTGGATGTTTTCCCCGCGCCCGCATTCACCCAGGTTAGACGTCTGGCTGAGTCTGCGGCGACACTGGCTACTGAGAAAATGCAGATCCCCGCGAAAGCCGGGGCAGGACTGCCGGTTGCCATTCCGCTGTCCGTTCCGACCAGCAGGGCAGCGTTATCCGCTGCCGCTATCAGTGAGGCGCAGAAAGCGGCTGGCGCCGGATTCAGCCTGGAAGGGCTGAAACAACAGCTGGGGGAATTTACGCAACTGCGTGACAACCTGATTAACGATGTGGCCAGCGGCCTCGCTGATTTACAGGGGAAAAGCGCCAGGGCATGGGTATTTACGGCCAGTGGCGACACCGCCGCCACCCTTCTGGCGCTGGTAAAGGACATTCCGCAGCCTTCAGCCGTTTATACTGCGGCAATCATGCTGGCCGGAAAAAATCTTGATGGAATAAGGGGCATGATTCATGACGTCGATCCCGACACTGGCGCTTAATGGTGAGGCCATACTGCTGAAAAACATGCGCGTGACCGTTTCCCAGCAGTTTCAGGATAAAGACCAGTCCGGTCAGACCAGCGCGACCACCAAATCAGAGCAGGGGGCAAAGGGCAAAGAGCTGCGTATCAGCGGCGAAATACCCTTTAAAAACCCGGAGATCCTGAAGCGTATTTTTGAACTGGCCAGCGCCACCGATGCAGACGGGAAACGCATGAAATACCGCGTTGCGCATGAGGTGGCCAGAGCGGTGAATTTTCGTGAGGCCACCTTCAGCGGAATGCTGGATGCGCCGCAGCAGGACGGAAAAATGGCCTGGCTGGTCACGTTCACCCTGGCGGAACATGTCAGCGTGCAGGAGAAGCGGGAAGCCAGGGCAACCGGTAAAACAACGGCAAAAAAACAGACGGCCAGCAGTACGGGACAATCCGCTGGTCAGAATGCCGGAGAGGATGAAGAAAAACTGACGTGGTTTGAACGCAGGGTGCTGAAGCCCGTCAATGACGCTTTGGGTTAATGATGAAACCAGTAAAACGCCTTTACCTTTCAACGGATGAAATACACCTGGCTGACGCCAGTCTGGTGCTGGAGCTGAACAGCTGCGGACGTGGCTTTATTACGGCACAGACGACCACAGACTACACCGGCAAACTGGTACGGCTGGATGTGGGGTATTCCGGTTTACTTCTGCGCTGGTTTACCGGCTATGTGGAGCGCTCACAGCCTGCCGAAAACGGTTATCAGCGTCTGTTTGTCCGCGAGCTGGCTGGCGTGTTTGAGCGGATGTGGCCATGCTCATTTCAGCATCCCACACTGCGCGATGTGGCCGGATGGCTGGAGGAAAACAGCGGGATCAGCATTGCGGTACCGGATGTGCCGTACAGTGATAAACCGATCCCCCATTTCACCCATAACGGGACGGGATACCAGCTGCTGAATAACCTGGGCAGGGCATTCAGTATCACGGATTACATCTGGTATCCATTGCCGGATGGTTCGCTGTATGTCGGCGGCGCAGAAAAGGCGCTGTTTGCCGGACGCCCGGTAGAAATCCCGGCAGAGTTCAGCCAGGGAACGGCGGGCGGTAATTCCATGACATTGCCGGTGATCCAGAGTCTTCGTCCGGGCGTGGACGTGAACGGGGAACGCGTGACCAAAGTTCATCTGGCGAATGACACAATGACCATCACGTGGACACCACGGAACCGCGCCACAGGTCAGCCATTGCAGAAAACACCGGCGCAGCGTCAGATAGAAAGCCATTACCCGGAACTGGCTTCAGGTCTTCACCTGCCCAAACTGGCCAGGGTGGTGGCACCCAGCGAGGCCGTAAAAAGCGGTAATTTTGCCGACCCGTTCCGGCCACGGTACGCTGTTGACGTGCAGCTGCTTGACGCGGACGGCAACCCGGACAACCAGACGCCGGTATATTCCGCCGTACCGCTGCCAGTGCCAATGGCCGGTAACGATTCGGGAATGTTCCAGTTTCCACCGGAAGGAACGCTGGTAGAAGTGGCGTTTACGGGCGGCAGACCGGACAAGCCCTTTATCAGGCAGACGCTGCCGGATGGCACCAGTCTGCCGGACATTAAGCCCGGCGAACAGCTGCAACAGCAGCGAGCGGAAGTCTCGCAACGCGTGACACAGGCAGGAGACTGGGTACGCCAGACGGATCAGACCATCAGTGAAACATCGATGGCGCGGACGGTGAAAGCCGACACGGAACGACGAGAACTGGTCAGCCGTGAAACCACGGTGAAAGCCACGGATAAAATCACAGTACTGGGTACCGCCACGCTGATGGCCGGAGCCATACAGCAGGTCAGTGCTGGCGACTTCAGCCAGGCGGTAAAAGGAAACCGGCTGGCCAGTATTACAGGAAATGAAGAAACCGAAATCGCCGGGCAGCTGTCCACGAAAGTGGCCGGCGCCATGAATGTTGATGTGGGGGGAACCCTGACAGAAAAGATTGCCGCATTACGTAAATCTGTGGCGGCGGGCGGTCAGCAGATTATGGGGCCAACCGTGCATATCGGTAGCGAGGGCGTAAATACGCTAACTATGATGCTGGACACCATTGATTTACTGGCAGAGCTGGCGCAGCAGTGCGCGAGCCATTCGCACCCCAGTGTCGGTACGCCGACGAACGCGGGCGCATTTAACCAGACGGCAGCGAAGGCCGGACAGACCCGGAGCAAGTACCAGAACATCATCGCCTGATTCTCTCTTTTCAGCCCGCATAATGCGGGCTTTTTTATCCCCACTTTCAGACCGTATCAGACGCATTTTTAGCGTCGTTAATATCTGCCCCCGTTCATCCATTACCTCATTTGTTTCAGTGGCACAGCAAGCCGCTGCGGCTGTCTGTTGGCGACGAAATAACGGCGGAAGTGACGAAAACGGCGCTACACCGCACCCGCCTGCGGTTTTCGTGTTGAGAATGATTTCAGTTTTTCCGGTGGTACAAAACACATCGCCAGACCGTGCCAATGCTGGAGGTTTGACGGCCGATCGCTAACTGAAATGTGTGAAACAGATTTCAAAGATTACAGTTTTTGTGCGATTACCGGCCGTGGGTGAAAAATGCCGGTGCCGGACTTCATGCGGGATTAACAGCGATTACGTGACTTTTTACGTAACAACCGCATCGGAATCACGTAAGGGCGGGGAAGTGCCCAGACCTTATATGACGCGCTCTGGCGCGGAATGGCAGTGAAATGCGGAACTGAAATACTTTGCACAGCCTGAACCATCGCCATACCTGCAATAACGTACACGCTCCAGTGCTCAAATCACTAACAGATAGATATACAAAACTACCAACAAATCAGGGGGATTTCTGACCAATCTGGGCATTTTCAAAATTTGATGGGGGGCATCGGAAAACCGTCACAAACGTCACAAGATTTAAAAGTATTATCTATCTATATGATATTTAATAATAAATAAGCATATTTAAAACCATCACAAGAGCATCACAGAAGCATCACAGTGTGACGGTATTAAAACATCACAACTCTGTTTTATAACTCATTGAATTTATTGAGTGTGATGGTTTGCGTTACGTTTTGTGATGGTTTTACCGTCACAACATTTATTGTTTAGAATCATTATGATAGGGTTTCTTTTTGTAAGGTGTGATGGTTGTGACGGTTTTCCGAGGGAGCTTCCAATATTATGTTATGCGATGTTTTTATTCTTTAACGGGGATTTAATATCTTGGTAAGAGAGAAAATGATGTAAGTTCTGTTAATATTTATACTGGCTACAAATATAGTATCCATATGGTATTAATAGTATGGTTATAATTTTTTATGATTAAAACTAAGGGACTAAAATGAAATTATCTCCAGCAGAATTAAAGTTAGAAAAGGATAAGGTGCAGGATAATAAATTCAATCAATATGTTAAACGTATAACACTAAAAAATGTCAGGGGATTTGATGAGGAAATTGTAGAGTTTAAAACCCCCGTAACTGCGCTTATTGGTACCAATGGCGGCGGGAAGTCGACGATATTAGGTGCTGTAGCCCTCGCTTATAAAAATGTTAAGCCAAGTAAATTTTTCCCTAAATCATTTTATGGCGACGATTCAATGAGTGATTGGGAGATTGGTTTTGAATTGATTGATAAGCCTATTTCAAAAGATAAAAACATTAACAGAACTGCAAAGTTCAAACAGATGAAATGGCGTAGAGATAGTTTTCCGGAGCGAAATGTTGTATATGTAGAAATACAACGAACAGTCCCTGCTGGTGAGCTAACTAAATTCAATAAGTTTTTATCTGGTGATTCAATTCAATTTGAAGTGAAAAACCTTAATCCTGATACAATAAAATATTGCACTGCAGTTTTGGATAAAAAAATAGAAGATTATAAATGTGTAATAAATAAGAATGATCCAACTTCTAGAATGTTTGTAGGCAAGGCGTTGAATGGTTCTGGTTATTCTCAGTTCCATTTTGGTGCAGGTGAAGCCTCAATAATAGATACTATTGATAGAATTGAAAATGCTACCGATAATTCTCTTATCTTGGTTGAAGAAATTGAGAATGGGTTGCATCCTGTCGCGGTAAGATTGTTTGTTAATTATTTGACAAATGTCGCGAAGCGAAAAAAACTGCAGATAATATTTACAACACATTCACAGGATGCAGTGAATGAGCTTGAGCCAGAAGCCGTTTGGGCCTCCATTAATAAAAAAGTTTGGAATGGTAAACTAAGCATTGAAAGTTTACGTGCTATTACGGGGCAGAAGGTAAATTCGAAGGTTATATATGTTGAAGATTCTTTTGCAAAAGAGTGGGTTGAGAATGCGATAGATAGATATCTTCCAAAATTAGCTTCAACAATAAAAGTTTATACGGCTGGCGGATATCCTAGTGTTGTTAAGGTTAGTCAATATCATAATGAGAACCCTACCATTAATTATCCTTCTATTGCCTTAGTTGATGGCGATATTAAAGGACGGCAGGGAACTAAGGAATTGCCTGAAAATGCAATGTTTATCGGGGACGACTATCCTGATGCTATAGTCTATCATTATATTGCTAAAAACATAGAAGAACATGCTTCAGTTTTAAGGCAAAGATGTTTGTTAACAAGATTTGATGCTGAAAAAATCAAGGCGGCTGTTGAAAGTGTAATGAATTCGGCATGTGATCATCATGTTTATTTTACTAGATTAAGTGATAAATTGGATTTTACATCTGAGTTGTTTATTAGGGCGGGTATGATAGATTTATTCAACGAGCACAACTCTGAGTTTTGGTCGCCAATCATGGACTTCATTAAAAAAGGATTGGATTGAATGGTTGAGAGTGAATTTATAAATATAGACTGGGATGATTTGTAAAGTCCG
The DNA here is from genome assembly GCF_046550835.1 of Salmonella sp. SAL04196. NCBI lineage: Bacteria > Pseudomonadati > Pseudomonadota > Gammaproteobacteria > Enterobacterales > Enterobacteriaceae > Salmonella > Salmonella sp. SAL04196. The sequence continues at coordinate 649,368 of NZ_JBGDXE010000002.1, forward strand.
TACTACAATTTAATTAGAATTAAACTAATAAGATAAAGCCTCATTAGTCGAGGCTTTATCTTATATATGACCTTTTTCTTAACCTTATTTATTGTCTTGCTTTGGTGCAACAACCACTGATGCCAGTTTATCGATCAGACGTTCGCACGCTTCAACATCCTTCAGACTGCGCAATTTAACCTTTGCTATTTTAGGTTCATAGTCCCCGGTACAAAGATTCAATTCGATTTCAACATCGTTCCTGTTTAGCAATCCCATAATAACCCCTGCTAACTTCCTTGCCTGAGTGGCCACTTCAAAGATGAGATTAAGTCTATCCGGTGCATTGTTGGAAAAGCAAATAGTTTTACTAACGTCAAACCCGTTACTTTTGAAGTAATCTTGTATTGAAGCTGAAAGTTCAGGAGGGCAGGCAAGCCGAACGCCGGCCAGTTTTGAATGATGTAGTGGTGCTCCTTCTAACTCTTGCATTTTAGACTCCATATGAAAAAACCCCAGATTCGGGGTTTTTTGTTATCGATGTGGTCGATATGTGGACGTTGGTTGAAATAAATCCTTTTATTTCAGTGAGATACTGTGAAATAAAACGCGCCCGAAGGCGCGTTGGCGATACACTCAATGTAAGGGACTACTCTTCTTCTGCTTCGACGAAGCTGGCATCTTTCACCGATGCGGTGGCACGACGGGCTTCGCCTTTGTGCTGCACTTTATTGAGCTGCCGTTCCAGCTTGTTGATCAATTCATTAATAGCGGTATACATATCTTCGTGTTTTGCGCTGGCGACCAGATGTCCGTTCGGTGTATTAATGGTGGCGTCAGCAATAAAGCCCTGTGGCTCTTTAGACAGAATGATATGAGGATTAATCAGGTGAGTTTGCCATTTTTCCAGTTTGGCGAGACGGTCTGCGACATGTTGGCGGATTGCCGGAGTAATTTCCATTTGTTTACTGGTAATGTTCATTGTCATAAATTTTACCTCTTGTCTTTCCCGTCTTGGTGATTCCAGCATACCGTTCTTAATGTCAAAATGTGTGATGTAAATCACATTATTTTGTCACTTTTTGTCAAGGCGAACTTTTTGTGAGGCATCGCAGGAAGAAGCGATCTTTTACTTGAGGAATGCCTGAAAGCAGGCCATATTTGACTGGATGCGTTGCAGTGAAATCATTTCTGTTGCATCAGATACCGAATAAAAAAACGGCAGCCGGAAGGCTGCCGTTTTGCTTGTTGGTATTGCTTCAGGTGTTTTTGCTGTTAGCGGCAATAATTTTCGCGACTTTGTCAGCCTGCGCATTCAGCTGCATCTGACGATAGGCGTTTTCCATCAGCGGCAACGCATCGCGCGTGGCCTGCGTATCAGGATAATTGCGTAGCATACCTTCTACCCGGTTTACGACCGCAACCCATGCGCCGCGCGCGGTATAGTACTCTGCGACGGAATATTCATATTTCGCCAGACGGTCTTTCAGGAATACCAGACGCTTAGTGGCATCGGTGGTGTACTGGCTATTAGGATAGCTGCGTACCAGTTTCGAAAAGTCATTGAACGCCGCCCGAGCATGTTGCGGATCGCGATCGCTGCGATCGACGCCAAAGAAACCTTGCAGCGCGCTATCATCCAGCGCCATGTTCGTCAGGCCGCGCATGTACATGACATAGTCAATATTAGGGTGCGTTGGATTAAGACGCATAAAACGATCGATGGCGGCCTGCGCTAGCGGCAAATCGGCGTTTTTGTAATAGGCGTAGATAAGATCCAACTGCACCTGCTGAGAATACGGTCCGAATGGATAACGATTATCTAACGCTTCCAATTGCGTTATTGCCTGTTTCCAGTTACCGTCCTGCAGCTTTTGCTGAGCAGTCGCGTAGATTTCATTCGGCGGATTATCGGGCACCTCTTCCTTTGAACCCGAGCAACCCGCCAGAAACAGGCTCAACGTGGCTGCTGCCACCAGATATTTCATGCGCGTCATGACGTTTTGACTTTCCTCAAAATGTTTTACGGGAGATTCTCTGTTCCTGCTCCCGGTTAAGACCAGCTACAATAGCACACTATATTAAACGGCAAAGCCGTAAAACCCAACGTTAAACGAAGAAGCTGTATATGGCACAACGAGTACAACTCACCGCAACGGTCTCCGAAAACCAACTCGGTCAACGCTTAGATCAGGCTTTGGCCGAAATGTTCCCGGATTATTCACGTTCGCGTATAAAAGAATGGATTTTGAATCAGCGCGTGTTGGTCAATGGTCAACTTTGCGATAAGCCAAAAGAAAAAGTGTTAGGCGGCGAGCGGGTGGCTATTGATGCGGAGATCGACGAAGAGATTCGTTTTGAAGCGCAGGATATCCCGTTAGATATTGTTTATGAAGATGACGATATTCTGGTTATCAACAAACCACGCGATCTGGTGGTACATCCTGGCGCGGGTAACCCGGACGGTACGGTACTGAACGCGTTGCTACATTATTATCCGCCGATTGCGGATGTTCCGCGCGCGGGCATTGTGCATCGTCTGGATAAGGACACGACGGGGCTGATGGTGGTGGCCAAAACCGTTCCGGCGCAAACGCGCCTGGTGGAGTCTTTGCAGCTGCGCGAGATCACCCGCGAATATGAAGCGGTCGCGATCGGACATATGACGGCGGGAGGAACGGTGAATGAACCCATCAGTCGTCACCCGACCAAACGTACCCATATGTCGGTGCATCCTATGGGCAAACCGGCGGTGACCCACTACCGCATTATGGAACATTTCCGTGTGCACACGCGTCTTAGGTTGCGTCTGGAGACCGGGCGTACGCACCAGATCCGCGTGCATATGGCGCATATTACGCATCCGTTAGTGGGCGATCAGGTCTACGGTGGTCGTCCACGTCCACCGAAAGGCGCATCGGAAGAGTTTATTTCCACGCTGCGTAAGTTTGACCGCCAGGCGCTTCATGCAACGATGCTGCGTCTCTACCATCCTGTATCGGGTATCGAAATGGAGTGGCACGCGCCGATTCCACAAGATATGGTGGACCTTATCGATGCGATGCGCGCCGATTTCGAAGATCATAAAGATGATGTGGACTGGTTATGAATGCACTGATTGTCCCGCAGTGGCCGCTGCCGAAAGGCGTCGCAGCCTGTAGTTCTACCCGTATTGGCGGGGTGAGTTTACCGCCTTACGACTCGCTGAATCTGGGCGCGCATTGCGGCGATAACCCGGAGCATGTTGAAGAGAACCGCAAGCGTCTGTTTGCGGCGGGCAATCTGCCTTCGAAACCTGTCTGGCTTGAACAGGTTCACGGTAAAAATGTGTTGAGGCTTACCGGGGAACCTTATGCCTCCAAACGTGCGGATGCGTCTTACAGCAATACGCCAGGAACCGTCTGCGCGGTAATGACGGCAGACTGCCTGCCTGTGCTATTCTGTAACCGTGAGGGAACAGAAGTGGCGGCGGCTCATGCGGGCTGGCGCGGATTATGTGAAGGCGTACTGGAGGAAACTGTCACCTGCTTTGCTGACAAACCAGAAAATATCATCGCCTGGTTAGGTCCGGCGATCGGCCCGACCGCGTTTGAAGTGGGGCCGGAAGTGCGTGACGCATTTTTAGCAAAAGATGCGCAAGCCGATAGCGCATTTTTGCCGCACGGGGAAAAATTTCTGGCGGATATTTATCAGCTTGCACGCCAACGTCTGGCGAATACCGGCGTTGAACATGTCTATGGCGGGGATCGCTGCACCTTTAGCGAAAGTGAGACTTTCTTCTCTTATCGTCGCGACAAGACGACAGGTCGTATGGCAAGTTTTATTTGGCTGATATAACCTAAAGAATCAAGACGATCCGGTACGGGTAACTTTCTTTTCACATAATTCAGGTCATTCACCTTGAATAATTGAGGGATGACCTCATTTAATCTCCAGTAGCAATTTTGACCTGTTATGGGAGGAGTTATGCGTCTGGATCGTCTTACTAACAAATTCCAGCTTGCTCTTGCCGATGCCCAGTCGCTTGCGCTGGGGCACGACAACCAATTCATCGAACCTCTTCATTTAATGAGCGCCTTGCTGAACCAGGAAGGGGGATCGATACGTCCTTTATTAACCTCCGCCGGCATTAATGCTGGCCAGTTGCGCACCGCTATCGATCAGGCGCTGAGCCGTTTACCGCAGGTGGAAGGCACCGGCGGCGACGTACAGCCTTCTTCGGAACTGGTACGCGTACTGAACCTTTGCGACAAGCTGGCGCAAAAACGGGGGGACAATTTTATTTCGTCAGAGCTGTTTGTTCTGGCGGCGCTTGAGTCTCGCGGCACGTTAACCGATCTGCTGAAATCAGCCGGTGCGACCACGGCCAATATCACTCAGGCAATTGAACAGATGCGCGGAGGTGAAAGCGTGAACGATCAAGGGGCTGAAGACCAACGTCAGGCCTTGAAAAAATATACCGTCGATCTGACCGAGCGCGCCGAACAGGGCAAGCTCGATCCGGTTATCGGTCGTGATGAAGAAATTCGCCGCACCATTCAGGTGCTGCAACGTCGTACTAAAAACAACCCAGTGTTAATCGGTGAGCCAGGGGTCGGTAAAACGGCAATTGTTGAAGGGCTGGCGCAGCGCATTATTAATGGTGAAGTCCCTGAAGGTTTAAAAGGTCGCCGCGTACTGGCGCTGGATATGGGCGCGCTGGTGGCCGGGGCGAAATATCGCGGCGAATTTGAAGAGCGTCTGAAAGGCGTGCTGAACGACCTCGTAAAACAGGAAGGCAACGTCATCCTGTTTATCGATGAGCTGCACACCATGGTTGGCGCAGGTAAGGCCGATGGCGCAATGGACGCCGGGAATATGCTGAAACCGGCGCTGGCGCGTGGTGAACTGCACTGTGTGGGCGCCACCACGCTGGATGAATACCGTCAGTACATTGAAAAAGACGCGGCGCTGGAACGTCGTTTTCAAAAAGTGTTTGTCGCAGAACCTTCAGTGGAAGACACCATTGCTATTCTGCGTGGCCTGAAAGAACGTTACGAGCTGCACCACCATGTGCAGATCACTGACCCGGCGATTGTGGCGGCGGCAACATTGTCTCACCGCTATATCGCCGACCGTCAGTTGCCGGATAAAGCTATCGACCTCATCGATGAAGCGGCATCCAGCATTCGTATGCAGATTGACTCTAAGCCGGAGGAGCTGGACAGGCTCGACCGCCGCATTATTCAGCTCAAACTGGAACAGCAGGCGTTGATGAAAGAGTCTGACGAGGCGAGTAAAAAACGTCTCGATATGCTGAATGAAGAACTGGACGATAAAGAGCGCCAGTACTCTGAGCTGGAAGAAGAGTGGAAAGCGGAAAAAGCGTCGCTCTCTGGTACGCAAACTATTAAAGCGGAGCTGGAGCAGGCGAAGATCGCCATCGAGCAGGCGCGTCGCGTTGGCGACCTGGCGCGAATGTCTGAACTGCAGTACGGCAAAATTCCGGAGCTGGAAAAACAGTTGGAAGCCGCGACCCAGTCGGAAGGTAAAACCATGCGTCTGTTACGTAACAAAGTAACGGATGCGGAAATTGCCGAAGTGCTGGCGCGCTGGACCGGCATTCCGGTTGCCAGAATGCTGGAAGGCGAACGTGAAAAACTGTTGCGTATGGAACAAGAGTTACACAGCCGTGTGATCGGGCAGAATGAAGCCGTTGAAGCAGTATCGAACGCCATACGTCGTAGCCGCGCGGGGCTGTCCGATCCGAATCGTCCGATTGGTTCCTTCTTGTTCCTTGGGCCGACGGGGGTCGGTAAAACCGAACTGTGTAAAGCGCTGGCTAACTTTATGTTTGACAGCGACGACGCGATGGTGCGTATCGACATGTCTGAGTTTATGGAGAAACACTCCGTGTCTCGTTTGGTCGGGGCGCCTCCGGGATATGTCGGCTATGAAGAAGGCGGTTATTTGACGGAAGCGGTGCGCCGTCGCCCTTATTCCGTCATCTTGTTGGATGAAGTGGAAAAAGCGCATCCGGATGTATTCAACATTCTGTTGCAGGTGCTGGACGACGGTCGACTGACTGACGGGCAGGGGAGAACGGTCGACTTCCGTAATACGGTGGTCATTATGACTTCTAACCTCGGTTCCGATCTCATTCAGGAGCGCTTTGGCGAACTGGATTACGGTCGAATGAAAGAGATGGTGCTGGGTGTGGTTAGCCAAAACTTCCGTCCGGAATTTATCAACCGTATTGATGAAGTTGTGGTATTCCATCCGTTAGGTGAACAACACATCGCTTCTATTGCTCAGATCCAGCTGCAGCGTCTGTACAAACGTCTGGAAGAACGTGGTTATGAAATCCATATCTCCGACGAGGCGCTGAAACTGTTGAGCGCCAACGGTTACGATCCGGTCTACGGGGCGCGTCCGTTAAAACGTGCTATTCAACAGCAGATCGAAAACCCACTGGCGCAGCAAATCCTGTCTGGTGAACTGGTTCCTGGCAAAGTGATTCGCCTTGAAGCCAATGATGATCGTATTGTGGCAGTGCAGTAAGTCACAAATTTGAATAAAACGGGCCCTGACGGGCTCGTTTTTGTTTAAAAACCAGGCGAAAATAGGCTTTTGGTTCAAATGTTGTTTGAAAAGTGAACGGTTGAGCTTTTTTTTGCATTTAGGTCTTGTCAGGCTCTAATAACTCCCTATAATGCGCCACCACTGACACGGAACAACGGCATACAGGCCGCCTGGTCAGAAAGGCTTCGTTAAGAAGTCTGTGAGGAAAGCGAAAATAAAGGCTTGACTCAAAAAGAGGAAGGCGTAATATACGCCACCTCGCGACGGTGAGCTGAAAGCCGCGTCGCACCTGCTCTTTAACAATTTATCAGACAATCTGTGTGGGCACTCGAAGATACGGATTCTTGACGTCCTCGGACGAAAAAT
>NZ_JBGDXE010000003.1:0-287711 GCF_046550835.1 Salmonella sp. SAL04196
GCGGGAATAGCTCAGTTGGTAGAGCACGACCTTGCCAAGGTCGGGGTCGCGAGTTCGAGTCTCGTTTCCCGCTCCAATTCTTATCTACAGTGAAATTATCCACAACGAATATCGCGTTGGGGCACGTTTTGTTCCGCTTTCGTCAGATCCTTGTAAACAGACTTATCCACAGGACGGCCCATTACTCCTGGAATGCAAAAAATCATACCTGACGCGTAGAATTTCTATAATTTACTGAAAAGTATAGAAAAAATAAGATTTCAAAACGTTAGCGTTATTGTCTGTTCCTTTTTTCCCTCTTGAATCGCAATGTGTTTTTATTTTTATACACAGCCTGTGAATAATTCAGGCATCGCGCACCAGCCCTTTTTCAATCACCCTGACCAGACGCTGTTTTTTCGGTAGCTGCACTTCAATGATGCAGGCGTTGCGCTTTTCAATTTGTTGCGCAATCGCCCATTCGATATGCTCATCAAGAAGTGGATGCTCACCCTTGCGGCTTTCCAGCGCCGTAATGACGGCATTACTCCACGGCGCATTCCCCAGCGCGACGGCAACATTGCGCAGCCAGCGTAAATGGCCAATGCGCCGAATCGCAGAACCTTCAGTGACTTTCAGAAACTGCGCTTCGCTCCAGCTAAACAACTCAAGCAAATCTGGGTTATGCAGCGCCTTGCGTGGGCTAAAATCTGCTTCGTCGGTCAACTGAGAGTAACGATTCCACGGACAGATAAGCTGGCAGTCATCGCAGCCGTAAATACGGTTGCCTATCAGTGGGCGAAATGCTTCCGGAATAGCGCCTTCCAGCTCAATGGTGAGATAAGAAATACAGCGCCGCGCGTCCACCGTATACGGTTCGACAATCGCCCCGGTCGGGCAAATGGTCATACAGGCGACGCATTTGCCGCAACCTTCCTCGACCGGCTGGTCGACCGGCAGCGGTAAATCAATCAACAATTCCCCCAGGAAAAAGAATGAGCCTGCCTCCCGATTAAGGATAAGTGAGTGCTTACCCGTCCAGCCAAGTCCGGCTTTTTCCGCTAATGGGCGTTCAAGAATAGGCGCAGAGTCGACAAACGGTCTAAAATTCAGCGAACCGCAGTACTGTTGGATCTGCTCGCCCAGTTTTTTAAGGCGGCTGCGTAACAGCTTGTGATAATCACGCCCCAGCGCATATCGGCTAACGTAGCCCAGCGTGGGATCCTTCAACGTACTGGCAAACGCGGCGTTGGCGGGCAGATAGTTCATGCGCACGCTGATGACACGTAGCGTACCGGGTAAGAGTTCATGAGGCCGGGCGCGCATCATACCGTGGCGCGCCATCCATGCCATCTCGCCGTGGTATTGTTTGTCCAGCCACGCCTGCAGCGCAGGTTCGGATGCGCGCAGATCGGTATCAGTAATACCGACCTGCTGAAAGCCCAGCTCCAGCCCCCACTGCTTAATATTTTGCGCTAACTGATTGAGATCGAGGGGCTTTGACATGATGGACCATAACATGAAGAAAAACCCTGTAAGTATACCACACTCCATTTGGCCCGCCGATGACATCAAACGGCTGGAACGCGATGCGGCGGATGCCTTCGGACTCACACTCTATGAATTGATGCTGCGCGCTGGCGACGCGGCATTTCGGGTAGCCCGTGACAGTTATCCTGACACCCGACACTGGCTGGTGTTGTGTGGTCATGGCAACAACGGCGGCGATGGTTACGTCGTGGCGCGACTAGCGCAAGCGGCGGGCATTAGCGTAACGTTGCTGGCGCAGGAGAGCGACAAACCGTTGCCTGAAGAAGCGGCGCAGGCGCGCGATGCCTGGCTGAATGCCGGCGGCATTATCCATGCTGCCGATATTATCTGGCCGGAAGCGACGGATCTAATTATCGACGCGCTGCTTGGCACCGGTATAGCCCAGGCGCCGCGCGACCCGGTAGCCGGTCTGATTGAACAGGCGAACTCCCATCCTGCGCCGGTTGTCGCCGTCGATATCCCGTCAGGCCTGCTGGCGCAAACGGGCGCCACGCCTGGCGCGGTGATAAGCGCCGCGCATACGGTCACGTTTATCGCCCTGAAACCAGGCCTGCTGACCGGCAAAGCGCGTGACGTTACCGGCATATTGCATTATGACGCGTTGGGACTGGAAGGCTGGCTGGCGAGCCAGACGCCGCCGCTCCGGCGTTTTGACGCGACGCAGTTGGGGCAATGGTTAACGCCGCGTCGACCGACCTCGCATAAGGGCGATCATGGTCGTCTGGCGATTATCGGCGGCGACCAGGGAACAGCGGGCGCAATTCGGATGGCTGGCGAGGCGGCGCTGCGTACGGGGGCTGGGTTGGTCAGAGTACTGACTCGCGGTGAAAACATCGCGCCGTTGCTGACGGCCCGCCCGGAACTGATGGTACATGAACTCACGCCTCGGTCGCTGGAAGAGAGCCTGACCTGGGCTGACGTTGTAGTGATCGGCCCGGGGCTTGGGCAGCAGGAATGGGGCAAAAAAGCCTTACAGAAAGTAGAAAACGTCCGTAAACCTATGCTGTGGGATGCGGATGCGTTGAACCTACTGGCAATCAATCCTGATAAACGTCACAATCGCGTGATTACGCCGCATCCGGGAGAGGCGGCCCGCCTGTTAGGATGTTCTGTGGCAGAAATTGAAAGTGATCGCTTACTTTCAGCACAGCGTCTGGTAAAACGGTACGGAGGCGTGGTCGTGTTAAAAGGCGCAGGAACGATTATCGCCGCTGAACACCACCCTCTGGCTATCATTGACGCTGGTAATGCAGGGATGGCGAGCGGCGGGATGGGCGATGTCCTGTCCGGCATCATCGGCGCATTGCTCGGACAGAAGTTTACCCCGTATGATGCGGCATGTGTGGGATGTGTGGCTCACGGCGCGGCGGCGGACTTACTGGCAGCGCGTTATGGCGCTCGCGGCATGTTGGCGACCGATCTTTTTACTACGCTGCGGCGTATTGTTAACCCTGATGTGATTGACGTAAACCATGATGAATCGAGTAATTCCGCTACCTGACGAACAGGCGACGCTAGACCTGGGGCAACGGGTAGCCAACGCCTGCGATGGCGCGACCGTTATTTATCTGTATGGCGATTTAGGTGCCGGTAAAACGACGTTTAGCCGGGGATTTTTACAGGCGTTAGGCCATAACGGTAATGTAAAAAGCCCCACCTATACGCTGGTAGAGCCTTATGCGCTTGATAACATGATGGTATATCACTTCGACTTGTACCGTCTTGCGGACCCGGAGGAGCTGGAGTTTATGGGCATTCGCGATTATTTCGCCAACGACGCCATTTGTCTGGTGGAGTGGCCGCAACAAGGTAAAGGCGTTCTCCCCGACCCGGACGTCGAAATCCATATTGATTACCAGGCGCAGGGGCGTGAGGCTCGCGTAAGCGCGGTATCCTCATCGGGTCATTCGTTACTGGCGCGTTTAGCCGATTAGCTATAAAGGTGGCGGGATGATTTATCGCATCAAAAATGCCGTAATAGCAGCCTTAATCCTGCTGTGCGCGCACGCGGGCGCCGCCAGTCTCTCTGATATTCAGGTGTCCAACGGCGAGCAGCAGGCGCGCATTACGCTGAGTTTTATCGGCGAGCCGGAATATGCTTACTCACAGGACGGTAAACGTACCGTGGCGCTGGATATCAGGCAGACTGGCGTGATTCAGGGGCTGCCGCTTCAGTTTAGCGGTAACAATCTGGTAAAAACGATCCGTGCCGGAACGCCGAAAGATGCGCAATCTTTACGGTTGCTTGTCGATCTGACGGAAAATGGTAAAACCGAGGCTGTGAAGCGGCAAAACGGCGGCAACTATACGGTCATTTTCACCATTAATGCCGATGTTCCGCCGCCGCCACCACCGCCTGTCGTCGCGAAACGGGTTGAAAGCGCACCCCGCCCGACGGAGCCGGCCCGTAATCCGTTTAAATCTTCTGATGATCGCCTGACCGGCGTAACCAGCAGCAATACCGTTACGCGGCCTGCGGCGCGCGCGTCGGCAGGCGCTGGCGATAAAGTGGTGATTGCTATTGATGCCGGACATGGAGGCCAGGACCCCGGTGCGATAGGCCCGGGCGGTACGCGCGAGAAAAATGTCACCATCGCCATCGCGCGTAAGTTACGCACATTGCTGAATAACGATCCGATGTTTAAAGGCGTGCTGACGCGTGACGGCGACTATTTTATTTCGGTGATGGGGCGGTCTGACGTGGCGCGTAAGCAAAACGCCAACTTCCTTGTCTCTATTCATGCGGATGCCGCGCCAAATCGCGACGCCACCGGCGCCTCCGTCTGGGTATTGTCCAATCGTCGCGCGAATAGCGAAATGGCAAACTGGCTTGAGCAGCATGAGAAGCAATCCGAACTGTTAGGCGGCGCTGGCGATGTGCTGGCGAACAGTCAGTCAGACCCTTACCTGAGCCAGGCGGTACTGGATTTGCAATTCGGTCATTCGCAGCGGGTAGGGTATGATGTGGCGACGAACGTACTAAGCCAACTCGACGGCGTGGGGTCGCTGCATAAACGTCGCCCGGAACACGCTAGCCTGGGCGTGTTGCGTTCGCCGGATATCCCGTCCATTTTGGTGGAGACGGGCTTTATCAGTAATCACGGCGAAGAGCGATTGCTGGCGAGCGACCGCTATCAGCAGCAGATTGCTGACGCTATATACCGGGGGTTGCGTAAGTACTTTGCAGCGCATCCGATCCAGTCTGCGCCGCAGGGCGGCCCAGGCCAGACGGTCAGTACCAACCAGCCTGGCGCTATAACCGCCGCGAATTAAGGAGATTTCATGCCGATTCAGGTTCTGCCGCCGCAGCTTGCGAACCAAATCGCCGCTGGCGAAGTGGTGGAACGCCCTGCGTCGGTTGTTAAAGAGCTGGTAGAGAATAGTCTGGATGCAGGCGCCACCCGCGTTGATATCGACATCGAGCGTGGCGGCGCGAAGCTTATTCGTATTCGCGACAATGGCTGCGGCATTAAAAAAGAGGAGCTGGCGCTGGCGCTGGCCCGTCATGCCACCAGTAAGATCGCCTCGCTTGACGATCTGGAAGCGATTATCAGTCTGGGATTTCGCGGCGAAGCGCTGGCCAGTATCAGTTCGGTCTCGCGTTTGACGCTAACGTCGCGCACGGCGGAGCAGGCGGAAGCCTGGCAGGCGTATGCGGAAGGGCGCGACATGGACGTGACGGTAAAACCCGCCGCGCACCCGGTCGGCACCACCCTGGAAGTTCTGGATCTCTTTTATAATACGCCCGCCCGGCGCAAATTCATGCGTACCGAAAAAACGGAATTTAATCACATCGATGAGATCATCCGTCGTATTGCATTGGCCCGTTTTGACGTCACGCTTAACCTGTCGCACAACGGCAAATTGGTACGGCAGTATCGCGCTGTCGCAAAGGACGGGCAAAAAGAGCGCCGGTTAGGCGCCATCTGCGGGACGCCGTTTCTCGAACAGGCACTGGCGATCGAGTGGCAGCATGGCGATCTGACCCTGCGCGGCTGGGTCGCCGATCCGAATCACACCACCACGGCGTTAACGGAGATCCAGTACTGCTATGTGAATGGCCGCATGATGCGCGACCGCTTGATCAACCATGCCATTCGCCAGGCCTGTGAAGATAAACTGGGCGCGGACCAACAGCCTGCGTTTGTGTTGTATCTGGAGATTGACCCGCATCAGGTGGATGTCAATGTTCATCCCGCCAAGCACGAAGTGCGTTTTCATCAATCCCGGCTGGTGCACGACTTCATCTATCAAGGGGTGCTGAGCGTTCTGCAACAGCAGACGGAAACGACGCTGCCGCTGGAGGAGATTGCGCCAGCGCCGCGGCATGTCCCGGAAAACCGTATCGCCGCCGGGCGCAACCATTTTGCTGTACCCGCCGAGCCAACTGCGGCGCGCGAGCCCGCGACACCGCGTTATTCCGGCGGCGCATCGGGCGGTAACGGCGGGCGTCAGTCCGCAGGTGGTTGGCCGCACGCGCAGCCAGGTTATCAGAAGCAGCAGGGCGAGGTTTATCGCGCGCTTTTACAGACGCCGGCGACGAGCCCCGCGCCGGAGGCGGTTGCGCCTGCGCTTGACGGACATAGCCAGAGTTTTGGTCGCGTACTGACGATAGTCGGCGGTGACTGCGCGTTGCTGGAACACGCGGGGACTATCCAGCTCTTGTCGCTGCCGGTTGCGGAGCGTTGGCTGCGTCAGGCGCAGCTTACACCGGGTCAAAGTCCGGTTTGCGCGCAGCCGTTGCTGATTCCGCTGCGTTTAAAAGTGAGCGCCGATGAAAAAGCCGCGCTGCAAAAAGCCCAATCTTTGTTGGGAGAATTGGGTATTGAATTTCAGTCAGATGCGCAGCATGTGACCATTCGGGCGGTGCCTTTACCCTTACGACAACAAAATTTACAAATCTTGATTCCTGAACTGATAGGCTACCTGGCGCAACAGACCACATTTGCAACGGTCAATATTGCACAATGGATAGCGCGTAATGTGCAGAGCGAACATCCGCAGTGGTCAATGGCGCAGGCCATATCGCTGCTGGCGGATGTTGAGCGGCTATGTCCGCAGCTGGTAAAAGCGCCGCCGGGTGGCCTGTTACAACCTGTTGATTTACATTCGGCGATGAACGCCCTGAAGCATGAATGATGTAAGTAAGGCGAGCCTGCCTAAGGCGATATTTTTGATGGGGCCGACGGCCTCCGGCAAAACGGCGCTGGCGATAGAACTGCGTAAAGTTTTGCCAGTAGAGTTGATAAGCGTTGATTCCGCCCTCATTTATCGGGGAATGGATATTGGCACGGCTAAGCCGAATGCCGATGAGCTGAAAGCGGCGCCGCATCGACTGCTGGATATACGCGACCCGTCGCAGGCGTATTCGGCGGCGGATTTTCGCCGCGACGCGTTAGCGCAAATGGCGGAGATCACCGCTGCGGGGCGTATCCCGCTGTTAGTGGGCGGTACCATGCTGTATTTTAAGGCATTGCTGGAAGGGTTATCGCCGCTGCCTTCAGCAGATCCGGAAGTCAGATCCCGGATAGAGCAGCAAGCAGCGGAGCTTGGATGGGAGGCGTTGCATCAGCAACTTCAGGAGATAGATCCGGTTGCCGCCGCGCGAATTCATCCAAATGATCCGCAAAGACTTTCCCGGGCACTGGAAGTTTTTTTCATTTCGGGTAAAACTTTAACGGAGCTAACGCAAACGTCAGGAGACGCGCTACCGTACCAGGTGCATCAGTTCGCTATCGCCCCGGCGAGCCGTGAACTGCTCCATCAGCGCATTGAACTGCGTTTTCATCAGATGTTGGCTTCAGGTTTTGAAGCAGAAGTCCGGGCGCTTTTTGCCCGAGGAGATTTGCATACGGACTTGCCTTCCATCCGTTGTGTGGGATACCGCCAGATGTGGTCATACATTGAGGGCGAAATCTCATATGATGAAATGGTTTATAGAGGTGTTTGCGCCACGAGACAGTTGGCGAAGCGCCAGATGACCTGGTTGCGCGGTTGGGAAGGGGTGCGCTGGCTTGACAGTGAGAATCCCGATCGGGCGCGAAAAGAAGTATTACAGGTTGTTGGTGCTATCGCAGACTGAATGTGTACAATTGAGACGTATCGTGCGCAATTTTTCAGAATCGAAAGGTTCAAAGTACAAATAAGCATATAAGGAAAAGAGAATGGCTAAGGGGCAATCTTTACAAGATCCGTTCCTGAACGCATTGCGTCGGGAACGTGTTCCAGTTTCTATTTATTTGGTGAATGGTATTAAGCTGCAAGGTCAAATCGAGTCCTTTGATCAGTTCGTGATCCTGTTGAAAAACACGGTCAGCCAGATGGTTTATAAGCACGCGATTTCTACTGTTGTCCCGTCTCGCCCGGTTTCCCATCACAGCAACAATGCCGGTGGCGGCGCCAGCAATAACTACCATCACGGTAGCAACGCGCAGGGTTCTACTGCGCAACAGGACAGCGAAGAGACTGAATAAGTTCACGCGCTGTTTATCCATGTCGGGGGCGTCGGATAATCGCCCCCGCTGGTTATTAAGAGGGTTTACGCTTGTTTGACCGTTATGATGCCGGTGAGCAGGCGGTACTGGTACACATCTATTTTTCGCAAGACAAAGATATGGAAGACCTCCAGGAGTTTGAATCTCTGGTCTCTTCCGCCGGTGTCGAAGCAATGCAGGTGATTACCGGTAGCCGTAAAGCACCGCACCCGAAGTACTTTGTAGGTGAAGGTAAGGCAGTTGAAATTGCGGAAGCCGTGAAAGCGACTGGCGCAGCGGTCGTATTGTTTGATCATGCATTGAGTCCAGCCCAGGAGCGAAACCTGGAGCGTTTGTGCGAGTGCCGGGTTATCGATCGCACCGGTCTTATCTTAGATATTTTTGCCCAACGTGCGCGTACCCATGAAGGTAAGTTGCAGGTTGAGCTGGCGCAGCTACGCCATCTGGCTACGCGTCTGGTGCGTGGCTGGACCCACCTTGAACGTCAGAAAGGCGGGATTGGTTTGCGCGGTCCGGGTGAAACCCAGCTCGAAACCGACCGTCGTTTACTGCGTAATCGCATTGTGCAGATTCAGTCGCGCCTGGAGAAAGTTGAGAAGCAACGTGAGCAGGGGCGGCAGTCGCGCATCAAGGCCGACGTTCCGACGGTATCGCTGGTGGGCTATACCAACGCCGGAAAATCCACCCTTTTTAATCAGATCACTGAAGCGCGGGTCTATGCGGCAGATCAGCTATTTGCGACGCTGGACCCCACGTTACGTCGTATTGATGTAGCGGATGTCGGTGAAACCGTTCTGGCGGATACGGTAGGCTTTATCCGCCATTTACCGCACGATCTGGTGGCTGCCTTTAAAGCTACCCTGCAGGAGACGCGTCAGGCGACGCTGCTGCTGCATGTGGTCGATGCGGCGGATGTTCGTGTGCAGGAAAACATCGAGGCGGTAAACACCGTTCTTGAAGAGATTGACGCTCACGAAATCCCCACCTTAATGGTGATGAACAAAATCGATATGCTGGACGACTTTGAACCGCGTATCGACAGAGATGAAGAGAATAAACCCATCCGCGTTTGGCTTTCAGCGCAAAGCGGCGTGGGAATACCACAGCTTTTTCAGGCTTTGACGGAGCGTCTTTCCGGCGAGGTGGCGCAGCATACGCTGCGTTTGCCGCCGCAGGAAGGGCGTCTGAGAAGCCGGTTTTATCAGCTTCAGGCAATAGAAAAAGAGTGGATGGAGGAAGACGGTAGCGTCAGTCTGCAGGTACGAATGCCGATTGTCGACTGGCGTCGCCTCTGTAAACAAGAACCGGCGTTGATCGAATACGTGATCTAGACGCGAAGTCATTCAGGTCGTATTGAAGCGGTAGCTGAGAGAATTTCAGGAGCTCACAACGAAGTGACCTGGGGTAAAAAAGCCGCCACTCAGGACGCAGTCTGAAAGATGATGTCTGTAACGGCGGTTCGTCTGAAGCATGGAGTAATTTCGCCTTATCCTCTGAGGTCGAAAGACAACGGGGATCACCGCATAACAAATATGGAGCACAAACATGGCGTGGAATCAGCCCGGTAATAACGGACAGGACCGCGACCCGTGGGGAAGCAGCAAACCTGGCAGCAACTCTGGGGGAAATGGAAACAAAGGTGGCCGCGATCAGGGACCTCCCGATCTGGATGATATCTTCCGTAAGCTGAGTAAAAAACTCGGTGGTTTTGGGGGCGGTAAAGGCACCGGTTCCGGCGGCGGTAGCTCATCGCAAGGCCCGCGTCCGCAACTGGGAGGCCGTATTGTCGCCATCGCCGCGGCGGCAGTAGTCATTATCTGGGCGGCCAGCGGTTTTTATACCATTAAAGAAGCCGAGCGCGGCGTTGTGACGCGTTTTGGTAAATTCAGCCATCTGGTAGAGCCAGGTCTGAACTGGAAGCCGACATTTATTGACGACGTCACGCCGGTGAACGTCGAAGCGGTGCGCGAACTGGCGGCGTCAGGCGTGATGCTGACGTCTGATGAAAACGTCGTGCGCGTTGAAATGAACGTGCAATACCGCGTCACCGATCCGCAGAAATATCTGTTTAGCGTGACCAGCCCGGACGATAGCCTGCGTCAGGCCACCGACAGCGCGCTGCGTGGCGTCATTGGTAAATACACGATGGATCGCATCCTGACCGAAGGTCGTACCGTTATTCGTAGCGATACCCAACGCGAGCTGGAAGAGACTATCAAACCGTACAACATGGGGATTACCCTGCTGGACGTGAACTTCCAGGCTGCGCGTCCGCCGGAAGAGGTGAAAGCCGCCTTTGACGACGCGATTGCCGCACGTGAAAACGAGCAGCAGTACATTCGTGAAGCGGAAGCGTATACCAACGAAGTTCAGCCGCGCGCCAACGGTCAGGCGCAGCGTATTCTGGAAGAGGCACGCGCCTATAAAACCCAGACTATCCTGGAAGCGCAGGGTGAAGTCGCCCGGTTTGCGAAGATTTTGCCGGAATATAAAGCCGCGCCGCAGATTACACGCGAGCGTCTGTATATTGAAACGATGGAAAAAGTGCTGAGCCATACCCGTAAAGTACTGGTTAACGACAAGAGCGGTAATTTAATGGTGCTGCCGTTAGATCAGATGCTGAAAGGCGGGAATGCGCCGGCGGCAAAGAGCGACAATAGCGCCAGCAACCTGCTGCGCCTGCCGCCGTCCACAAAGTCTAACGCCAGCGGAGCAAGCAACACGTCGTCCTCAAATCAGGGCGATATTATGGACCAACGCCGCGCGAATGCGCAGCGTAACGACTACCAGCGTCAGGGGGAATAACGATGCGTAAGTCAGTTATTGCGATTATCATCATCGTGCTGGTAGTGCTCTACATGTCCGTCTTTGTGGTCAAAGAGGGCGAGCGCGGCATTACGCTGCGTTTTGGTAAAGTTCTGCGTGACGATGAGAACAAACCGCTGGTTTACGCGCCGGGTCTGCACTTTAAGATCCCGTTTATTGAATCAGTGAAAATGCTTGATGCGCGTATCCAGACGATGGATAACCAGGCCGATCGCTTTGTGACTAAAGAGAAGAAAGACCTGATTGTCGACTCCTACATCAAATGGCGTATCAGCGACTTTAGCCGTTACTATCTGGCGACCGGCGGCGGCGATATTTCGCAAGCCGAAGTGCTGTTAAAACGTAAATTCTCGGACCGTTTGCGTTCTGAGATTGGTCGCCTGGACGTAAAAGACATCGTGACCGATTCTCGTGGTCGCCTGACTCTGGAAGTGCGCGACGCGCTGAACTCCGGTTCAGCCGGTACCGATGATGAAGTGGCGACCCCGGCGGCGGATGACGCGATTGCCGAAGCAGCGGAACGCGTCACGGCGGAAACCAAAGGTAAAGTACCGGTCATCAACCCGAACAGTATGGCGGCGTTGGGTATCGAAGTGGTCGATGTGCGTATTAAGCAGATCAACCTGCCGACCGAGGTTTCTGAGGCGATTTACAACCGTATGCGCGCCGAGCGTGAAGCGGTCGCGCGTCGTCATCGTTCACAAGGTCAGGAAGAAGCGGAAAAACTGCGTGCGGCTGCTGACTATGAGGTGACGAAAACTCTGGCGGAAGCCGAGCGTCAGGGGCGTATCATGCGTGGTGAAGGTGATGCTGAAGCCGCGAAGCTGTTTGCCGATGCGTTCAGCCAGGACCCTGATTTCTACGCGTTCATTCGTAGTCTGCGCGCTTACGAGAAGAGCTTCGAAGGTAATCAGGACGTGATGGTGTTGAGCCCGGACAGCGATTTCTTCCGCTACATGAAGACACCGAGTTCGACGACACGCTAAAATAGCGTCAGCGGTTTTAGACCAGCAAAACCACCGCATCCAAAGGATGCCGGTGGTTTTCTTTTATAAGGGCGATAAATGAATTCAACAATCTGGTTGGCGCTTGCTCTGGTATTAGTCCTCGAAGGGCTGGGACCGATGCTGTATCCCGGCGCATGGAAAAAAATGGTTTCGGCACTGGCGCAACTGCCGGAAAATGTTTTACGTCGTTTTGGCGGCGGACTTGTGGTCGCGGGAGTTGTGGTCTACTACATGTTGAGGAAAACGATTGGCTGAGCAAAAAGTGGTCGGATTTGCCGCAGATTGAGTGCAAAAAGTGCTGTATATCTGAAAAAGCGATGGTAGAATCCATTTTTAAGCAAACGGTGATTTTGAAAAATGGGTAACAACGTCGTCGTACTGGGCACCCAATGGGGTGACGAAGGTAAAGGAAAGATCGTCGATCTTCTGACTGAACGGGCTAAATATGTTGTACGCTACCAGGGCGGTCACAACGCAGGCCATACTCTCGTAATCAACGGTGAAAAAACCGTTCTCCATCTTATTCCATCAGGTATTCTTCGCGAGAATGTAACCAGCATCATCGGTAACGGTGTTGTGCTGTCTCCGGCCGCGCTGATGAAAGAGATGAAAGAACTGGAAGACCGTGGCATCCCCGTTCGTGAGCGTCTGCTGCTGTCTGAAGCTTGTCCGCTGATCCTTGATTATCACGTTGCGCTGGATAACGCGCGTGAGAAAGCGCGTGGCGCGAAAGCGATCGGCACCACCGGTCGTGGAATCGGGCCTGCTTATGAAGATAAAGTGGCACGTCGCGGTCTGCGTGTTGGTGACCTTTTCGACAAAGAAACCTTCGCTGAAAAACTGAAAGAAGTGATGGAATATCACAACTTCCAGTTGGTTAACTACTACAAAGTTGAAGCGGTTGATTACCAGAAAGTTCTGGATGATACGATGGCTGTTGCCGACATCCTGACTTCTATGGTTGTTGACGTTTCGGACCTGCTCGACCAGGCGCGTCAGCGTGGCGATTTCGTCATGTTTGAAGGTGCGCAGGGTACCCTGCTGGATATCGACCACGGTACTTATCCGTATGTAACTTCTTCTAACACCACTGCAGGTGGCGTGGCGACCGGTTCCGGCCTGGGCCCGCGTTATGTTGATTACGTTCTGGGTATCCTCAAAGCTTACTCCACTCGTGTAGGTGCAGGTCCGTTCCCGACTGAGCTGTTTGATGAAACCGGCGAGTTCCTCTGCAAGCAGGGTAACGAATACGGCGCCACTACCGGCCGTCGTCGTCGTACCGGCTGGCTGGACACCGTTGCCGTTCGTCGTGCGGTACAGCTGAACTCCCTGTCTGGCTTCTGCCTGACCAAACTGGACGTGCTGGATGGCCTGAAAGAGGTGAAACTCTGCGTAGCTTACCGTATGCCGGATGGTCGCGAAGTGACTACCACTCCGCTGGCAGCTGACGACTGGAAAGGTGTAGAGCCGATTTACGAAACCATGCCGGGCTGGTCTGAATCCACCTTCGGCGTGAAAGATCGTAGCGGCCTGCCGCAGGCGGCGCTGAACTACATCAAACGTATCGAAGAACTGACCGGCGTGCCGATTGATATTATTTCTACCGGCCCCGATCGTACTGAGACGATGATTCTGCGCGATCCGTTCGACGCGTAATTGATGGATGATGCCCGGTAACGCTACGCTTACCGGGTCTATGATGAGTACGCATTTGTTAGCCGGATAAGATGCTTTGCATCACCCTTCGGTTCAAATGCGTCATTGTTCCCCGCTTTTTTCCTTCCTGAACCGAAATAAATTAGCAGCCTGACAGGTGGCTGGTTTATCATCAATACAGATAAGTTATATCCCGTTTTCCCTTTTCCTGAGGTTGATGTGCAGTTAACGAGTTTCACCGATTACGGCTTACGTGCGCTAATCTATATGGCGTCGTTACCAGATGGACGAATGACCAGCATTTCTGAGGTGACAGAAGTCTACGGCGTGTCCCGTAATCATATGGTCAAAATTATCAATCAGCTTAGCCGGGCGGGCTTTGTCACCGCCGTTCGGGGAAAAAATGGCGGTATCCGCCTGGGTAAACCGGCTAATACTATTTGTATTGGCGATGTGGTGCGTGAGCTGGAACCCTTATCACTGGTCAACTGTAGCAGCGAATTTTGCCACATCACCCCTGCCTGTCGTCTGAAACAGGCGCTTTCTAAGGCCGTGCAGAGTTTTCTCAAGGAGCTGGATAACTACACGCTTGCCGATTTGGTTGAAGAGAATCAACCGCTTTATAAATTATTACTGGTGGAGTGAAGTAAACTTCATTAGAGATGACAATGGAGGAACCTCAATGTCACAAGATCCTTTCCAGGAACGCGAAGCAGAAAAATACGCGAATCCTATCCCGAGCCGGGAATTTATCCTCGAACATTTAACGAAACGTGAAAAACCGGCCAGTCGCGAAGAACTGGCCGTAGAACTGAATATTGAAGGCGAAGAGCAGCTTGAAGCCTTGCGTCGCCGTCTGCGCGCGATGGAGCGCGACGGACAACTGGTCTTTACCCGCCGCCAGTGCTATGCGCTGCCGGAACGCCTCGACCTGCTGAAAGGCACTGTGATCGGTCATCGTGATGGTTACGGTTTCTTACGTGTCGAAGGCCGCAAAGACGATCTGTATCTTTCCAGCGAGCAGATGAAAACCTGTATTCATGGCGATCAGGTGCTGGCGCAGCCGCTGGGCGCCGATCGTAAAGGTCGCCGCGAAGCGCGTATCGTCCGTGTACTGGTACCGAAAACCAGTCAGATAGTCGGGCGTTATTTCACCGATGCGGGCGTCGGCTTTGTAGTGCCGGACGACAGCCGTCTCAGCTTCGACATTCTTATCCCGCCAGAAGACGTCATGGGCGCGCGGATGGGGTTCGTGGTCGTGGTTGAACTGACCCAACGTCCAACTCGCCGTACTAAAGCGGTAGGGAAAATCGTCGAAGTGCTGGGCGACAATATGGGCACCGGTATGGCGGTTGATATGGCGCTGCGTACCCATGAAATACCCTACATCTGGCCGCAGGCGGTAGAGCAGCAGGTCGCCGGGCTGAAAGAAGAGGTGCCGGAAGAGGCGAAAGCCGGTCGTGTCGATCTGCGCGATTTGCCGCTGGTCACGATTGATGGCGAAGATGCCCGTGACTTTGACGACGCGGTTTACTGTGAGAAAAAACGCGGCGGCGGCTGGCGTTTGTGGGTCGCTATTGCTGACGTGAGCTATTATGTACGGCCGCCAACGCCGTTGGATCGCGAGGCGCGCAATCGCGGCACGTCGGTTTACTTCCCGTCACAGGTTGTCCCAATGTTGCCGGAGGTGCTCTCCAACGGCCTGTGTTCGCTAAACCCGCAAGTTGACAGGCTGTGTATGGTCTGTGAAATGACCATCTCGGCGAAAGGTCGGCTGACCGGCTACAAATTCTATGAAGCGGTGATGAGCTCCCATGCGCGTCTGACCTATACCAAAGTCTGGCATATGCTGCAGGGCGATCAGGATCTGCGTGAACAATATGCGCCGCTGGTGAAGCATATTGAAGAGCTGCACAACCTCTACAAAGTGCTGGATAAAGCGCGTGAAGAGCGCGGGGGGATCTCGTTTGAGAGCGAAGAGGCGAAGTTTATCTTTAACGCCGATCGTCGCATTGAGCGTATCGAACAGACCCAGCGTAATGACGCGCATAAGCTTATCGAAGAGTGCATGATCATGGCGAATATCTCGGCGGCGCGCTTTGTCGAAAAAGCTAAAGAGCCGGCGTTATTCCGTATTCATGATAAGCCCACCACCGAAGCGATCACCTCATTCCGCTCCGTACTGGCGGAGCTGGGGTTGGAGCTGCCGGGCGGAAATAAACCGGAACCGCGCGATTATGCCGAACTGCTTGAATCGATTGCCGACCGGCCGGACGCCGAAATGCTGCAAACTATGCTGCTGCGTTCAATGAAGCAGGCGATTTACGATCCGGAAAACCGCGGGCACTTTGGCCTGGCGTTGCAGTCTTATGCACACTTTACCTCGCCGATTCGCCGCTATCCGGATCTTTCTTTGCACCGCGCCATTAAGTACCTGCTGGCGAAAGAGCAAGGGAACAAGGGCAACACCACAGAAACGGGCGGTTATCACTACTCGATGGAAGAGATGTTGCAGCTCGGCCAGCACTGTTCGATGGCGGAACGCCGCGCTGATGAAGCGACGCGTGATGTCTCCGATTGGCTGAAATGTGACTTTATGCTGGATCAGGTAGGCAACGTCTTTAAGGGCGTGATTGCCAGCGTCACCGGTTTCGGCTTCTTTGTCCGTCTTGATGAACTGTTTATCGATGGGCTGGTACACGTTTCCTCACTGGATAACGATTACTATCGCTTCGATCAGGTAGGGCAACGTCTGATTGGCGAGTCCGGCGGGCAGACATATCGCCTGGGCGACCGGGTCGAGGTACGTGTCGAAGCGGTGAATATGGACGAACGGAAAATTGACTTTAGCCTGATCTCCAGCGAGCGCGCACCGCGTAACGTCGGCAAAACGGCGCGTGAAAAAGCGAAAAAAGGTGAAAGTAAAAACGCCGGTAAACGTCGTCAGGTAGGTAAGAAAGTTAACTTCGAGCCTGATAGCGCCTTCCGCGGCGAGAAAAAAGCGAAGCCGAAAGCAGCGAAGAAAGACGCGAGAAAAGCAAAAAAGCCATCGGCTAAAACGCAGAAAATAGCCGCAGCGACCAAAGCGAAGCGTGCGGCGAAGAAAAAAGCGGCAGAGTGAGCAATACCCTCTTCAAACAGAAGAGGGTGAATTATCTGTAGGCCGGGCAAGCGTAGCGCCCCCGGCAAAACGTAAACAATGAGTACATTAATGAGCGAAATGATTTACGGCATCCACGCAGTGCAGGCCCTGCTGGAGCGCGCCCCTGAACGTTTTCAGGAAGTCTTTATTTTAAAAGGCCGTGAAGATAAACGTCTGTTGCCGCTGATCCACGCCCTTGAGTCCCAGGGCGTGGTTATCCAGCTGGCAAACCGCCAATATCTCGACGAGAAAAGCGACGGTGCCGTGCATCAGGGCATTATCGCTCGCGTGAAACCAGGCCGGCAGTATCAGGAAAACGATCTGCCGGATCTGATCGCATTACACGATCGCCCCTTTTTGTTGATCCTCGATGGCGTCACCGATCCGCATAATCTTGGCGCCTGTCTGCGCAGCGCCGATGCCGCAGGCGTACATGCGGTAATCGTGCCGAAAGACCGCTCCGCGCAACTTAACGCGACGGCGAAGAAAGTCGCCTGCGGCGCAGCGGAAAGCGTGCCGTTGATCCGCGTCACCAACCTGGCGCGCACGATGCGCATGTTGCAGGAAGAGAATATCTGGATTGTCGGAACGGCGGGCGAGGCTGACCATACGCTGTATCAGAGCAAAATGCCTGGCCGCATGGCGCTGGTCATGGGCGCAGAAGGTGAAGGTATGCGTCGTCTGACCCGTGAGCACTGCGATGAGCTGATCAGCATTCCTATGGCCGGTAGCGTGTCGTCGCTGAATGTCTCTGTGGCGACCGGGATTTGTCTGTTTGAAGCCGTTCGCCAGCGCACCTGACGCTAATAGTATTTTTTAAGAAAAAACCATCCATAATCGGATGGTTTTTTTTTATCTTTGGCTGGTAATATATAAAACAAAATCTACCCTGTAATTTCCTTTATTTATAAAAAAGAGATAGAGATAATAATATGGCATGGACTCCACGGACGCTGGCGGATGCATTAAACAACATCGCTGAATTAAATATTGATATAGAAAATAATGAATCTTCATTAATAATAAAAATGAATGATTATGGCGATTTACCACTGGCGGTTTTATTTACCTCGCAACAAATAGTTATCGAGACTTATATCTGTCCGGTAAATACGATTAGAGATACCGCGGAATTTAATCTTTTCTTGCTGAGAAATCAGAAGATTTTACCGCTGTCTTCGGTCGGTATTACCCAGGTAAAACAGGAGGAATATTATGTCGCTTTTGGCGCGTTGTCGTTAAATTCGTCGCTTGCCGACGTGACGCTGGAAATCACCACGCTTGTAGAAAATGCGTTGGATATCGCTGAAATAACACAAGTCTATTCACAGGAATAATACAGGCGGCTTACATGGGAATTTTAAAAAGTTTGTTCACGTTAGGTAAATCATTCGTTGCTCAGGCAGAAGAGGCCATTGATGAAGCACAGGGTGTACGTATGCTGGAGCAGCATATTCGCGACGCAAAAGCCGAGCTGGATAAAGCGGGTAAATCCAGAGTGGATTTATTGGCGCGGGTGAAACTAAGCCATGACAAGCTGAATGATTTACGTGAGCGTAAAGCCAGCCTTGAAACGCGGGCGTTGGCGGCAATGAGTAAGAATGTCGACGCCGCTTTACTCAACGAAGTGGCGGAAGAAATAGCCCGTCTGGAAAATGCCATTCTTGCCGAAGAACAGGTGCTGACTAATCTGGAAGCCTCTCGTGATGCGGTAGAGAAGGCCGTAACGGCGACAGGCCAGCGGATTGCGCAGTTTGAGCAGCAACTTGAAGTGGTTAAGGCGACAGAAGCCATGCAGCGCGCCCAGCAGGCGGTGACGACTTCGACCGTCGGAGCCGCGTCGAATGTGTCTACGGCGGCGGAGTCGCTTAAACGTTTACAAACGCGTCAGGCTGAACGCCAGGCCCGGCTGGATGCCGCCGCGCAGCTGGAAAAAGTCGCCGATGGACGCGACCTGGACGAAAAACTGGCGCAGGCCGGTATTGGCGCAACCAATAAAAGCAATGCTCAGGATGTGTTGGCGCGTTTACAGCGTCAACAAGGCGAATAATGCTCTTTACATGGATGGTCAAAACCTGCCAGCGTCATTTGTCCAGACTGACCTGGCCTGTTTATCGGGCAGTATCTGCTTTGTTATCGGTAGCGCGAAAGCGCGCTACCGTGCTGAGCTCGTCGCTTTCATACGAGACGGCACATGAATGCGCGATCTCAAATGGCATTATGCCTAACGACAATCGCATTCTGGCTGAAGAGGTCGCATGGCAAGAGATAGAGGTTCCCCTATGATGCAATTTTTTCAGCGTTTGCTCGGTAAAACAAGCGCGCCAGCGCCGATTCGCGGACCATTAGGATTACATCTTAACGCCGGTTTCACGCTGGATACGCTGGCATTCCGGCTACTGAAGTCGTCGTTGCTGGTAGAGCTACCGGGTGAAAAATACACTGTCGCGGCAGCGAGTCGCATAGATTTAGGCGGCGGCAGTCAGATTTTTCGCTACTACACTTCTGGCGATGAGTTTCTGCAAATTAACACCACTGGCGGCACGGATGTTGACGACATTGATGACATCAAACTCTTTGTATATGAGGAAAGTTTCGGTATTAACGAGGAACATCACTGGCGTTCAGCCATTGCGCCAGCGGCAATAGGGCCGATGACGCTCAACTGGCAAGAACGGCGCTGGCAGCGCTTTTTTAACCATGAAGAGCCGGGCAATATTGAACCTGTCTACATGCTGGAAAAGGTTGAAAATCAGCAGGCAGAGAAATGGGACGTTCACAATTTTACGATGGGCTTCCAGCGCCAGGTGACGGATGACGCCTGGGAGTATCTTCTATTGAACGGGGAAGAATCATTTAACGAACGCGGTGAGCCTGAATGGGTGTTTTCGCGCGCGCTCGGCGTGGACATCCCGCTCACCTCACTGACGGTTATTGGTTAAGCACATACAGGACAATTATGCATATACTGGACGCATTACTGGCTTTCTGCGCCTATTTTTTTATTGGCGCGGCAATGGTCATCGCATTTCTTTTTATTTACTCAAAGATAACGCCGCATAATGAATGGCAGTTGATAAAAAATAACAATACTGCGGCATCGCTGGCCTTTAGCGGTACGTTGCTGGGCTATGTCATCCCCTTATCCAGCGCGGCGATAAACTCGGTCAGCATCCCGGACTATTTTGCCTGGGGCGGCATTGCGCTGGTGATTCAACTGCTGATTTATGGCTGCGTAAGGTTATACATGCCTACGCTGAGCGAAAAAATTATTCATCACAACGTGGCGGCGGGGCTATTTATGGGAACCGCAGCGCTGGCTGGCGGTATTTTTAACGCTGCCTGTATGACATGGTAACGGAAGATCATGGCAAAAAAACGAAAATCCAGAAGAACATCCGGCGTAGGCCATTCGGCAATAAGACGGATAGCCGAACCGGTTAATCCCTTTGAGCGGCAACGAAATCGCTACACGCCAAAATGCCTGACGCTGGCGATTATGGGCGGAGCGGCCTTTTTTCTCCTGAAAGGGTGCGGTGATGGCGGCAATACTGACAACGACGGCGATGGGACGTTTTACGCCACGGTGAACGACTGTATTGACGATGGCAATAGTGCCAGCGTTTGCGCTGACGGCTGGAATAATGCGAAAACAGAATTTTACGCGAATGTGCCTAAGCAATTGACGCAGGAGCGCTGTCAGTCGCAGTTTGGCGATTGCTACTTTGATAGCACCGATCGGAGTTGGGTTCCGGTATTAAGCGGCTTTTTGCTCAGCCGCGCGATTCGTCAAAACCGTGACGAACAATACATCTATAGCAGCGGCGGTTCATCCTACGCCTCCCGTCCCGTCTGGCGCACCACGTCCGGCGATTATGCGTGGCGCAGCGGTACCGGGAAAAGCGATACCGCGACCAGCCCTGGTTATATCACACGGAAAGCGTCCACCGTCTCCCGCGGCGGCTATGGCCGTTCTTCCAGCGCCCGCGGGCACTGGGGAGGCTAACCATGCTACGACATAACGTATCGGTACGCCGGGATCTGGATAAGATCGCCTGCGATCACGGTTTTGACTTTCATGTTATCGATAACGAAATTTACTGGGATGAAAGCCGGGCCTACCGTTTTACATTACGGCAAATTGAAGAACAGATCGAAAAACCGACCGCAGAGCTTCATCAGATGTGTCTGGAGATTGTCGAGCGGGCCGTCCGGGATGAGCAGATCATGCAGCAGCTGGCGATCCCGCCATTGTACTGGGATGTCATCGCCGAAAGTTGGCGCAGCCGCGATCCTTCGCTTTACGGGCGGATGGATTTCGTCTGGTGCGGCAAAGATCCGGTTAAATTGCTGGAATACAACGCGGATACGCCGACATCGCTCTATGAATCCTCCTACTTTCAATGGCTATGGCTGGAGGATGCTCGTCGTAGCGGCGCCATTCCGCGTGATGCCGATCAATACAACGCGATACAGGAGCGGCTGATCGCCCGCTTCAGCGAGCTATACAGTCGGGAACCGCTCTACTTTTGCTGTTGTGAAGATACCGACGAAGATCGTACGACGGTGCTGTACCTTCAGGATTGCGCGCAGCAGGCGGGCCAGGAAACGCGATTTATCTATATTGAAGAACTGGGGCTTGGCGTAGGCGGCGTGCTGACCGATCTGGACGATAACGTGATTCGCCGCGCCTTTAAGCTCTACCCGCTGGAATGGATGATGCGCGACGACAACGGCCCGCTACTGCGAAAACGGCGTGAGCAATGGATTGAGCCATTGTGGAAAAGTATTCTGAGTAACAAAGGGCTGTTGCCGTTATTGTGGCGCTTTTTCCCAGGCCATCCGAATCTGCTGCCGGCCTGGTTTGAGGGCGAAAAATCGCTCGCAGCGCCAGGTGAAAGCAGCGTGCGGAAGCCGATTTATTCACGTGAAGGCGGCAACGTCACGATTTTCGACGAGCGGCAAAATGTTATCGATCATGCCGACGGCGACTACGCTGACGAGCCGATGATTTACCAGGCGTTTCAGCCTTTGCCGCGCTTTGGCGATAGCTATACGCTGATTGGCAGTTGGATCATTGACGATGAAGCCGCCGGGATGGGGATTCGCGAGGACAATACGCTAATTACCAAGGACACTTCCCGTTTCGTCCCACATTATATTGCCGGTTAATCATACTTTTGTGATCTTGCTCCGGCGTCAATGGCGCAGTCATGACCATACTTGACTTCAGCGCCATTGAAGGAGGGAGACACCATGTCCTGGCAAACACATACCGTCTTTAATCAACCTGCTCCGCTCAATAACAGTAACTTATTCCTGTCTGATGGCGCGCTGTGTGAAGCGGTTTCCCGGGAAGGCGCGGGATGGGATAGCGATCTTCTCGCCAGCATTGGCCAACAACTGGGAACGGCGGAATCACTGGAACTGGGTCGTCTGGCGAACGCGCATCCTCCTGAGTTGCTGCGTTACGATCCCCTGGGACAGCGTCTGGATGACGTTCGCTTTCATCCCGCCTGGCATCTGTTGATGCAGGGGCTTTGCGCCAATCGGGTACATAATCTGGCCTGGGAGGAGGAGGCAAGGGCGGGAAGCTTTGTCGCCCGGGCGGCGCGTTTTGTGTTACATGCTCAGGTAGAAGCGGGAACACTCTGTCCTGTCACGATGACCTTTGCCGCGACACCGTTGCTATTGCAGATGCTTCCCGCCACTTTCCATGACTGGCTGGTGCCGCTGCGCAGCGATCGCTACGATTCGCATTTGCTGCCGGGCGGGCAAAAACGGGGCCTGCTTATCGGCATGGGAATGACGGAAAAGCAGGGCGGATCGGACGTACTCAGTAATACGACCCACGCGGAGCGGCTGGCGGATGATTCATATCGGCTGGTGGGACATAAATGGTTTTTCTCTGTGCCGCAAAGTGATGCGCACCTCGTGCTGGCGCAGGCAAAAGGAGGACTATCCTGTTTCTTTGTGCCGCGTTTCCTGCCAGACGGGCAACGGAACTCTGTTCGTCTTGAACGCCTGAAAGATAAACTCGGTAATCGATCTAATGCCAGCGCCGAAGTCGAGTTTCAGGATGCCGTCGGCTGGCGGCTGGGAGAAGAGGGCGAAGGAATTCGGCATATCTTAAAGATGGGCGGTATGACGCGTCTTGACTGCGCGCTCGGGAGTCATGGCTTAATGCGGCGTGCGTTTTCAGTCGCGATTTACCATGCTCATCAGCGTCAGGCTTTTGGTAAGCCGCTGATCGAACAACCGTTGATGCGACAAACCTTAAGTCGTATGGCGCTATGCCTGGAGGGGCAGACGGCGCTTTTGTTTCGGCTGGCGCGCGCCTGGGAGCAACGTCGCGAGGCGAAAGAGGCATTATGGGCGCGATTATTCACGCCAGCGGCGAAATTCGCCATCTGTAAGCAGGGAATCCCTTTTGTGGCAGAGGCGATGGAGGTTCTCGGCGGGATGGGGTATTGCGAAGAGAGCGAACTCCCGCGCCTGTACCGTGAAATGCCGGTGAACAGTATCTGGGAAGGTTCCGGCAATATCATGTGTCTGGATGTACTTCGAGTGCTGACAAAACAACACGGCGTCGATGACGTATTGAGTGAAGCTTTTGCGGAAGTCAAAGGTCAGGATCGCCATTACGACCGCGCGGTACGTCAGCTACAGCAACGTTTACGCAAACCGGACGAAGCAATGGGCAGAGAGATTACGCAGCAGCTTTTCCTGCTGGGATGCGGAGCGGAAATGCTGCGTCATGCCTCGCCGCCGCTGGCGCAAGCGTGGTGTCAGATGATGCTAGATACACGCGGCGAAATGCCGCTGCCTGCCCAGGTGCAAAATGATTTACTGTTAAGGGCGACCGGGGGACTGCGGTAACGTTTGGCCTGTAGTACATGCCATCCGGCGCGAGCCACGCGGCATCAGGCATAGAGTATCGCCTGTACGCGCCAGTTATCCGACTGTTGTTCTTCATACATTTGAATAATTCTGTACCAGGACGCACCCTGTTCATCGGCTTTCAGGGCGATAATCCGCTCTACATCCTGTGGGTTTCCTGCAACATTACTGACCGAGATCAGGCCGATTTCATTCAGACCCGTTACGCAGTCAGCACTGGCGAATTCGGCAGACTGTGCCGTCGTACTCACCAGTCCGGCAGAAAGCAGCAGTGAGGATAAGGCAAGTTCTTGTTTCATCGTCAGCTCCTTATTACATACCCCGCATTTAACAGGACGCTCCATCACGGTAAACCTGTTTGTTTATTGTGCACAGGTAAACGCATAGGGACGCAAAGCAATGTAAAACTGACTAAAAATCAATCTACTGTTATTGACGATACAAAATGGCTTGTGAATACCACTGGCCGGTTACAACCGTTTCATCAACCATTAAGATAACGTAATAATCGGCTTTCGCAGCGACGGCTTTCGCTCTGATTTCATCTATAGCATCATCCGGGGAGCCCCGAACCAGCGCGCTTACGGTCCCCATCCGCTGTAGTCCTTGCGTTTGATCGCGACGGATTTCCTGCGGGTGATCGGCGACAGGCGGCGCAGGTTGCGGCGTACCCTGCAGCACGCTACACGCGCTTAATAACAGCGCTGCTATCAATGAAGCAAACCGACGCATAACTCTATCTCGTTTCCTGATAATCATAGTGTAATGCCTTATTGATTTCCCTTTAGGGGGAATGTTCCCGAAGTGTTACCTGTCACGCGATTTTCGAATGAAAACGTTGCGAAAGCGTAACCCAGTTCTCAAACATTATGAATTATTGCGCTATCCATAAACTTGCGTTAAGTATTTCTCCGTGGCATACCGGATAAAAAGGAGAGAATAATGATAGCGATTGAAACACGACAATTAGCCGGAGGCGTCGTACTACATGCCTTCCCGGAAGGGAAACGCGCCGTGCCGCTTCCCTGTGTGGTGTTCTATCATGGCTTCACCTCCTCCAGCCTGGTTTATAGTTATTTTGCCGTTGCCCTGGCACAGGCAGGATTCCGGGTAGTCATGCCGGATGCGCCGGAGCATGGCGCTCGCTTCGGCGGCGACTCACAGGGACGGATACGCCGATTCTGGCAGATTCTGCACCAAAACATGCAGGAATTTACGACGTTACGTGCGGCGATTCAGGCGGAAAATTGGCTACTTGACGGGCGGTTAGCGGTGGGCGGCGCATCCATGGGCGGTATGACGGCGCTGGGCATTATGACGCGTCACCGGGAGGTAAAATGCGGGGCCAGTTTAATGGGGTCGGGCTATTTTACCGGGCTCGCCCGGACGCTTTTCCCGCCGTTATCCCCGCAGAACCCGGCGCAGCAGGCGGAATTCGACAATATCATCGCGCCGCTACGTGAATGGGAAGTCACACACCAGTTAGAGCAACTGGCCGACAGGCCGCTTCTGTTGTGGCATGGTCAGGAGGATGACGTGGTGCCTGCTATCGAAACCTTCCGGCTCCAGCAGGCACTCGCCGGGGCGAAGCTGGATAAGCATGTGACCTGTTTATGGGCCGCAGGCGTGCGGCATCGCATTACGCCAGAAGCGTTGTCGGCGACGGTAGCGTTTTTCCGACAGTATCTTTAAACGCGGAGTATGCTTACACCCTGGGCTTCAAGCTGTTGCAAAACCTGCGGATTGGCATTTTTGCCGGTAATCAGCATAGCGATCTGATCGGCGCGGCTGAACAGCATTCCCGCGCGCTCGCCAATTTTACTGCTATCGACCAGCGCGACCAGTTTCCCGACGACGCTGAGCATTTTTTGTTCCGCCATGGCGGTTAGCATATCGGTTTTGTACAGGCCATCCGCGGTTAAGCCCTTTCCGCTGGTAAACATCCAGTGGCCCGCATAGAGACTGTTTTCGCTTCCCTGCGGGCTCAGGGTAATCGACTGGCTTTTATTATACTGACCCCCCATGATAATCACGCTTTCATGTTCTTGATCGATAAGATAATTCGCCAGCGGCAGATAGTTGGTAATGATCTGTACTGGCTTCCCGCACATTTCACGCCCCAGCAGGAAAGCGGTGGAGCCGCAGTTAATCACTACGCTTTCTCCCGGGTTCACCAGCTGCGACGCCGCTTTCGCGATGCGTACTTTTTCATCGTGGTTTTGCGCCTGGTGCAGATTCATCGGCGTCCAGCGGGGCCGCTGTTGGGTAATGGCCTCTGCGCCGTTGCGCACTTTTTTAAGTTTCCCGCTTTCGTCGAGCTTGTTGATGTCGCGGCGCGCTGTCGCCGGGGAGATCCCCAGACGCTCAATCACGTTTTCGACGGTAACAAAGCCCAACTGTGCCAGCATATCCAGCAGTATTTGATGTCTTTGTGCTTCAGTCATGAGCTATTCCGATACAAATTGATTTGAAAAGATGATATTTGAAATAGCCTGGAAATACTAAAGTAAATGGAAAAAATGCCGGGTAATCCCGGCATGATATCGACTCACAGGAAGGATTTGAACGGTAGATCGGGTTCAATGGTAAAGCAATCGTCAAACCCACGCGGATAGTGGTATTCGAAATTGTCTTTATCCAGCGGCCAGGTAAACTTGCCGCCAACCTGCCAGATAAACGGTTTAAAACCATACTTCAGGCGATCTTTCTTCATTTCCCATAGCACGCGGATCTCTTGCGGATCGGCCTGGAAGTTCGACCAGATATCGTGATGGAACGGGATCACCACTTTGGTATTCAGCGATTCCGCCATGCGTAAAATATCCGCGCTGGTCATTTTGTCCGTAATACCGCGCGGGTTTTCACCGTAAGAACCGAGCGCGACATCAATTTGATGTTCGTTGCCGTGTTTCGCGTAGTAGTTGGAATAGTGAGAATCGCCGCTGTGATAGAGATTGCCGCCCGGCGTTTTAAACAGATAGTTAACCGCGCGTACATCCATGCCGTCCGGCAGTACGCCAGCGGCTTTCTGATCGGCGGGCAGGGTGATTAATGCGGTACGGTCAAAGGCATCAAGCGCATGAATTTCAATATCTTTCACTTTCACGACATCGCCCGGTTTTACCACGATGCAGCGTTCTTTCGGCACGCCCCAGCCAACCCATAAATCCACGCAGGTCTGCGGGCCGATAAACGGAACATCATCGGCGCAATTCTGCATTACGGCAGCCGCGACATTGACATCAATGTGATCGTTATGGTCGTGGGTCGCCAGTACGGCGTCAATTTGACGGATAGCGAAAGGATCGAGAACAAACGGCGTAGTGCGCAGGTTAGGCTGTAATTTTTTGACGCCAGCCATACGCTGCATCTGATGGCCGGTTTTCATCAACGGATTACCGTGGCTCTGTTTACCGGTACCGCACCAGAAATCGACGCATACGTTAGTGCCGCCTTCAGATTTTAGCCAGATACCGGTACAGCCCAGCCACCACATAGCGAACGTACCCGGCGCGACCTGCTCTTGCTCAATCTCTTCGTTCAGCCAGCTTCCCCACTCCGGAAACGTGCTCAGAATCCATGATTCACGCGTGATGCTTTGTACTTTACTCATCGCATTTACCTTCATGTTTGTTCA
Source organism: Salmonella sp. SAL04196 (assembly GCF_046550835.1). Classification (NCBI taxonomy): domain Bacteria; kingdom Pseudomonadati; phylum Pseudomonadota; class Gammaproteobacteria; order Enterobacterales; family Enterobacteriaceae; genus Salmonella; species Salmonella sp. SAL04196. The sequence continues at coordinate 27,193 of NZ_JBGDXE010000003.1, forward strand.
AAATGGTTCAAAACGTGATTTGTTTTGATTAATCCTGACACTATTTTCTCAAGAAGGCAATGGGCTATTTTTTGACTTTTGGGTAGAGGAGAACGCAGTCAGAAGAAAATTTAATCTTTTCTGGCGTCATGGGGATGTATTCATCTTTATGATTTTACTTATTTTAATGAAGAAATGAGTTATTTATAAGTAAACCATGTATTAAGTGTGCTAATTATTTGCGCGCTACGTCACATTTAATCAAATTCAATCTTGTTGTGATTACTTTTGAAAATTACAGTGGAGGGACATTATTCTGAGCGCCTGCGACTCAGCAACCTTGTCTACCGGAGATCGTTATGGAGATCCTCTACAACATCTTTACCATTTTCTTTAATCAGGTAATGACCAATGCCCCGCTATTACTGGGTATTGTGACCTGCCTGGGCTATATCCTGCTGCGTAAAAGCGTCAGCGTGATCATCAAAGGGTCGATCAAAACCATCATTGGCTTCATGCTGCTACAGGCCGGGTCCGGCATTCTGACCAGCACCTTTAAACCGGTGGTGGCGAAAATGTCTGAGGTCTACGGCATCAACGGCGCGATTTCCGATACCTATGCTTCGATGATGGCAACGATCGAACGGATGGGTGATGCGTATAGTTGGGTAGGCTACGCGGTGTTGCTCGCGCTGGCGCTGAATATTTGTTACGTCTTGTTGCGACGCATTACCGGTATTCGCACCATCATGTTGACCGGGCACATCATGTTCCAGCAGGCGGGGCTGATTGCGGTCTCTTTCTATATCTTCGGCTATTCCATGTGGACCACCATTATCTGCACGGCGATACTGGTTTCCCTGTACTGGGGTATTACCTCCAACATGATGTATAAGCCGACTCAGGAAGTGACCGATGGCTGTGGTTTCTCTATTGGTCACCAGCAGCAGTTTGCTTCCTGGATTGCCTATAAAGTCGCGCCGTTCCTGGGCAAAAAAGAGGAAAGCGTTGAAGACCTCAAACTGCCGGGCTGGCTGAATATTTTCCACGACAACATCGTCTCCACGGCGATTGTAATGACCATCTTCTTTGGTGCCATTCTGCTCTCCTTCGGTATCGACACCGTGCAGGCGATGGCGGGCAAAGTGCACTGGACGGTCTACATCCTGCAAACCGGTTTCTCCTTTGCGGTGGCGATCTTCATCATCACTCAGGGCGTGCGCATGTTTGTGGCAGAACTCTCTGAGGCCTTTAACGGTATCTCCCAGCGTCTGATTCCGGGCGCAGTACTGGCGATTGACTGTGCGGCTATTTATAGCTTCGCGCCGAACGCGGTGGTCTGGGGCTTTATGTGGGGCACCATTGGTCAGCTGATTGCGGTTGGCATCCTGGTTGCCTGCGGCTCCTCGATCCTGATTATTCCTGGCTTTATCCCGATGTTCTTCTCTAACGCCACTATCGGCGTGTTCGCTAACCACTTCGGCGGCTGGCGTGCGGCGCTGAAAATTTGTCTGGTGATGGGGATGATTGAAATCTTTGGTTGCGTCTGGGCGGTGAAACTCACCGGTATGAGTGCCTGGATGGGTATGGCGGACTGGTCGATTCTGGCACCGCCGATGATGCAGGGCTTCTTCTCCCTCGGTATCGCCTTTATGGCCGTCATCATTGTAATTGCACTGGCTTATATGTTCTTCGCTGGCCGCGCACTGCGCGCAGAAGAAGATGCAGAAAAACAACTGGCAGAACAGTCTGCTTAATAAGGAGTTTTGATTATGACCGTACGTATTCTGGCTGTGTGTGGCAACGGACAAGGCAGTTCCATGATCATGAAAATGAAAGTGGACCAGTTTTTAACCCAATCAAACATTGACCACACGGTAAACAGCTGCGCGGTTGGCGAGTACAAAAGCGAGTTGAGCGGCGCGGATATCATCATCGCTTCTACCCATATTGCAGGCGAAATCAGCGTGACCGGCAACAAATATGTGGTTGGCGTGCGCAACATGCTCTCTCCAGCTGACTTCGGCCCGAAACTGCTGGAAGTGATCAAAGAACATTTCCCGCAAGATGTGAAGTAAGGATGCAACATGAAATTACGTGATTCACTGGCGGAGAATAATTCTATCCGCCTGCAGGCTGAAGCGAATACCTGGCAGGAAGCCGTCAAGATCGGCGTCGATTTACTGGTGGCTGCCGACGTGGTGGAGCCGCGCTATTACCAGGCCATTCTCGATGGCGTTGAGCAGTTTGGCCCCTATTTTGTGATTGCCCCCGGCCTGGCGATGCCGCATGGCCGCCCGGAAGAAGGGGTCAAGAAAACCGGTTTTTCTCTGGTGACCCTGAAAAAGCCGCTGGAGTTCAACCACGAAGATAACGATCCGGTGGATATTCTGATCACCATGGCGGCAGTAGACGCCAATACCCATCAGGAAGTAGGCATCATGCAGATCGTTAATCTGTTTGAAGACGAAGCCAATTTTGACCGTTTACGCGCCTGCCGTACCGCGCAGGAAGTCCTGGATCTCATTGACCGCACCAACGCGGCAGCTTAAGAAGGAATTGAACATGTCATTACCGATGTTGCAAGTCGCGCTGGACAACCAGACTATGGATAGCGCCTATGAAACCACTCGCCTGATTGCCGAAGAAGTCGATATCATTGAAGTGGGCACCATTCTGTGCGTGGGCGAAGGCGTGCGCGCCGTTCGCGACCTGAAAGCGCTCTATCCGCACAAAATCGTGCTGGCGGACGCCAAAATTGCCGATGCCGGTAAAATCCTCTCCCGTATGTGTTTCGAAGCCAACGCGGACTGGGTAACGGTCATTTGCTGCGCTGACATCAACACTGCGAAAGGTGCGCTGGATGTGGCAAAAGAGTTCAACGGCGACGTGCAGATCGAGCTGACCGGTTACTGGACCTGGGAACAGGCGCAGCAGTGGCGTGATGCGGGCATTCAGCAAGTGGTTTATCACCGCAGCCGTGACGCGCAGGCCGCAGGCGTGGCGTGGGGCGAGGCGGATATTACCGCGATTAAGCGGCTGTCCGATATGGGCTTTAAAGTGACCGTGACCGGCGGGCTGGCGCTGGAAGACCTGCCGCTGTTCAAAGGCATTCCGATCCATGTCTTTATCGCGGGGCGCAGCATTCGCGATGCCGAATCGCCGGTAGAAGCCGCACGGCAGTTCAAACGCTCCATTGCCCAACTGTGGGGCTAAGGAGCGGCTATGCTGTCGAAACAAATTCCGCTCGGCATCTATGAAAAAGCGCTCCCTGCTGGGGAGTGCTGGCTGGAGCGCCTGCGGCTAGCGAAAACGCTGGGTTTTGACTTCGTTGAAATGTCGGTGGACGAGACCGACGCCCGACTGGCGCGGCTCGACTGGAGTCGCGAGCAGCGCCTGGCGCTGGTGAGCGCGGTTGCTGAAACCGGCGTGCGCGTGCCGTCCATGTGTCTGAGCGCGCATCGTCGTTTTCCACTCGGTAGCGAAGATGACGCGGTACGGGCGCAGGGGCTGGAGATTATGCGTAAAGCGATTCAGTTTGCGCAGGACGTCGGGATTCGCGTCATTCAACTGGCGGGGTACGACGTTTACTATCAGCAGGCCAACGACGAAACGCGTTGCCGCTTCCGCGATGGGTTAAAAGAGAGCGTTGATATGGCCAGCCGCGCCCAGGTGACGCTGGCGATGGAGATCATGGACTACCCGCTGATGAATTCCATCAGTAAAGCGCTGGGCTATGCTCACTACCTCAATAACCCGTGGTTCCAGCTCTATCCGGATATCGGCAATCTGTCTGCCTGGGATAACGACGTACAGATGGAGCTACAGGCGGGAATCGGGCATATCGTCGCGGTACACGTCAAAGATACTAAACCCGGCGTGTTCAAAAATGTGCCGTTTGGCGAAGGCGTTGTCGATTTCGAACGCTGCTTCGAAACGCTCAAACAGAGTGGCTATTGCGGGCCCTATCTGATTGAGATGTGGAGCGAAACAGCAGAGAACCCGGCGGCAGAGGTAGCGAAAGCGCGTGACTGGGTGAAAGCGCGCATGGCCAGCGCCGGTCTGGTGGAGGCAGCCTAATGCAAAAACTCAAGCAGCAGGTATTTGACGCTAACATGGATTTGCCCCGTTATGGACTGGTGACGTTTACCTGGGGCAACGTCAGCGCTATCGATCGCGAACGCGGGCTGGTGGTAATTAAGCCAAGCGGTGTCGCCTATGAAACCATGCAGGCAGATGACATGGTGGTGGTGGATATGGATGGCAAAGTGGTGGGGGGAGGTTATCGTCCTTCTTCCGATACCGCTACCCATCTGGCGCTGTATCAACGCTATCCGTCGCTTGGCGGCGTCGTTCATACCCACTCCACCCACGCCACGGCATGGGCGCAGGCGGGGATGGCTATTCCAGCGCTCGGCACCACGCACGCGGACTATTTCTTTGGCGATATTCCTTGTACCAGAGCGTTAAGCGAAGAAGAAGTGCAGGGCGAGTACGAGCTGAACACCGGTAAGGTGATTATCGAAACGCTGGGCGAGGTGGAACCGCTGCATACGCCAGGCATTGTCGTGTATCAACACGGGCCGTTCGCCTGGGGGAAAGATGCGCACGATGCGGTACATAACGCGGTCGTCATGGAGGAAGTGGCGCGAATGGCGTGGATTGCGCGCGGTATTAACCCTGGCCTCAACCCCATCGACGATTATCTGATGAACAAGCACTTCATGCGTAAGCATGGCCCGAATGCGTATTACGGGCAGAAGTAAAACAACGCTCCGGGATCCTATCCCTCAGGGATGTAATTGGTCAGATTCCGGAGCTTCTTTCATAACACTCTATAGAATCATACTACTGTGTCTATCAACGGATTGTTTGTTAAAACTGACCCACAGCGGCGTCGGTATGGAGTAGCTGCGTTAATTGGTTTTGCAGCGGGTATTATTTCAGCATTTGTAAAATGGGGCGCGGAAGTTCCTTTACCGCCGCGAACGTTTTCCGGCGGGCGCGATGAGTTTAATCCACCGTATATTTTTTTGCGGGATTATTTAGGCATTGACCCAACACAAACGGTTTATACCTTTTCTGAGCATGTTATTAACCCTGTGATGGTAACTCACATTATCTTTTCGCTGGTGTTCGCAATAGGTTACTGCGTCGTCGCGGAAATTTTCCCGAAAGTTAAATTATGGCAGGGGATACTGGCGGGGCTGATTGTTACGGTTGTCGTGCATGGCATATTCTGCCCGGCGCTGAACTTAACGCCTCCGCTTACACAACTTCCTTTTGACGAGTACGCTTCTGAAATTCTGGGACATGTATTTTGGTTTTGGGTGATTGAATTAATGCGCCGCGATCTGCGAAACCGCATAACGCATGAGCCGGATGCCGAAGTGCCATTAACAACCCGATAAGCGAAAAAAATGCCCCCTGACCAGGGGGCAAAACTATGGCATTTTCCTGATACTAGCGATAAATCTCCGCGCTGGCATGCATGTTGCCGTTACTACCGGGCTCCCGTAACAAAATCGGGTGGTAGTACGTTGCGCCTCGCGCATCAGTTTCTTCTTTCAGCGCCTGGCGGGCCTCGCTTTCGGTCGCGAAATTATGGTTTATGTAAATCACGCCTAAGCTCTGTATATCGTCCATATTTCTGACCTGACGATTATCAATTTCAATGGCTGCCATTGTATTTACGCTGAGCAAAAATCCAGCCAGAAGGGGGAAAATACGGAAGAACATAGTGACCTCCTCGGCGGCGGTTGCTGACCTGGCCCTGCCTCCTTTTTTGTGAACCTCTGATGTTATTTTAATCGCTACCAGCAGGAGCGATAGCGACCATTTCTGATGCAGTTGTTCAAAAAATTACCGCATTTCCCGCTTCTGCCTGATAAATCGTCAACTCGCTAGCTGTTATGGTGGTTAACAGGTCGGTATCTCAGCCTTAATCTTTTACATTTCAGAACTGATCGGCAGGCACATAAATAATCGAACTATTGCCTTGAGTTTCGCCGGGCGTGTCAGTATTATAACGCGTCATTTTTCAGCCGACCTTTAACACGTTCCTTGCCTCCATGGGCCGCGGCTGACCCAGACAGGAGGCTGAATAATCCGTAAGGAGCAATTCGATGCGTCATTACGAAATCGTTTTTATGGTCCATCCTGACCAGAGCGAACAGGTTCCGGGCATGATCGAGCGTTACTCTGCCGCCATCACTGGCGCAGAAGGCAAGATCCACCGTCTGGAAGACTGGGGCCGCCGTCAGCTGGCTTACCCGATCAACAAACTGCACAAAGCGCACTATGTTCTGATGAACGTTGAAGCGCCGCAGGAAGTGATCGATGAGCTGGAAACTACCTTCCGCTTCAACGATGCCGTTATCCGCAGCATGGTTATGCGTACTAAGCACGCTGTTACCGAAGCTTCTCCGATGGTTAAAGCGAAAGACGAGCGCCGTGAGCGTCGCGATGATTTCGCTAACGAAACCGCAGATGATGCTGAAGCTGGGGATTCTGAAGAGTAATTTCTGATGACCAACCGTCTGGCGTTGTCCGGCACCGTGTGCAGGGCCCCCCTTCGAAAGGTCAGTCCATCAGGAATTCCGCATTGCCAGTTCGTGCTTGAGCATCGTTCTGTGCAAGAGGAAGCCGGCTTTCACCGGCAGGCGTGGTGCCAAATGCCCGTTATTGTTAGCGGACACGAAAACCAGGCCATTACTCACAGTATAACGGTCGGCAGCCGCATAACCGTTCAGGGGTTTATCTCTTGCCACAAGGCAAAGAACGGTCTGAGCAAAATGGTTCTGCATGCCGAGCAGATTGAATTGATAGATTCTGGAGACTAGCCATATGGCACGTTATTTCCGTCGTCGCAAGTTCTGCCGTTTCACCGCGGAAGGCGTTCAAGAGATCGACTATAAAGATATCGCTACGCTGAAAAACTACATCACCGAAAGCGGTAAGATTGTCCCAAGCCGTATCACCGGTACCCGTGCAAAATACCAGCGTCAGCTGGCTCGCGCTATCAAACGCGCTCGCTACCTGTCTCTGCTGCCGTACACTGATCGCCATCAGTAATCGGTCACGGTCCATTAATACGACTTTGAGAGGATAAGGTAATGCAAGTTATTCTGCTTGATAAAGTAGCAAACCTGGGTAGCCTGGGTGATCAGGTTAACGTTAAAGCGGGCTATGCTCGTAACTTCCTGGTACCACAGGGTAAAGCTGTTCCGGCTACCAAGAAAAACGTTGAATACTTCGAAGCACGTCGCGCTGAACTGGAAGCTAAACTGGCTGACGTTCTGGCTGCTGCAAATGCACGCGCAGAGAAAATCAACGCCCTGGAAACCGTTACTATCGCGTCTAAAGCAGGCGACGAAGGTAAACTGTTCGGTTCCATCGGTACTCGCGACATCGCTGACGCTGTGACTGCAGCTGGCGTTGACGTGGCTAAGAGCGAAGTTCGTCTGCCGAACGGCGTTCTGCGTACCACTGGCGAACACGAAGTGAACTTCCAGGTTCACAGCGAAGTATTCGCAAAAGTTATCATCAACGTGGTTGCTGAGTAATCAGGCATTCTCGTTTTTGCTAGCAACGAAACGTCGGCCCAGCGCCGACGTTTTGCTTTTTTAACCCCATCGCTTTTCGACTGGCTATCTCCCCCTCTTTTCGCGATAATCAAAAATAAAACATTATTTTAATTTCTTGGTGAAAGAATGGATACCCAACGCCAGGCCTCCCCGTTTGCCCGCAAAAACGTCGTTTATGTGTGTGCCGCATTTTGTTGCCTGCTATGGGGCAGCGCTTATCCAGCCATCAAAAGCGGTTATGACCTCTTTCAGATAGCCACCGACGATATCCCTTCTAAAATTGTTTTTGCTGGTTATCGTTTTTTGTTTGCGGGTGGGTTGCTGCTACTGTTCGCGTTGCTTCAGCGTAAACCGATTGGTCGGTTTCGTCCGCGCCAGTTTGCTCAGTTAACGTTACTGGGGCTGACTCAGACGTCGCTGCAATATCTCTTTTTCTATATCGGCCTTGCGTTTACCTCCGGCGTGAAAGGCTCAATCATGAACGCGACAGGCACATTCTTCAGCGTATTGCTGGCGCATTTTATTTATCAGAACGACCGATTGAGCTACAACAAAACGCTCGGCTGTATTCTGGGCTTTGCGGGCGTCATGGTGGTGAACGTCAGCAACGGCCTGGATTTCAGCTTTAATCTGCCGGGAGAAGGCTCCGTGGTGCTGGCGGCGTTTATTCTTTCTGCGGCCACGTTGTATGGCAAACGTCTCTCGCAGACGGTCGATCCGATGGTCATGACTGGCTATCAATTGGGGATTGGCGGTCTGGTACTGGTCATTGGCGGCTACGTTTTTGGCGGTACGCTGACGATACATGGCTTCTCGTCGGTGGCGATTTTAGTCTACCTGACGTTGCTCTCGTCGGTCGCTTTTGCGCTATGGAGCATTTTACTCAAATATAATCGCGTGGGGATGATTGCGCCGTTTAACTTTCTGATCCCGGTTTCCGGCGCTGCTCTTTCGGCTATTTTCCTCGGCGAGAATATTCTGGAGTGGAAATACATGATTGCGCTGGTGCTGGTGTGTTCGGGGATTTGGTGGGTGAATAAGGTGAAGCGGTAATGCTTCACCTGAACGAATAGGGTATAGGCGGGGTAAGGCGTAGCCGGCGTTACTGTGCGCGAATAAAACTGCCGTCAGGCTGACGCGTAAACAGCACCTGTTGGCCGTTATCGCCATCTATCGTTAAACCTGTCACCACCCCGCTGGCATTCTGGCGAATTTTAATCATTTGACCATTTTTGAGATTACTCAGCGGCTTGCCAGCGCCTTCTACCTGCGCCATTGCATAAACGTCTGTTGGGGGAAGTCCGTGGTCACGGAACAGTTGCGCCAGAGTTTTACCAGGCTCTACCCGGTACGAGCGCCACTGTTGACCGATGCCGCTATCCTGCTGGAAAGGCTGCGTTTGCGGCTGGTTTTGTTCTTCCGGCTGGCCTTCCTGGATAGGTTCCGGCGCAACGGGCGCCACCTGATCCGGATCGTTTTGCGGCGCGACCAGTTGCGCCTGAAGCTGGGCCTCCGTCGGCGGCTGTGATTGCGATTGCAGATCCAATTGCGCTTCCCGCGTGACGACAGGCGAGTCGCTGGTCTCGCTGGCGGGCAGCAGGAAACCGATCACCAGCACGATAGCGGCAATGATAATGCCACGACGATGCATAGGCGGCAGCGGCTCCATGATGCGAAAATTATCCGGCGCGTGCCAGATTTTCGCCAGGGTTGGTTTTAATTCAAAGCGCCCGGGCATGGTTTACCTCCTGCTCCGCATCTCGTTCCTTAATCATAGAGTATAGATGGCTAACGCTATGATACTGGTAGTGCTATCCGCTTTCGTGACATCAATACGGATAATCTATTGTTTCTTTTTCCCTGCGATTTGTCATCCTCCCTGAGACAAAGTTTTACCAGAAGAAGCGTGGCTGTTATGCTGCCCGCTACTTTTTTGATATCCGATGAAGGAAAAATAATGGCCACCCCGACTTTTGACACTATTGAAGCGCAAGCGAGCTATGGCATTGGTTTGCAGGTAGGGCAGCAGCTTAGCGAATCCGGTCTTGAAGGGCTATTGCCTGAAGCGCTGGTTGCAGGTATTGCTGATGCGCTGGAAGGTAAACACCCGGCGGTTCCTGTTGATGTGGTGCATCGCGCGCTGCGTGAAATTCATGAGCGTGCGGACACGGTGCGTCGTGAGCGTTTCAAAGCGATGGCGGCCGAAGGCGTGAAATACCTGGAAGAAAACCGCGAAAAAGACGGTGTGAACAGTACTGAATCTGGTTTACAGTTCCGCGTTCTGACGCAGGGCGAAGGCGCGATTCCGGCGCGTACCGACCGCGTACGCGTGCATTACACCGGTAAGCTTATTGATGGCACCGTATTTGACAGCTCCGTCGCGCGCGGCGAACCGGCTGAATTCCCGGTAAATGGCGTGATCGCCGGCTGGATTGAAGCGCTGACTCTGATGCCGGTAGGTTCCAAATGGGAACTGACTATCCCACAGGAGCTGGCCTATGGCGAGCGTGGGGCCGGGGCATCTATTCCGCCATTCAGCACCCTGGTGTTTGAGGTGGAACTGCTGGAAATTCTCTAAGCGCTCCGGGTTTGCCGGATGACGGCGTAAACGCCTTATCCGGCAACCCTGACTTCAGCAGATGCCAATATTTTATTTTGCAAATGGCGTCGTTACGTGTATTTTTGTGAGCTAATTCGCATTATCAAAGTGATATAACACTCATTTTAAACATAAAATTAACATTGTATTTGAATCTTAGTATTCATCCCGCCGATTCTTACCTAATATCGATGAGTCCTGATAACAGGATCGTCGTATCATAGACCAAAGGCCGTAGAGCCCGCACAACACAGACAGGTACAGGAAGAAAAACATGGTAGATCAGGTAAAAGTCGCAGCCGACGAACAGGCTCCGGCTGAACAGTCGCTACGGCGCAATCTTACAAACCGTCATATACAGCTTATCGCTATTGGCGGCGCTATTGGTACCGGTCTGTTTATGGGATCGGGTAAAACGATCAGTCTCGCCGGACCGTCGATCATTTTTGTGTATATGATCATCGGTTTTATGCTTTTTTTCGTGATGCGCGCCATGGGGGAATTGCTGCTCTCGAATCTGGAATATAAATCGTTTAGCGATTTTGCTTCCGACCTGCTTGGCCCCTGGGCGGGATATTTCACCGGCTGGACGTACTGGTTTTGCTGGGTAGTGACCGGTATGGCTGACGTGGTGGCGATTACCGCCTACGCGCAGTTCTGGTTTCCCGGCCTTTCCGATTGGGTCGCCTCGCTGGCGGTAGTGATCCTGCTGCTAAGCCTCAACCTCGCCACCGTTAAAATGTTTGGTGAAATGGAATTTTGGTTTGCTATGGTCAAAATCGTCGCCATCGTGGCGTTGATTGTGGTCGGGCTGGTCATGATTGCGATGCACTTTAAATCGCCGACAGGCGTTGAAGCGTCTTTTGCGCATCTGTGGAATGACGGCGGCTGGTTCCCGAAAGGTATTAGCGGGTTCTTTGCCGGTTTCCAGATTGCGGTGTTCGCCTTCGTGGGCATTGAGCTGGTCGGTACTACCGCCGCAGAAACTAAAGATCCGGAAAAATCGCTGCCGCGCGCGATTAACTCAATACCGATCCGTATCATCATGTTCTACGTCTTTGCGCTGATTGTCATTATGTCGGTGACGCCGTGGAGTTCCGTGGTGCCGGATAAGAGCCCGTTTGTTGAGCTGTTTGTACTGGTGGGTCTGCCTGCCGCCGCTAGCGTGATCAACTTTGTTGTGCTGACCTCGGCGGCGTCTTCCGCCAACAGCGGCGTCTTCTCGACCAGCCGTATGCTGTTTGGCCTGGCGCAAGAAGGCGTGGCGCCAAAAGCGTTCGCTAAGCTATCGAAACGCGCGGTACCGGCGAAAGGCCTGACCTTCTCCTGTATCTGCCTGCTGGGCGGCGTGGTTATGCTGATGGTCAACCCGAGCGTGATTGGCGCATTCACCATGATCACTACGGTTTCGGCTATCCTGTTTATGTTTGTCTGGACCATCATTCTGTGTTCATACCTGGTGTACCGCAAAAAGCGTCCCCACTTGCATGAAAAATCCATCTATAAGATGCCGCTCGGTAAGCTGATGTGCTGGGTCTGTATGGCGTTCTTTGCGTTCGTGCTGGTATTACTGACGCTGGAAGACGATACGCGCCAGGCGCTGATCGTGACGCCGCTGTGGTTTATCGCGTTGGGTCTGGGCTGGCTGTTGATAGGTAAGAAACGGATGGCGGGAATGCGTTAATTGTTTTGCCCGGTAGCGCTGGCGCTTACCGGGCTTACAGCGTAGCGTTGATTTGTAGGCCGGATAAGGCGCGGTTTACAGCCGCCATCCGGCAAAATGCCTGGCTGGCGATTATTCCCCGGCCAGCGCGCGTGGGAACAGCACGTTATTCTCCAGGCTGATGTGCTCCATCAGATCATCAATCATCTCATTAATGCCGTTATACATCGCTTTCCAGGTGGTGCAGGCTTCTGGCGGCGGCGTTACATTTTGGGTGACGTGTTTGATGACGTCTACCAGCTCTCCCGCCTCGTCATGCTCGCTTTCCATTACGCTTATCGGGCCCGTTGCCTGGCGACCCATACCCTGTTTGATCATGGGAAACAGGATCTGTTCTTCTTTCATCATATGGCTGGAAAGCTCTTCATGCAGCGCGGTGAGATATTTTGTCAGGCCGCGTGGGACGTTTGGCTTATCCGCGTGAACGCGTTCCACTTTGGTTGCCTGCAGGATAAGCTCCGGCAGTTGTTCGCGGTGTCGATCATGATAGCGCACAACGATATGGTCAATAATGTCCGCCAGCGGAACGGCGCGCCAGTCTTTTTCGATGGGCTGTTCAGCCAATTGCGCCAGTTGCGCTTCAATGATGTCAATATCGACGTCGTGACGCGCGGCGGCGCGCGCCAGCGTCTGTTTTCCGCCGCAGCAGTAATCCATATCGTACTGGCGAAACAGCGCCGATGCGCGGGGAATAGAGAGCGCCAGTTCGCCTAAAGGTTGATCGCGATAAGCCATAGCCGTTACCTCATTTGCAATAATATAAGTTGTACTTTAAATGCATCTTTAAGGCGAGGCTATAACTCTTTCGGGGGGCGTATAATTTAAGCCAGGATGAGATTAGCGTTCCGTGACCGGAACGACGGTCGCTTTTTCCGGTTTCGCTCTCACGGCAATGACCACGCCCGCCACCAGGAGCGCAATGCCGCTTAACGTCAGGAATGGCGGGATTTCCTGGCGCAGAATGAAGGTATAGAGCAGTCCCGCCAACGTTTCAAAAACAATCAGCGGCCCTAAAATCACGGTTGGCAATTTTTGGCTGGCGATATTCCAGCACAGCGCGCCCACCCAGGAACACAGCACCGCGATGGCGATCATCAGACCGATAAACAGCGCGGGATGCGGGCCAAAGGGCAGGATAAACAACGGTTTCTGGATACTCAGCCACAGACAGACCGCCGCATAGCCGATTAACGAGACCGGCAGCGTAACCAGCGCCTGCGCCGTTGCCCACATCATGGGATGTTTGTCGGGATTTTCCCGAAGCCAGCGGGCGTTGCGCAGCGCATACCATGCCCAGCACGCTACGGAAATCAGCGCCAGCACAATGCCTGAACCATAGCGCCAGCCGCTAACATCGGACAATCCCTGGCTAAGTTCAGCAATATTGACGCACAGCAGGCCAAAACCGATAAGCGCCAGCGCGGGCGCTAAACGCCGCCAGGATAATCTGCCGTCTCGTTGGCTATAGAGAACGTTAGCGAAAAGCGGAATGACGACCGGCAATGTCCCGATGATCATCGTCGACACCGGCGCGCCGGTTCGCTGAATGGCGCTGGCGAGGCAGGCGTAATAGATTACATTGCCCATCAGGGTCAGCGACAGGGCGGTGGACCAGTCTTTGCGCGTCAACTGGCGTAACCGCGTGCGGCCTAGCCAGGCAATCGGCAGGGCAATCAGCCCCAGCGCCAGATAGCGTCCCATTGACTGTAAGAGGGCCGGGTAATCCGGCACGATTAACGGGCCGACGAAAATCAATCCCCACATTAGCCCTGCCAGCAGGGCGTATAGCACGCCGCTAATCATCAGATTCTCCTCATAAACCGTTCCGTCATTATCAGAGAAGGTCTATGAGGATGCCACATAAATTAACTAAATTTTAACACTTACAGTACGGAGCGAAGGCTTTCTGTGAGCGTCGTCGTCGGGCGACCGATGAGTTTACGCAGCGTATGGCTGTCATCAAACAAGCCGCCTTTCGCCGCGCCAGCGTCAGAATTGGCTAACATATCCGCCAGTCCGTCAGGCAGGCCTGCGCCTTTCAGCGCGGCGGCAAAATCGACTTCACTCAGGTTCTGGTAGACGATTTTTTTTCCGCTCTGATGAGTAAGTTCATCCGCCAACTGGCTTAATGTCCAGGCGTCATCACCCGCCAGCTCGTAGACATTCCCGGCGTGACCCTCTTCACGGATGACGCACGCGGCGGCGGCGGCATAGTCAGCGCGCATTGCGGAGGCGATTTTCCCTTCTCCCGCTGCGCCAATAAAGACGCCATGCTTCAGCGCGGCAGGGACGCTCGCCAGGTAGTTTTCCGTATACCAGCCGTTACGTAATAGCGTGTGAGGAATACCTGACTCAGCCAGCATTTTTTCCGTTTCAATATGTTCATCGGCGAGCGCCAGCGGCGATTTATCCGCATGTAGCAGGCTGGTATAGGCGATGAATTTCACCTTCGCGGCAATGGCGGCCTGAATGACGTTGCGGTGCTGCGCGGTGCGTTGTCCCACTTCGCTGGATGAAATGAGCAGCAGTTTATCAACGCCCTGTAAGGCGGTGGTCAGCGCGGCTTCGTTAGCGTAATCCGCCTGGCGAACGGCAATCCCGCGCTGACTGAGCGGGGCGGCTTTTTTCGGGTTACGGACGATCGCGACGAGGTGACTGGCGGGCGTCGTTTTTAGCAGGTTTTCAATAACGTGTTGGCCCAGTTGGCCCGTTGCGCCAGTGATAGCAATCATGGTGAACTCCTCAGTGTTGGTCTTGTGTTTTATTACGCTACCACCTAAACTTACTTTTAGTAAGTACGTACAAAAAGGTAAGTATCAATGCGCGCTCATACTCTTTCCCGGCAGTTGCGTGAAGGCAATCTCTTTGCTGAACAGTGCCCGTCCCGTGAGGTGTTAAAACATGTCACCAGTCGCTGGGGCGTACTGATTCTGGTCGCGTTACGCGACGGTACACACCGTTTTAGCGACCTGCGCCGCAAGATGGGAGGCGTGAGTGAAAAGATGCTGGCGCAGTCGTTACAGGCGCTTGAACAGGACGGATTTCTCAACCGGGTGTCATATCCAGTTGTTCCGCCGCATGTAGAGTACAGCCTGACGCCGCTTGGCGAGCAGGTGAGCGATAAAGTCGCCGCACTGGCGGACTGGATAGAACTGAATTTGCCCCAGGTATTGGCGCAGCGGGAGCGTTTATCAGATGGCGGCTAGCGCTTTATTCGGCCTGCCAGTCAGGCCGAATAAACGCAGCGCCATACGGGACTCACGTTACTTGCTCAAATCCACCTGATAAATGGCAAAACCAATATCATCGACGGCAACCTTCTTCATCGGATACTGCCCTTTCGCTTTAATGAAGGCAGCGGCTTTATCGCCTGGCGATGTTTCAAAGCGGATATCCAGCGCCGTATCGCTGTGGATTGGCGCCAGACGCCAGTTATTATCCGCCGCCGGATGGATTTCGCCCGCGCGTTTTGACTCTGCGCCAATCCATGCCGCCAGCACGGCGCGATTTTCATCCGGAGACGCAAAGGCGATATGGCTGTCGCCCGTACCGGCAAACTTGCCGCCGTAAGCGCGATAGTTATTCGTGGCGACCAGGAACGTAGCGTTCGGGTCGACAGGCTTACCGTTAAAGGTCAGGTTTTTAATACGTTCCGCCTGCGGATTCACCATCTGGCATTCGCCATCATAGCGGGCGGGCTGTGACACATCGATTTGATAATTCACGCCGTCAATGACATCGAAATTATAGGTGCGAAAGCCATCCCAATTGATCAACGATTGCGGTTTGTTGCTATGAATATCAATCTGATTAAATTGTCCGGCAGAACATTCCAGCCACTCTTTTACTTCCTTACCGCTGGCTTTCACCACCACCAGCGTATTCGGATAGAGATAAAGATCGGCGGCGTTACGGAAGGTCAACTGGCCTTTTTCCACTTCGACAAAACTGGCAGGATCGTTCTTACGCCCGCCAACTTTAAACGGCGCGGCGGCGGACAGCACCGGCAGTTTCGCCAGATCCGGATCGCCCTGAATAAAGTGTTCCACATACGCTTTTTGCGCGTTATTCACCACCTGTACGGTAGGATCGTCCTGCACCAGAGCAAGATAACTGTACATGTTATCGGCGGATTTACCGATGGGTTTGCTGACAAACTCGCGGGTGGCATCGTGATCGGCTTTCAGAATACCGACCAGCTTACTGTCTTCCGCCGCCAGCGACTTTTTAGCGGCGGCGTCGTAAATAGGCCGCGCTTCCGCTTTCGCCTGCGTAACCTGCCATTTGCCGCTGTCGTTGTTGAGTACCAGATCGACCACTCCCAGATGGTCGCCCCACATGCCAGGCATTACCGCAGGAATGCCGTTAAGCGTACCTTTGGCGATATCCGCGCCTTTGATGTCGGCAAAATCTTTACCGGGGAAGACGGCGTGGGCGTGGCCAAACATAATCGCGTCGACGCCGGGAACTTCGCTGAGGTAATAAACCGAGTTTTCCGCCATGCTGTGGTATGGATCGGCAGAAAGGCCTGAGTGAGCAATGACTACCACGATATCAGCGCCTTTCTCGCGCATTTCGGGCACATATTTCCGGGCGGTTTCCGTAATGTCATTGACGGTAACTTTGCCGCTCAGATTCGCTTTATCCCAAATCATGATTTGCGGCGGAACAAAGCCGATATAGCCGATTTTAAGAGTTTGCGGGTTGCCGTCTTTATCAATAACGCTCGTCTCTTTAATCAGATAAGGCGTAAAGAGCGGCTTTTGGGTTTTAACGTCGATAATATTGGCGTTAACATAAGGGAATTTCGCGCCGGCCAGCGCGTTATGCAGATAGTCCAGACCATAATTAAACTCATGGTTGCCGAGGTTTCCAACCGCGTAATCCAGAGTGTTGAGCGCTTTATAGACCGGGTGAATATCACCGTCTTTGAGCCCTTTTGCCGCCATATAATCGCCCAGAGGGCTCCCCTGAATCAGGTCGCCGTTATCCACCAGCACGCTGTTTTTGACTTCATTTCGGGCGGCATGAATCAAACTTGCGGTACGTACCAATCCGAATTTTTCGGTTGCGGTATCCTTGTAATAATCGAAATCCATCATGTTGCTATGTAAATCAGTAGTTTCCATGATACGGAGATCGACGGTGGCCGCATTCACGCTGGCGGCGATCAGCGTAGCCAGAAGCGTTGCACTAAACTTAATCATCAGAGGCACCTTTTAAGAACGCAATAGAAAAGCCGGATAGTGAAAAATAGCGATGATAAACAGTGAAACCCGATATCGTTCCGACCGTCGCCAGAAGAAGGCGAAACCGCCCCATCCGGCCGATTTTTTGCGAGTGTTCACAGAAGGGTGAATCATGCCATGAAAGGTATTATCAAAACCGCAGACGGTATCACAGTTGGCGGAACCCTTAACGATCGGGTATAAGTAAAACAACGAGTTAACGCCCCCGTCATAAAGAGGTGGAGAATGTTAGAACAAGTATGCCAGCTTGCACGGAACGCGGGCGATGCCATTATGCAGGTTTATGATGGAGCCAAACCGATGGAGTACGCCCGCAAGCAGGACGATTCTCCAGTCACTGCGGCGGATATCGCCGCACATACCGTGATTCTCGAAGGGTTACGCACGCTCACGCCGGATATTCCGGTGCTTTCAGAAGAAGATCCGCCTGCCTGGGAAGTGCGCCAGCACTGGCAGCGCTACTGGCTGGTCGATCCGCTCGACGGCACCAAAGAGTTCATCAAGCGCAATGGCGAATTCACGGTCAATATCGCGCTGATTGAGCAGGGCAAACCGGTGTTGGGCGTGGTCTATGCGCCGGTGCTGAAAGTGATGTACTACGCGGCGGAAGGTAAGGCCTGGAAAGAGGAGTGCGGAGTGCGTAAGCAGATTCAGGTCCGGGATGCCCGCCCGCCGCTGGTGGTGATTAGCCGTTCGCATACGGATGATGAACTCACCGAATATCTCCAACAGCTTGGCGAACATCAGACAACTTCTATTGGTTCCTCGCTGAAATTCTGTCTTGTGGCGGAAGGCCAGGCGCAGCTTTACCCCAGATTTGGGCCGACCAGCGTCTGGGACACTGCCGCAGGTCATGCCATTGCCGTTGCAGCCGGGGCGCACGTTCACGACTGGCAGGGAAAAACGCTGGACTATACCCCTCGTGAATCGTTCCTTAACCCCGGCTTCCGGGTGACTATTTACTGAGGAGCTTATGCAGCAGGCCGACCACCTGCTGTACCTCTTGCTGGGTTAACGCGCCATCTTTCACCCATTGAACCCGACCGTCTTTGTCAAGCACAATGACGGCGGACCCCTCTTCTTTTAATTGCCAGGCGTTACGCGCCACGCCATTGCTGTCGACAATAAATTGCGACCACGGATAGAGCTTTTTATTACTTTCTATACTGCTACGCACGAACATACCGGAGCCTGGGATCGCATCATCGGTGTTCACAATTGTGGTCGTCTGGTATCTGTCATGCGGAAGCCCGGCGGATTTAATCGCTTCAATCAGCGTGGCGTTTTTTTCCTTCGCTGACGTTCGACCCGCAATGTGCAGCAGGACGCGCACTTTTCCCGCCAGCTGCGCGCTATTCCAGTTTTTATAACTAAACTCATCTTTATTCAACGTCAGTTCGCCACGATCGGCAATGCCTACCGGCGGCACCCGTTGGTTAACTTCAAGGTTATGCGCACAAGCCATTATGGGGAGTAGCAGACACGACATCGCCAGAATTTTACGTAGGGTCATGGTCATTCCTTCTTTATTTTTTTGCAGGTGATCCGACCACTTTGGGCCGATAGTTAATCATATGTGCGATTGATGCTTTTTCCCGCAAAGGGGATGCCAGTTTGCGGGCGGGCGCACACTTCCTGTGAAAAATGAAGGCATATACTGAGAAAAATGAGCTGATGTTTAGATAATTCTGAATAACTGTAATCAAAAGGTAAATATACTTATGCACACTGGAAACGACGTAGATATGGTCTATAGTCATATGGCATTAAAATTTGCGCCTTAAAACTGTTGGGCCGATTGTGGCACCGCAAGGGCGTAATACTCTGCAGGAGACAACAATGAAAATTTTCCAACGCTACAACCCGCTACAGGTGGCGAAGTACGTGAAGATCCTGTTCCGTGGACGGTTATATATCAAGGATGTTGGCGCTTTTGAGTTCGATAAGGGTAAGATTCTTATCCCAAAAGTGAGAGACAAGCAGCACTTGTCTGTGATGTCTGAAGTTAACCGTCAGGTTATGCGTCTGCAAACTGAGATGGCGTAACCAAAAGTGCTATGCAGTAGGTTAAAAAAGTAAAAAAAACGGCTCCTGAATCAGGAGCCGTTGATGTTTCTGGCAAACGGATTTCAGGCCGCGCTGTCTTCTTTACCTTGCGCATCGGGCAGTTTCGGTGCCGGTACGTTGCTTTTATTGTCGAGACGCGTCACCAGCAACTGATCGATACGGTAGTTGTCGATATCCACCACTTCAAATTTGTAGCCGGAAAACTTCACCGAATCAGTACGTTTTGGGATCTTGCGCAGCATAAACATCATAAAGCCGCCAATGGTTTCATAGTTGCCGGATTGCGGAAACTCATCGATATCCAGCACGCGCATGACGTCGTCAATCGGCGTGCCGCCGTCAACCAGCCAGGAATTTTCATCGCGCGCCACAATTTGCTCTTCCAGTCCCTGGCCGACCAGGTCACCCATTAGCGTGGTCATCACATCGTTCAGCGTAATGATACCGACGACCAGCGCGTATTCATTCATAATGACCGCGAAATCTTCGCCCGCCGTTTTGAAACTTTCCAGCGCCTCAGAAAGGGTCAGCGTATCCGGCACAATCAAGGTATTGCGAATTTGCACGCCGCCATTCAGCGCCATACTTTGGTTCGCCAGCACGCGGTTCAGCAGATCTTTGGAGTCTACATAGCCGATGATGTGGTCGATATCTTCATTACACACCAAAAATTTTGAGTGCGGATGTTCGGCGACCTTTTTCTTCAGGCTTTGCTCGTCTTCGTGCAGATCAAACCAGATGATACTTTCGCGCGGCGTCATGGAAGACGGTACGGTACGGGATTCAAGTTCAAACACATTTTCAATCAGTTCGTGCTCTTGCTTGCGCAAGACGCCCGCCAGCGCGCCGGCTTCCACCACTGCGTAAATATCATCAGAAGTAATGTCGTCTTTCCGCACCATTGGAATTTTGAACAGGCGGAAGATGTTGTTTGCCATGCCGTTAAACAGCCACACCAGCGGGCGAAAAACGAACAGGCAGAAGCGCATCGGGTTGATGATACGCAAAGCCACAGCTTCTGGCGCAATCATACCGATGCGTTTCGGGGTTAAATCCGCGAACAGGATAAACAGCCCCGTCACCAGCGAGAAAGAGAGAATAAAGCTCAGCTGCTCGGAGAGTTCTGGCGACATATAGTGCGAGAAAAGGGCGGAAAAGGCGGGCGAAAATGCCGCATCGCCGACGATACCGCCAAGAATAGCGACGGCGTTCAGGCCAATTTGCACAACGGTGAAAAACATGCCGGGATTTTCCTGCATTTTCAATACGCGTTGTGCGTTGATACTGCCTTCATCAGCTAATAACTTAAGTTTAATCTTACGTGATGCGGCAAGCGAGATCTCGGAGATGGAGAAGAACGCACTTACAGCGATCAGGCAGAATATAATGAATATACTGTTTAACATATCTTATCCGGCGAAACGCCAGATCCTCGGAAGGGAAGTTTATAAATCCGTGTGGTAACGTTTAATGAAAACCGGCTCGTAGCAGTGAGCCGATAAGTTCAGGGCTAGTATAGCGTAAGCTACTGTAAAGTCGCCAGAGGGTTCATTTTCAACTCCGACAAGTTCTCCCTACGCCAGCGTCGTCACGCGTC
Organism: Salmonella sp. SAL04196; assembly: GCF_046550835.1. Classification (NCBI taxonomy): domain Bacteria; kingdom Pseudomonadati; phylum Pseudomonadota; class Gammaproteobacteria; order Enterobacterales; family Enterobacteriaceae; genus Salmonella; species Salmonella sp. SAL04196. Next base: position 47,993 of record NZ_JBGDXE010000003.1, read on the forward strand.
AGGCGGCAGGCAAACGCCGATCCCGCCAATCCCACAGTAACCGTATGGATTTTTGTGCAGATACTGTTGGTGTTCATCTTCGGCGTAGTAAAACGGCGTCGCATGGGCGATTTCCGTGGTAATAGGGCGATGGTTTCCGGCGGCGGCCATTGCCGACTGAAAGCGCTCGCGACTGGCGTGAGCAGCGGCACTCTGTTCCGGCGTTAAGGGATAAATCGCAGAACGGTATTGCGTACCGTGATCGTTACCCTGTTGCATCCCCTGCGTTGGATCGTGATTTTCCCAGAAAATCTGTAAAAGCTGCTCATAACGGATAACGGCAGGATCGTACACTATCCGTACCGCTTCGGCATGACCGGTCTGCCCGGAGCAGACTTCCCGGTAGGTTGGATTAGGCGTGTAACCGCCCGCATACCCTGCCGCGGTGCTATATACGCCGGGTAATTGCCAGAATAAACGTTCTACGCCCCAGAAACAGCCCATAGCGAAGTAGGCGATCTCCATCCCGGCAGGGACATTGGTCATAGAGTGTTCATTTACCGCATGCAGAGTGGCGATCGGCATCGGGGTGTTGCGTCCTGGTAACGCATCTGCTTGAGTAACCAGATGTTTTTTATCAAATAAACTCATGAGCTATTCTCCCGAAAGCGTTAATTGGCGTTAAGGTTGTAACGAGACGCATCTTTGCACACAATAACAACATTAATGTATCTGGATTTAACCATAAGAAATATTTGGGCAGTCGTCTGCTTTTCAATCGCAATTGTTGATTTTATGTTAAGCCGCGGAGCGGTAGTGTGATTTTTTCCAGGGGTGGGAATAGGGGATATTCAGGAGAAAATGTGCCACATATCCGTCAGTTATGTTGGGTTAGCTTACTGTGCCTGAGCAGTTCTGCGGTAGCCGCAAATGTTCGTCTGAAAGTCGAAGGGCTATCCGGAGAGCTGGAAAAAAACGTTCGCGCACAGCTCTCTACGATTCAGAGCGATGAGGTGACGCCGGATCGGCGCTTTCGCGCCCGAGTTGATGATGCGATTCGCGAAGGGCTTAAAGCGTTAGGCTATTACGAACCCACTATCAAATTCGACCTGCTTCCACCGCCTGCGAAAGGACGGCAGGTATTAATCGCCAGGGTTACGCCCGGCCAGCCGGTGTTGATTGGCGGTACAGAAGTCATTTTACGCGGCGGCGCGCGCACGGACAAAGATTATCTGGCCTTACTGAAAACGCGTCCGGCAATCGGCACGGTGCTGAACCAGGGAGACTATGACAATTTTAAGAAGTCGTTAACCAGCGTGTCGCTACGTAAAGGCTATTTCGACAGCGAATTCGTTAAAAGTCAGTTGGGAATTGCTCTGGGCCGTCATCAGGCGTTTTGGGATATTGATTATGATAGCGGTGAGCGCTATCGCTTCGGACCTGTCACCTTCGAAGGTTCGCAGATTCGTGATGAATATTTACAAAATCTGTTGCCGTTTAAAGAGGGCGATGAGTACGAGTCGAAAGATTTGGCGGAACTAAACCGCCGACTTTCCGCTACCGGATGGTTTAATTCTGTCGTGGTGGCGCCGGAATTTGAGAAATCGCGTAAAACAAAAATTCTGCCGTTAAAAGGCGTGGTATCGCCGCGAACCGAAAACACGATTGAAACTGGGGTGGGGTACTCCACCGACGTCGGGCCGCGCGTGAAAGCGTCGTGGAAAAAACCGTGGATGAACTCCTACGGTCATAGCTTGACCACCAGCACCAGTATTTCTGCGCCGGAACAGGTGCTGGATTTTAGTTATAAAATGCCGCTGCTGAAAAACCCGCTGGAGCAATACTATCTGGTACAGGGCGGTTTTAAACGTACCGATTTGAATGATACGGAGCAGGACTCGACCACGCTTGCCGTGTCGCGTTACTGGGACCTTTCCAGCGGTTGGCAGCGGGCGATTAACCTGCGCTGGAGTTTCGACCACTTTACCCAGGGGAACGTCACCAATACCACCATGCTGTTCTACCCGGGCGTGATGATCAGCCGAACCCGCTCGCGAGGGGGGCTGATGCCAACCTGGGGCGATTCGCAGCGCTACTCGGTAGACTATTCGAATACGGCCTGGGGCTCCGACGTGGATTTCTCCGTACTGCAGGCGCAAAACGTCTGGATTCGGACTTTGTACGATCGCCACCGTTTTGTGATGCGCGCCAATTTGGGCTGGATAGAAACCGGTGATTTCGACAAAGTTCCGCCGGATTTACGTTTCTTCGCCGGGGGCGACCGCAGTATTCGCGGCTATAAATACAAATCTATTTCGCCTAAAGATAGCGACGGCAATCTTAAAGGCGCCTCAAAACTGGCAACCGGATCGCTGGAGTACCAGTATAACGTCACCGGCAAATGGTGGGGGGCAGTGTTTGTCGATAGCGGCGAGGCGGTGAGTGATATTCGCCGTAGCGATTTCAAAACCGGGACCGGGGTCGGCGTGCGCTGGGCGTCGCCGGTTGGGCCTGTCAAACTCGATTTTGCCGTACCGGTCGGCGACAAAGACGAACACGGTTTACAGTTTTATATCGGTCTGGGGCCTGAATTATGAGTTTACGGAAGAAAATAAGCCTCGGCGTGTTGATTTTCATTGTGGTGTTACTGGCGAGCGTTGCGTTTCTGGTCGGGACGACGACGGGGCTGCATCTGGTATTCAGTGCGGCGAACCGCTGGGTGCCGGGGCTGGAGATTGGGCAGGTCACCGGCGGCTGGCGGGACTTATCATTAAAAAATATCCGCTATGAGCAGCCGGGCGTTGCGGTGAATGCGGGCGAAATTCATCTGGCCGTCGGGCTTGATTGCCTGTGGCGCAGTAGCCTGTGCGTCAATGATCTGGCGTTAAAAAACATTAATGTCGCTATCGACAGCAAAAAAATGCCGCCTTCCGAACCGGCGCAAGAAGAGGAAGAAAGCGGACCGCTGAACCTCTCCACCCCCTGGCCCATCACGCTGTCGCGCGTGGCGTTGAATAACATCAATATCAAGATTGATGACACTACCGTTTCAGTGTTGGATTTTACCTCCGGGCTGGCATGGCAGGAGAAGAACCTGACCCTGAAACCGACGCGGCTTCAGGGACTGCTGATTGCGCTGCCGAAGGTCGCTGACGTGGCGCAGGAAGAGGTGGTTGAACCCAAAATCGAGAAACCTCAACCGGATGAAAAGCCGCTTGGCGAAACGCTAAAAGATCTGTTTGCAAAACCGGTAATGCCGGAGATGACTGATGTTCACCTGCCGCTCAATCTGAATATCGAGTCATTTCGCGGCGAGCAGCTACGTATCACCGGCGATACCGATCTGACGGTGCGCACGATGCTGCTTAAAGTCAGCAGTATCGACGGTAATATGAAGCTGGATACTCTGGATATCGACGCCAACCAGGGCACGGTGAAAGCCTCCGGTACGGCGCAGCTCGCCAATAACTGGCCGGTCGATATTACGCTCAACAGTACGCTGAATATCGATCCGCTAAAGGGTGAAAAGATAAAACTCAAGGTCGGCGGCGCGTTACGCGAACAACTGGAGGTCGGGGTGAACCTTTCCGGGCCGATGGATGTCGCGCTTCGCGCCCAGACGCGGCTGGCGGAGGCCGGTTTACCGCTCAATCTTGAAGTCGTCAGCCAACGCATTGCCTGGCCATTGACGGGTGATACCCAGTTTCAGGCTGACGATCTGAAGCTCAAACTGAGCGGTAAGATGACCGACTATACGTTGTCGATGCGAACCGCCGTGAAAGGACAAGATATTCCGCCGGCGACCATCACGCTGGATGCCAAAGGGAATGAGCGGCAGATTAATCTCGATAAACTCACCGTCGCCGCTCTGGAGGGAAAAACCGAACTGAAAGCGCTGGTGGACTGGCAGCAGGCGATTAGCTGGCGCGGCGAACTGACGCTGAATGGCATCAATACCGCTAAAGAGATCCCGGACTGGCCCGCGAAGCTTAACGGCGTCATGAAAACCAAAGGCAGCCTCTACGGCGGCACCTGGCAGATGGATGTCCCGGAGCTCAAGCTGACCGGCAATGTGAAGCAGAACAGCGTTAACGTCAACGGGACGCTAAAGGGCAACAGCTACATGCAGTGGACGATCCCGGGGCTGCACCTTGCGCTGGGCCCAAACAGCGCCGATATAAAAGGCGAGCTTGGCGTTAAGGAGCTGAATCTTGACGCCGCCATCGATGCGCCAGGGCTGGATAATGCGCTGCCAGGGCTGGGCGGCATGGCAAAAGGAATCGTTAAAGTCCGCGGTACGGTAGAAGCGCCGCAGCTGTTGGCGGATATCACCGCCCGCGGCTTGCGCTGGCAGGAGCTGTCTGTCGCCCAGGCGCGCATTGAGGGCGATATTAAATCCACCGATCAGATAGCGGGCCATCTCAACGTTCGCGTAGAGCGGATTTCGCAGCCCGACGTTAACATCAATCTGGTGACGCTTGACGCCAAAGGCAGCGAGAAGCAGCATCAGCTACAGCTCCGTGTTCAGGGAGAACCGGTATCCGGTCAACTCTCCCTGACAGGCAGTTTTGATCGCGAGGCGGCGCGCTGGAAAGGGACGTTAAGCGACACCCGTTTCCAGACGCCAGTGGGGCCATGGTCGTTGACCCGCGCGATTGCGCTGGACTACCGTAATAAAGAACAGAAAATCAGTATCGGGCCGCATTGTTGGCTGAACCCGAACGCCGAGCTGTGCGTACCGCAAACCATTGATGCGGGCGCCGCAGGACGGGCGGTGGTCAATCTCAACCGCTTTGATCTGGCGATGCTGAAGCCATTTATGCCTGATACCACTCAGGCCAGCGGGGTCTTTAGCGGGAAAGCGGACGTGTCGTGGGATACCACCCAGGAGGGATTGCCGCAGGGGAAGGTCACGCTTTCCGGTCGTAACGTGAAGGTCACGCAGACCGTCAATGACGCGCCGTTACCGGTCGCGTTTGAGACGCTGAACCTCAGCGCCGAACTGCATAATAATCGCGCCGAGCTGGGATGGCTGATTCGCCTGACGAACAATGGTCAATTCGATGGCCAGGTGCAGGTAACCGATCCTCAGGGGCGGCGCAATCTCGGCGGTAACGTCAACATGCGCAATCTCAATCTGGCGATGGTCAACCCTGTCTTTTCGCGCGGCGAAAAAGCGGCGGGAATGTTAAACGCCAGGCTACGTCTGGGCGGCGATGTGCAAAGCCCGCAGTTGTTTGGTCAGTTGCAGCTTAGCGCGCTGGATATTGACGGTAATTTTATGCCGTTTGAGATGCAGCCGAGCCAGCTCACCATGAACTTTAGCGGTACGCGTTCGACGCTCGCCGGTATCGTGCGAACACAACAAGGGCAAATTAACCTGAACGGTAACGCCGACTGGAGCCAGATTGACAACTGGCGCGCGCGGGTGACGGCGAAAGGCAGCCGGGTGCGGATTACCGTTCCGCCGATGGTGCGCCTGGATGTCTCGCCGGATGTGGTCTTTGACGCGACGCCTTCGCTGTTCACGTTGGATGGGCGTGTGGACGTTCCGTGGGCGCGAATTGTGGTGCACGACCTGCCGGAGAGCGCGGTTGGCGTCTCCAGCGATGTGGTTATGCTCAATAATGACCTGCAACCAGAAACGCCGCAGACAGCGTCTATTCCCATCAACAGTAATCTGACGGTCCACGTCGGCAACAACGTGCGCATCGACGCCTTCGGGCTTAAAGCGCGTTTGACCGGCGATTTGAAAGTCGCGCAGGATAAGCAGGGACTGGGGCTGAATGGTCAAATCAATATTCCTGACGGCCGATTCCGCGCCTACGGCCAGGACCTGCTTGTCCGTAAAGGCGAGCTGCTGTTCTCCGGCCCGCCGGATCAGCCGCTGCTCAATATCGAAGCGATCCGTAACCCTGACGCCACCGAAGACGATGTCATTGCGGGCGTGCGTGTCACAGGCACTGCTGATGAACCCAAAGCGGAAATCTTCTCCGATCCGGCGATGCCGCAGGCTGAAGCGCTTTCTTATCTGCTGCGTGGGCAGGGGTTGGACAGCAATCAGAGTGATAGCGCAGCAATGACCTCCATGCTTATTGGCCTGGGGGTTGCGCAAAGTGGTCAGGTTGTGGGTAAAATCGGAGAGACATTCGGCGTAAGTAATCTGGCGCTGGACACGCAAGGGGTGGGCGATTCGTCTCAGGTTGTGGTCAGCGGCTATGTACTGCCGGGTCTACAGGTGAAGTATGGTGTAGGGATATTTGACTCTCTGGCGACGCTCACGTTACGTTATCGCCTGATGCCTAAGCTATATCTGGAAGCAGTGTCTGGCGTAGATCAGGCACTTGATTTGCTCTATCAGTTTGAGTTTTAGCAATGCGAATATTTGTCTATGGCAGTTTACGACAGAAACAAGGCAACAGTCACTGGATGACCAATGCCCAATTGCTTGGCGATTACCGTATCGATAACTACCAGTTGTATAGTCTGGGCCACTATCCAGGCGCAGTTCCGGGAAACGGAGCGGTATACGGTGAAGTTTATCGAATTGATAACGCCACGCTGGCCGAACTTGATGCTTTGCGCACCAGGGGCGGTGAATACGCACGCCAGTTAATCCAGACGCCTTACGGCAGCGCATGGATGTATGTATATCAACGTCCTGTTGATGGGTTAACTCTGATTGAAAGCGGTGACTGGTTAGACAGAAACCAGCCCTGAACTGAACACGCCACCCTCGGGTGGCGTTGTTTTTTTACATTCTGGCTGATGGCGCTAGCGCCGGGCATGGTGAGCTCTTATTCTGCCGTAGATCAATAATGACGCGCCGCCCAGGATAACAATGCATCCGAGAACCATAAATCCCTGCATGTAGCTGCCGGTTGTCCGGTAAAAATAGCCGACCATTAGGCCTGCCAACGTACCGCCGCCGCCAGCGCCGATGCCATTAATAATACCGGAGGCTGGGCCAATCGCATGGGGTTTAACGTTCGACTGGATAATCGACCAGATATTGGGGGTAAAGCTGGCGGCATAATAACCCATCGCCAGGGTAATGAGCGTGATTTTAAAGCCCGGCGCATCGACAAATGGCAAGAGAAATAACATTACGCCGGGGATTAGTAGGCCCAGTGAAGCAATAAGTACACGCTTTTGTGTCTTATCACTGATCCATGAGATAGGGATTGCCAGTATAACCGCAGTCAGATAAGGCAGAGAACTGACCAATGCTTTACTGAATCCGGTATAGCCGAGAGAATTGACAACCATGGGGATCCATAACGTAATTCCCCAGAACAACATCCCTTGAGTGATGTAGGTAAAAATAAGGAGTAGGAAGGGGGTTCCGCCCAGCGATTCCAGGGTAAGTTTAGTTTTCTCTGTTGGCGTCGGCGCACGATAATAAGGCGCTTCTTCCTGTTTTTTCAGCATTGTTATATAAAGTGGAACTACAACAACAATGCCGATCACACCAGTGATAATAAAAACATTTCGCCAACCGAAGGCAGCATCCAGCGGGGACAAAATCATAAACCCCAGGCCTAATGCCAGGAACTGTCCATAATACTGGATAATGCTGTTCGCCTGCGTCCGTTCTTTGTCTGAAAACCAGTCGCTGGCGAAGCGGGACTGCTGCGGCCAATAAATGCCTTCGGTAATGCCAAGCACCAGCCGGCAAATCAAAATAACGTACACTGACGAGGTAAATCCGACAAAAACGGTCGCAATCGACCAGATTAGCACCATCAGAATGACTATTTTTTTCGGATCGTATCGCTGGGTAAATACGCCGCCAAAAATATTTGAAAAGGCATAGCCAATAAGAAATATGGTTAATACAATGCTGGCCGTTGCGCCATCAATATTCAGGTCGTGTGTAATCGTAGGTAACGTAACGGAAAGATTAGAACGGTCAAGATAAGCAACAAAAAGGCCGAACATTAATGTCGCGCCGATCCGTAGCCATTTTTGCATTGAGGTCATTTTTCAACTCCGTTTGGCCGCGCGCCAAAATCAATTTGACGAAATAATATCTCACCGGATTTTATGGTCATTTGTGGTACCAGCACATGCGTCCCCGTGAGCGTTTCACCATGAATATCGGCAAATTCAACATGCCTGTTTTTTAATTTAAAGATGGCGATATCGGCAAATGCCCCAGGGGCCAGCGTACCAATTTCTGCTGCCATGCCCAATAAAACTGCTGGGGTATGGGTACAGGCGTTAATGACATCGGTAAGCGCGACGCCGAGTGCTAAATATTTCGATAAAATCCATGGTAAGGCGTAAACAGGCCAGGCGAGTTTAGTGATGGTTGAGAGATCGCTACTGATGATATCCGGAAGAAAGCCATTGGCGATGGCCCGGCGTGCCGTGTTCATTGAAAAATGGCTGCGACCATTGGCGGCATCAAATATAACGCCTCTTTCCCTTGCCTGACGGACTTCGGCTAAGACAGCGCCTTCATCAGTAAGAATGGTGCTACCTTTGCCGTGAAACGCATGAGCGATAATATCGCCGTGGCGTAGCAAGGAGACAAGTTCTTTCATGGGAACGACGGGATGAGTCGAGTGTATTGCCACGGGGCACCTTAAATCGTTAGCAATACGAAGGGATTCAGTCAGCGGTTTTAAGCCATATTCAGCAATGTCCTCAGTCTGAACCTTGAGTTTTAATCCCTGAAGAACATTGCGATACTGGCGAAACAGCGCGTGGATCTTATTTTCATCAATATTGTCAGGATCATAATTTTCTTGTGACCAGGTTTGGCCCGGCGGCGACACGGTCAGAAACGCTTTGATTCGAACTTTACTGGCGCAAATCACCGTTCGGTAGAAGGCATCAAAGTTTGCCGTACCGGCAGAACCTGCATCCACGACGGTGGTGACGCCATTCGGCGGCATGTACATATCAGGCCTGACGCCGCCTTCCGTCGCGTCATAAAAAACATGCGCGTGATAATCGATAAGACCGGGAGTGACGATCATGCCGTCGGCATGAATAATCCGGGTCTCCGAAGTTACAGGATATTTATCGGCATCAACGATAATATCGTTAATGATGCGTAAATTGTTAATCTCATTAATATTACGAGCGGGATCGATGATATGTCCACCGGTAATTAATATATCATTTTTCATCATAACCTCTTAAAATAGTAAATAATTATGGCAGCCCTTAAAAATATATTAAAAAGTGTGTTTTGAGCGGATGTTATGTTGGATTAAAAATACAATTATTGGTAGGGAGAGCTTAGGATACCTTATTAAAAAGGTAATCGGGCTTATGCACTAAATAAGAATTTAGCGCTTGCTAATATTTAGGGCGTAAGTCCAGGGGAGTCTGGGGGCATTCACAAAATAATTATTATCTTAAGCTTTTTAGAGAAACCGTGAGCGTATTCAACCCTTTTTAATAAAAAATAAGGTAAAGTCTTATTCATTCCGTGAATGTTAAACTAATAATGATAAAAATTGTGTTCTATTCATTAGCCAATAAAAAGGCCCTCATTACTATGAGAGCCTTTATCTTGACGATTATGTAAAAGCGAACTTATTTCTTCGCTGCGCGCTCGAAGGAGGCAACGATTTCCGCTTTAGCCGCTTCGGCGTTGTCCCAACCGTCAACTTTCACCCATTTGCCTTTTTCGAGATCTTTATAATGCTCGAAGAAATGAGTGATCTGCGCTTTCAGCAGTTCCGGCAGATCGTTCACATCTTTAATGTGATCGTACTCTTTGCTCAGTTTGGTGTGCGGTACGGCAACCAGTTTCGCATCTTCACCGGATTCGTCGGTCATTTTCAGTACGCCAACCGGACGGCAACGGATGACGGCGCCTGGCTGCAGCGGGTACGGCGTCGGGACCAGAACGTCTACCGGGTCGCCGTCCAGAGACAGGGTATGGTTGATGTAACCGTAGTTGCACGGATAGAACATCGCGGTGGACATGAAGCGGTCAACGAACAGCGCGCCGCTCTCTTTGTCAACTTCGTATTTGATCGGATCTGCGTTAGCCGGGATCTCGATAACGACGTAGATATCTTCCGGCAGTTCTTTACCCGCCGGGACGTTGAGTAAGCTCATGTCTGTTTCCTTTGAATTTATGACAAACAAGTGGCGAGTATTATAGCCAACTCACGCCGAAAGTCTTCGCTTGTTTTCGTTTCCGCCTCATCTGGCGCGTCGTTGCGGAGCATGAATGACAAAGGTTAAGAACCGAAAAAATCACGGGCCTGATAAGGCAACGCCGCCATCGGACATGTTATTGCCCAATGGCGGCTTCATGCGTTATTCCGCATGGTGGTAAAGATTACGCGTCCGGGTATTCGCGGATAAAGCGTTCCACATCGTCAACCATATGGCGGTTGCCGACGAAGAAAGAGCGGCGCTGGTGAAGGCTTTCCGGAATGATATCCAGAATACGTTCTTTACCATCGCTTGCTTTGCCGCCGGCCTGTTCCGCGAGGAACGCCATCGGGTTGCATTCATACAGCAGACGCAGTTTTCCCTGCGGATGGCTGGCGGTGCTGGGGTAGAGATAGATGCCGCCTTTCAGCAGGTTGCGGTGGAAATCGGCCACCAGAGAGCCAATGTAACGTGAGGTATAAGGGCGACTTGTTGAACTATCCTCTTCCTGGCAGAATTTGATGTACTTCTTCACGCCATTCGGGAATTTAATGTAGTTGCCTTCGTTAATGGAGTAGGTTTTACCCTTTTCCGGGAAACGCATACGTTCCTGGCACAGACAGAACACGCCCAACGACGGATCGTAGGTGAAAGCATGTACGCCGCAGCCGGTGGTGTAAACCAGCATGGTGGACGAGCCATACACGACATATCCCGCTGCGACCTGTTTGTTGCCGGGTTGCAGGAAATCTTCTTCGGTGACCGGCGTGCCGACGGGCGTCACGCGGCGATAAATCGAGAAAATCGTACCGACAGAGACGTTAACGTCGATGTTAGAAGAGCCATCCAGAGGGTCCATCAGCACCACATATTTCGCGTGTTCGCAGCCTTCAAAGACGACGATTTCGTCCTCTTCTTCCGATGCGATGCCCGCTACAATATCGCGCGCTTTTAGTGCAGCTTTCAGTTTCTCGTTCGCGAACAGATCGAGTTTCTGCTGAACCTCGCCCTGTACGTTCTCAGCACCGCTGGCACCCAGGATATCGACCAGACCGGCCTTGTTGATATCGCGGTGGATGATCTTGGCGCCCAATTTTATTGCCGACAGCAAAGCAGTGAGCTCACCGGTAGCCTGAGAGAACTCGTGCTGCTTTTCGACAATAAATTCACCTAACGTTTTCATAACACTTTCCCTGCAATTGATTGGAGTAAAGCGACCGTAACAATCTTAACAAACATTTCAGATGATGCGCTCAGGTGAATCGCGCCAGCAAAGTACAGATTTACCTGAAATGCGTTTCTCACTTGCCAGACATGTGCGTAAAATGGCTCGCAGATAAAAAAAGGATAGTGACGTATGCGCATTCATATTTTGGGAATTTGTGGCACTTTCATGGGGGGGCTGGCGATGCTGGCTCGCTCGCTTGGTCATGAAGTAACGGGTTCGGACGCCAATGTGTATCCGCCGATGAGTACCTTACTTGAGAAGCAAGGCATTGATCTGATCCAGGGTTATGACGCCAGCCAGCTCGATCCGCAGCCGGATCTGGTGATTATCGGCAATGCGATGACGCGCGGGAATCCGTGCGTGGAAGCGGTGCTGGAAAAAAACATTCCCTTTATGTCTGGTCCACAGTGGCTGCATGACTTTGTGTTGCGCGACCGCTGGGTACTGGCGGTCGCCGGTACCCACGGCAAAACCACGACCGCAGGCATGGTGACCTGGATACTGGAAGCGTGCGGGTACAAACCGGGCTTCGTGATCGGCGGCGTACCGGGCAACTTTGAGGTTTCCGCGCGCCTGGGCGAGAGCCCGTTCTTTGTTATCGAAGCGGATGAGTACGACTGCGCGTTCTTTGATAAACGTTCTAAATTTGTGCATTACTGCCCGCGGACGTTGATCCTCAACAACCTTGAGTTTGATCATGCCGACATCTTCGACGATCTGAAAGCGATCCAGAAGCAGTTCCACCATCTGGTGCGCATCGTGCCGGGGCAGGGGCGCATCATCTGGCCGGAAAACGACATCAACCTGAAACAGACCATGGCTCTGGGCTGCTGGAGCGAGCAGGAGCTGGTGGGCGAGCAGGGACACTGGCAGGCGAAGAAGCTGACTACGGATGCTTCCGAGTGGGAAGTGTGGCTGGACGGCGAAAAAGTCGGCGATGTGAAATGGGGCCTGGTCGGCGAACATAACATGCACAACGGTCTGATGGCGATTGCCGCCGCGCGCCACGTGGGCGTCGCGCCCGCTGAAGCGGCCAGCGCGCTGGGGTCATTTATTAACGCCCGCCGCCGTCTGGAACTGCGCGGCGAAGCGAACGGCGTGACGGTGTATGACGATTTTGCTCACCACCCGACGGCAATTCTGGCCACGCTGGCGGCGCTGCGCGGTAAAGTGGGCGGCACCGCGCGCATTATCGCAGTGCTGGAGCCGCGTTCTAACACGATGAAGATGGGGTTATGCAAGGATGACCTGGCACCGTCGTTAGGGCGTGCGGATGAAGTGTTCCTGCTGCAGCCGCCGCATATTCCGTGGCAAGTGGCGGAAGTCGCTGAAGCCTGCGTACAGCCTGCTCACTGGAGTGGCGATGTCGATACGCTGGCGGAAATGGTGGTGAAAACCGCACAGCCTGGCGATCACATCCTGGTGATGAGCAACGGCGGTTTCGGCGGCATCCATCAGAAATTGCTGGATGGGCTGGCGAAAAAAGCACTGGTTGTGGAGTAAAAAATGCCCGGTGGCGCTGCGCTTACCGGGCCTACAATAGGTACATTCCTGTAGGCCGGATAAGGCGCCAGCGCCGCCATCCGGCAGACGCTACCAACGTGTAAAATTACCCTTCGTTTTCCGCCAGCTCGCGCAGATACTGGAAGATCTGACGCGCTGATTTCGGCGGTTTGTTGCCTTCTTTCTCTTTCTTCGCATTGCGGATCAATGAACGAAGCTGTTGACGATCGGCGTGCGGCCACAGGGTCAGTACTTCGGCTACCGCGTCATCGCCTTCGACGATCAGACGATCGCGCAGATGCTCAAGCTTGTGAAACAGCACCACCTGCTGATTATGGCGGTTCTTCAGCTTGTCCAGCGCCTGGCGAATAGGTTCAACGTCGCGTTGGCGCAGCATTTTTCCGATAAGCTGCAACTGGCGGCGGCGTCCTTCCATTTTGATACGCTGGGCCAGTTCAATGGCGTCGCGCAGATCGGCGTCCAGCGGGATCTTATCCAGCGCGTTTTTCCCCAGATCCACCAGTTCCGCGCCCAGGCGTTTTAATTCCTCGGCATCGCGTTTAATTTCACTTTTACTGACCCAGATAATTTCATCGTCTTCGTCTTCGATGTCATCACCGGGAACGTCGTCGAGCCAGTCTTCGGGCTGCTTTGTCATGTCAGGCTCCTTAAAAAAAGAGGCTAATGTTACCAGTTAAGATGCGCACTGAAAAACGGTTCTCTGTTAGACTTCAGAGAAACTCTCTCTACATTATGGCATTTGCAATGAAAGTAATCTCACAAGTTGAAGCGCAGCGTAAGATTCTGGAAGAAGCAGTTTCGACAGCGCTGGAGTTAGCCTCAGGCAAATCGGATGGGGCGGAAGTCGCCGTCAGCAAGACCACCGGCATTAGCGTCAGCACCCGTTATGGTGAAGTAGAGAATGTCGAATTTAATAGCGACGGCGCGCTGGGCATTACGGTGTATCACCAGAACCGCAAAGGCAGCGCCTCTTCGACGGATTTAAGCCCGCAGGCGATTGCCCGTACCGTGCAGGCCGCGCTGGATATCGCGCGTTACACGTCGCCGGACCCGTGCGCAGGCGTGGCGGACAAAGAACTGCTGGCGTTTGACGCGCCGGATCTGGACTTGTTCCACCCGGCAGAGGTTACGCCAGACGAAGCCATTGAACTGGCCGCGCGTGCGGAGCAGGCTTCTCTAAAGGCGGATAAACGCATCACCAATACCGAAGGCGGTAGCTTTAACAGCCATTACGGCATTAAAGTGTTCGGCAACAGCCACGGCATGTTGCAGGGCTATTGCTCCACGCGCCATTCGCTCTCAAGCTGCGTCATCGCCGAAGAGAACGGCGATATGGAGCGTGATTACGCTTACACCATCGGTCGGGCAATGGCGGATCTGCAAGCGCCGGAATGGGTCGGGACCGAGTGCGCGCGCCGCACCTTATCCCGCCTGTCGCCGCGCAAGCTCTCCACCATGAAAGCGCCGGTCATTTTCGCCAATGAAGTGGCGACAGGGCTATTTGGTCATCTGGTCGGGGCGATTGCCGGCGGCGCGGTATACCGTAAATCCACTTTTCTGCTCGACTCGCTGGGCAAACAAATTCTGCCGGAATGGTTAACCATCGAAGAACACCCGCATCTGCTAAAAGGGCTGGCGTCTTCACCGTTCGACAGCGAAGGCGTGCGTACAGAGCGCCGGGACATTGTGAAGGATGGCGTACTGACGCAATGGTTGCTGACCAACTATTCCGCCCGCAAACTGGGGCTGAAAAGTACCGGTCATGCCGGCGGCATTCATAACTGGCGTATCGCCGGGCAGGGGCTGAACTTTGAGCAGTTGCTAAAAGAGATGGGCACCGGCCTGGTGGTGACGGAACTGATGGGCCAGGGCGTCAGCGGTATTACCGGCGACTACTCCCGCGGCGCTGCGGGATTCTGGGTTGAAAATGGTGAAATCCAGTACCCGGTAAGTGAAATTACCATTGCCGGTAATTTAAAAGAGATGTGGCGTAATATTGTCACTGTGGGTGATGATATTGAAACGCGCAGTAATATACAGTGTGGTTCGGTATTGTTACCGGAGATGAAAATCGCCGGACAATAATACCCGTCATACTTCAGGCTGCAGGCGCGTTGGCTGCCTGCAACTTGAATTATTCAGGGTATTACACTTATCGTTAATAATAAAAAAGGAAGTGAGCAATGCGTAAAAGCCTGTTAGCTATTCTTGCTGTGTCATCGCTGGTATTCGGTTCGGCTGTTTTTGCTGCCGATCTTGAAGATAATATGGATATTCTCAATGATAACCTGAAAGTTGTTGAGAAAACGGATAGTGCCCCTGAACTGAAAGCGGCATTAACCAAAATGCGCGCGGCCGCGCTGGATGCTCAAAAAGCTACGCCGCCAAAGCTGGAAGATAAAGCGCCGGATAGCCCGGAAATGAAGGATTTTCGTCATGGTTTTGACATTCTGGTCGGCCAAATTGATGGCGCGCTGAAGCTGGCGAACGAAGGTAACGTTAAAGAAGCGAAAGCGGCGGCGGAAGCGCTAAAAACCACCCGCAATACGTATCATAAGAAGTATCGTTAATTTTTGTGGGATGGCGGCTTCGCTTTATCTGCAGGTCGCCATCCGGAAAAATGTAATACCCATCACACTTTCTCACTTTATACGACAACGTCATTGTTTCGCCATTTCCTCTTTATGCCGCGATAGATCTCACACTTTCCCGGCGATAATTCATTAATGCCGCCTTTTCTGTGGCGCAGATCACCTATCCCACTCGCGTTTCCACTTCGAGGTGGAAAATAACTCGCTACAAACTTTTAACCCTTGCCGCTAGTTTTATCTCATTGCCATTAACGGGGTGAGACGCGTGGATAACGGAGCAGTAAAACACGATGCCGGTGAGCGAATTAACGAACTGGCTGAACAGGTGTTAACGCAGGTGGATGGCCTGCTGGGGAGGCATCACATTGTCCCCAATGCGGTACAGACGCAAATGCTGACCTCGCACGTTCGCGCGATGGCGCACCGGTCAATTACCGGCGAGCCTTTACCGGAAGTCGATGCCAGCTTGTTTGATGAAATCTCAGCCGAATCAATGGCGCTCGCCCGCGAAATCGTGGCGGCGTTTGGCAACCTTCCTGACGAAGAAGCCTGGCTATTATCGGTACATTTTGAAGTCGCGAAAGACAACCTCTAAGGAGCAAAAAATGGAACAGATTACCGTCGTGATTGGCGATCGCCTGGGTAAAGGCCAGAAAGTGGCGGCAGGCGTGGAAAAAGCGGGCGGTCGCGCGGTTGTCGTACCGGGCGTCGCGGCAGACATGAAGCTGGGCGATGTGATGAAAGTGGAAAACGCCACCTTCGGCATTTCATTTTGCGGCAGCGGCGGCGCGGGCGCTATCACCGCGCAAAACAAGCATGGCTACAAAGCCAAATATGGAATGCGGTCAGTGGATGAAGGCGTCACCGCTATTAATGAAGGCTGCAACGTGTTGGGTTTCGGCTTTATGGATAAAGAAGAGCTCGGCGAGCGCCTGGTGCAGGCGTGGCAAAAGAAATACGGCGCCTGATGATGAAAGAGCAATTCACCACCACGGTGAGAGTAAAAGGCAAGGGCGACGCCAAAGCACGCGCCTTTGCCGATGCGCTGAACCATGTTCAGTCGGCGGTGATGAGAGAGTCGCCGTATATCTTACTGCGTATTGAGCCACAGGATGTGCGGATTGTTCAGGCGCATGAGTCGGTGCGTAAAGAGGCCTTTCTGTTTTTCTTTTTGCGCCGGGAACGACGCACTTACAGCGTGGAGCTGGATGTGACCGTCAACGTGACCGCCATCAATCTCGACAGGGTGGATTTCGTCGCGAAACGCTGATTTTTATTAAAAAGGCATAGTTATGTTCCTGATAATACTAATTAAATCGCTCATTATCGGCGCGCTGGTCGGCGTAGGGGTGGGCGCTGGGGCTGCACGCATGTTTCACGCGCCAACCACACAGGGGATGGGCGCGTTCCGTACGTTGGGCGAACTCAACTCTTGTGAAGGCGACCCGGCATCTCACTTCTCCTTTGGACTGGGTTTCTTCTTTAACGCTTGGGCGTCGTCTGTGGCGGCCGGATCGTTCACCCAGGATGTCGATCACCGCATCATCCCTAACTGGGGCGCGGCGGCGCTCATGATCAAAAACCGTAACGTTGGCGAGACGCTGCACGACCCGAAAAAAATGGCGATTGCCTGCGCCGTCATCGGCATGATCGTCGTGACGTTCCTTAACCTGACCGCCTCATCCGTGCCAGAAGCGCTACAGGTGACAGCGGTTAAGGTGCTGGTACCGGCGGCAAACCTGCTGGTCAACATCGTCATGCCTGTGATCTTCTGGTTAGCGGCGATCGACGCCGGTAAAAAATCGGGCTTCTGGGCCACCGTTTTCGGCGGCGCGGCGCAGCTCATCATGGGGAACGCCGTACCGGGGCTAGTACTGGGTATTTTGATCGGTAAAGGCGTAGAAGAGAGCGGCTGGAACCATGTCACCAAAGTGATGATGGTCGCCATCGTTTTGCTGTTTGTGTTGAGCGGCTTCTTCCGCGGCTTCGACATGAAAATGATCGAGTCTTTCAACATGACGGTACCGAACTGGCTTGAACTGATCCACAACTCGCTCAGCGGCAAATAACGGAGGCCACAATGGAAGAGAATAAAGGTTTTTGGTATGCCGACTGGTCGTTCCCGATCTTTGTTGGCCTGCTCTCCTCCGGCGTTTTCGCCGGGACGCATATGTACTATCTGTACGGTATCGGCGCATTTAACGAAGTCGCTTTTGTGGCGATGTTGAAAGCGGGGATGGATACCGGCGTCTACGGCGCGGTCGCCGCTTTCGGCGCCAGCTTTTTATTTGCCCGCATTATCGAAGGTTCGCTGGTCGGGATTCTGGATATCGGCGGGGCAATTCAGACTGGCGTGGGCTTAGGGGTTCCGGCGTTACTGCTGGGGGCTGGCTTTGTCTTCCCGGTGGCGAACTTTATCGCTTCGCTGATAACCGGTCTGGTGATTGGCCTGGCGATTGGCTACATCATTATTCTGGCGCGTAAGTTCACCATTAATCAGAGCGACTCCACGTACGGGGCGGACGTCATGATGGGGGCTGGTAACACTTCAGGCCGTTTTCTGGGGCCGTTGATTATCCTCAGCGCCATGACGGCATCGATTCCTATTGGTCTGGGCTCTCTGGTGGGCGCGCTGCTGTTTTATATCTGGCAGAAGCCGATTACCGGCGGCGCGATTTTAGGCGCGATGATCCTCGGTTCCATCTTCCCGATTGCGATTAGCTAACTGTTGATTTGTAGGCCGGATAAGGCGGTTGCGCCGCCATCCGGCAAAGGAGAGAACGATGTTTGATTTACTCCTGCGCCATGCGTGTCTGGTCGATGACACGCTGACTAATATTGCCCTGCAAGATGGCAAAATCGCGGCGTTGGGTGACGTTGATGGCCCGGCGGTGAAAACCATTGACCTGCGCGGCGAGTGTTACGTTAGTGCGGGTTGGATTGATTCTCATGTTCACTGCTACCCAAAATCGCCGATTTATTTCGATGAGCCGGATAGTATCGGCATCGCGACGGGGGTGACGACGGTGATTGATGCCGGCAGCACTGGCGCAGATGATATTGACGATTTTTACACCCTGACCCGTCAGGCGACCACCGACGTTTATGCGCTATTGAATATTTCCCGCGTCGGGCTGATAGCTCAGAATGAACTGGCTAACATGGCCAATATTGACGCCGATGCGGTCCGGCAGGCGGTAAAACGCCACCCGGATTTTATCGTCGGCCTCAAGGCGCGGATGAGCAGCAGCGTGGTAGGCGTTAACGGCATCACACCGCTGGAACGCGCTAAAGCCATGCAGCAAGAAAACGGCAACCTGCCGCTGATGGTGCATATTGGCAATAACCCGCCGGATCTGGACGAAATAGCGGAGCGTCTGACGGCGGGCGATATCATTACCCACTGTTACAACGGTAAGCCGAACCGTATTCTGACGCCGGAAGGCGAGCTGCGCGCCTCGGTGACACGAGCGCTGGCGCGCGGCGTGCGTCTGGACGTCGGGCATGGTACCGCCAGCCTGAGCTTTGCGGTGGCGAAACGCGCCATTAGCCTGGGGATTTTACCGCATACCATCAGTTCCGATATCTACTGCCGTAACCGCATCAATGGCCCGGTGCATTCGCTGGCTAATGTGATGTCGAAATTCCTCGCCATCGGCATGTCGCTGCCGCAGGTCATTGCGTGCGTGACGGCCAATGCCGCCGATAGCCTGAATCTGAAAACCAAAGGGCGTCTTCAGCCAGGTCTGGATGCCGACCTGACCCTCTTTACGCTTAAACGCCAGCCCGCCGTGTTGGTAGACGCGGAAAACGACAGCTTACAGGCTGAAGAATTGCTGACGCCGCTTGCCGCGATACGCGCAGGCAAGGGCTATATGACCGAACAAGGGAGCGCGGAACATGCCTTCGATTTTTGAGAAGTATCAATTAAAACAGGTGATTAATGCCTCCGGACGTATGACGGCGCTCGGCGTCTCCACGCCGCGCCCGGAAGTGATAGACGCGGCGATGGCCGGAATGAATCAGTATTTCGAGATGAAAGATCTGGTGAATAAAACTGGCGAGTACATTGCGAAATTGCTGGAGGTGGAAGGGGCGACGGTAGTCTCCTGCGCCAGTGCGGGCCTTGCCCAGTCGGTTGCCGCGGTACTGGTTCAGGACAGCGACTGGCTGCTGGAAAACCTGCACGTTACACCGATTGAAAATAACGAAATCGTCCTGCCAAAGGGCCACAACGTCAACTTTGGCGCGCCGGTGGGAACGATGGTGGCGCTGGGCGGCGGCAAACTGGTGGAAGCCGGTTACGCCAACGAATGTTCCGCCGCGCAGTTGGCGGCGGCCATTACGCCGCGCACGGCGGCTATTCTCTATATCAAATCTCACCACTGCGTACAGAAAAGTATGCTTAGTGTGGAGCAGGCTGCGGTAGTGGCACGCACGCATAATCTCCCGCTGATTGTGGACGCGGCGGCGGAAGAAGATTTGCAGTGCTACTACCGCGTGGGCGCAGATCTCGTTATCTATAGCGGCGCGAAAGCGATTGAAGGGCCGACCAGTGGGCTGGTGATTGGTAAAACGCAGTATGTTGAGTGGGTAAAACGTCAGTCAGCGGGCATTGGCCGGGCGATGAAGGTCGGCAAAGAAGGAATTATTGGCCTGACCTGCGCCATTGAATTGTACCTGCGGGCGCAAAAAGAGAGCGGCGCGGAGATGGTAGAAAAAATGGCGCCCTTTATCGACACGTTGAACACGTTTAACGGCGTCAGCGCCCGTGTGGTGTGGGACAGCGCCGGACGCGACATCGCGCGCACGGAAATTAAGTTTGATGAAGCCGTTACCGGCATCGCCACAGGCGAACTGGTCGACGCGCTGAAGCAAGGGGAATACGCGATTTACTTTCGCGGATACAAAGCCAACGAAGGAATTATTGAAGCGGATGTCCGCAGCGTCGATCGCGCGCAGTTAGCGATTGTGGCGCGTCGTATTGGCGAGGTGATTAATCAGGAGAAAAAAGCATGAAACTGACCCCTAACTTTTACCGCGATCGCGTTTGCCTGAACGTACTGGCCGGTTCGAAAGATAACGCCCGGGAAATCTACGCGGCGGCGGAAGGTCATGTGCTGGTTGGCGTGCTCTCCAAAAACTATCCGGATGTGGCAAGCGCAGTCGCGGATATGCGTGAATATGCGGCGCTTATCGATAATGCGCTCTCCGTCGGACTGGGGGCAGGCGATCCTAACCAGTCGGCGATGGTGAGCGAAATCTCGCGTCAGGTACAGCCGCAGCATGTCAACCAGGTGTTTACCGGCGTCGGGACCAGCCGGGCGCTGCTGGGGCAAAATGAGACGGTGGTTAACGGTCTTGTCTCGCCGACCGGCACGCCGGGGCTGGTGAAAATTTCCACCGGCCCGCTAAGCAGCCGCGCGCCGGACGGCATCGTACCCATAGAAACGGCGATTGCGCTACTCAAAGACATGGGCGGCAGCTCCGTTAAATACTTTCCGATGGGAGGACTCACCTGTCGCGACGAGTATAAAGCGGTGGCTGAGGCCTGCGCCCGCCATGATTTCTGGCTGGAACCGACGGGCGGCATCGATCTGGAAAACTTCGCCGAGATTCTGCACATCGCCCTTGATGCAGGTGTAAGCAAAATCATTCCTCACATTTATAGTTCGATTATTGATAAGGTGAGCGGCAACACTCGTGCGGACGATGTGCGTCAGTTACTCGCTATCGTCCGGTCGCGTGTCGGCTAATCATGAGGAGAGAGACGTGCGATTCCCCAACCAACGTTTAGCGCAGCTATTTGCGATGCTGCAAAACGAGACGCTGCCGCAGGACGAGCTGGCGCAGCGGTTGTCGGTCTCCACGCGTACTGTTCGGGCGGATATCGCCGCGCTGAACATGTTGCTGACGCCGCATGGCGCGCAATTTACTCTCAGCCGCGGCAATGGGTATCAGCTCAAAATTGATGATCCGGCACGTTATCAATCCCTGCAAACGCAGCAATCTCCCACGCTGGCGCGCGGTCCGCGCACCAGCCAGGAGCGGATACACTATTTGCTGGCGCGTTTTTTAACCTCCGCTTTCTCGCTGAAGCTGGAGGATTTAGCAGATGAATGGTTTGTCAGCCGTGCGACGTTGCAGAACGATATGGCGGACGTGCGCGAGCATTTGCTGCGTTATCATCTGACGCTGGAAACGCGTCCGCGTCATGGCATGAAACTGTTTGGTGGAGAGATGGCGATTCGCGCCTGTCTGACCGACCTTTTATGGACGCTGGCGCAGCAGGAGCCCTCCCATCCGTTAATTGTTAGTACCACGCTGAACACCGAGGTGTCTCAACGGCTGCAGTCTCTTTTGCCGGATATTTTCTCTCATTGTCAAATCCGCCTGACCGATGAGGGCGAGCTGTTTCTGCGTTTATACTGCGCGGTGGCGGTACGGCGTATTCGCGAGGGGTATCCGTTATCGGAATGCGTGGCGGAGGAGGTCGATGAAAAGGTGCGCCATGCGGCGCATGAAATTGCGGAGCAACTACAACAGCTGGCCGACAAGCCGCTGTCGGAGCCGGAAGTAAGCTGGCTGAAGGTGCATATTGCCGCCCGCCAGGTACAGGAGATTGCCCCCAGCGCCATTAATGCCGATGATGAAGAGGCGCTGGTGCGCTATATCCTCAATTTTATTAATACCCAGTACAACTATAACCTATTGAATGATAAACAGCTTCACGCGGACTTGCTGACCCACATCAAAACGATGATCACCCGCGTGCGCTACCAGATCATGATCCCCAACCCACTACTGGAAAATATTAAGCAGCACTATCCGATGGCGTGGGATATGACATTGGCGGCGATATCGAGTTGGGGAAAATACACGCCGTATACCATTAGCGAAAACGAAATCGGTTTTCTGGTGCTGCATATTGGCGTTGGGCTGGAACGTAGTTACAACATTGGCTACCAGCGGCAGCCGCAGGTACTGCTGGTGTGTGATGCTGGTAATGCGATGGTGCGGATGATTGAAGCGGTACTGGCGCGGAAATACCCGCAGATTGAGATAGCCCGCACTTTGACGCTACGCGACTATGAGGCGCGGGACAGTATTGTGGAGGATTTTGTGATTTCCACGGCGCGGATCGGTGAAAAAGATAAACCGGTCATCATGATCGCGCCCTTTCCTACCGACTATCAATTGGAGCAGATCGGTAAGCTGGTGCTGGTGGACAGAACCCGTCCGTGGATGCTGGATAAATATTTCGATGCCTCGCATTTTCGCATTGTGGAAGGGGAAATAGATCAACAGACGCTGTTTAAAACGCTGTGCGATCAGTTGCATGAGGAAGGCTTTGTTGATGCGGCGTTTCTCGATTCGGTTATTGAACGTGAAGCTATCGTCAGTACGTTATTAGGCGACGGGATTGCCTTGCCACACGCGCTGGGGCTGCTGGCGAAGAAAACGGTGGTTTATACGGTGCTCGCGCCACAGGGGATTGCCTGGGGTGATGAAACGGCGCACGTTATTTTTTTACTCGCCATCAGCAAAAGTGAATATGAAGAGGCGATGGCCATCTACGATATTTTCGTCACTTTCCTGCGCGAACGCGCCATGACGCGCCTCTGCGCATGTCAGAATTTTACGCAATTTAAAACGGTCGCGATGGAGTGCGTGAGTCGTTTTTGAGAGGCGTTATCCAGAATTCGATGTAATGCGAATGTAATGCTAAACTGCATTACACATTCGATTTTACTGGAGGCATAATGGCCACGCTGAACGTCCGTCTGGATGACAAACTCAAAAATGAGGCTTATGCCGTGCTGGAAAAACTGAACATTACTCCAACGGAAGCCGTGCGATTACTGTTCCAGTACGTCGCGGAAACGGGGCGCATGCCAGTGAAAACCGTCACTCTTAGCGACAGTGAAGATGCACTGATTCAGACAGTTCGGGAGAGGCTGTCTAGTCCGCAAAAGGGAATCAAGGTTAGTCTGGATGACTTATGAACTGGAATTCGACCCGAGGGCCTTAAAAGAGTGGCATAAGCTGGGCGATACGGTGAAGGCTCAGCTTAAGAAAAAGTTGGCTGATGTGCTATTGAACCCCAGAATCGACTCTGCCTGTTTAAACGATCTTCCTGACTGCTATAAAATTAAGCTTAAATCGTCCGGTTATCGCTTGGTGTACCAGGTTCGGGATGACGTTGTGATTGTGTTTGTTGTCGCGGTCGGTAAGCGAGAACATTCAGCCGTCTATCACGATGCAAACAAACGGCTTTAGCGATCAACGCAAATGATGCACTACCTGGTTGCTGCTACCGCGCCAGATAAGCGCCGGGTCTTTCAGATCCTGCACAAATTTGCCATCGACCAGCACGTTGATGAGATCGACTACCTGCATCTGTGCGGCGTTGAGTTCATCGAGCTTGTAGCCGGTCCACACCCAGATATCTTTCCCCGGGCACTCCGCGTGGATGCGTTGTACCAGTGCCAGGATATCCGGTACGTTTTGCGGATGCAGCGGATCGCCGCCCGACAGCGAGATCCCCTGACGGTGAATGCGCGTGTCGTTCAGATCGGCAATGATCTTATCTTCCATCTGTTTGGTAAACGGCTGGCCGGAATTGAGCCGCCAGGTGCTTTTGTTGTAGCAGCCAGGGCATTCATGCACGCACCCTGACACAAACAGGGTGCAGCGGGTGCCGGGGCCGTTAACGATGTCTACGGGGTAGTATTGGTGAAAGTTCATGTTTCCTCGTTGCATTTGGCGCTGTAGCGGCGTTGGCCGCTCTCACTTACCCAGGTCACTTACTTATGTAAGCTCCCTGGGATTCGTTCGTTTGCCGCCTTGCTACAACACCAACTGCTTAGAGGAAACTCATGAAATTGGAACTATAGCCAGCGGTTGTAGGCCGGATAAGGTGTTTACACCGCCATCCGGCATTTACGCATTGCAAACGGAGGATTAACCTATCTGCCCGTTGCCTAAATGCTTCACGCGGCGCTTCACTTCTTCTTGCTTGCCGGCGTTAAACGGACGTGCGTCCGGGCTGCCTAAATAACCGCACACGCGGCGGGTGACCGAGACGCGCGCGGCATCGTGGTTGCCGCATTTCGGGCAGGTGAAACCTTTACTGGTACATTCGAACTCGCCGGTAAAGCCGCACTCGTAGCATTCATCGATCGGCGTGTTGGTGCCGTAATACGGTACATGCTGATAGCTGTAATCCCAGACATCTTCCAGCGCTTTCAGGTTGTGCTGAATGTTCGGGTATTCGCCGTAGCAAATGAAACCCCCGTTCGCCAGCGGCGGATACGGTGCTTCGAAATCGATTTTGTCGTACGGGTTGACCTTCTTCTCCACGTCGAGGTGGAAGCTGTTGGTGTAGTAACCTTTATCGGTTACGCCCGGCACCACGCCGAACTCGGCGGTATCCAGACGGCAGAAGCGGTCACAGAGGTTTTCACTTGGCGTGCTGTACAGGCTAAAGCCGTAGCCGGTCTCGTCTTTCCACTGATCCACGGCCTGGCGCAGACGCTCCACAATCGCGATGCCTTTAGCGCGAAGTTGCTCGCTGTCGTACAGGTGTTCGCCGCCAAACAGCGCGTTAATGGTTTCATGGATACCAATGTAGCCCAGAGAGATGGACGCACGACCATTTTTAAAGATTTCAGACACGTCGTCGTCCGCTTTCAGCCGCACGCCGCAGGCGCCTTCCATATACAGGATAGGCGCGACGCGGGCTTTCACGCCTTCAAGGCGGGCGATACGGGTCATCAGCGCCTTCCGCGCCAGCGCCAGACGTTCATCCAGCAGTTTCCAGAATGCGGTTTCGTCGCCTTTTGCTTCCAGCGCGATGCGCGGCAGGTTAAGGCTAATCACGCCCAGGTTGTTACGCCCGTCGTGGATCTGCTCGCCGTTTTCGTTCTCCCACACGCCGAGGAAGCTGCGGCAGCCCATTGGCGTTTTGAACGAACCGGTGACTTTGACCACCTGATCGTAGTTGAGGATGTCCGGATACATGCGCTTGCTCGCGCACTCCAGCGCCAGTTGTTTAATGTCGTAGTTCGGATCGCCAAACTTGTGGTTCAAACCGTCGCGGATAGCGAAGACCAGTTTCGGGAACACGGCGGTTTTGCGATTTTTACCCAGACCGGCGATACGGTTACGCAAAATAGACGCCTGGATCAGACGCGACTCCCAACTAGTGCCGAGGCCAAAACCAAAGGTCACGAAAGGCGTCTGGCCGTTAGCGGTGTGCAGCGTGTTAACTTCGTACTCCAGCGACTGGAAGGCGTCGTAGCACTCTTTTTCGGTGCGAGAACGCGCATATCCTTCGGCATCCGGGATCTGCCACTCATCGGCGGTTTTGCGGTGCTTGTTATAGCTTTCGGTGACAAACGGCGCCAGCACTTCGTCGATACGGTTAATGGTGGTGCCGCCATAAATATGGCTGGCGACCTGCGCGATAATCTGCGCGGTAACGGCAGTGGCGGTAGAGATAGATTTTGGCGGTTCGATCTCGGCGTTACCCATCTTAAAGCCCTGGGTCAACATGCCTTTCAGGTCGATCAGCATACAGTTGAACATCGGGAAGAACGGCGAATAGTCGAGATCGTGATAGTGGATATCGCCGCGCTCATGCGCTTGTACTACATCACGCGGCAACAGGTGCTGGCGGGCATAGTGTTTGGCGACAATCCCGGCCAGCAAATCGCGCTGGGTGGGAATGACTTTACTGTCTTTGTTGGCGTTTTCATTGAGCAACGCGGAGTTAGTTTGCTCTACCAGGCCGCGAATTTCCTGGTTCAGACGACCACGCTTTTCACGCTGAATGTCGCGATCGTGACGGTATTCGATGTAGGCGCGGGCAAGCTGTTTGTACGGGCCGGACATCAGTTGGTTTTCAACCGCAGTCTGGATCTCGTTAATATCCACCTGACTGCGCGCGTTCATTTGGCTGCTAACGACTTCTGCGACGGTGGCACAGTAATCTGCGTCATCGACTCCCGCTGCTTTAGCTGCACGTAGAATGGCTTCCTTAATGCGCTCTGATTTGAATGGCACTTTACAGCCATCTCGTTTCATCACATGCGGTGTCATGATCACTCCATATTTGTAAGAACAGGTTATCCACAGAGGCTGGGGAAGCCATAACAGGTTTATTCATCTCTTTTCCAATGACTTCCCGCAATCCTGACCCAGGTTATCCACAATTCACCTTGTGTCGAGTGAACGGATGTTGTAGCAATTGTAGTCAATTAATACAACATATTGGGTCGGCGTGCATTTTAAAGTCTATATGTAGTGATTTGCATCAAGGATGTTTGCAATTTTATTGACGTAGAACAAGGTAAAAATCAGAGCGTACAGATGACGGGCGCTGTAGCGTTTGTAAAAGATAGCAAGAAAAATCTGATTAATTATTCAACAAAAACAGACAGTAACCAGGAGCAACGCCACAGCCCGTGTCAATAGGTCTGTGGCGTTTATCCGTATAAGGACGTCGCGCTAGCGTTGTAACCACCAGATGGCTTCAAATGGGCGGAGCGTCATCGCCGCTGGCTGGCTGGCGACCTCGCCATAATTGTGCAGTAGCGCCTGCCACTGTCCTTTGATATGCGGCGGATGCCACTCCTGACACTGGTCGCTCAGATTGGCGACGACCAGCAGGGTTTGCCCCTGCCACTGGCGGCGATAACACCATACTGATGGGCTATCCGGGAGGAGATCCTGATAATCGCCCCAGATCAGTACAGGCTGGGTTTTACGTAGCGCAATCAGCTTTTGATAGGTGTAAAACACCGAGTTTTCATCGCGTAATGCCGCCGCGACGTTAACCTCCGTATAGTTATCGCACAGGCTTATCCACGGCTCGCCCTGGGTGAAACCGGCGTTTTTACCGTGGTCCCACTGCATCGGCGTGCGGCTGTTGTCGCGGGATTTACTGGCCAGGATAGCCAGTAGTTCGTCGGGGTCGCGTCCGGCGGCGCGTAGCGCGGCAAACATGTTATGGCTTTCCACGTCGCGATAATCGGTGATGCGGGTAAAGTGTGGGTTGGTCATGCCAATTTCTTCGCCCTGATAGATATAAGGCGTCCCTTGCATACCGTGCAGCGCCATCGCCAGCATTTTCGCGGCTGGAACCCGGTATTCACCCTCGTCGCCAAAGCGGGAAACGATGCGCGGCTGATCGTGATTACACCAGAATAACGCGTTCCAGGCGACGTTATGCATCCCCTGTTGCCAGTGGCGGAACAACGCTTTCAGCGCCACATAATCAGGTTTTGCCAGCGTCCACTTTTCGCCATTCGGGTAATCCACCTTCAGATGATGAAAATTGAAGGTCATCGAGAGTTCGTCGCCGCTAAGCGCGGCATATTGCTGGCAGTTTTCCAGCGTGGTAGAGGACATTTCGCCTACCGTCATCAGATTACGCGGTGTAAAAACGTCACGGTTCATTTCGCGTAAAAACGTATGCGCGCGCGGCCCGTCGGTATAAAAGCGGCGTCCGTCGCCCGTCGGATCGTCAGGAAAATCCTGATCTTTGGCGATCAGATTCACCACGTCCAGACGCAGGCCATCCACGCCGCGATCGGCCCAGAATTCGCAGACCTTTTTCAGCTCGGCGCGCACGGCGGGGTTTTCCCAGTTCAGGTCGGCCTGTTCAGGCGCGAAAAGGTGTAAATAATATTGTTCGCTCTGGCTATGCCAGCGCCAGGCGCTGCCGCCAAATTTGGATTGCCAGTTATTCGGGCAGACATCCGGCGTGCCATCGCGCCAGATATAAAACTGACGGTATGGGCTCTCTTTGTTCAGCGCTTCGCGAAACCAGGCGTGCTGGGTAGAAGTATGGTTAAACACCATATCCAGGATGATGCGAATACCGCGTGCTTTCGCCTGCGCGACCAGCTCGTCAAAATCATCCAGCGTGCCGTAGGTCGGGTCGATGGCCGTATAATTTGCGACGTCATAACCGTTATCCACCTGCGGCGAGATATAAAACGGCGTGAGCCAGATGGCATCCACGCCGAGTCGCTGTAGATAGTCAAGGTGCTGCGTGACGCCGCGTAAATCGCCGGTGCCGCTGCCGGTCGTGTCCTGAAAACTTTTCGGGTAGATCTGATAGATAACGCCGTTTTGCCACCAGTGGGGAATAGTCATTGTTGTTTCCTGCAAGTGCGTTGGGACGCAACTGCGCCCCGAAGAAGTATTAGACAATTTGTAATGTGCCCTGACGATGCTTACGCTGATAGATAAAGGTGGTCAGAATCACCGGGATAACGATCGCGATAACCATCGCCATGCCGTACACCTGCCAGTAGCGCGGCGGTATAGACAGGATGCCCGGCAGGCCGCCCACGCCGATACCGTTGGCGATGACGCCGTTCAGACCGCAGAGCAGTCCCGCCAGACCAGATCCGATCATCGCGCACAGCATCGGAAAACGATACTTTAGATTGATACCGTACATCGCCGGTTCGGTTACCCCAAGGTAAGCGGAAATGGCGGCAGGAACGGAGATCTCGCGTTCATTGTGTTTACGGCTGGAGATGATGATGCCCACCACGGCGGAGGCCTGCGCGATATTCGACAGCGCAATCAGCGGCCAGACTGGCGTACCGCCCATGCTCTGGATCATCTGCATATCGATAGCGAGCGTTGTCTGGTGGACGCCGGTAATGACCAGCGGGGCATACAGGAAGCCGAACAGCGCCGCGCCTATCGGGGCGAAACTGCCGGTCATCAGATAACGTACCGCAAAGGCCACACCGTCGCCGATCATACGACCAAAGGGGCCGATAAAGGTGTGGGCGAGAAAGACGGCCAGTATCAACGAACACACCGGGACGACGACCAGGTAGAGATAATCCGGCACGATGCGTTTCAACCGCGTTTCAATAAACCCAAGCGCCAGCCCTGCCAGTAGCGCCGGGATAACCTGCGCCTGGTAGCCCACTTTCTCAATGCTAAATAAGCCGAAGTTCCAGACGTCCGGCGTTTGCTGGCCCAGCAGATACGCATTCATCAACTGCGGCGACACCAGCGTCACGCCGAGCACGATACCAAGAATCGGCGTGCCGCCCATTTTTTTCACCGCCGACCAGCAGATCCCCACCGGCAGATAGAAAAAGATCGCTTCGCCGATCAACCATAAAAAATCATAAAGCGTTTTTAGCGCCGAATGCATCTGCGCCAGCGTTTGGCCGTTGCTCATCGGCACATCGCCGATCACGTTACGAAAGCCTAAGATCAAACCGCCGCTGATCAACGCCGGTAGTAGCGGAAAGAAGATCTCCGCGAAGTGGGAAATTAACTGCTCATGCCATTTCATGTTCTGGCGAGCGGCTTTTTTGGCCTGCTCTTTATCGGCATACGCTTTGCCGGTGGTCTCCAGCAGCGCGTTATAGTAATCGCCAACGTCGGTGCCGATCACCACCTGAAACTGCCCGGCGTTGGTGAAACAGCCTTTAACCATCGGTAATTGTTCGATCTCTTTTGGCCTGGCGTTCGCGGGCTGGTGGAGCACAAAGCGCAGGCGAGTAATGCAGTGGCTCACCGTGGCGATGTTGTCACGCCCGCCGACCAGGTCAATCAGCCGGTCGATATCGGCTTGTTTTACTTTGCTCATCGTAAAGCCTCATGGCAGAGGAGGTATGTTATGGGTTGGCGCAAGAGTATCTCTTCAACGTTGGTTTAAAAATGGGAACGTTCCCGAAACGCAGCGACGATCACAAATTACTCGTGGTATTCCGTTTAATCAGTCACTCAGGCGAGGGTAGAAGGAATGACGATCCGGCGCGGATCGCAGCGGCCATTGATCTGTTCGATCAGCTGCGAAGCCGCCTGTCGTCCGGCTTCAGCATAGCCAGGATCGACAGTGACGATCTCCGGGTGCAGGAATTTTATCAGCGGCGTGTTCCCGACGCTTGCCAGTTGCAGCGTCTCAATACGTTGCTCCTGTAAATACTTACTGGCGCCCAACGCCAGCGTATCGGTGGCGCAGACTAACGCGGTGGTATCCGGCATGATGACGCTTGCCGTATGCTCATAGCCCTGCTTCATGGCAAGACCGGGCAGGGCGGCGACGGGATGAAGTTTATGTTTTTTGCAAAACGCCAGGTATGCGTCATGCCGACGTTTGCCGGTGGTAATATCGCTATGGGGAACGCCCAGAAAGCTAATGTTGCGGTGTCCCTGCTCATACAGCCGCTGCATAAGGATATGAATCGCGCCTTCGTCGTCGTAACAGACGGAGGCAAAACCTTGCGCATCTCTTGCCAGCAGCACCAGCGAGGCTTTCCAGGGGGCGATCAACTCTTCTGTGATGCCGGTAAAGCCAAACAGCACCACGCCATCAATGTTACGTCGTCTGAGCATGCCCAGATGTTCCATTACCAGCGTCGGCGAGAACTGACTTTCCATCATAATAGGGTCGTAGCCCTGTTCATAAAACGCAGGCAGCATGGTCTGAACCGCGAGATTTTCAGACAACGAATCAAGGCGAGTGACGATAATAGCGACCACTTTATCGCTTTGTCCCCGCATCGCACGGGCGGAGCGGGACGGAAAGAAACCGTGTTGATTCATCACCGCTTCGACACGCTCGCGGGTACGTTCGCTTACGCCGCTTTCATTGTTAAGCACGCGGGAAACGGTTGATTTCCCTACGCCGCTCAGGCGGGCGATGTCTTTGATAGTGAGCCGGTTTTGCATCCTGTTTTCCCGTGGCGTGACGCTGATGGTGATTGGTGATAAAAAGAGTAACTTTACTCAAGCGAAGGGCAATGGGCAAAGTCTGGTTTATCGTTGGTTTAATTACGTAACGGTATGATACCGCCATAATTGCCACAAAACTTATGGATTTATGCGTATAATCCACGGCGCAAATCGTTTACTTACCGGAGGCGACATGGACCCTGAACCCACCCCTCTCCCGCGATGGAGAATTTTCCTTTTCCGGTAAGCCTGCCTCTGCTGTCTTACCGGTGTGTAAGACAGTGACACAATAACGTCCCTGTTTTTATTTAAACATTGCTCATCGGGCAAGGCTTTGCCGTGCCTGAAGAATTTTCTGCGCCTGACTTCGGCGCGGAGGGATTACCTATGCTAAAAACCATTACCCGCCAGCTTTTTGCCCGGCTTAATCGTCATTTGCCTTATCGTCTGGTTCACCGCGATCCGCTGCCCGGGGCGCAGACCGCGGTAAATGCGACTATCCCGCCTTCGCTGAGCGAACGCTGTCTGAAAGTCGCGGCAATGGAGCAGGAGACTCTCTGGCGCGTTTTTGATACGCACCCGGAGGGATTAAACGCCGCCGAGGTAACGCGCGCGCGTGAAAAGCATGGCGAAAACCGCCTTCCGGCACAGAAACCCTCGCCGTGGTGGGTGCATCTGTGGGTATGTTATCGCAATCCTTTCAACATCTTACTCACGATTCTTGGCGGCATTTCTTATGCCACGGAGGATCTGTTTGCCGCAGGCGTTATCGCCCTGATGGTCGGTATCTCAACGCTGCTGAATTTTGTGCAGGAAGCGCGCTCGACGAAAGCAGCGGACGCGCTAAAAGCGATGGTGAGTAATACCGCTACCGTACTGCGGGTTATTAATGAAAATGGCGAAAACGCCTGGCTGGAATTACCCATCGATCAACTGGTGCCCGGCGATATTATTAAGCTGGCGGCGGGGGATATGATCCCGGCGGATTTACGGATTATCCAGGCGCGCGATCTGTTTGTCGCCCAGGCGTCGCTGACCGGCGAATCTCTGCCGGTCGAGAAAGTCGCCGCGACGCGTGAGCCCCGGCAAAATAACCCGCTTGAGTGCGACACGCTGTGCTTTATGGGGACGAACGTCGTGAGCGGAACGGCGCAGGCCGTGGTGATGGCGACCGGCGCCGACACCTGGTTTGGTCAATTGGCGGGGCGCGTGTCGGAACAAGATAACGAGCAGAACGCTTTCCAGAAAGGAATTAGCCGCGTCAGCATGTTGCTGATCCGCTTTATGCTGGTCATGGCGCCGGTAGTACTGATTATTAATGGTTACACGAAAGGTGACTGGTGGGAAGCGGCGTTATTTGCGCTTTCGGTCGCGGTAGGGCTCACCCCGGAAATGTTGCCGATGATCGTCACCTCCACCCTCGCGCGCGGGGCGGTGAAGCTCTCGAAACAGAAAGTTATCGTGAAGCACCTTGATGCGATTCAGAACTTCGGCGCGATGGATATTCTGTGCACCGATAAAACCGGCACTCTGACGCAGGATAAAATTGTGCTGGAGAATCATACGGATATTTCTGGTAAGCCCAGCGAGCATGTACTGCATTGCGCCTGGCTGAACAGCCATTATCAGACCGGTCTAAAAAACTTACTGGATACGGCGGTCCTGGAGGGAGTAGACGAAACCGCCGCGCGTCAGCTCTCCGGACGCTGGCAGAAAATCGATGAGATTCCGTTTGATTTTGAGCGTCGCCGGATGTCGGTGGTGGTGGCCGAAGATTCGAGCGTGCATCAACTGGTCTGCAAAGGCGCGTTACAGGAGATCCTGAATGTGTGTACTCAGGTGCGCCACAACGGCGATATTGTGCCGCTGGACGACAATATGCTGCGCCGGGTGAAACGCGTTACCGACACGCTGAACCGTCAGGGGCTACGCGTGGTCGCCGTCGCGACCAAATACCTGCCTGCACGTGGGGGCGATTACCAGCGTATCGATGAATCTGACCTGATCCTGGAAGGGTATATTGCTTTTCTCGATCCGCCGAAAGAGACCACCGCGCCGGCGCTGAAAGCGCTGAAGGCAAGCGGAATTACGGTGAAAATTCTCACCGGCGACAGCGAGCTGGTAGCGGCGAAAGTTTGCCATGAAGTTGGGCTGGATGCGGGCGATGTCGTTATTGGCAGTGATATTGAAGGGTTAAGCGACGACGCGCTGGCGGCGCTGGCCGCCCGTACGACGTTGTTTGCGCGTCTGACGCCGATGCATAAAGAGCGCATCGTCACTTTGCTCAAACGCGAGGGACATGTGGTCGGTTTTATGGGCGACGGGATTAACGATGCCCCGGCGTTGCGGGCGGCGGATATTGGTATCTCGGTAGATGGCGCGGTGGACATCGCCCGTGAAGCCGCCGATATTATCCTGCTGGAAAAGAGCCTGATGGTGCTGGAAGAAGGCGTCATTGAAGGTCGTCGTACTTTTTCTAATATGTTGAAATATATCAAGATGACGGCCAGCTCAAATTTCGGTAACGTGTTTAGCGTGTTGGTGGCGAGCGCCTTTTTGCCGTTCCTGCCAATGCTGCCGCTGCACTTGCTGATTCAAAACCTGCTGTACGATGTATCCCAGGTGGCGATTCCGTTTGATAATGTCGATGAAGAACAAATTCAAAAGCCGCAGCGCTGGAATCCGGCGGATTTGGGGCGCTTTATGGTCTTTTTCGGTCCGATCAGCTCGATTTTCGACATTTTGACCTTTTGTCTGATGTGGTGGGTATTTCATGCGAATACGCCAGAAACGCAAACTTTGTTCCAGTCCGGCTGGTTTGTGGTGGGATTACTGTCGCAAACGCTGATTGTGCATATGATCCGTACCCGCCGTCTGCCGTTTATTCAAAGTCGCGCTGCATGGCCGCTGATGGCGATGACGTTGTTGGTGATGGTGGTGGGAGTTTCGTTGCCGTTTTCGCCGCTGGCGTCTTACCTGCAATTACAGGCGCTGCCGTTAAGCTATTTCCCGTGGCTGATTGCCATTCTGGCGGGCTATATGACGTTAACCCAGTTGGTGAAAGGGTTTTACAGCCGACGTTATGGCTGGCAGTAAGCGTCGAAGTATTGTGCATTATCGGCCTGGATGGCATACCAGGCCGAATAAGCGATAGCGCCATCCGGCCACTATCTATAAACGAGCGTTAGCGACGAACAGCGATCGCTTCAATCTCAATTTTCACGTCTTTCGGCAGACGGGCAACTTCCACGCAGGAACGCGCCGGGAAGGTGGCGTTGTGCTCGGTGAAGAAGGCTTCGTAGGTGGCGTTGACGGTCGCGAAATCGTTCAGGTCTTTCACGAATACGGTCGTTTTCACAATGTCGCCTACTTTCAGGCCAGCGGCTTCCACGATAGCTTTAACGTTTTCCAGCGACTGACGTGCCTGAGCGGATACGTCTTCCGCTACGGCACCGGTTTTCGGATCGACCGGGATCTGACCGGAAGTGATTACCATGCTACCCAGGTCAACGCCCTGTACGTATGGGCCGATTGCTGCTGGTGCATTTTCCGTCGCAATAGTTTTGCTCATGATTTCTCCTGAATTACAGCGGTAATAGAATGTCCCCGCTCATTATAGGGAGCCGGGATCTCATAACCAACCCCCATTAGTTGGCCAGCACCACATTATGCGAAAACTCTTTTTCACAGTATTTGCATTTGAGGGCGATATCATTGGCGCGTTTTTTCACTGCAAAGCTGGAGGATACCGGTTCCGCGTGGCTGATGCAGTTGCTGTTCGGGCAAACCAGCACATTATTAATACGCTCCGGCAGGCTGGGACGTGATTTCCCGACTACGTCGTAGTTGTCGATGCGGTTAACGGTGGCCTGCGGCGCGTACAGAGCAAGTTGGTTAACCTGCTCATCGGTGAGGAAGGTGTTTTCTATTTTAATTAAGTCCTTACGCCCCATCTCGCCAGACGGGAGATTCAGACCGATAGTGATTCGCTGATCGGTCTCGGTCAATTTAAACAGACTCAGCAGTTTAAAGCCTACCTGCGCAGGGATATGGTCAATCACGGTGCCGCATTTAATGGCTTCAACCTGCAGTTTGTTATCGTGTGTCATCGTTTTTCTCCCTTACAGACTCAGTTCGCTATTCAGTACCAACGCCAGTAACGCCTGGCGAGCGAAAATACCGTTGCCCGCCTGTTGGAAGTACCAGGCGTGTGGCGTTTTATCCACATCCGTGGTGATTTCATCAATCCGCGGCAGCGGGTGCAGCACTTTCATATTTTCACGCGCGCCGTTCAGGTCGCTGGCGCGCAGAACAAACTGCGCCTTCACATTGGCGTACTCCGACGGGTCGAGACGCTCTTTCTGTACGCGAGTCATATAGAGGATGTC
This sequence comes from Salmonella sp. SAL04196, assembly GCF_046550835.1. Taxonomy (NCBI): domain Bacteria; kingdom Pseudomonadati; phylum Pseudomonadota; class Gammaproteobacteria; order Enterobacterales; family Enterobacteriaceae; genus Salmonella; species Salmonella sp. SAL04196. The sequence continues at coordinate 83,548 of NZ_JBGDXE010000003.1, forward strand.
GACGTCGGCCATGACCTCTTCAATAGACCCATGCAGGCTCCAGGCCATTCCTTTTTCATCCAGCATATCCAGAATGTACTGCGGCATCGCCAGCGCGTCCGGCGCGATAAAATAAAAACGGTTGCCGCTAAATTTCGCCAGCGCCTGGGTTAGCGAATGCACGGTGCGGCCATATTTCAGATCGCCGACCATCGCGATATGCAGGTTATCCAGACGGCCCTGTGTTTCCTGGATGGTGAACAGATCCAACAGGGTCTGCGTCGGATGCTGGTTCGAACCGTCGCCCGCATTGAGCACCGGCACCTGACCGGAAAACTCCGTCGCCAGACGTGCCGCGCCTTCTTGCGGATGGCGCATCACAATCGCGTCCACGTAAGTGCTAATCACTGAGATCGTGTCGGCTAACGTTTCTCCTTTTTTCCCCAGCGACGTGTTGGCGCTGTCGGAGAAGCCCACTACGCTGGCGCCCAGGCGATGCATTGAAGTTTCAAACGACAGGCGGGTACGCGTGGAGGCTTCGAAAAAGCAGCTGGCGATCACTTTATGTTTCAATAGCTCCGGCTGCGGGTTGGCTTTTAATTTCGCCGCCGTCGCCAGTACCAGATTAAGATCGTCGCGGCTGAGGTCGTTTATGGAAATGATATGTTTTTGATATAGCGGGTTAGCCATGTTTATCTCCTGACGCCTGGGCAAAAAAAAGCCCCTCAATTGAGGGGCTTGGTATTGGTTTTCAACGGAAAGAAAAACGGCAGGCCTGCGTCCTTTTTCAGACGCGGTAAGACAGAATGTCGTACACACTGAACCATGCTTCCTCCCGGCAAATTGTCCGCGATTATACTCAGCTCTGTTTGGGGATCAAGCAATTAATGCATGATTTACTCATCGCAAACGGTTCTTATGAATTTAAATTCATTTTAAGCAAATAATTAATTTGTTTGTGTACCAGCGCCGTGCGCTGAACGACCCGTGGTGCGACCCAGACAATACTGCTACCGGCAACGACGCCGAGAATTTCCGGCAATGCGTGGTAATCCAGAATTCTCGCGACGGCGCGACCATAACCTGCCGCCGTATGGATAAGGATAAATTCGCTATTATGTTCAACGCTGACGACCATTTCGGCTATTGAACGTCCGGCATCCGGCGAAGGACGCCGCTGGGGATTTACGGAATAAATCTTTTGTCCCTTCGTATTTCTGATTTTTATTGCGCCCAGCAGCTTGAGCAGGCGCGAAACCGTAGACTGACTAATACCTTCAAATCCCTCATTTTGTAAATCGCGGCGAATCTCCTCCTGGGACAGGTAACTTTTTTCACTAATCAGGCGCTGACAAACCGCCAGTTGCTGTTGTTCTTTGGCGGAGTAATCATCGTATTCCTTCATAAATGCACCTTATCTTTATTATTGATATCAACGGACTGGCGAAATTCATCACATTTGTCACATTGATTGCGGATCAATCGGGCGGTTTTGCAGGAAAATGAGAAGCCGATCAAAAAAGGTGACGGCGTGCCTGATGGCGCTGTGCTTATCAGTCCTGTCGGATAAGGCGCGTCGCCATCTGGCTCGTTACATCATCGCTCCGATGCTCAGTACCGCCATATTCAGCAATGTCAGGATCAGCAACAGCGGCGCGACCCATTTCAGATAGCGGACATAGGGAACCCGCGCGATTGCCAGACCGCCCATGACCACGGCGGAGGTGGGAGTAACCAGATTCACAATCCCGGAGGCCGACTGGTAGGCGGTTACGACCAAATCCCGTTGTACGTGGGCAAAATCCGCTAACGGCGCCATAATGGGCATCGTCAATACGGCAAGACCGGAAGAGGAGGGCACCAGGAAGGAGAGCAATACTTCCAGCCAGTAGGTTACGTTTATGAAAATGGTGGTAGAGAGGCCGGAAACCAGACTTTCCGCGCTGTGCAAAATGGTATGGGTAATCATACCGTTATCCATGACCACCACAATGCCGCGCGCGATACCAATAATTAGCGCCACGCCGAGCAAATCCCGCGCGCCGTCGATAAAGGTACTGGTGAACGCTTCCTCACCCATCCGCGTTATCACGCCAACGATAATCGCCGCCGCCAGAAAAACGCCGGAGATTTCCGCCATCCACCAGCCGAGAACCGCCACGCCGTAAATCATCACCGCGAAAGAGGCGGCGAAGATCAGCAGCACCCATTTCCGGGTAGCCGTAAACTCCAGCAGTGTATTGGCGCGATTGCCGAGGAAATGGGCGCGATTTTCCTCCATTTTATCCGCCACGACAGAAAGCTCAGGATGGGCGCGGACTTTGCGCGCATAGCGCATTACCCAAAACACGCACAGTACGTAGCCGACAATTAACAGCAGTACGCGCATCAGCATTCCCTGAGTAAAAGGGATGCCGGCGGCGTTGGCGGCAATGACCGTGGCGAAAGGGTTAATGGTCGAACCGAGCGTGCCTATCCCGGCGCCGAGCAGTACGGTTGCCGCCGCCACTAACGGATCGAAGCGGGCCGCCATCATAACTGGCACCAGCAGCGTGTAGAAGGGCAACGACTCCTCCGCCATGCCATAGATAGTGCCGCCTGCGGCGAACAGCGCCATCAGAATGGGGATCATCCACTCATCTTTGCCGTTGAGTTTGACTGTTACCCGTTCAATACCGGCATCAATCGCCCCCGTTTTATTCACCACCCCCAGAAAGCCGCCGATAATCAAGACAAACAGCGCGACGTCAATGGCGCCGGCGGTGTAGGTTTCGTGGTTATAGAGGCCGTCAATCGGCGCCAGTAAAACAGCGGTAATCCCTTGCGGATGCGCGTCCACGGGGGCATACGTTCCCGCCACCGGCACCTCTTTTCCCAGCGTGGCGTTCATCGCCATTTGGTATTTTCCCGCCGGCACAATCCAGGTCATCACCGCGACCAGGGCAATAAGAATAAACAGGATGGTATAAGCGGTGGGAAATTTAAATTTACCCATGATGTTCTCTCCTGATATCACGGATATGCGCCGCGAGGGCGCATATCCTGTGGGATTAGTCGCCGAGCGTCGCCACCATGACCGCTTTGATGGTGTGCATCCGGTTTTCCGCTTCATCGAAGACTATCGAGCCTGCGGACTCGAACACCTCTTCCGTGACCTCCAGTCCTTTCAGGCCGTAAGCCATTTCGATTTCGCGTCCCACTTTGGTGTGCTCGTTATGGAAGGCGGGCAGGCAGTGCATAAACTTCACATCAGGATTACCGGTAGCGTTTACTACCTGCTGGTTGACCTGATATGGCGTCATCAGACTGACGCGTTCCGCCCAGGCTTCTTTGGGCTCTCCCATCGAGACCCAGACGTCGGTATAGAGGAAATCCACGCCGTGAACGCCGTCTTCAACGCTCTCCGTTAAGGTGATACGAGCGCCGGTAACGCTGGCAATTTCCCGGCACTGCGCGACCAGCGCGGCATCAGGCCAGAAGGACTTTGGCGCTATCAGGCGGATATCCATGCCCATCTTCGCCGCGCCCACCATCAGCGAGTTGCCCATGTTGTTGCGCGCGTCGCCCAGGTAGGCGAAGCTCAGTTCCGGCAGCGTTTTACCCGGCGCGTGTTCCAGCATGGTCATCAGATCGGCCAGGATCTGGGTGGGGTGAAATTCATCGGTCAGGCCGTTCCAGACGGGAACGCCCGCGTATTCCCCCAGCTCTTCCACAATGTGTTGACCAAAACCGCGATATTCGATGCCGTCATACATCCGCCCCAGGACGCGAGCAGTATCTTTCATGGACTCTTTATGGCCGATCTGCGAGCCGCTTGGGCCGAGATAAGTCACCTGCGCGCCCTGGTCGAAAGCGGCGACTTCAAACGCGCATCGGGTGCGGGTAGAGGTTTTTTCAAAAATCAGCGCGATGTTTTTGCCGATCAGCGTTTGCTTTTCGCATCCGGCTTTTTTTGCGGCTTTCAGCTCAATAGCCAGATCGATGAGGTGTTGGATTTCCGCCGGGGTGTAGTCAAGCAGCTTCAAAAAGTTACGATTTTTCAGTGAAATAACCATTACAATATCCTTGTTAAAATGAATTGCCTGATGGCGCTGCGCTTATCCGGCCCACGGTTATGCGCGCTCTGTAGGCCGAATAAGGCGGAAGCCGCCATCCGGTAAAAAGCCTTATGCGTCAACGTCGGCGGTTTCACACCGAATCAAAGTGCCTTTCTCGCCCGCGAGAATGGCTTGCCCATCCGCCAGCGAGCCGATTCCGGCAATGCCGCGGCAATGGCTGACAAACTCAGCGCAGGCGGTCACTTTCGGGCCCATCGAACCGGCGTCGAACTGCATTTCACGAAGCAGCTCCGGCGTAACTTGCGCCAGCGGGCGTTGGGTGGGCTTACCCCAGTCGAGATACACCGCGTCGGCATCGGTCAGAATGAGCAGCGCGTCGGCGTGAATTTGGCTGGCAAGCAGGGCGGCGGACAGATCTTTGTCGATCACCGCCTCGATACCGTGGTAGCCATCGGCTTTTTCCACGACCGGCACACCGCCGCCGCCGTTACAGATAACCAGGTGATCGCGGCTAATCAGCGCGCGGATGGCATCGTTTTCCACAATGCGTTTCGGCTGCGGGGAGGGCACAACGCGGCGGAAGGCGTTACCGTCGGCTTTGAATACCCAGCCCTTTTCTGCCTGTAACGCACGGGCCTGCGCTTCGTCGTAAATCGGTCCGATATATTTGGTTGGATTGAGGAATGCCGGGTCGTTGGCATCGACTTCGACCTGGGTGAGCAGGACGCTGATTTCACGCTCCGGCAGATGATTCTTCAGCGCCTGTTGCAGCATGTAGCCAATCATGCCCTGGCTTTCCGCACCGAGAATATCGAGCGGGTAGGGCGTAACGTTAGCGTAGGCGCTATTTTGTAGCGCCAGCAGTCCTACCTGTGGGCCGTTGCCGTGCACTAACACCACGCGCCATTGCCGGGTAAGCTGGGCGATGGTTCTGGCCGCCAGTTCGATATTTTTACGCTGAATATCAGCCTCCAGCGGTTCGCCGCGTTTGAGCAGCGCATTGCCGCCCAGCGCGACGACCAGTGTGCGTTTGTTTTCCATAACGTCTCCTTTAAATACCATCGCGTTCCAGTGGACAGCTCATGCAGCGTGCGCCCCCGCGCCCGCGACCCAGTTCATCGCCGGGAATGGGAAGGACGGTAATGCCGGCTTTGTCGTATTTTTCGTTGGTCCAGATGTTGCGCTCATAGCCCACCACCACGCCGGGACGCAGGGTGAGCACGTTATTGGCGTCATTCCACTGTTCGCGCTCAGCTTCAAATGCGTCGCCGCCAGTGGTGATTAAGCGCACCTGATCGATGCCAAGCGCTTTTTCAAGAGCATGAACCAGCGTGCTCTCCTGGGTTCGTTTCAGACCGCCGCGTCCGTCTGGCGTCAGCGTCCAGCACTGAACGTCCGGGCGAACGACTTCCGGATAGACGGAGAAGGTGTCGATATCAATGTGGGTCATGACGGTGTCAAGGTGCATACAGGAGCGATGTTTTGGCAGTTCAACGGCAATGACGCGTTCCGCCTGACGATGTTTAAACAATGCCTGCGCCAGGAACTCGACACCCTGCGGCGTAGTACGTTCAGACATACCGATCAACACCGCGCCGCGGCCAATCACCAGCACATCGCCGCCCTCTAAAGTGGCGTGGTCGTAATTAATGTCCTCGTCGCCGAAATATTTAATGAAATCACCGCCTGCGAATTGAGGATGCCAGCGATAAATAGCACGTAAATTATTCGTTTCACGTTGGCGTGCAGGTTTTGCCATGGGGTTAATTGAGACGCCGTTATATATCCAGCAGGACGTGTCACGGGTAAATAGGTGATTCGGTAATGGCTTCATAATAAAGTCATTAATATCGTGAGTATCGACCACCATATTTTTTATGGAGGCGGGGATTTCACCGTAAGTTAAACCGCCGCTTAAATGGCGAGCCAGTTCACGGTGCGGCATATCCGCCAGCCAGGCGCGAATATCTGCGGCAAAGGTGGGCCCAAGGCGATAATCGGAAATTTGCGTGTCCAGTAGCCAGGCTTTAGCGTCAGCCACATCCAGCGTTTGGGTGAGCAGGTCGGTTAACAGCAACACTTCTATCCCTTGCTGGCGCAGCGTGTTGGCAAAAATGTCATGCTCTTCGCCAGCGCGCTCTACGGATAATACATCGTCAAAAAGTAATTCCTGACAATTTGAAGGGGTAAGTCTTTTTAGGCTGAGATTGGGACGATGCAACATTACGCTGCGTAATTGACCAATTTCAGAACCGACAAAATGCTTTTCCATCATTATACCTTTTACATAATTTCAAGAATAAAGAAGGAGTGGCTGCAAATATTTAGCGTGCTTGCAGTCGCGGCGTTTCAGTTAAATTCGGGAGCAATGATTGAATTTTATTTGGGTTGTTAATGTGATGAGATTCACATCAATCAAGGAGTGCTATTTTTCTTATTTAATATATGAGCCGGGTCAGAGAAATTCAAAAAACAATAAGGCATTAAATGAATTACTACGCAGCTATATGGTTTGTTATTTTTTTATTGTTAATTATTTGTTTGTTGTATTGAATTATATTTAAATCTTAACTAATTGAAAATAAAGTGATTATTTTTAAGTGTTGCATAACTATGCGTGAAGGGGATTTTATTATCGGAGATATTTAAATAATTTAAAAATAACTATGGATAGAGAAGTCATTTATGCGGGGAGAGCGAATTGTGATCGCTAAAACGTTTTTATGTTAACGCCTTTAATATCAAAGGGTTGTTAGTGATGGCGATTTGGCGCCGCTGGGGTTTATGCATAGGTACTGCATAAAGTTGGGCGAACTATTAACAATATATAAACACCGCTGGCGATAAACATGCGCTGGCGCAAAATCGATGAGAGTAAGGGTAGTATGGCAGCCATTTTTCTCGTATAAAGAGAAAAATAAAACGCTGTTTTAACTAAGGGGATGCGATGATTATTGGCAATATTGAACATCTGGAGGCCTGGCTGCCGACGGCGTTACGGCAGGCGATTGAGCACGTCAATGCGCATGTCACGGCAACGACCGCGCCAGGTAAGTATGACATTGACGGCGACAGGCTGTTTTATATGATTTCTGAAAATATGACGGAGCCGGGCGAATCGCGCAGCGCAGAGTATCACGCCCGTTATCTTGATATTCAGATTGTGCTACAAGGTCAGGAAGGGATGGCATTCAGTACCCGGCCTGCAGGAACGCCGCACACGGACTGGCTGACGGATAAAGACATTGCATTTTTACCGACGAGCGTCGACGAGAAAACCGTCGTCCTGAACGAAGGCGACTTTGTGGTGTTTTATCCCGGCGAAGTGCATAAGCCCCTGTGCGCGGTGGGAGAACCGGCGCGGGTACGTAAAGCGGTTGTGAAAATGCTGATGGCGTAATATTTTGTTCGGATGGCGGCGCCTGCACGTTGCGATTTTGTAGGCCAACCGCCATCCGGCATCATAACGACATTATTTAGACAGCGTCGCTACCATTACTGCTTTGATGGTATGCATTCGGTTTTCCGCTTCATCAAAGACAATGCTGGCCGCAGACTCAAAAACCTCGTCGGTCACTTCCATCCCGCCATGTAAACCGTACTCTTCGGCCATTTTTTTGCCAAGCGTGGTTTCGTCATCATGGAACGCAGGCAGACAATGCAGGAACTTAACCTGCGGATTGCCGGTTAACGCCATCATCTGGCTGTTGACCTGATAATCACGCAGCAGGGCAATACGCTCCGCCCATTTCTCTTTGGGTTCGCCCATAGAGACCCAAACATCGGTATAGATAAAATCCGCGCCTTTTACGCCCGAGGCGATATCTTCGGTCAGGGTGATGGCGCCACCGTTCTTTTTCGCCATGGCGCTGCACTCCGCCACTAACGCGGCTTGCGGCCAGCAGGCTTTTGGCGCGACCAGACGGAGATCCAATCCTGTTAACGCGGCGGCTTCCAGCATGGAGTTACCCATGTTATTACGCGCGTCTCCGGCATAGACCAACGTCATCTCGTTAAAGGCTTTACCCGGCAGATGTTCCTGCATGGTGAGCAGATCCGCCAGTAATTGCGTTGGGTGATACTCATCGGTTAAACCGTTCCATACCGGCACACCGGAATATTCAGCCAGCGTTTCGACGATCTCCTGGCCATATCCTCGATACTGAATACCGTCAAACATCCGGCCCAGGACGCGGGCAGTATCTTTGATGGACTCTTTATGGCCGATCTGGCTCCCGCTGGAACCCAGGTACGTCACGCGCGCCCCCTGATCGTATGCGGCAACTTCGAAAGAGCATCGTGTCCGGGTCGAGTCTTTTTCGAAGATGAGCGCAATATTTTTACCCACCAGCTTTTGTTCTTCTTTACCGTTTTTCTTATCGGCTTTCAGTTTGGCGGCAAGCTGCAACAGAGCAGTGAGTTCACTGGCGGTGAAATCAAGTAACTTTAAAAAAGGTTTTTGGTAAAACGTAGACATACTTCCCTCACATGGCTTAGGCCTCTCATTGAATTAAAATTCACTTTATATGGATGATTATTCATTTGCAACCCTGTTTGATAAAACTTTTCTCGATAAGGTGGAGGCAACGTCGGCGGTATGTGACAATAAGAGTATCGGCAGGACATCTATGAGGAACGAGCTATGGCAAACCCGGAATTACTGGAAGAGCAGCGTGAAGAAACGCGGTTAATTATTGAAGAGTTACTTGAGGACGGCAGCGATCCGGATGCGCTGTACACTATCGAGCATCACCTTTCCGCTGACGATTTCGAAACGTTGGAAAAAGCCGCGGTAGAAGCCTTTAAACTCGGCTATGAAGTGACGGAGCCGGAAGAGCTGGAAGTGGAAGAGGGCGATACGGTTATTTGTTGCGACATCCTCAGCGAGTGCGCGTTGAACGCCGAACTCATCGACGCTCAGGTTGAGCAACTGATGAACCTGGCGGAAAAATATGATGTTGAATACGACGGCTGGGGAACCTATTTTGAAGACCCTAATGGCGAAGAGGGTGACGACGACGATTATGTCGATGAAGATGACGACGGCGTGCGTCACTAAAGCTGTATAGTATGACGGTACGGCAGCGTCTGCTGTCGTATTTTTTTAACAGGTTACGTATGAATTACCCGCAAATACTCTCTCCGGTGCTTAATTTCCTGCATTGCCCGACGCCGCAGGCGTGGATTGTCCAGGCCCGCGATCCGCAAAATCTTCCTCTTCTGCTTACCGATCACTTGATCTGCGAACTGAAGGCTGCGCAAACCGCGTTGCTGTTGGTGCGTAAATATGTCGCCGATAAATCGGGCGCCGACGCGCTGCTCGCCTGGCTGCAACCTTACGAGGCGTTCGCGTTTCGTCAGGGGCCGGAGCCGGATTTCGTTGCCCTGCATAGACAGATTAGCAAAAGCGCCATGCCGCAAACTGATGACCCCTGGGGTCGTCAGCTGATCGACCGTATGGTGTTATTGATTAAAGAGGAGTTGCACCATTTTTGGCAGGTACGCGAGGTCATGCAGGCCAGAAACATTCCTTATGTGAAAATCACCGCCAGCCGCTACGCGAAAGGAATGTTGAAAGCGGTACGCACGCACGAACCGCTCACCTTAATTGATAAGCTGATTTGTGGGGCGTATATCGAAGCCCGCTCCTGCGAACGTTTTGCCGCTCTGGCGCCCTGGCTGGATGAGGATTTACAGACGTTTTATCTCTCGCTTCTGCGCTCCGAAGCGCGGCATTATCAGGATTACCTGGCGCTGGCGCAGCAGATTTCCGCCGAGGACATTTCTGCGCGCGTGCGCTATTTTGGCGAGGTGGAAGCTGACCTTATCTTGTCGCCAGACCGCGAGTTTCGTTTTCATAGCGGCGTGCCAGCCGCCGGATAAAGGGTAAAATTAAAGATTAGCGTTTTTATCTTTTACGCTGTCGCTGTCTGCAAAATTTGTGGTGGTCATCCGCCCGGCATCAAGCTGCTGGCGAGCAGGAAAGGTCATTTTCATGATATTCTGTTCTGAGTAAAGCCTGCCAGCGGCAGGCAAAAAGAACTCACTCAGTGTTATATTCCCGAAAGGTGACCGTGAACAATGCCATTATTGCATCAATCACTACGGGTTTTTGTGTTGAAATAGTTACTGTTTCACGCCTTTTGACGCTTCAGAGCAGGTCTTGCCAACAAAGGTTTGTTTAATTTTGTTGATGGAGGTTGTTTTATTACCTCCTGCATCGACATCCGATTTCATGGTCATCACAAATTCTGTATCGCTTATTTTCGTCGTTTCTACAATAGAGTGCGATTTGGCATCAGGATTATTACACACAGTCTCATTGATCAGTTTGGTATCCGTACTTTCTACAAATGTTGTCGTGCAACCGCCTGCACTGGTAGAAAAACCCTTCACCATTTTTTTAGAATCTTCAGACATTTTAGGGGTATAACACATAAGCGTCGCTATGCCCGAATTTTTTTCATCCATTAATACTTCTTTTGTATCTGGATTGATGGTGCGCATTTCTATATTTTCCATTTTCCATTCGCCGGGCTGTATATCTAAAGCATATACATTAGAGATACTAATAAACATAGCGGGGAAAACAATTGCTGATAATAGGTGTTTCATTTATAACTTCCTTGAATAATAAGTGATTCCCGGATAACAGGATGTTTCCGGGATTACTTATATCAGCAAAAATAATACCTGGCGAGGATAAATAAACGCCTGGTTTTCAGAGATCCTTTAACATCCTCACTTCGCAATCGACATGTCCGGTGCAGCCGAGCGGTTCGCTAATATGTTCAAATCCTAAACGTTCGTATAGCGCAATCGCCTCGCGTAAAAAAGCCGTTGTTTCCAGATAGCAGCGTTTAAAACCCTGTTCACGGGCATGATCCAGCGCCATCAGCGCCAGCTTTTTCGCCAGCCCCTGGCCACGAATCACCGGTAAAAAATACATTTTTTGCAGTTCACAAATGTCTGGTTCGCTACAGGATAACGGCGCCACGCCGCCGCCGCCCACCACACAACCGTTTTGCTCTACCACCCAGTAGGCCGCGCCCGGTTGGCTATAAACCTGATACAGTTCATCCAGATTGGGGTCGGCAACGGTATAACCTTTATCGGCGGTAAGTCCGTATTCCGCTGAAACCTGACGGATGACACGGGCAATAGCGGCATTGTCGGCGGTAGTGATTCGGCGCACCGTGAGCGTTGGCGAGGCGACATTATTCATAATATGGCTCAATTTTTAAAATTTATTTATAGATTACTTTAATACCACCGTCTTGAGTCACGCGCAAGGAGATCCTGAATCAGACAAAATAAAAGGCGGAAAAATTAAACAAAAATAGTATCGTAGTCAAATCAGTAACAATTTACTGGTTTTTATTATTAATTCTAATAGATTGTAATTCAGGGATATGATTCATGAATAACGTTATCAGTAGTAAAGATAACCATAATCACACGTTGGTGTTTACAGGCAAGGGCGGAAAGTATTTTGTTATTTGCCTTGTGAATTTCTTGTTGACGTGTATCACGTTGGGAATCTATGCGCCGTGGGCGATGGTGAAATGTCGACGTTATATTTATACTAATATGACGCTAAACAATCAGCCTTTTGCTTACAAAGCCACGGGCGGCGCATTATTTATTAGTGTGTTGTTAGTTTTTATTATTTATATTGTTAGCCTCTCTCTTATTGAACACGGTCATCCCGGTCTCGGTTTTACGCTATTCGGCTTATTAATTGCGATTATTCCTTTTATGGCGGTGAAAGGATTACAGTATCAGGCGATGATGACTTCGCTTAATGGCGTACATTTTGGATTCCAGTATTCCATGCGGCGCGCCTGGTGGTACATGTTCGCTCTCCCGGTACTCCTGATGGTGGCGCTTTATATTGTTCTTTATATTATCTCACTGGTAACCATCGCCGTCGGCGGTTTAGTGTTCAATATCGTTTTTCTCGGTTTGCTGGCTATTATTGGGATAGGGGTCATTAACGGTATTACCTACAGCAAATGGATGACCTTGTTTGGCAATGGCGCAAACTTTGGCATTCATCGTTTCTCGATTCAGGTTAATGTTAAAACGTGCATCAGAGGGTGCGTGTTGGCAATGTTGACCCTTTTCCCTTTTGCTGTCGTGATTGGTTATCTAATCGCGCCGGTGTTCACCGACATGATTCTTTTGAGTATGATGGGGAATGCGCAGGCAGGAGGGGCGCTTATTCTGCAATATTATGGCCAGATAATGGCATGTTATTTCCTCTATTTTCTCGCGATTATTGTGGTAACCAGTTACTTATATGTGGCGTTACGCAACCTGTTTTTAAACAATTTGTCACTGGCGAACGATTCGATTCGTTTTCATTCCTCTGTCACTGCACACGGTATGCTGTGGCGGTTACTGGTGGTGTTTGTGATTTCCGGCGTGACCTTAGGGCTGGCTTATCCGTGGTTGAAAATTTGGCTGGTGAGCTGGCTGGCGCAGAATACACAGGTCCAGGGCGATCTGGATTCGCTTGAGTTAACCAATGATGAGAAGCCGCTGGAAAACAGCCTGCTAATGTGGATTTCTCGTGGCATTATGCCTTACTTCCCGTTTATCTGATGTAAAAAGGCCGACGTTTACGTCGGCCCATAATTCATGTTGTCGGATGGCGGCGTGAATGCCTTATCCGGCCTACCGATCGCGCCATGTCAATAAGCGAACGTGTAGGCCTGGTAAGCGAAGCGCCATCAGGCTTTCAGATTACAGCGCGCTAATAACCGCCTGCTGCTCAATCAGTTTCGCTTTGGCTTCTGCGTAACCGTCCAGCTTCTCACGCTCTTTGGCAATCACCGCTTCCGGCGCACGGGCGACGAAACCTTCGTTGGACAGTTTGCCTTCGATACGGGCAATCTCGCCTTCGATTTTCGCCACTTCTTTCGCCAGACGCGCCAGCTCATCGTCTTTGTTGATGAGGCCTGCCATCGGGATCAGCAGTTCGGCGCCGTCGATGATTTTGGTCACGGAAACCGGGCCTTTGTCATCGGCTGGCAGCACGGTGATGCTTTCCAGACGCGCCAGGGTTTGCAGGAAGCTACGGTTGTCGTTAACACGACGAACGGCTTCTTCACTACAGCCGCGCAGCAGCAGTTCCAGCGGTTTGCCCGGGGCGATGTTCATTTCCGCACGAATGTTACGTACCGCGACGATCGCCTGCTTCAGCCACTCGGTATCGGCCAACGCGGCTTCATCCACCTGTGCGGCGTTATATTCCGGGAACGGCTGCAGCATGATGGTGTCGGCGGTAATACCGCAAATGACCTTCACGCGCTGCCAGATGGTTTCGGTGATGAACGGAATGATCGGGTGCGCCAGACGCAGCAAACCTTCCAGCACGGTGACCAGCGTATGGCGGGTGCCGCGCAGCTCAGACTCGGAACCCCCGGTCATCACCGGCTTGGTCAGCTCCAGATACCAGTCGCAGAACTGGTTCCAGGTGAACTCGTACAGGATGCCTGCGGCGATATCGAAGCGGAAGCTGTCCAGAGCGTCGCGGTAGGCTTTAACGGTCTGGTTGAATTCCGCCAGGATCCAGCGGTCCGCCAGCGACAGCGTCATTTCGCCGCCGTTGAAGCCGCAATCCTGCTCTTCGGTGTTCATCAGCACAAAGCGGCTGGCGTTCCACAGCTTGTTACAGAAGTTACGGTAACCTTCCAGACGCTTCATATCCCAGTTGATATCGCGGCCGGTCGAGGCCAGCGCCGCCAGGGTAAAGCGCAGGGCGTCGGTGCCGTGCGGCTCGATGCCGTTCGGGAACTGCTTCTCGGTACGCTTGCGAATTTTCTCCGCCATCTGCGGCTGCATCATATTGCCGGTGCGTTTTTCCAGCAGTTCCGGCAGGGAGATGCCGTCCACCATATCCAGCGGGTCGATAACGTTACCCTTGGATTTGGACATCTTCTGGCCTTCGTCGTCGCGAATCAGACCGGTCATATAGACGGTATGGAACGGCACCTGCGGCTTGCCGTTTTCATCTTTGATGAAGTGCATGGTCATCATGATCATGCGGGCAATCCAGAAGAAGATGATATCGAAGCCGGACACCATCACGCTGGTGGGGTGGAACTGACGCAGGGCGTCGGTGTTTTCCGGCCAGCCGAGGGTGGAGAAAGTCCACAGCGCGGAGGAGAACCAGGTATCGAGAACGTCTTCGTCCTGACGCAGCGCAACGTCGGCACCAAGGTTGTTTTCCTGACGCACTTCGTCTTCTGTACGGCCAACGTAGACGTTGCCGTCGTTGTCATACCATGCCGGGATACGGTGACCCCACCACAACTGACGAGAGATACACCAGTCCTGGATATCACGCATCCAGGAGAAGTACATGTTTTCGTACTGCTTCGGCACGAACTGAATGTCGCCGTTTTCAACCGCTTCCACCGCCGGTTTCGCCAGCACGTCGGCACGGACGTACCACTGGTCGGTTAGCATCGGTTCGATAACCACGCCGCCACGGTCGCCGTAAGGGACGGTCAGGTCGTGCGGTTTAATTTCTTCCAGCAAGCCGAGCGCGTCAACGGCAGCAACGATGGCCTTACGGGCAGCAAAGCGTTCCAGCTTCTGGAACTCAGCCGGAATCTCGCTGGAATAAACGTCAGACTCTTCACCTTTGGTATCGAACACTTCCGCGCTTTCGCGAATGTCGCCGTCAAAGGTCAGGATGTTGATCATCGGCAGGGCGTGACGTTTCCCGACTTCATAGTCGTTAAAGTCGTGCGCCGGGGTGATTTTTACGCAGCCGGTGCCTTTTTCCATATCGGCGTGTTCGTCGCCCACAATCGGAATACGGCGGTTAACCAGCGGCAGAATAACGAATTTGCCAATCAGATCTTTATAACGCGGATCTTCCGGGTTCACGGCCACGCCGGTATCGCCCAGTACGGTTTCCGGACGGGTGGTGGCGACGACCAGGTAATCTTTACCGTCTGCGGTTTTCGCGCCGTCGGCAAGCGGATAGCGGATGTGCCACATCGAGCCTTTGGACTCGCGGTTTTCCACTTCCAGGTCAGAGATGGCGGTGCGCAGCTTCGGGTCCCAGTTCACCAGGCGTTTGCCACGGTAAATCAGGTCTTCTTTGTACAGGCGGACAAAGACTTCTTTCACGGCATTGGAAAGACCTTCGTCCATGGTGAAGCGCTCGCGCTCCCAGTCAACGGAGTTGCCGAGACGGCGCATCTGACGGGTAATGGTGCCGCCGGATTCCGCTTTCCACTGCCAGATTTTGTCGATAAACGCATCGCGGCCGTAGTCGTGACGGGTTTTACCTTCTTCAGCGGCAATCTTGCGCTCAACCACCATCTGGGTCGCGATCCCGGCGTGGTCGGTGCCGACCTGCCACAGGGTGTTTTTACCCTGCATACGCTGGTAACGGATCATGGTATCCATGATGGTTTGCTGGAAAGCATGTCCCATATGCAAACTGCCGGTGACGTTCGGCGGCGGGATCATGATGCAGAAGGACTCTTTGCTTTCGTCGCCGTTAGGCTTGAAATAGCCCTGCTTTTCCCAGTGCTCGTAAAGCGGCTGTTCGATATCTTGGGGGTTATATGTCTTTTCCATTATTTCCAGGTTGCCGTATTCAGGTTAAAACCAGCCACGCGGTAGGCTTTGTAGCGTTCGCGCGCCAGTTGTTTCAAAGTTTCTTCGTAAGGGACGAAGTCTACCACTTCTGTGAAAGCGGTGGCAAAATCTGCAAAGCTTGTACGCAGGCTGATTAAAATATCGCGCGGGCTGCTGTTGCGTTTTTGCGGCCAGGCAATTTCAACCGGCGCGCCGCCGCGTGGGCCTTCGCCTGCCAGATTGTGCGGGACAAAACTTTCCGCCGGTCTCGCCCACAGCGCTTCATCCAGCCGAATGGCCTGCTTCTCATCTTCGCAGGCGATCAGCACGCGCTTGCCGGCGCGCCAACGTTCTGCGGCAATTTCACACACCAGTTGTTCAACGGCGCTTAAACCATTGACGGTAGTGTCATTATCCAGAAGATAGAACGTCGCATTTTTCATATATGGGGCTTCTTGTGGTGGATTTAAATGCGTTGCCATGATGCCTCCCGTAGGCCGGATAAGCGCAGCGCCATCCGGCAAAACGCCTGATGGCGCTGCGCTTATACGCCTTATCAGGCCTACGGGGTAATCTCAAACTTACTCTTCGCCGTTAAAGCCCGCGCGATTGAGCAGGAACTGCGACAACAGCGCTACCGGACGCCCCGTCGCGCCTTTCGCTTTGCCGGAGCGCCAGGCGGTGCCGGCGATATCCAGGTGCGCCCAGTTATACTTACGGGTAAAGCGCGACAGGAAGCAGCCCGCGGTGATGGCGCCGCCAGGACGACCACCAATGTTTGCCATATCCGCAAAGTTGGACTCCAGTTGTTCCTGGAACTCATCGCCCAGCGGCAGACGCCACGCGCGGTCGCCAGCCTGCTCGGACGCGCCGATCAGTTCATGCGCCAGCGGGTTATGGTTCGACATCAGACCGGTAATGTGATGGCCCAGCGCAATCACGCAGGCCCCGGTTAGCGTCGCCACGTCGATAACCGCTTCCGGTTCGAAGCGCTCAACGTAGGTCAGCACGTCGCACAAAACCAGACGGCCTTCGGCGTCGGTGTTCAGGACTTCAACGGTTTGACCAGACATGGTGGTCAGCACGTCGCCCGGACGATACGCGCGTCCGCCCGGCATGTTTTCACAGCCCGCCAGCACGCCGATAACGTTAATCGGTAGCTGAAGCTCGGCAACCATACGCATCACGCCGTAAACCGCCGCTGCGCCGCACATGTCGTACTTCATCTCGTCCATCCCTTCAGATGGCTTGATGGAGATGCCGCCGGAGTCGAAGGTCAGGCCTTTACCCACCAGCACGATCGGGCGCGCGTCTTCGGATGGATTGCCCTTGTACTCAATCACCGACA
Source organism: Salmonella sp. SAL04196 (assembly GCF_046550835.1). NCBI lineage: Bacteria > Pseudomonadati > Pseudomonadota > Gammaproteobacteria > Enterobacterales > Enterobacteriaceae > Salmonella > Salmonella sp. SAL04196. The sequence continues at coordinate 100,537 of NZ_JBGDXE010000003.1, forward strand.
TCAGCGATTCATTCTGCGAACCGTGGCCGACCGCCAGATAAGCGTTCATACCCAGTTCGCGCATTTGCTGTTCGCCGATGACGCGGGTGATGACATTTTTGCTGTAGCTGTCGGCCAACTGGCGCGCCTGTGACGCCAGGTAGGCGGCGTTACAGATATTGGGCGGCATGTTGCCGAGATCTTTCGCAGCCTTAATCCCGGCGGCAATGGCCAGACCGTGCTGAATGGCGCGTTCGCCGCTGGTGAGCTCACGGCGGGTCGGCACATTAAAGACCATCTTACGTAGCGGGCGGCGCGGCTCGCTCTTGTTGGTCTTGAGTTGATCAAAGCTATAAAGCGTCTCTTTGGCCGTTTCGACGGCCTGACGCACTTTCCAGTAGTTGTTGCGGCCTTTGACGTGCAGTTCGGTCAGGAAACAGACGGCTTCCATTGAGCCGGTATCATTCAGAGTATTTATCGTTTTCTGAATAACCTGCTTATACTGACGTTCATCAAGCTCGCGCTCTTTGCCGCAACCAATGAGGAGGATTCGCTCGGAAAGAACGTTAGGAACATGGTGCAGCAACAGAGTCTGCCCCGGTTTTCCTTCCAGTTCGCCGCGACGCAGCAATGCGCTGATGTATCCGTCGCTAATTTTGTCGAGCTGTTCTGCAATCGGAGAAAGGCGACGCGGTTCAAAGACGCCCACGACAATGCAGGCACTCCGCTGTTTCTCCGGGCTACCGCTTTTTACACTGAACTCCATGCACTATGCTCCTGAATCTTAAAGACAACAGTGGTGGCTACAGCTATACTCGTCGTCTTTCAAGTTGCAGATGCGTTGGCTGCGCCTGCTCACCCCTGTCGCTTACCTGATGTAAGCTCCGGGGCTCCACAGTCTTGCCGCCTGCCTGCAACTCGAAATCCATTAGAGTATAGAAATTGAAAGCTTTCGTAACTCATATCCGCTGTTGCGGTGACTTCGTGTTAATCTTAACGTTATTACGGCATTGGCACGTCAGAACAAGTTCTGAGAGGTGAATCCGCTGAGTATAATGATCTTAGCGATGATTTCGACGACTCAAGAGAATAAATGACGTTTAAGCCATGAAACAAGCTAAATTCCAGCAAAAAAATGGGTTTTTACGGGCGTATTTAAAGTGATAATCATAAGATATCTGGTGCGGGAGACGCTCAAAAGCCAGCTGGCGATACTCTTCATCTTACTTTTGATCTTCTTTTGTCAAAAGTTAGTGAGGATTCTCGGCGCGGCGGTTGACGGCGATATTCCCGCAAATCTGGTGCTCTCGCTTCTGGGGCTGGGCGTACCGGAAATGGCGCAGCTCATCCTGCCTTTAAGCCTGTTCCTGGGGCTGCTGATGACGCTGGGCAAACTGTATACCGAAAGTGAAATTACGGTCATGCACGCCTGTGGGTTGAGCAAAGCCGTGCTGGTAAAGGCCGCCATGGTACTGGCGTTATTTACCGGTATCCTTGCGGCGGTTAACGTGATGTGGGCCGGTCCCTGGTCGTCAAAACACCAGGATGAAGTGCTGGCGGAGGCGAAAGCGAACCCCGGTATGGCGGCGCTGGCGCAGGGGCAATTCCAGCAGGCGACCAACGGCAGCTCGGTGCTGTTTATCGAAAGCGTTGATGGCAGCGACTTCCACGATGTTTTCCTGGCGCAGATTCGCCCTAAGGGCAATGCTCGTCCTTCTGTGGTAGTGGCTGATTCCGGACACCTTACTCAGTTGCGCGATGGTTCCCAGGTTGTCACCTTAAACAAAGGGACACGTTTTGAAGGAACGGCGTTGCTACGCGATTTTCGCATCACCGACTTCCAGAACTATCAGGCGATTATTGGCCATCAGGCCGTGGCGCTGGACCCGAACGATACCGACCAGATGGACATGCGCACGCTGTGGAATACCGACAACGATCGCGCTCGCGCCGAGCTGCACTGGCGTATCACGTTAGTCTTTACCGTATTTATGATGGCGCTGATGGTCGTGCCGCTCAGCGTGGTGAATCCACGTCAGGGGCGCGTCTTGTCTATGTTGCCCGCCATGCTGCTTTATCTGCTGTTCTTCCTGATCCAGACCTCCATTAAATCGAATGGCGGTAAAGGCAAACTGGACCCGGTTATCTGGATGTGGGCGGTCAACCTGATCTATCTGGCGTTGGCGATTGGTTTAAACCTGTGGGATACGGTGCCGGTCCGCCGCCTGCGTGCCCGTTTTCTGCGTAAAGGAGCGGTATAATGCAGCCATTTGGTGTACTTGACCGCTATATCGGTAAAACCATTTTTACCACCATCATGATGACGTTGTTCATGCTGGTGTCGCTCTCCGGGATCATCAAGTTTGTCGATCAGCTGAAAAAAGCGGGGCAGGGTAACTACGACGCGCTGGGCGCGGGTATGTACACCCTGCTCAGCGTACCTAAGGATATCCAGATCTTCTTTCCTATGGCGGCGCTGCTTGGCGCGCTGCTGGGACTGGGGATGCTGGCGCAGCGTAGCGAACTGGTGGTGATGCAGGCATCGGGTTTCACCCGTATGCAGGTGGCGCTGTCGGTGATGAAAACGGCTATCCCCCTGGTGCTGTTAACCATGGCGATCGGCGAATGGGTCGCCCCGCAGGGCGAGCAGATGGCGCGTAACTATCGTGCGCAGGCGATGTATGGCGGTTCGCTGCTTTCCACCCAGCAAGGTCTGTGGGCGAAAGACGGGAATAACTTTGTCTATATTGAACGGGTGAAGGGCGACGAGGAGCTGGCCGGCATTAGTATTTACGCTTTCAACGATCAGCGTCGTTTGCAGTCGGTGCGTTACGCCGCTTCGGCAAAATTCGACCCGGAGCATAAGGTCTGGCGTTTGTCGCAGGTGGATGAGTCCGATCTGCAAAACCCGAAACAGATCACCGGTTCGCAGACGGTGAGCGGTACCTGGAAAACGAATCTGACGCCGGATAAGTTAGGTGTGGTGGCGCTGGACCCGGATGCGCTTTCCATCAGCGGTCTGCATAACTACGTTAAATATCTGAAGTCGAGCGGACAGGACGCCGGACGTTATCAGCTCAATATGTGGAGTAAAATCTTCCAGCCGCTCTCCGTGGCGGTGATGATGCTGATGGCGCTGTCGTTTATCTTTGGCCCACTGCGTAGTGTGCCGATGGGCGTGCGCGTGGTGACGGGGATTAGCTTCGGCTTCGTCTTTTACGTTCTCGACCAGATTTTTGGCCCGCTGACGCTGGTATACGGCATTCCGCCGATTGTCGGCGCGCTGCTGCCGAGCGCGTCTTTCTTCCTGATTAGCCTGTGGCTAATGCTGCGTAAGTCGTAATCACAGGCTGCCATCCGGCAATGCAGTAAAGCGCAGTGCCTGATGGCGCTGCGCTTATCAGGCCTACTATGACCCGTAGGCCTGATAAGTCCTTTCCGCCGCCATCCGGCAGACCGCCTGGTATTCCTCGAATGATGTAGTGCGTAACCTGACGCGTGGCGCTTTTGGCTACGCGTTAAGCTCAGGCAAGCTGCGGGAAAAAGTAGATCAAAAAATTTATAACGTGCTGCCGTGATAAATCTGATAACCCAAATCAATCGTATTATGGTTGAGATCGTTATTTTTAATTTTGTTGAGCAACATCTGCGCGGCTCTGCGCCCGATCTCAAAACGAGGGGTAATTACGCTGGCGAGGCTCGGTATCATTTGCCTGCCCATCTCCAGACCGTGGAAGCCGGCGATGGAGATCTGCTCCGGTACGGCCAGTTGACGCTCGCGGCACCACAGTAGAGCGCCCATTGCGATATCGTCGTTAGTACAAAAGACGCCATCCACGTCCGGGTGCGCAGCAAGCGCATCACGCATTAGCTGTATCCCCAGATGGATAGAGGAGATAGCGCGGGGATTGATGCGCAACGGCGCCAGCCCCCGGCGCGTCATCGCATCGCAGTAGCCATGATAACGCTGCTCATCACGGATATCGTCTTTTGAACCCAGATAGAGGATTTTACGCCGCTGGCGTTTATCCAGCATGGTGCTGACCATATCAAAGGCGGCCTGACGGTTATCAAACCCCACCTCCATATCTAAGCGATCGCCCTGGATATCCATGAGTTCTACAATCGGAAGGGTAGCTGAGCGCAGGAATTTGACGGTTCTGAGGGTATGATATTTTTCTGAAAGAATAATGCCGTCGATATTGTAAGACAGTAAATTGATAACGGACTCTTCTTCCGAATCGCGATTGTAATTGTAATTCGCAATGAGAGTTTGGTAGTTATGACCCGACGTTACGGATTCAATCCCGGCAAGAATGTCGGCAAACAACTGGTTCTGAAAAGAGGGGATCAGCACGCCCAGAGTGTAACTTTGCGCGTTTAACAGCATAGCTGGCGCGCGATTTGGTATTTAGTTAATTTCTTCCATGATCTGCGCAATACGCTCGCCGGTTTCCCTGGCGACTTTTTTCGGCGAGCGGATGTAACGGCTCACCGTCATTTTTGTCACGCCAGCAAGCGTAGCGATATCCTGCAAAGAAATTCTGTGATTCCTCATGTTTTCTCCAGTACCGGGGGCGGGAACGTCGCCCCCATGGTTAATTGGGCTGCGGATGATGAATTAATGCAGAACCGCATTCAGCGCCAGTACGCCCAGCAACCCCATGACAGAAATCAATGTTTCCATAACGGTCCAGGTGCGTAGGGTTTCCCCGACGCTAAGATTAAAATACCCTTTAAACAGCCAAAAACCGGGATCGTTAACATGTGATGCAATAACGCTTCCCGCGCCTGTCGCCAGTACCATTAACGCCGGATCGGCGTGGGTTACGTTAATAATCGGCAATACGACGCCCGCTGTGGTTATCGCGGCCACGGTCGCGGAACCTAACGCAATACGCAGCACGGCGGCTACCGTCCAGCACATTAATAACGGAGATAGCGAGGTGCCGGTCATTAATTGCGAGATATATTGGCCCACGCCGCTATCCACCAGCACTTGCTTAAACGCGCCGCCGCCCGCGATGATAAAAACAATCATCGCAATAGCGCCAATGGACTCGCCGACGATATCCATCACCTGCTCAACCGTACGTCCATTGCGTCGCCCCAGGGTAAAAATGGCGATGATAATGGCAATAAACAACGCCACTGCTGGATTACCGATAAATTCGAAGAAAACCCGCACGGCATTCGTTTTTGGCAGCGTGATTTCACATACCGCTGCGATGGCCATCAGAATGACCGGGATCACGGCGGCAAAAATACTGTTCCAGAATGACGGCATCTCCTCTTCACTGAATAGGTGAGGATTAAATAATCCTTCAGGCGGCGCTTTCTCAAAGCGCGCCAGCAATTTTGAAAACAGAGGGCCGGCAACAATCACGGTCGGTATGGTAATGATTAACCCATACAGCAGGGTCGTACCGAGATTTGCCTCAAAAATTGTCGCAATAGCGGTAGGGCCGGGATGCGGCGGCAGGAAGCAGTGCGTAACGGATAAGGCGGCGACCATTGGAACCCCGACATACAGCAAGGGCAGTCCCGATGAGGCCACAATCGTAAAAACGAGCGGCAACAGCAGTACGAATCCGACTTCAAAAAACATTGCCAGGCCGACGATAAGCCCGGTGATCACCAGCGCCCATTGCACGCGTTTTTTACCGAACGTATTAATGAGCGTCGTCGCAATGCGCTGCGCGGCGCCGGTATCGGAAATTAATCTTCCCAGCATCGCGCCAAAACCGAGGATCATGGCGAGTCCGCCCAGAGTACCGCCAATTCCGTTTTGTATGGAGTGCAGGACGTCTTGCGCGCCCATCCCTTCGGCAAAACCCACCACGGCGGCAACCAGAACAAGGGCGATAAAGCCGTTAACTTTAAAGCCAATCATTAAGACCAACAGCAGCGCAACGCCTGCCGCAATAATTATTAATGGCATATTCGTCTCTCTTATTAGCGCCAAAATAGCAGCGCTTACGCGCTGCATCGTATTTCCCTGGTCAGACGGCAACCAGCATACCGCCATCGACAAACAGCAGATGTCCGTTAACAAAGTCGGAGGCTTTTGACGAGAGAAACACCGCTGCGCCAATAAGCTCCTGGGGATCGCCCCAGCGTGCGGCAGGCGTACGTTTGCATAGCCAGGAGGTGAAGGCTTCATCTTCAACCAGCGCTTTGGTCATCTCCGTTTTGAAGTATCCCGGCGCAATACCGTTGACCTGGATATTATGACGCGCCAGCTCCACGCACATGCCGCGAGTCAGCATCTTCACGGCACCCTTCGACGCGGCGTATGGCGTAATCGTGTCGCGGCCCAGCTCGCTTTGCATCGAACAGATGTTGATCACTTTTCCTGCCTGCCGCGCCACCATACGGCGCGTAACGGCCTGAGAGACGAGAAAAACCGCGGTCTGATTTACGGCGATGACGTCATTCCACTCCTGCTCGGGAAACTCAGTAAACGGATGACGGCGCTGGATACCGGCGTTATTTATCAGGACGTCAATGACGCCGATATCTTTTTCGATATGTTCAACCGCAGCTTCAATATCCTGTTTATGGGTGACATTAAAGGGAGCGGCAATAGCCTTTATCCCTTCCTGCTGAAGTTTCGTCACGGCTGTTTCGGCGCGCTCCGGGGTAATATCGTTAACAATAATGCGCGCGCCATAGCGACCAAGACCGGTTGCCAGCAAATAACCAATTCCCTGAGCGGCTCCGGTGATAAGGATATTTTTACCTGCCAGAGAAAAAAGATCGTTCATGATAGTGTCCCTTATTTTACTTTCTCAGAAAACGAGCTGAACTTTTGCCGCCTGTGTTTTGTCTCCGGCAAAGATCAGCGCCGCTTCCAGGTCGGTAAATGGATATTCCGCGCTCAGTAACGGCAGCGGATTGATAACGCGGTTGGCAAGCCAGGAAACCGCAGTATTAAATTCGGTAGTAAAACGGAAAGAGCCTTTCAGGGAGATCTCTTTGCTTATTACCATCATCATCGGGAAGTTGGGAACTGCGCCGCCCATGCCAACCTGCACCATCACGCCTTTTGCCCGTGTGACTTCCAGACACGTTGAGATAGAGGAAGGATGCCCGGAGACTTCAAAACTGATATCGAAATACCCTTTTTCTGCTTTCCAGTCATCGAGAGAATCATGCTGTGGGTTCACCAGCGTATCCGCGCCCATCTGCCGGGCCAGCGAGAGAGAACGGGTACTGATATCGGCACATACCACTTCCGCCGCGCCCAGCGTTTTTACCGCGCTAACAATCAGGCAGCCGATAGGGCCAACGCCGGAGATAAAGACGCGTTTGCCTTGCAGATCGCCCGCCTCATGAGCCGCATGAATGGCAACCGCCAGCGGTTCGGCAAAGGCCATGGCTTTTTCGTCTGCCTGTTCCGGCCAGGGAATGCACTGAACGGTATCGACAGCTTTAAATCGGGTAAAACCGCCATCGACATGCGGAAAATACATGGCGCTGCCAAAGAAACGCATTTCAGTACAGTGGTTTTCTTCATGCTGCAGACAGTATTTGCAATGACCGCAAGGCTTCGATGGATTAATCGCTACCGGTTGTCCTTCACGTAATAAATCTGAGTCGCTATGAACGATTTTGCCAATCACTTCATGACCTAAAATCATTGGCGCTTTTACTGTAAAATTGCCGACTTTGCCTTCCTGATAATAATGTAAGTCAGACCCACAAATGCCGCCTCGGGTAATTTGTACGAGTGTTCCTTTATTATTCCATTCAATATTTTGTTCCGTAACGGCAACAGCACGCTTACCCGCAACAACGCAGGATTGAGTTTTTACTTCCATAAATTCCTCACTGGTCAGGTAGTTACCCTGAACGCATTTAAGCGGTTTTATTTGTCATTATTTGTGACTTACGTCACGCTGGAAAATTGTTACACTACAATGTTACGCATAACGTGATGTGCCTTAGAGTTCTTCTCTATGGAAGTTAAAAAACGTGAAATTGTCGAACGTAGAGGCGTAATATTGTGGAGTGGAATATGACTCAGAGGTATTTAAATGGCCGGGGAAAGCTATATTTTAATGGGTGTTTCAGGTAGTGGTAAGTCTTTAATAGGTAGCAAAATTGCAACATTATTTTCTGCGAAGTTTATTGACGGCGATGATCTCCATCCGGCGAAAAACATTGATAAAATGTCTCAGGGAATACCGTTAACTGATGAAGACCGCTTACCCTGGCTGGAACGATTAAATGACGCTTCATACAGTCTTTATAAAAAAAATGAGACGGGATTTATTGTCTGCTCGTCATTAAAAAAACAGTACCGCGATATTTTACGTAAGAGCAGCCCTAACGTACATTTCCTGTGGCTGGATGGCGATTACGCCACCATTCTGCAGCGAATGCAGCGTCGTGCCGGGCATTTTATGCCGCCAGACCTGCTGCAAAGTCAGTTTGACGCGCTGGAGCGACCCTGTGCTGATGAACATGATATTGCGCGTATCGATGTTAATCATGACATCGAGCACGTGACGGAGCAGTGCCGACTGGCTGTACAGGCTTTTCGTCAGGCACTCAGCGCTTCCTGATCATGGTCAAAGCGCTGAGTCAGGCGGTCAGAAGTCAGCTTTTAGCACTACACGATAGCGGGCTTTGCCGTCGCGAACGTGCTGGATAGCCTCGTTGATTTGTGACATTGCGAACAGTTCCGTGGTGGGCGCGACTTTGCTGCGTCCGGCGAATTTCATCAGTTTGCGAAGTTCATATGGCGTTCCGGTTGCCGAGCCTGAGATACTGCGATCGCCGGCTATCAATGTAAACGCCGGTACGGGCAGCGGCTTCAATACCGCCCCAACGGTATGGAAGTTGCCGCCATAGGTCAGCGCTTCGAAGTAGGGTTGCCAGTCGAGATCGACGTTGACCGTGTTAATAATGAGATCGAACTGGCCCGCCAGTGCTTTTAACGCTTCCGGATCGCGGCTGTTCACCACGTTATTGGCCCCCATCGCCAGCACTTCCTGCTCTTTCGATGGATTTGAGCTGAACGCGGTGACTTCGCAGCCCATTGCATGTAACAGCTTTATGGCGATATGCCCAAGCCCGCCAATACCGATGACGCCAACGCGGCTGGTAGCAGTAATATGGTGCATCAGTAGCGGTTTAAAGACCGTAATGCCGCCACATAACAGCGGGCCTGCGGACGCCATATCTATATTCTCCGGAAGAGGAATTACCCACTGCCAGCCCGCGCGAAGCTTCTCGGCAAAACCGCCACGATTGAGGATAGTGGGCACTGCGCCTTCCTGGCAGTTAATTTGATTGCCGCTGATACAGGCATCGCAGTGTCCGCAGCTGCGCGCCGTCCAGCCGATTCCAACGCGCTGGCCGACTTTTAGCCCCTTATCCTGTGCCGCGCTGCCGAGTGCGGCCACCCGACCAATGACCTCATGTCCGGCAACCAGAGGGTATTGAGAGAACCCCCATTCATTGTCGATCATTGACAGATCGGAATGGCAGATCCCGCAGTAGTCGACCCGTACCTCGACATCTTCCGGTTGGAGTTCTCCCGCGTCATATTCATAGAGTTCGAGTTCGCCGCCCGCCTCTTTGGCGGCATAGCTTTTTATTATCGTCATTGTGTTTCCCTTAATGTGGTGTTGAACTGAAAAGTGTAGAGCATGGAGGCAAGGGACGCCCGGCGTTAATCTGCTGGAGAAGGCGGGAAGTAGCCTAATTATTCTATTTAATACTCAACGCTGCTGAAATTTTCAGCACTTAGCGATACAGGTGTATGCTCGTGCTTGCATGGCGGCGTATGACAGGTATAATCCACAACGTTTTCCGCATACCTCTTCAGTGCCGAAGTGGCGAAATCGGTAGACGCAGTTGATTCAAAATCAACCGTAGAAATACGTGCCGGTTCGAGTCCGGCCTTCGGCACCAAAAGCATGTAAATGGACCTCAACTGAGGTCTTTTTTATGCCTGAAATCCAGTATTTACCTACCTTTCCCGCTATAGTAACAACTCTCTCAAGGTCAACCGACTTCAACGTACATCTACCAACACATGTTGGTACAGATGATGGTATTTCCGGTTCGATAATCCTTGTACCAACAGGGAGGGGATAAGCATGGCGTTAACAGATATCAAGGTCAGAACAGCCAAGCCAACGGATAAGCAATACAAACTGACCGATGGCAGCGGTATGCACCTGCTTGTTCATCCTAATGGTTCTAAGTACTGGCATTTGCAGTACCGTTATGACGGCAAGCAAAAGATGTTGGCACTTGGGGTTTACCCTGAAATCACACTGGCGGATGCCAGAGCACGTCGTGACGAAGCGCGTAAGCTGCTAGCGAATGGCGTCTCTCCGGGAGACAAAAAGAAAAATGATAAGGTTGAACAGAGTAAAGCACGGACCTTCAAAGAGGTGGCGATCGAGTGGCATGGTACCAATCAAAAGTGGTCTGAAGATCACGCCCATCGAGTGCTAAAAAGTCTGGAAGATAATCTCTTTGCAGCGCTTGGTGAGCTTAATATCGCTGAATTAAGAACTCGCGATTTATTAGCGCCAATTAAAGCCATATAGACACATGGACGTCTTTAGGTGGCAGCCCGTTTTCAACAGCGCACTACGGACATCATGCGTTATGCAGTGCAAAGTGAGTTAATTAATTATAACCCGGCTCAGGAGATAGCTGGAGCTGTTGCTTCTGGCAATCGACAGCATCGCCCGGCTCTGGAGCTAAAGCGTATTCCAGAACTGCTTCAGAAAATAGATGGCTATACCGGAAGACCATTAACCCGTTGGGCAACCGAACTTACCCTGCTTATCTTTATTCGTTCCAGTGAACTGCGTTTTGCTCGTTGGTCGGAGATTGATTTTGAAACGTCGATGTGGACGATTCCACCAGAGAGAGAACCCATCCCTGATGTTAAGCATTCTCATCGTGGCTCAAAGATGCATACACCGCATTTGGTGCCGCTTTCTAAGCAAGCACTGGCGATCCTGAAACAGATAAAGCAGTTCTGTGGCAAGCATGAACTGATTTTTATTGGCGATCACGATCCGCGTAAGCCGATGAGTGAAAACACGGTGAACAGTGCACTACGGGTGACGGGGTATGACACCAAGGTTGAGGTTTGTGGTCACGGCTTCCGCACGATGGCTTGTAGCTCATTGATTGAGTCAGGGTTATGGTCAAAGGATGAGGTAGAACGACAGATGAGCCATATGGAACGTAACTCAGTGCGGGCAGCGTATATCCATAAGGCGGAGTTTATCGACGAACGTAAACTGATGCTGCAATGGTGGGCTGATTTCCTGGATGCGAATCGGGAGAAAGGGATCACGCCATTTGACTATGCGAAGATCAACCAGGGGCATGGTGAGTGAGACGAGTGCTTTTATTTCTTGATTGATGTTTAAATTAAAATGACCAACCAGCCCGATTAGGGCTGGTTGGTCGCTGTATTTTTTACCGTTGTTATCGGGTTTTCATCTGCCAGGTACAGAGCTGACAAATAAAAAAGATATCTGCAATAAAGCCTTGAATGTACATATAGTTGCGAGCATCATCGCAAATATGTGCTCATGGATTCTTCAATGTAATGGCCTCTGACAAAACCCTAAAGCAAGCGATATCAAATATCACTATCTGGCGCAAAGGCGAACAGCGTGCGCCACATAAGCCATTATTGCTGTTGCACGTCCTCTCACACTATCGGCAGGGTCATGATCGCCTGTTTAACTATGGTTCTGAAATCTACGAGCCCTTGCTGGATCTTCTGGAACGTTATGGACCGCAGCGCCGTGACCAGCGCCCGGACATGCCGTTCTGGCGTCTGAAGGGCGATGGCTTCTGGGAACTACAAAACGCGGAACTGTGCTCAACCAAGGGTAGCCGCCAGCCGCCCCGACGTGAACTCATCGAATATAATGTCGCGGGTGGATTTGATGCCGATAATTTTGCGTTGGTGGCAAAAAATCACAGGTTAATTGATACGCTGGCGCAGCAGCTCCTGGAGGCGCATTTCCCGGTCAGTATTCAGGAAGACATCGCTGACGAGATGGGTTTTGATATTCGCACCTCTCTCCGTCAACGCGATCCGAAGTTCCGTCAGATGGTGCTACGTGCTTACAATTATCAGTGCGCGATCTGCGGCTTCAACATGCGCCACGACAATGCGCCAATTGCTCTGGAAGCTGCCCATATCAGATGGAAGCAGAACCATGGCCCTTGTGAAGTACCTAATGGCCTGGCATTGTGTGCGATTCATCATAAAGCGTTCGATCGCGGCTCGATTGGTCTAGATGAAAATATGCGTGTGGTGGTTTCAGGTGCGGTTAATGGCGGTGGGGTGGTGCAGCGGCTGTTCTGGGATTTTGCGGGAAAGGCGATTGCGTTGCCACCGGTTAAAGAAAATTATCCGGGCGAGCAGTTTGTGGAATGGCATAGGAAAGAGGTGTTCAGAGGAGAGTGTTGATCTGGGGTAGGGTAGCTATTTTGCGAGTGGCATACAAACCATTCAGCCGTGATGACTAAATGGTTTGTTAGCGATAATCACGATGCTTCACATTCTGCAAGTTCGGAGTTACTGGCATAAGGGACTTTTCCAGAAGGTACAACCTTTGCCGCTGCGATCAAATGCACATCCTGATCGTCAAAGAAAATGTGCGGTTTAAACGCCTTCAGAACTTTTGTTTTTTCTACCCCGCCGAGAAAAAAGCCTCATCAACATACACCCCCCAACTTCTCAGCGTTTTAATGACGCGCATTTCCGAAGGGCTATTTCTGGCTGTCACCAGCGCAATACGGACGGGAGAATACTCGACTCGTGTTGGCAATCGCTCCTGAAGCTTGGCTATTTTTTTAGCAGAATGGCAGAAGCAGGGTTATTCCTTCCTGGCCTCTACCAAGCCCTAATTCTGCTACAGCATACTATCAGTATGGTACGCACTAAAAAGATAATTAGTGTAGTACAGATCGCCAAATCTTACCAGATTCAAACTGGTGGCTACCGGTGGTAGATTTATCTGAGTTTCACCGAACATACCCACTTTTTAAAATCCATCAGAAAAAGCTTTTTGGTTGAGTGTGTTAAATAGAGGGATAACCTCTTTCAATCCCATCATAGCATTTGAACGTATTTTTTGAATGCCATTTAACTTCCTCATGAACTCAATTTGAAGGTCATCTGGCGGGCAGATAATAGGGAAATCTTCAATGTGTTCTTTGTTAAGCTGTCTTTTATCTATTCCACCAACACAAACCTCACGAATATGTTCACGATATTCATTTGAAGTCAAAATGTATACAATAAATTCATGTAACACCCCTGCCTTTAATCTTATCAAATAAACATGTCCATTGACGTTTGCACTGTCGTCATCACCCAAAAACAAAGCTGCACGACCAAGGCTGCTGTTTTCTGTATTGAACCGCCCCGTTTTAGTCATCAATATATCTTTATGTTTTAGACTACTTTTCTTTAGACTGTTATGGGTTTTTTCATCAATGTACGCGACATCATCTAGCCTGATATCATTTTTCCAAACATTTTGGCTTCTAAAAAAGGTAATACCTTTATCAACATAAACCTTGCTCCCACCTTTAGGTGTAGAACCACTAGCTATTTTTACAGAGAGTTCCTTTAAAGGTTTTACCTTCCACCCTTTTGGATTAGACACAGGATCGCCAAACATCTCCAGAAACGTAGCACGCAAAAAATCATCAGCCAGTTTGATGGCTTGCTCGCGTTTTTGACGTACACCATCAGCTTTATCGAGAATAGCCGCGATACGTTTCTGTTCTTCCAAAGGAGGTAACGGGATTTCAAAATCTTCTACAACTCTTTTAGACACTTCTTTGAAAGTTGCACCATTACCTAATAATTCTAATTGTGGCACAAATTTCTTAATACAATGATATAAATATTTACTGTGAACATTTTGCCCAGGAATTAAACTTTTAAAACCTTGGTTTGTACAAAGTTCAATACCAGCAATAGCTACATTTCCTATTGGTGCTCGCGATGTGAGTAGAACTGTTCCTACTGGCAACATATATGTTGCAGCAGATTTATACCCTGCTTTAGATATATATTCTGGTGCCTCGTAAATATAAGGTTCACTAAGATTTGATACATCTTTTGGCGTTATCCAAGGAATATCACCATCCCAGTAGTATGCGACATTACGTTTAGGTGTTGCACCACCCACAACTTCGCAGCAATCCTTAAGCTTCACCATCGGCCAACTCACAGCATCCCCTCCAGCTCATCCAAATCCGCCAGAATCTCTTTTTCCAGATCTTTTAATCGTTTTAGTATCACCTTCGGATCTTCATATTCCTCCGCCTGATACACTACTTCTTTATAACGATTAATAGAGAGATCGTATTTCTGCGCGGCAATATCCTCTTTCGGCACCACAAACGCCGCCTGCGTGCGATCTTTAAAATCAACACCAGTATTAATCCCTTCCGGGTACTGCTGTTTCAGTAACGAGGCTAATTTCTCGCCCATAAAGTTATCAACCGGTAGCCCGCGCAAAGTACGGTAACGCTTCCAGCTTGCCAGCAAATGCGGCAGGTCGTTGTCTTTTATCGGGTTGCGCTTGTCATCCAGGCTGTAGCCATCATTTTGTAGATCGTAAAACCAGACCCCATCCGTCTGGCCGCCTTTGGTAAAGATCAGGATCGCCGTTGCCACGCCAGCGTAAGGCTTAAATATGCCGGAAGGCAGATTGATCACAGCTTCCAGTTGGTTATCTTCCACCAGCGTTTTACGCAGCGACTGGTGCGCCTTACTGGAGCCAAACAGCACGCCCTGCGGCACGATAGTGGCGCTGCGCCCGCCCACTTTCAGCATTTGCAGGATCCGCGCCAGGAACAGCAGTTCGGTTTTCTTGGTTTTCACCATCGCCGACAGCGTGGAGTCGATATCTTCCTCATCCAATGAACCGGTAAATGGCGGGTTCGCCAGGATAAGGTTGAAGGCGTTTTTACTGGCCTGCGGGAAGTTGGCGCTGAAACTCTGGCTCATGGTGTCCTGATAGTGAATATCCGGCGCTTCCACACCGTGCATAATCAGGTTCATGGCGGCAATACGCAGCATGGTGGTGTCAAAGTCGTAACCGTGGAACATGTTGTTATCCACATGGTTACGCCAAGGCATCAGCAGGTCGCCGGTAAAGATTTTTTGCTCCTCCAACTCGCCGCGTTCGTTGGTGCCAATCTCGGTATGAATCGACTCCAGTGAACTGTACTTCTCCAGCAGATATTCATAGCTGGTCGCCAGAAAGCCACCGGTGCCGCAGGCCGGATCGCAAATCGTCTCGCCGCGTGCGGGGTTCGGTTCCATCATTTCAACCATCGTGCGGATAATGTGGCGTGGCGTGCGGAACTGACCGTTGATCCCAGCAGTGGTCAGCTTGCTTAACAGATATTCGTAGAGATCGCCTTTGGTGTCACCGCGATCCAGCGGCAGGTTTTTGATCACCTCAACCGCTTTGGTCAGCAATGACGGCTTAACAATCTCCAAGCGAGCATCTTTCATAAAGTTGCCCAGCAGCGTCACTTTCGACGCATCGGCCTGGCCGAGCTGACGGAAATGCTGGAATACGCCGTCGCGCACCACTTCCATCATTTCGTCCGAGCCAAGGTTGCTATAGTGGCTGAAGCGGAACTCCTGCTGTTCTTGCGCAAAACGCGGTTTAAAATCAATACCCGCGATTTGCTTACGCTTCTCGTCGCGTTGTTCCTGGGTATCCAGCATCCGGGAGTACATCAGGTAGGTGATCTGTTCGATTACGGTCAGCGGGTTAGTGATGCCGCCTACCCAGAAATCTTCCCACAGGCCGTCAATTTTACTTTTTAAGTCACCGGTGATCATTGTTAACGTCTATACCCTGTTATAAATACAAAAGCCCCGCTGCCGGGGCTTGTCATGTGCGTATTATACCGTTGCTGCGTCGGTCACAACACCCAGCTCTTCAACTATCTTTTGCAACCGGACGATCTGCTCTAGATCCGGGAACACACCGGTAACGCCTTCGTTGTGGATATGCGTAAACGGTTGTTCAAAGAGCTGCCGCATTTCAATGGTGCCGTAATCGCGGATGTGGTTTTTCAGCAGTGACAGAAAGCGTAGTTGCTGGCTGGTCAGGCTGTTGTCAGCGGCGAACTGCGCAAAGCGCACTTCCACCGCGTCGCTGTCCATCCCGATGATGGTACGCAACAGTTTATCCAGGCTGGCGGTCGCCTGCGGGTAGAATTCTTTCAGTGCCCGGATATCAACGTTAGGATTCTGGATCAGCACCAGCTTCGCCAGTTCATCCAGCTCGTTTCGCGTGACTGGCTCGCCGTTGCGGATTTTTTTCAGCACCGGATTTTGCTGGAACAACGGCTCCAGTGCTCCCTGAACCTGCTGGCGATAAAGTTTGAAATCAATCGAGCGGATATTGGTTTTACGGGTTTCCGTCTGGATCAGGTTCGCATCTTCGGTAATATCCACCTGTATCGAACCCAATTTCGGCGTCGCGTCTTTTTCCATCAGGTGCATGATGCCGCGCAGATGAATGCGGATATCTTCCAGTTCTTCCAAGGTGGCCTGCTTCCACCAGCCCAAATCGCGAAGCTGATTAATCCGTTGTCCCTGCTGTTGTACCTGAGTCAGATGCGGCGGCAGACGTTCCACTTTCTCGATGATGACCGGCCAGAGCACATCCAGCTCTTCCGGGTTGGTATAACGGGCAGTTTGCGCCGCCAGAATATCCATATCAAAGCGCATGGCATCACTTTGCCCGCGAACGTCCAGCCACTGCATCAACGGGGCCAGAACAGATAACAGATCCTGCTGCGTTTTCGGAGAAAGCTGGCGCAGCACTTTTTCATCGCTGTACTGCGCTTTTTGCTGCCACTTTTCCTGCACGGCAATCGACTTTTCATCCAGCGCGTTGATCTGCTCGCGGAGCTGGTGAGCGACTAAATCCACCGCCTGTTTGTCGAACTTACGCTGCGCAGCGGCTCCCAGCATAACCCACGCTTCGAAGCGTTTTTGCGCCAGCGATTTTGTCGCTGTGACCTCGGCCTCTTCGGTATGCAGCTCGTGATACTCAAAATTACCCCAGTGATCGAAGATGCGGAATTTCTGTTTATCCAGCGGTTTGCCGTTTTCATCGTTGCCGTACAGTCCTGAGCAAAGACGCGTACCACGGCCAATCATCTGCCAGAACTTCACTTTCGATTTGACCGGCTTGGCAAAGACCAGATTCACGATTTCCGGGACATCAATACCGGTATCGAGCATATCAACAGAGATAGCGATGGTCAGCTCTTTGTTGGTGCTTTCATCCAGCCCTTTAAAATCATCAATCAGTTGCTCGGCACGGGGATCGTAGTTGTCGATGACCTGGCAGAAGCGTCCGGCAAACTGCGGGTACATGTCGTCGAACAATTCATTCAACAACAGCGCGTGTTTGTGGTTACGGGCGAAAATGATGGTCTTACCGGGAAGCTGGCCGTCCCGATCTTTCAGGCTATTTTCCATCAGGTTACGCAGGATATAGCGGTTGGTGTCTTTGTTGTAGATCGCCTCATCCAGCGCCTTGCCATCAAATTCCAGGGTATTGGGATCGATACCCTGCTCTTCCAGCTCGCGGATTTGTGCGTCGCTTAATTTCTCCCGTTTGATGCCTTCGCGCAGGAATTCCGTGGTGTGCGTGACGACCTCATAAGGCACCAGATTGTTATCGGCGATAGCATCTTCCAGGCTGTAGTTGGCGGTAGGGATACGTCCTTCACAACCAAACAGGCCGAAAGTGGTTTTACTCACCATGTCGATCGGCGTGGCTGTCAGGCCAATCTGGAGGGCATCAAAATACTTAAACAGATCGCCGTAAACGTTATAGATCGAACGATGGGATTCATCGGCGATGATCAAATCAAAATAACCGACATCAAAATGGTCCATGATTTTCATCATGCCGGGATAGGTGGCGATGTAGATCCTGGCATTCTGCCTGTCTGCTTTCTTCGATTTCCCGACCACATACAGCGGTTCATTGGTGAACTGATTGAACGCATTTGCAGCCTGTTTACGTAGCTCTTTGCGGTCACAAAGAAACAGGACACGTTTTACCCAGCGGGCATCAATCATTAGTTTGCTTAGCGCAATTGCCACGCGGGTTTTGCCTGTACCTGTCGCCTGAACAATTAACGATTGTCGGTACTTGTTGGTAAACCGTTCGCTGACGCGGGCGATGGTTTCAAGCTGATACAAACGTCCGGCAACGGCCTTACCTTCGTTATCCTTAACGTGCGGCACACTGTTCAGCGGCAGACGAGTTTCACGCTGCTGAATAAGGTATTGCAGGCTTTCCTTGCTGTAGAAGCCAAATACCCGACGCGGAGGATAACCATGAGTTTTATGGTCGTCCCACAGCCAGATATCATAACCGTTGGTGTAGAAGATGACCGGGCGCTGACCATATTCTTTTTCCAGCCAGTCGGCATACAGTCGGGCCTGAATTCGCCCCTGCTCGGCATTGACGCTGGTTTTTTTTGCTTCCACCACCGCCAGCGGTTTATGCGCCTCATCCCACAAGACATAATCCGCATAACCGTCACCGGTTGCGGTAGGCTGCTCTTTAACAGGATGTTCCTGCGTAACCTGATCGGTATTTTTAAGTTCTTCGCCTACACTCCAGTCAGCAGCAAGCAGGCGGGAGTCAATCAGGCGGCGGCGGGTTTCCGCTTCATCAATAGAGAGGATGTCGGCAACATGCTGGTTGCGTGCTCTGGCTTCATCCAGGCGCTGGGTGAGCAGTTCGGCCTTTTCCTGCTCCTGCTGTAGCGCGCGTTGAAGCGCCAGTTCACGATCACGGCTTTCGATTTGCGCCTGTATTGCTTCTTCCAGGTGTTTTTTATCGGAACTCGCAGAAGATGGCGTCAGAGGAGGAAGGGTAAATTTAGGGCAATCGTCAACGTTACCGTTGGCATAGCGGACGTATAGCCAGATGCCTAACAGGTATGCTTCCTTGAGTAGCCAGTAGGTATCCTTGGCTTTGATTCGCCCACCATGCGCGGCACGGTTGCCGTGGATACGCAACGCATCCATTTTCATGGTGATGGCTTCCGGCATCATGCTGGTAAACACATCTGCGTTCATCAAATCGTACAGATTCGCCTTAATACCTTCCGGCAATCGCTCCTGGCGATACAACCAGCGCACCATCAACTCAGTGTAGTTACGCAGCTTAACCAGACAGCTTTCCGGGTCAGAGTGAACATAGCGTTCCGCCATACACGCGAGTTCTGCCAGTTCCGGCCACTGGCTGCGCAACATTTCAAAATTGAGAGACTGCTCCATCAATCATCGCCTTATGTCGTGGATACAACAGGATTTCTGGAAAGAATATCACACTAATTCGGCTGACGAAGTGAGCCGGATGGCATAGGTGGCGATGAATAAGCTGACGTAACAGCTTTAAGCAAAGTCGGTCAATGTGCAATCTGGCGAGCCAACGGTCGCAGTATGGGCATGGGCGATATCGTTTATAGTCAGATGGTACAATTGGGAATGCTTACAATGAAAGCTTAACCATTGGCGATAACGGTCAGACCCTCGGTTTTCGCCCATCGATGGGAGTCTTTAGTGCTGGCTACTCAAGGAATACCTTGCTCACTGACGAAGGTATGGCTGAGCATCTCTGGGATATGTTTTTTGAGCCAATAAAACAGCGGGCCCGTTAGTGTAAGTGGGCGTTACTCGCTTGGTGCGACGCCCTTTCATTAGTTATTCAAAGCGACGTAGTCTTCTATCTGCGGCTGCAACTCCCAGAGTGTCTGTAGCTTTTCGTCAATCCATCGCATTAAAGCCTCAGCTTGCAGTCGGTGCAGTTCGTTCCATTCATCGTGATTAATACTTGTTGCCAGTTCTGACCAACATAGCAGCGTCAGGCATTCCTTCACTCCCGGCGAATTGAACTGTTGAAACAAAGAC
Source organism: Salmonella sp. SAL04196 (assembly GCF_046550835.1). Taxonomy (NCBI): domain Bacteria; kingdom Pseudomonadati; phylum Pseudomonadota; class Gammaproteobacteria; order Enterobacterales; family Enterobacteriaceae; genus Salmonella; species Salmonella sp. SAL04196. The sequence continues at coordinate 120,503 of NZ_JBGDXE010000003.1, forward strand.
ACAAGTTTATTGCTGAGGCGGCGCATCCCCAACCGCTCGCATTCACTGATCAGTACCCCTGGCAGCAGTAAATACATCATATCTTTGTTGATGACCTGAACTGTCGTTATCGGTGCGGTTGTCGGAATAGTGAGAACGCGCTGGAGCCGTTCGGGGATCACCAGTTCGGCAAGATCGCCTCCGGGGAGTTTGCAAGGCACCATCGCCAGCTTATGCCAGCGGTTAATACCTTGCTGGCACTGACCATGGAGAACAGCCGGGCGAGTATAATCATCCAGACAGGCCTGGTAGTGGTTGAGCAGTACGTTGTTCATTATTTTTTCCTTGTTAGTTAGCAGGCAAGCAGCGGCCATCGCAGAGTGCCGGATAGCCGGTGTGCCAGGGTCAGATTGAAATCAGATAGTGCAGAGAATTATTTGCGGGATGATTCAGATGCTCACGGGAGGAATGGCGTTGATGAGCCGCTGGATTCAGTAGTGCATAAACACAACGTACTCATCCATCAGATCCGTCAGCACCGTATTCTCCTCCTGCCGGTGTATCAGCCAAGTGGTAATTTGTACATCGTCCGCCAGCGCCAGCATATCCAGCCAGTCGTCTACCGGAGCCCCCATCATCAAATCGTACCAGCACAGCCAGATAAGCTTCTGGCGAAGCTCACGCGACCTGACCCGCGTCAGAAGATGGCGCAGTTTGCTGGCAAGGTGGTTTTGCTTCAGCCTGACGCATTCACTCAATAAAACCCCCTCCAGCCCGGCATGGGTGAATAACAGCTCCGTGTTGATGTCGAGGCTGATTAGAAAATCACGCTGAATGCTCAGTGGGTCTGGCTGCGTTTTGCCATAAATCATCCGGTACAGGCTTTGCGGCACCACCGCAGTGACGGCTCCAGCCTCCGGGAAATACAGCGCTGAGAGTGTAAGACCGTGGCTGGACTGGACGTTCGGGTGGCACATGCCATTTTTGATAGCGATACTGGTCAGATCGCTCAACCAACGCTGATAGGTGTTGAGCAGTACATCATGACGGGCCGTGGTTTCTTTCATCGATAGATACCTTGTAAAGCAGATAGCCGCAGCAGGTAGTTTGTCCGGCGAGGTTCAGGGAACAATGGTGCAGGAAATGGAAAACGCTACTGACGTGATTCATCAATGCGCTTCTGGAACCAGGTTTCCACCTCACTGCGTAACCAGCGGGAACTGCGACCCAGCTTTATAGGTTTTGGAAACTCGCCATCTTTAATCAGCTTGTAAAACCATTTGTCCGTTAGTTTTGAATATTTAGTAATAAATTTCATATCGACTAATTCATCGTTTACTTCGGAAGGTAATGTTGTCATGGTTAAATTCCCGGTTGAGAATGATAATCCGGAAAGGCGTTTTCATCGTTGCCTTGCTCCGTCCATAACAACCGGTGCTTACGTAAAAAAATAATAATGCTGTTATCAGCGCTGGCTGCATCCAAAAGAACGATTATCACGGCTATAGATTTTCGAGCGTTCTTTAGCAAAATAGCTCAGGCGAAACGTTAGGCTATTGTAGATGTTAACAAAGTCAGTTGAATGAGCATGCAGGTAATACAATGGATTATCAGGAAAGTGGACCAGTGTTCGATATTCAGGGAATGCAGAAAGAGATAACGCACTCAACCAGGCATCCGCAATAAGCGTCCCCTGATTGTCAGATTCATTTCGATAGTGTCCCAGCGTATTGAAGGTGTCGTGATTGAATAATAAAACGATATGATAGTGTGGCTTTTTACCTGACTCATATTCCCTGACCCAGGCATAGCGTAACTCACTATAATGAACTCGAATATTCTGTTTGGCTTTACGTTTTTGATAGGCGGTTATCTTTTCTCTCAGTGATTCAATAAATCTGGACATAATATTTCCATTGTGGTCTGGGATGCTACTGATACTGTCGCCAATATCCCGATACTCAGGTAATCTGAGTATGGCTATTACAGCCAGAGTTCTTGAATGTTGGTTGATAGCGTTATTCAACACCATCCACATTCTTTCCAGATAACGTTTGTTGAAAGGAGCATGTCTGTTATCAAGGTTATAACGTTGGTTCATTTCAATATCCTCACGGGTATGTTGGTAGTACATACCAGAGAGGTGTATTTGTATTTTTTTTAGCATAACCCTGTCATAGTAATCGAATCTCTTCAGGTATCCATGATGAGGTGATCATCCGTCGGTTATAACGGAGTAGATATATCAGATAGGGACAGAAGACATATATTACTAAACAGACAATATTCATAAGCCAGAAAATCTTTCCCGCTCTGGCTTTGCCCGCCATTTTATCGTCAATTTTTACTCCGAAGTTATGTTTCCTGATTCAGGAGAAAATCATTCATTTTTTTCCTTTCCAAAGATAACCTGATGTTCCTTGTTTTGTGAAATGACAAGTGATAAGGAGACTGTTGAGCCCCATGTCGCAATGTAAAAAACAAGAAAAAGACACAAAATAATCTACGTATTTTTCTACGTAAAATGCGACGTAAATCTCTACGTAGAATCAATTAAAAATGTACTATCTGAATAGATAAAATTGATTGTTTTTGGAGATGGTATGAATAAGTCCGGAGATGGAAAAAAGCCAAACATCAGATTAGATAACGCGCTATTCAATGTGATTAAATATAATAAAGGCGAATCTGTGTTTAGTGATGTTACAGGCAACCAAATATTTGGGTGTGAGTGGGAAGATATAAAAAATAAAATAAGCGTTTATTTTCATGGGGGGAATGAGTTTAAAGATGCGTTTTCCAGTGTAATGAAATGAAAATGCGATGGTGAAAACATTGAAAAATATGTAACTGGGCTTAGGGAAATAGCATTAAAATATCTGATAAATGAAAATTTATTGTCCTGGTGTAAAGGGCAGAGAGAAATGATGTTGGTATTACATACGGTAATGCAGAGATACAAACTAATGTATTCTACACCAACAATTTCATCGTTTTGTTTTTCTACTGATGTATTTGACAGTGAAAAAGGTTGCGTAGACAAAACGGCCTTTCTACTTGCGCTGGATGAAATGAGTTTTTATATAGATCGTGAATGTGTTCAAAGCGAAATTATGGAGGCGAAAAGATCGTGGGAATTAATCCAAGATATGGCCGAAAACCCTCTCCCATTCCCGGAGAAGACTTACTCTGCAAAATATAAAGATGATTATTTTTGGGCTATTAAGTACATAGATAAAGTTTACGGAGAAGATACCGTCCTTCATATCGATAAAATTAATAATGCCTGCATATCGGATCAGTTGAGGGTATATCACAAGTACGATATTTGTTTCTCAACAAGAAAGATGAATGAGTCAGAACTAAAGCTTTTTGTTGTGCGAATGAAAAAGACCAGAAGTCAGAATAAATATCGTGAATCCGTGAAGGATAAAAAAGTGCTAAATACATATATTAGCTCCGGAGCCAAAGCGAGGCTTACGGCTATGGCTAAATATCATGGAATGAATATCAATGAGGAACTGGAACAACTCATTAATCATGCCTATACAAAATATCGGTAGCCTTACAGCTATTTTCAGACAGATATTATCCCCATGACAACACTCAACAACCCGCCACGAATCACTTCCCAGCGGGTTTTCTTTTAGCTGTCCAAGGAGATAAAAATGATTTGTCCACATTGTGGTTCAGTCAATACGCAGAAGCGAAATATTGGCCGAAAAGTCGGTGGCGGGATTGGTGCTATCGCAGGCGGCGTTGCTGGTGCGGAGGGGGCCACTCGGCGCAGCGGCAGGCTCCATTATTCCCGGCATTGGAACGATCGCCGGAGGCGTGATCGGTTTTCTGGTCGGGATGGGAAGTAGCGCTGCGCTGGGCGCAATGACTGGCGGGAACCTGGATGGTGAGGTGCTTGATGAGTATCTCTGCCATGACTGTCTGCTGACATTCAATGATTAAATATTTTCTGGCTCTGGCCCCATGCATCATTCCGCGTTGTACGGTTTAACCTCGCTTTTCCTGCTGTAGCCCTGTCGCTTCCCGCGACAGGGCCGGGCTTTATTTTCATGCTTTCACTCTGGTTCATCACGGATTGCCGGAGTGCTGCCCCATCGCTCTCCGGCGTCATGTGGACATACCCTGTCCGCCTGGCTCGCCAGAAAATGATGTAAAAACCATCAGTTTTGTCCACCAGCACCCGTAGTGACAGGGATCGGGCCACCGGGAAAAATATTTTTCGCCGTGTCCATACCCTGTCCGCGCCCCTCTTTATCATAACCACATATTTTTCATGGCATTAAAACGGAGCCTTCTATGCCTCAGACTGAACGCCGTCATGAACGGCTTGCCGACAGGCTGACGCAAATCATTCGCCGTCTGTTTGCCGGGGAGAATCTCAATATGCGCCACCTTGCAGAAGAGTTTGGTGTTTCCGTTCGTACCCTGCGCCGGGATCTCCGCGAACGCCTGACCGGATTGGATCTGGAATATAACGACGGTCATTGCCGCCTGGTGACTGCCGACAGTGCAGGTCAACGCGAAAGAAGCGGACTAACACTTGCCCGGCAAAGCGATATGGAAGCGCTGTTTCCGGGGCTGGATCTTCGTCTGGCAGGTGCGCTGCTGGATGAAACTGAACATAGCCCCTGCTGCATCTGGCCCCCGGTGGCACTGACTGCGGGTTCATTTACCGGGATTTTCAGCCATCTCGTCACCGCGATTAACCGACGCAACCGTATCTCCCTGCTGGCGAAAGGGCAGCGCTGCGAGTGCCTCGCGCCTTACCGTCTTATCTGTCTGGAACGTAACTGGTATCTGACGGGCGAGTTATGGAATGACATTGCCGTGTTCCCACTGGCCGAGATCCAGAATGTGGCGGTGCTGGCGGACACCTATACACGTAATGAAACCATCAGCCGTCTTACCCGTCATCCCAACTTTATTAATGCCTTACCGCATTACCGGTTTATCCGGGATCTGCTCGCCACCTTTAAATCCGGCCCGTTCCCGAACGGTGCCGACGAATAAATGCTGATGATTCAGCACAACACCACCGGATGGAGTTCACTGCCGGTTTATCTGAACGAAAAGGAGTACATCATGAAAATCCAGAAAATTACGCTTCGCCTCTGTCATGCCGGGCGTCGCTGCCCGGACTGCGGTTCATCGGACGATATCATTCCGTGGGGAGACGGCTGGATGTGCCGCGACTGCGGCTGTGAGTGGGGAAAAAATAACGGTTACTGATTCAGGGAGCGATGTCATGGGATTCTGGGATACAGCGGGTCGGCTTGCGCTCAGCGCGGCAAAAGAGGGGCTGAACACCGTCAGGGATATGAAAGAAACGCACGATCAACTGGAAGGGAAAAGCAGCTCGCAACTGGAGCAGATCGCCGATAGCCGAAAGGTGGGAGAGATGGAAAGGCGGCTTGCCCGCAAGATCCTGCGCGATCGCGGTGAGAGATAACTGTCTGCATTGTCCGGGGCCTTTTACGGCCCCGTTTTTATTGAAGGAAATAAACAAAGTGAAGATGAAAAACAGAATCACACAAGGGTTATTGGTCGCATCGCTGATGACGGCAAGCGCCGGGGCATGGGCTGCGGGTGCGGGTGCGGCAAAAACCGCCGTAGATGCACTGAACTGCACGGACGACAGTTGCCCATATCCAACCGACCTTTATAAATCCGATCCGGTTTATGCCCACGATATTGAAAGCAATTTAAGCGCGGCGGGAATGGCAAATCTGATTGGCCCTTCTGGCAAGCTGGCCGGGCCGGAAGATCCGTTGTCACCCGTACAGATTGGGGGCAAGACCTGGCTGAAGAGTATGGTGTGCGAGGCGGGTAATTGTGGTTATCACTATTTCAACTTTCTGTATCAACCTGATAGTCATCGGTTACTGGGGTACTATTTCGATGGTAAAGGGGTCTGGGTGGGTAAGCCTGATAACGAAGAGGCCAGTATCCTGACGGACGGTGAGATAAAAACCGGCCCCGGTGAAACAGGTACTGCGCCGGTTGCCACTGCACCCGCTTCCGCGCCTGCATCACCGGATGCGCCGCCAGCCAACACCATCTGGACGTTCAGCAATAAAGGCACGACGCTCTGGCAGGCCTGTGGCGGACAGAACAGCGCCTGTGCGATTGTGGGAAATTCAAAATGGTACGTTGCGGTGCTGAACCGTCGTTCGGCTACCGGCTGCGCTTTTGGTGACTTTTATGTCGCTGACCGGAGTTCAGCGTCGTGGCACCGGTACGACACCGGCACCTGTAGCGCCGATGCCTACATCCAGGAGGGCAGTATCAGCCACGGTCAGTATTCATCGGTCGATATTCTTATCAACGGGTCGCTGGTGAAGCAGTTCCCTATTGGTTACTGGTCAGCACAGAAATCGTTCTCCGGTGGCAACCGACCTTCCTGGTCGAAAGCGAAACAAAAAAATCAGCACTAACCCCTTCTGTTATCACGCTTCCCCGGCCCCTGTCGCTACTAGCACAGGGGCTTTTTTATCTTTATACCTTCAGGAGTATTTATCATGACCCGATTATCCACGCTTTACGGTGCGGCAACCTCCATCCGCCGCGATCGCCCACTTACCCTCGACGAACTGATGCGCGTCGCGCCGGGCAAATCACGCAAAAGGAGGTGCAGGAAATCGTGCTGCTTAACAGTCACGATGGCACCAGCAGCTACCGCATGATGCCGGGAATGTACCTTCAGGTATGCAGCAATGGTCTGGTGTGCAGTCAGTCTTTTGGCGACATCCGCGTTCCGCATAAAGGCGATATCGTCGGGCAGGTGATTGAGGGGGCATATGAAGTGCTCGGCGTGTTCGACCACATTGAACAGGGCAAAGAGGCGATGCAGGCTGTCACGCTTTCATCGGAGAACCAGAACGCTTACGCCCGCGCCGCGCTGGCGTACCGCTATGGAGAAGAGCATCCCCCCGTCACCGAAGCGCAGGTGCTGAGCGCCCGCCGCTGGGAGGATAAGAAAGATGATCTGTGGACCACTTTTCAGCGGGTGCAAGAGAACCTGATGAAAGGTGGGCTGAATGGCCTATCGGCACAGGGTAAACGCAGTCACACCCGCGCCATTAAAGGTATCGACGGCGATATCAAACTTAATCGCGCCCTGTGGGTGCTGGCTGAACAAATGCAGCAGGCGCTGAGCTGAAGAGGAGGACAAATGAATACTGCAATACCACTGATACCGGCATCCGCGCCCGATGCGCCACCTGCCTTAACGCCGTATGCACAGCGCACTATCAGAAGGGCCGTGAATCTGCTGGATAAATACCTGCGCCAGCCCGGCGTGGCCTTTACTTCCGCAGCCTCCGTTCGCGACTGGCTGCGTCTGCAACTCTCGCCTCTGGAGCGGGAGGTATTTATGGTGCTGTTTCTGAATAATCAACACCAGTTACTGGCGCATGAGACGCTGTTCACCGGCGGTATCCGCCATACGGAAGTTCATCCACGGGAAGTCCTGCGCGCCGCCATGCACCATAATGCTGCGGCAGTGGTGCTGGCTCATAATCACCCGTCCGGGGATGCCGAACCCAGTCAGGCCGATCGGCTGATCACCACACGGCTGGTAAACACACTGGAACTGGTCGATATCCGCGTTCTTGACCATTTCGTTGTCGGCCACCGGGATGTCCTGTCCTTTGCCGCACGGGGCTGGCTGTGAAAATCATCAGAAAATGCCAGACGATGGCGCTTTGTTCATCCCCATTCTGAAGGAAAACCACAATGACCCGGAATCAACCCTCCGTGCCTGTCCAGGGCCTGCGGAGCGATATCGTGCCCTCGTTTGGTGCGCGGTTAGTGCAGGAAGGGTGTCGCCTGCACTTTCTGGCCGATCGCGCCAGTCTCTGTGGTGATTTCACTGCGGAACAACTACACACGCTGGATATCACCTTTCCGCAGTTTGTGAAGCAACTGGAATCGGCGCTAAAAAACGGGGCGCTCGATCCGCGCCAGCCGCACCGCCACAGCATCACCCTCAATGGCCTGACCTGCGAAGCCGACACCGACGGTAGCCACGGCTACGTTTACCTCACTATCTACCCGACCGAATAAACGAGGATATTCCAATGCAAAACGTTTTATCACTGCCTTTACCGGCAGCGGCCCCGTCACGCCTGTCGCCCGTCGAAGTCTGGCAAAAACTGCTGTCGTACCTGCTGCAACGCCACTACGGCCTTGAACTTAACGACACACCATTCTGCGACGATATTGTTATTCAGGAACATATCAACGCAGGCGTTACGCTTGCTGATGCCGTGAACTTTCTGGTGGAAAAGTACGAACTGGTTCGTATCGATCGCCGAGGATTTAGCGGGCAGGAACCATCACCTTATCTCCGGGCTATAGACATTTTGCGGGCGCGACAGGCAACGGGCCTGTTGCGATGTCGCCGTAATCTCTCGGCACACTTAATCTTGCGAACAGCCTTCCCGTATTCCATTCCCGATCTTTCTTCCCTGCTAACTCCCGGCATAATGCGCCTGCCATCCCCGGCGGGCGTGTTTGCTTTTATACGGACGAAAATTATGCAAACAAAAGCTGAATTATTAACTGACCATAACGAGCTGATTTGCTCGACAAATATAGAGCGGATCGTCACAGGCCGTAATGCTGCACTGAAGCAGATTGAAGCCGTGATCCACCAGCTTGAGGAGATTTCCTGCCTGACATCCAGTATTGGCGGCAACACGGCGGAGCACTGGGCGATGCGGCAAGGGCGGGCTTTTGACTGCTGGTTGATGCAGTCGATGGATAAATCCTTGCCGGTAATCGCCCGCAATATCGATCGCAGCATCTGGCGTGACCTGATGCTGAAATCGGGGATGTTGTCGTTGATGGATGCTGAGGCTCGCAACCAGTGGGCAAAGGATCTGGATGAAGGCGATCTTCCGGCCATCAGTAAAGCCAATATCCTGAGTACCTTTGAGCAGTTACACCACAATAAGCAGGAGGTTTTTGAACGCGGCATTATCAATGTGTTCAAAGGACTAAGCTGGGACTATAAAACCAATAATCCCTGCTACTTCGGTAAGAGGATTATCGTTAATAGCTTGGTGAAGTACGACAAATGGGGTTTCAGCCTGAACTGGGGCTGGCGGCGTGACCAGCTCGCCGATCTGGAGCGGATGCTGTACCTGCTTGACGGGAAGACTATTCCCGATAACCGGCATGATGTCTCCATCCGGTTTATGGACTTCGTGCGTGACAATCCGCATCAGCAAGTTTTCGAAGACGAACTTTTCACTATTCGTTACTTTCAGAAGGGGAGCGGGCACATTACGTTCAAACGGTTGGATCTGGTAGAGAAGATGAATGATATCGTGGCAAAGCACTTTCCGGGGATGTTGCCTGCGAAATAAGATGTGATGTTTTTATAGGCACCTCTATGCTAATCTTAATAGGAGTTATTAAGTATTATTAAACGAGGTAATCCCTATGGCTTCTTCCGCTAAACAGACCATCAGCGCCCAGATTCCAGTTGAGTTGGCTGCTGCTGTTGAAAATCTGGCAATTGAGTTAGATCGTTCTAAGAGCTGGATTATTAAGGAAGCATTGACCAGTATGCTGGCCGAAAGAGAACGGCGTCATCAGAGTATCCAGGCCGGTTTTGCCGATGTGGATGCTGGTCGTGTGGTGAGTCATTCGGATATGGTAGATTTTGCCAACCGTTTAAAGGAAACCTGACAGGCAAAGATGTTGCTATCCGAGATAGTCGCCTCTCATTGCCATTTGCTTAAATATTCCCCATACTAGATGCATGTGTTTATTACACGTGTAATTTTAGGAGGCTCTATGCCGGGTATGAGTGTACGACATAAAAAAACAGTCAGTGTCACGCTGGAACCTGCATTGCTTCAGCAAGCCCGTGATGCAGGTATTAATCTGTCAGCGGTGCTTACCGCCGCGCTGAAAGAGGAAATCAGTGCCACAGGCGTTGAACGCTGGAAAGCAGAAAATAGAGCGGGTTTGCAGGAGCTCAATCGTATTACTGATGAGCACGGCCTTTTATCGGACGATTACAGGACGTTTTAATCATGCAATACATGGTTTATCGCAATAAAGGAAACAGCAAGGCTTATCCTTATTTACTTGATGTGCAAAGCGATATTATTGATGAACTGCATACTCGCATGGTTATCCCATTGTTTCCTGTGAGCAGATTGATAAATAACCCAGTTAAGCGCCTCACGCCCACTCTGAATGTGGAAGGTAATGACTATCTGGTGATGACTCACGAAATGGCGAGTATCAGGCTTTCGCAGATTGGTGATGAGGTGATGGACGTTCGTTCCCACAGGCAAACCATCAAAAATGCTCTCGATTTTATCTTTGACGGGTTCTGAATGGCTTGCAGGTCAAATGGAGAGTTGTTCACCGTTCTGGTAATACTCCTCAACCGCTACATCAAGTGTCACCCGCCAGGCATCCCGGCTTAAGGTCTCGACGCGGGGGATGGGGCGTTTATCGCCGTCATGCACCAGACTGCTGTAGCCGTGGCCGGGAAGCTCATACACGCCGCGTGTGCGTTCGCGCAGTTCACCGCCATTGCGTCGTACCTGAAAATCGTGCTCCAGCCGGGTGTAACAGGCGGGCGTCAGGTAGGCGCGCAGCGAGCGGAGGTTGCGGGAATAGTCCTCCTCGCCGTTGTCCGGCCAGCGGTTTAGCTGCTGGAAAATATAAAAGGTGAAGGCGTAGACGCTGGCGGGAGGCACTTCCCACCACGGGCGGGTGCTGCCGCTGCGCAGGTCCGGCGGGAACCAGAGGGTGAGCTTTTGCGGTGCGCGGTACCAGCCGTATCCGACGCCCGCCAGACAGAGGCACAGCAGAATAATCACCGCCCGCGGCGTCAGGATATGGTTATCTCGCTCGGCCAGCGCATGGCGAAAGCGGCTCATCGCGGACTCCTGCGCACTACCCATAAGGTGCTGTGCTGAACCAGTTGCGCATCGCGAATATGATGGTGCTCCAGCCAGGCAAGGATCGCCTGCGGCAGCCAGCTATCGGGCTTACCGCGTTTGGCGCGCGCCAGAACTCGCCCGCCACCCTGAATGAACAACGCCGCACCTGCCAGCGCTGAACCGGGGGATCAACGGCCAGTAGTGGGTTATCAGGGCCAGCACAATGCCGAACGCGCAGCCGACGCCAAGACCGAGAGCCAGCACCAGAAACAGTTCGCTGGTGGTCAGACCGCGCCAGACCACCGGCTCGCGGTTGAGGCGGTCGGGGAGAAAGGGGATGGTCGTCATATTACAGGACGTCCGAAGCCTGGTTGAGCAGCCAGATGATGACCACCAGAAGAATACTGCCGACGCCCGCCATCGAGCCCAAATCTTTCCACTGCTTGCGCCCGCTCTGGATCTCGGAGTAGGTGGCAATGCAGTTGTTCGCCACCACCAGAAAACCGACGGCGCAGATGGCCAGCGCCAGCAGCACCACGATGTCAAAACCGTAGTTTTGCAGCGTCTCCATAATGCCCTGACCTTGGCCGCGTGATGGATCCTCCATCGTTGGCAGGTCGGCGAAGGCGTTGAATGCAGCGAATAACAGTAACAACAGCCAGCGCATGAAAACTCCTTAGCTCAGTACCAGCCAGAAACTGACCAGCACCAGTAACAGTGAACGGGCCGCCACCGCGCCAAAACTCTGCCAGCTCAGGCGCTGGCGGTAGACTCCCTGCCAGGCGACCATTAGTGTCCAGGCACACCACAGCAGCATGACGCTGGTAAACAGGCCGAGTATGAGCAGGCTGACGGTCTCCGGTTTGCTCAGGCTGGCGGCCTGAAAGGCGGCGAGTTGCGAGTCAGTCATCGGGGTTCTCTCGCTGGTAGCTGGCGCTGAGTGGCTGGACGGAGCGTGGCTGCGCTCTTGCCGGGGCAAGGTAGCGGCGAATGCCCTGCTGAATGGTTGAGATATCCTGCTGCGCCTGTAAGTAGTCGAAGAAGTGGCGTGACTGTGGATCGGTGCTGGCGTTGCTCCGGGCTAGTTCCAGCGAGGTTTTTACGCCTTCGAGTTGTTTCAGCGCGAGAGCGAGTTGGGTGGATTCAGGGGTAGCAAAGGCCTGAGATCCTATGAGCAAAGTCAGTAACAGAAATGATGAGCGGCTGAACATGACTACTCTCCCCAGAAGTTTGTTCAGGGCAGGGTAGAAGAGAGGTTGACTATGGGTCAGCGAAGAACTGGTTACGTTTAGTAAAAAATTTAGCAGTGACTTGGTATATAACGTCATTGCTGAGAATGGGAAATATGTACCATGATGTTCGTTAATAGGGCAAAGCGTTCAGGCCTTGGAATAGTGGGCTCCCCTATGAGCGAGGGCACAAAACTTTTCTCATCTATTAAAAAATATCGCTAATAACATTATTTATTAATAATGGACGAATTATTGCTCATGAATAAGTAGGGCATTAATTAGAACTGGTAATGTAAATGCCCTTACTTTTTTTTGTGAGCAACCCTTTCTGAAAGCAGGTGCTAAAAGCGCTGGAAACGATTGATTTCCATTGAGACAATGAAAGCGACAGCTGAATATCATTGTATTTATTAAATAACTCAGTAGCCAATTCAACAGTGATAATTTCCGTACCTTTGGGATGGTAGATTATTCTTGATTGTACGAATGCCAGCGCCGCACGATATAAAATTCTCCCATGAGGTAATTCAAGGCTATCTTTAGCTACCCCTCTCTTTTTTTCAGCATATCGTCGAGCCCCAAAGGCAGCTAAGGAAATTGGAAGTTGGTTAATCGGAATTGAATTGTTTTTCATTAAAATAGTTGTGTCATATTTTATTATGCCCTCAATCGTATCTGGATTGAGTTTTTCGTAAAATGTATTGGTATCTCCGTGGCAGAATATGCATTCAGATTTGAGACCAATTGTATATGGAACAAATGTATCACAGTTATCGCAGTGTTCTAATTTTAGAGGCGTTGTTTCACTAGAGTCACCTGGAAAATTGCCATTCAGGTTGTAAGAGTAAAAAACAAACTGAGATTTTTTATCCCAGTAAAAAATTGGAGACTTAAAGTTAGAAGCAAGATAATCAAGCCATAATGATTCGTATCCATTTAAATCATTCAATTCAACAAGCCATACTCCCCATGCTTTGTGCCAGCTCAAATTAATACTTTCTATATCGAATTGTTTGAAACCAAGATGGGTACGCATGATATTACACACTAGGGAAGTGAGATGATATTCGTTAAGCTTGTCCCTATTTTCTTCTATGGCCAGTACTTGCTCTTGAAATTTACCCGCAGACTTACCACCCATTGCTCTTGGATTATAAATTGCAATAACTAATGTTGTGGCACGAGAATATGCACAAAAAAGCTCAGCATCCACCATGCTGTCGGCATCCAGAATTATAATAATTGGGGATTCCAGCCCGCGATAGCGAGATACTGATTCTGTTCTAATGTCATATTCTATAAGAATTGTTTCAAATAATAGAGGTAAATTATATTTATATAAAGCGACAATATCTTTTTTCATTACTCCTTCATGCATGAGCTTTTCTAGTAGTTCTGTTAAAGACCAATCAGTGCTGAAAACAACTTCCTTTAACGTTTCTGGTTCTTTCTCTCTCATAGAATATAACTGATAAGAAGTTGGCCTAACTGATAACAACCTTTCAGTTATCATTTTGGGAGTTCGAAGAGCTATAGTTAGTAAAAACGGAGATTCAATTTTCAGTAAATCACAAAGTTGAAGTAAATCAATACCAGACTCAAATGGAAAGAGCTGTGTTTCATCACAAAAGGCGATAATTTTTTTCCCTGCAAACCACTCAACAAGATATCTACACCATTCAGGACGTAGAGCTTGGCACTCATCTATAATAAGCACATCATAATTATCAATCATACCTCTCGCGATAGCCATTCTTATATCATCTAAACATCCTGTTTTAAACCAATCATCATTCAGTTGTTCAGTGGTGATGCCTAGTTGGTGACGTGCAATTACGCATAAACGATGCCATGTTGAAACAGTACATTTAGCTTGATCAGAATCCAACTGCCTTGTTAGGTACTCAGCCAGTAAACTGTTAAAAGTTAATACAAGAACGCGCATTCCACGACTTACCATTTCTCGGGCAATCGCAATACCAATCAAAGTCTTTCCCGTACCCGGCCATCCGGTGACAAGCATTCGTGTGCGGTCGCATGCTGTAATTACCACTTCACTCTGCTCATTTGTTAAAGGTAGCCAAATTTTATTATCAAAAAATACTCTAGTCCCCCATTTTGGGGTTCCATCATACTGTGGGCAAAGCATACTTATTAATTTCTGTGTTTTTGCATCAGACATTACTGGTACATTAAGAGAATCTTTCCAGTAATTCATGATATCAATAACTCTCTGTCCCAACGACGGAATTTGCCCCTTATCAATTGCTATCGACTTATTTGGCGTCACACTAATATCAACTAATGCTGCACTGAAAATTTGATTAGTAAAGTCACTATCGGGAAAGACCAAACCATACCCAATTCGTAATCGTAGTTCTTTATTTCCCCCTAGCCACCTTGCCAGTCCATGGACATTATGGCGCGTCTGTTGAATTGGAGAAGTTATATTGCCGGTTGATAAATGTACAAATGTAACTCCATCTACCCTATATTTGCCACTTTTGACTTCTAGAGCAAGTACTCCCAATTCCTTGTGGATTATTAAAAAGTCAATTTCACCAGTAGGTGCGAAATGAGGATCTATTTCTTTTATTGCTGAGCACAGCCAAGGCAAGCTATGTATCACGGTAAAATCATTAGAAAGCTGACTCTCAATTAACTTATAAAGCACCACCTCTCCATAACTTTCAGTTGCCTGAGGTCCAAATGAAGGGATCATCTTTGCCACTTAGCTGGTTTCCTTCTCATTTACTGTCTTGGTGGCCTTATATCATTTTATACATAAAAAATCTGTAGTGCACTTAACAGTACCGGGGAAAGATCAGATTTCTACTTTTGCTCGAAATCTACGTATGCTGTTTTATGAAAAAGAAGTGGTCACTGGCCTAATCATAAGTTTAGAGTTGACTCGCACATGAGCAATGTTTGCATCTGGCACTAGGCCGTTGTTCAGATCATGATGGCTTTATGAGGAGGCTTGTTGATGGATAGAACATCACTAAGGCAACTGAAAGACGATGCCATGCAGTGATACTTGCTGATCGAAACGGGAGGCGTAAAATTGAGTGGTTTATAACCAGCGTTTAAAACTCCCTGCCGTCATCCATACCGTTATCCCAAGCCCTAAGGAGGCGGGCAGTAAAACCAGCATCGCGGGGATAAACAGCGGCTGCGCCAGATAAAATACCCACAGCGTTGCGGCGACTGAATTGCCAGACCTGATGATATGGCGATGGAGAAAAATGGATTCAAGCCCGGAGCCAAACCGTCTCAGATCCCGCCGCACCAGACCTTCCGTTAGCCCTGTTAATGCACACAGGCAGAGCAGGGGGAGCATAGTGGTAAGCCATGTCAGGCGCTGCATAAAACTCACCAGCATATAAGCCAGGGCGGTTAACGGTTTCTGCAGGAACCTGTTAGCCAAAAGCGCGTGTGTTGTCCCGTTCTCCAGCAACCTCACCATTTCATTCCTCAGCGGATGCGGTTGTAATGTGCTAAACAGTTCCGCCTGTTCCCACCTCATCACCTGAAAAACATGCCTGCTGCCTTCCTGAGGCCACCAGAAATATAGCCCTGCCAGTTCCAGTACCACCCTCAACACCAGCGCGCCGATAACCAGCCCGATAAACCTTCCGGCCAGCGACAGCAGCCAGCCGACCGGTCCTTGTGGCGGACGTGAAGGAGGTGGCCGCTGCTCGCTCATTCCGCCCGCCCCTGCTGGCGTGCCTGCATCCATGCTGCCAGTTGTGCCACAGACTCCGGTAGAGGGCAGTGCTTATCCGCTACGGGCAGCGGCAGACGAATTTTCCACAGCTGGCCGCCTTCAAGCAGGGCAAAGGTCTGGCCTTTGGGAAGCTGGATCAGCGCGGCGGTATCGATTAGCGGCACATTACTGGTGATCACCTGCTCGCGGGTGTTGCTGGTAAAGCTGTTGATGCCGCCAGGCGTGTCGGTGACGCCGGAGCTGACCTGGCGGCTGCGCACTTCGACCTGTGGCAGTTGCTTTGTCAGCAGTTCAGCGGTGGCGGTTTCGCGCACCCGCAGCATAATCAGGTTGTTGAAGTTACCCACCACTTGGCCTGTCTTCGGTGCGCTGCCGATGCGGGCCTGAATATCACTCAGCGTCTGGGTGTAGGCGGTGACCTGGATGCCCGCGCCGCCGCCTTTGTTGACCAGCGGAATAAACTCCTCTCCCATCAGTTCGTTAAACTCATCGCAGTGCAGGTTGATAGGCAGCGGTTTTTCGCTATTGCCGGGCAGCCCATCATTCAGGCCAAACTTGTAGAGATGCTCGGTGACGCTCACCAGATCGGCAAACATCGAGTTGCCGACGGCGGCAGCGACTACCACATCGGAGAGTGCGTCCAGCCCGACATAGACCACTGCTTTCTGGCGGATCGCCTGCTGCCAGTCGAGGATCGGGCGTGCATCATCAAGATCGTGGTAGTCCGGGGCGAGCAGGGCGGCGAGCGTGCCAGTGGTCAGCTTTTCCAGCAGCGGCAGCAGTGAGGCGACAATCTTGTCGAAGTAGGTTTTGTCATAGCGCACCGCCGAGAGCAGGCCGTCGAGGATCGGATCGTAAAATTTCTCTGCATTGAGGTACTGCTCCAGCGCCACCACGTGAGGATCGCGGCCCAGCATAGGGCGTGGCGTGTTTTTGTCGTTAACGCGCTCCGCCAGTTGCGCCACCACTTCCCACGCCCGCGCGTTGTGCCGCGGCAGCACGATGCGGGCATAGTCGATAAACAGGGCGTCGATATTGACGACATGGCGGGAAATCAGCTGGTAGTCCGGGCGCTACCAGGGCGCGGGCGATGATGTTGACAAAACGCCAGGCGAACTCGCGAAAGGCCGCCGAGTTGCCTGCGCCGGAAAGCTGTCCGGTGAGGCGCGACGCCACTTCCGAAATGCGGCCAAAGCGGCCGATGGCGTTGTAGCGGGCGGAGATCTCCGGGTACGCCAGATGGAACAGGATAAAGCGATCGCCGCGTCCGGCGTGCTGCGTTTCTGTCCACAGACGCTTCAGCAGATCCGCGTCGCCTTTTGGATCAAAAACGATCACCACCTCACCACGGCGGATATCCTGGGTGGCAAGCAGTTCCGCCAGCCGGGTTTTACCGACGCGGGTGGTGCCGAGCACCAGCGTGTGGCCGGGGCGCTCGCTGAGCGGCAGGGTGACGTCGTACTCTTTCAGTTCTACCCCGTGCAACCACGGATTGCCGCCGACGGGCGGCAGCGGGCGCAGCGGGTTCAGCCAGCGATCGGCGCTGAGCAGGCGGGCAAGGCCGGGCAGAGTGTGTTCGCTGCGTTTTTCGATGTGTCTTGCCAGGCGGTAACACCATCCCGGGAGCAGCCAGCGTGCGGCTTCCGGTTGCAGGCAGTCGTACAGTCTCTGGGTGTGGATGGGCTGCCAGCGAAGCCTTTACCGAGAAACAGCCGCTGGCGGCTGACCGGGATTTTCCTGCTGGTCAGCGCATAGCGCGGCAGGCGCAGCAGGTTGCGGTGATAGCGCACGATTTTCCAGCCCTGCCAGCCGCGTCGCATGGCCAGCAGCATCAGGGCGCAGGCCATCAGGCGTGCCTGCCACGGCGTCAGCATCAGCAGTGGGGCTTGCGTCAGGCAGATTAATGCGCCACAACTGGCGGTGACGGTGCTGTAAAACTCCACGGGCGGTCGCAGCAGCGCCTCCAGCGCGTAGCGGCTCATGGCGGTGTGGCCTGTGGCAGATGGCGACTGACCAGCTTACGGTAGCGTGCAGCGGGCGCGCCGCCTGCGGGACGGTGATATCGGGCGGCGGCATTAAGCCAGCTTCCGGGGCGTTCATCGTAGCGTTGACGCAGCAGTTGCGCGATAAGCGACAAGTTTTGCAGGGGATGCAGGGCGTCGCAGGGAGAAGCAAAATACGCCCGGTGCCAGCCGATATTGATCTGCCCGAGCCCCACGTCAATGCGCTTCGGGCTGGTACGGCGGATGGCGGCCAGCAGCGCCTCACAGGCCTGCTCCCGGCTGGCGTAGCGGTAGCCGGTACCTTTGATATTGAGCGTCCACGGCCACGGGCGATGTTTGCCGCTCAGGTTCGCCCCGCTTTCGGTTTGTGTGACGGCCCACAGTAGTTCCGGCGGCACGCGGAAATGTTCTGCGGCGCGCAGGTACGCTTCCGGCAGAGGCTGTGCCAGCGCGAGGCAGGGCAGCCGCAGGATCAGGGCAGGACCTCGCGCCATTGCTCCCCCTTACGTTCCAGCGCCACCGGGATTTTGCTCTGGCCCAACAGCAGCCAGCGGCCCGCGTCGTGGTTAAGCGTGATGCTGTGTTCACTCACCAGTTTTGCGTCAATGCCATGCGCCATCGCCCAGCGGCGCACCCGGTTATCATCGCCTTCGCTTCCGACGAGCCAGATATCCAGTGGGCGCTGCTGTGCCAGCAGAGTACGCAGCAGGCTGTCGCAGGGAGGGCAGTCCTCCTGGACGAACAGCGAAACGCGGGAAGTGCTGGCGGAGGTGGTTTTCAGCGGCGTCAGGCCAGGATACAGACGCTGCCAGGCTGCGTCATACGCGCGCTGGAAGGCGAGTTCTTTCTCCAGCCGCCGGTATTCCTGCCTGACCAGCAGTTCGGCGAAGCGCTGGCGTTCATGATCGCTTTCAGCCTCCACGCCCAGGGTGGTCAGCGGATCGAGCCCCGGCGACCAGACGCCGCGCGCCTGTTGTTTCAGCGTGAGATAGCGCTGCCACTCCTCTGGCGTGACGCCCCAGACGGTGGCCTGCTGCTGAGTGGTCAGCGGTCTGAGAGTAGAGCCCGCGTTCTGGCTGGTCTGCACCTCAAGCGGTTGCGCCCACGCGCTGGCGGTGAACAGTAACAGGAGAATCAGGCGTTTCATCGCTTACTCCGGCATCTTCAGCGTCAGCTGGCGTTTGCCGTGACGGAATATGGCCCGGCGCTCATCAATCCGCTCCAGTCGCCAGTCGTGCCACTGTCTTCCCTGCGCAGCCATACCACCTGATGGAGGTAAACAGCATCCGGCGGCACTATCACCGCCAGGCGGATATCACCGCGCTGTAGGGTCCCGGCGAGAAAAAACGGGGCCGTTAATGGCCCCAAAGGGCGGAGAAACACGGGATGACGGTAAGCCACCGTCGGGGGGAGGGAATTGTCACTGGCAAAACAAATTTCGCGACGGTTTTCGTCGGTGGTCATCCGCCATGCCGGGCCCGCCAGGAGTTGCAGGGCGGCCTTCAGGCGCAGCGGACCGGTGTTGTACTGGCTCAGCGGTAACGGGAGGCCATAAAGCTGCGCCCGGCGCGCATCGGCGAGACACAAGGACCAGCCGCTGTCGCGCAGCAGGTACTGCAGCGCTTCCCCGACCGTCGGATGAAAACCAGGCGGAACGGACAGGGTGGTAAGCTGCTCCAGAAGTGGCTGTTGCGGTGACGTGTTGACCAGCAGATAGCGGTCGTAGCGAACGACTTCTGGCGTTGCAGGGGAGGCGGCGGCCACGCCGTTGAAAATAAACAGGAGCAGAGCTGTCAGCAGTCGTTTCATCGCATCCTCCACAGTGCTTTTACAGGAGCGTGCAGGATGGGAGGGGAAGGGACTACCGACAATTGTTTTATGTTTTTTTAAATTAGGTGATTGTTGTTAAAATAGTAAAGTAAATAAGCGAATAATAATAGCTTTAAGATTTGGCTACCTTTCATTTTTTTGTAGAATCATATTGTGTAACTTCCTTATTAAAAATAAATGATTTAGTTTTGAGTTTAATTATATCTTAGTGGGGCAATGTTATTTATATAATTGGTTGGTTTTTTAATTACCTACTGTTGCGGATTTTTTATTTTATGCTCTATAAGGTTTGATATATTCGAGGTAAATCACTTTTTAGCGTGGAGGATTGCTTTAAAATAACCTATAAATATTAGAAGGGTAAAGGTCATGAGTAAGGTTTACGATGTTAATAGAATCATTAATATAGCCAAGGATACCAATGAGTTTTGTTGTTTTTTTTGTGAATATATAAAAAGAAAAGATGTCAATGTTAATATGGCTCTGGATGTTTTAAGAATATCTTCTATTTATTTAAATAGATACTCATTTCAGATCGAGGAAGAATATAATAATACGTTTAAATTATGCGTTAATGGATTGATGAATGTGTTTCCTGAATATATTGATTTAATAACTGAATTTGAACGCCAATGTAAAATAATGCATGATGTCAATAACGCTTTCTTTAAGTCTGCGAAATGTAATAATATTTGGCGTAAAGATATTAAGAGAACACACTCATTAACACTTAATCTTATCCTGTTTTGTGAAATGTTTTTATCTTCACTATCATCACTAATAACGGTAAAAGATATAAACAAAGTAAAGAAAAATTTCCCCTTGTTTATTATCTCTGAAAATATAGATATTAATGCTGAACCTGATATTGAGTATTTCAGAACGTTGAATAGAGCATTTGATGAGGTGGCGACTTATTCTGGGAGAATATTCTCTCATTTACGTACTAATGAACCCTTAAAATTAAATTGTCGTATAGATAAAGAAACTCTGCTTTCAATGAGAAAATATCTTGATGAATGGAATGTTTTTGACTCATTAAGTAGGGTAAGTGACTTTTTTAGATTGAGTAATGCGGAATTTACTAAAAAAGATAATGATACATATTCTCTTGATGTCGATGGTTCTTGTTTATATCAGGACTATGAAATTGCCCGAAATAGATTGATGATGAGAGAATCTAATTTATATAGTGAGATGCACACTTCAAGCAAAAAAGGTCTTAAATTAAGGCAATGGGCTAAGAACCGTATGCCTTCTTATTTAAATCCTGAAGGTATTTATAGCTCACATCATTTAAGTGAGTTAGAAAATATGTCACCTGACGATCTACATGAAGAATATGGTAATGTATCACTATATAATTGGGTACATGCTTATCAATGTTTAGTTGAGTTATCCAAAGAAGAGTTGAGGAAAAGATTTTCCTCCAAAAAACCTATACCATTACAGGTAGACAGATGGCTGATAATAAAGAGTCGTGAAAATTGGTTATCTTTTTTTAAACGGAAAGGTATGGCGGAGGATGTGGCGAAAAAAGTTATTGGTTATTTTACTTTTAATTCAAAGTCACATGATCTTAATGATTGTCCATTCATTCCCTGTGTAGATGGATTATGCTTAATGCCAGCATTAATAGCACATAGTTCTGCTACACGTTCTTTAATGTCGTTATTTGGATCAAAAAAAATCTCTCAGGCAGGTAAGGGGCGATTCCATGAACAGCAATTTTTAAGACAGGTTCGTGCAGCTGGGATTAAAGCATCTCCCATTGAAACACATGCTAATTTTCAGTGTGATTGCGTAATGCTTATTGATGATCATTTGATTTTTACAGAGCTTAAATCAAATGGGCAGCCGATTTATTATGGCAAGTATTATCAACAATTGTGTAATATTATTGGAGATAGTTCATTAATTTATGATGGTAATAATAAATTATTGCGGTCTTATATTGAACAAATCGACAGAATTTCAACACACTATCTTAACCATCTTGATATCATTATTAATGAGTTCAATCTCCCGGTAGATTGGCAACCGAAAGGTGTTCATAAAATTATTGTCACAACAACTATGCTTGGAGGGAAATATCATTCCGATAATGTGTTTGTTGTCGATAAATATTCGTTATCTAGTTTTCTTCAACGTGTGCCAGGGGTGATTTTCCAAAATAATGAAGAAGGAGATAGAATAAAAAATATTATTGATGGTTATGAGCATTGCACAGGGGAGATAACAATTGAAAAATTTCTTAACTATCTTTATTGTTTGCCTAGTGTAAGCGCAGTGCGTAAAAACATTAAAAAATTAACCTATAGTGTTCGGTTTGATGAAACACTCATTTATCATCCTTATTATGATTCTTGGGCTTTTGGTCCATATATTCGTAAAGAAGATGAGCGGATTAACTAGTTTATATAGTTACAAATTAAGCATTATTTGTAACTGAAAAAATGGCGCCCGGTTACGGGCGCAAAATCAGTTCAGTAAGGAAATCTTTCCCCCATCAGCTTCAGCATAGCGGCGATGGGGATGTAAATAGACCCATTTTAGTTCCAGGCATTTTTTGAGATCCCGGCCAGAGAGACTTTTTTTTAACAGCTTTATAAATTAAACAAATCTGCCATAGAGACAGATTTGTTTAATTTATAATTAGAGGTTTGCAACGTTATGATATACTTTTTGCACATCATCATCATCTTCAAGGGCATCAACAAGTCCTTCAAAGATTTCTAAATCTTCTGGTGAAAGTTCAACTTCTGATTGAGCAATCATTTCTAATTCTGTTGTTGAAAATTCAGTAATTCCAGCTGCTTTTAGCGCTGCGATTCCTTTATGCAGGTCTGTAGCTTCAGTATAAATAACGATGTTTCCTTCTTCTTCGGTTACATCACGAACATCAACTTCAGCATCAAGCAAAATTTCGAAAATATGGTCAGGGTCTGTTCCTTTAAATACAATCACTCCAGTATTGTCAAACATATAGCTGACAGCACCTGCCGCTCCGATATTCCCGCCTTTTTTATTGAAAATTGTGCGGATATTAGCAATCGTACGGTTAACATTAGACGTCAACGTTTCAGCGATAACCATTGAACCATTGGGTCCAAAGCCTTCATAACGCCCTTGTACGAACGTTTCATCTCCGCCACCTTTGGCTTTATCAATAGCTTTATCAATAACATGTTTTGGAACCTGTGCTTGTTTCGCACGTTCAATAACGAATTTTAAAGCTGAGTTTGATTCCGGGTCTGGTTCACCTTGTTTAGCCGCAGCATAGATTTCTACACCAAATTTTGCATATACTTTGGACGTTGCACCGTCTTTAGCCGTTTTTTTAGCAACAATATTTGCCCATTTACGTCCCACTGGAAACATCTCCTCAAAGAATTATTTACATTAATGGCAGGTTAATAACCTGCATGTTTTTCTGCCGCATTATATCATAATATATAAATTCTCGTCTATGAGAAATAAAAACATCCGGCTTTTACGGGGGATTACTTTGATTTTAACAATAGCTAATATGGTGGATAAGTCATTTTATAATTTTCTTCTGGTTCTTTTTTTATTCTTAATAATTGAATTGCAGCAATAACGTCTTATTGATGGTGGTTTCGCTCATCAGGTGAGGTGGAACGCTTGCACGTCTTACGACATATTGTGGCAGAAACTTAATGGCGAAATTAAGAGCCTATCCCATTAGGGCTATTTTACTTGCCATTTTGGACCTGGGCAGTGCTCAAAATCCTCACGTACTACGTGTACGCTCCGGTTTTTGCGCGCTGTCCGTGTCCAAACTGGCTGCGCCAATAACGCCTGGTGGGATAGTCTCTAAGACGATATATTCCCGCCTTGAGCCGCGTTAATTTGTTGAATACTTTTAAATGGAGGTATACCTCTTGTAGGCTATACCTCCTGCTTCACGTTATCGCGCGATTAACGCAAATACGCCCCAGCCAAAGTATTCTCGCGTCCAGGTGACGTGACGTTTGGGGGCTACCGTCAGTTCTGTTCGAACCTCTTGCGCAAACTCATCGTCAGGGTTTTCCTCCAGCCAGCGGCGCATGGTCATCCACTTCGCGGCTTCATATCTGTCCCAGCCTTGCGGGTCCGCCAGCACCATTTCCACTACGTCATAGCCGAGTTGGTCGAAAAAGGCGACCAGCTCGGGCAGGGGACGAAAATCGGCGACGGATGAGACGCCACAGGCGTGGGCGATCTCTTCCGTTGAGGGGATCTGACGCCAGTACGGTTCACCGATGAGAATGATCCCGCCAGGTTTGAGGCTTTTGGCCAGAAGATCTATTGTCCCCGCGACACCGCCCGCAATCCAGGTAGCGCCTACGCAGGCCGCCACGTCATATTTTTCCTCGTCGATATAACCGGCCGCGTCGTTATGAATAAAATGTACGTATTCACTGACGCCGAGCTCTTCTGCACGTTGTTTTGCCTGTGTGGTGAAGAGCGGGCTTATATCAATGCCAGTACCTGTAACACCGTAATCGCGAGCCCAGGTGCAGAGCATCTCACCCGAACCGCTACCGAGATCGAGAATCCGCGTGCCTGGTTTCATGCGTAACGCATGGCCCAGCGTGGCGTACTTTTCCGCTGTAAACGGATTATGGATACGGTGTTCGCTTTCGCTAATGGTAAAAATACGTGGGATATCCATTGGGTTATTCCTTTTACTGAGGGCAATACCCTCAGAAGTGGTTGCTTTTTCAGCCAGCAGCGCAAACAGCTTACCTGCAAAAGTCTCGCCGACCGGCCAGGTGTGGCTGTCCGGGCGCTGCAACACAGTGAAGCCAGCATCACCAAGCAGGCTGATATATTCATCATCGCGCCAGGCCTTCATTTGACTGCCGAAACGGGTGGTACAGCCGTTTTCCGCTATCGCCCAGAACTGCGTTGAGCTGGTTTGGGCCTCTTCATCCCAGGCATTTTCCGTTAACAGCAGATGGGGCACGGCAAGAAACAGGCCGTGCGGACAACGCTGCCAGCCTGGCTGCTCCATGCCCTGGCGTTTAACTTCATCGAAGGTATGCACTTCAACAAGCAGTTTGCCGTCCGGTTTCAACCACTGCGCGCAATGACTGATGAGGCTTTGCGCATCCGCAGCGCTGAAGACATTCAGTTCCCCAAACGTCATCATAATGAAATCAAAAGGTTCCGTGGGGTGGTATGTACGAATATCCTGCTGAATGTAGTCAATATTCAGGTTTGCGGCTTGCGCCTGCTGGCGAGCCCATGTGATGGATGCCGGAGAGAAATCTACGCCTGTGCAGTGAAACCCACGCTCCGCTAACAGGCGGGTATAAAAACCGGGTCCACAGCCGAGATCCAGAATGCGGGCGCCAGCGGGTAACTGACGGGTAATCCATGTTACCTGTTGCTCAATCACGGTTAGCCGGCGGCTGGCCCAGTCGTGGTCCTGCGACAGATGATTTTCCAGCATGCGTTGGCTGAAGGCTGGCTCGTCCCAGGGGATTTTGCCTTCATCGGGTAATAGCCGAATGCGATGCGTTGCAAAAATAACGGCGCTGATATCCATCATCATCTCCTTAGCGATTGTCAGGCTGGGCGCGAACGTTGTTCAGCCCGGTTGTATTAATGCGGTAGGGCTGACCATTAACGGATTTGATCAGCTTTTTGGTTTTGAGTTTTTTGAATACAGCGAGCGTGCAATCGGCAAGCAACAGCCCTTCGCGGCTATAGCATTCAACGGCGGTGACGCGGCCTGACGCATCGCGGATGTGCGTAATGCGTCCGCCTTTGGCGAGAACGTGTAAGGTACGTTGTTCCTGACGGGATAAATTCATACTGAAGAACCTGTTTAATCATCATAGGCAAAACGTGCAAACACACTGCGGTGTCCGCATTCGATTTCGGCGCATTGATAATCAGTCCGGCCTGAAAAGGTCGGGGAACTGATTATCGGATGATGACATTCTCCAGCATCAAAGCCTCGGGTTGAGTTGAAAGGTATTTACGTCGTGAATGATAACACCTGTTTTCTGTAAGTGAATAACCGGGAGTGAAAAGTGTGATCTCAAAGGGAGGATCATGCGTTTAGTAAGTCAGTTGAATAGATACCGCCGCTACCATAATGAATATTGATTAAACTCATATACCCGATAATGGCCGCTTTGATAGTCTCGACGTATCTTTTTAGCCATTGACAGGGTTGTTGCGTTGGAAATCTTTTTTTAACCCACTGAAAAATATCACTTAAATATTTTTCATGCATAAACATTTATGGTCCGCTGAGTTCGGATCCGGTTTTGTATGGGTTAAAAAAGGTACGTTATGAAAGTCATATGGACTGTCACTCCTGTGGGGTATCAGCGCATAGCGAAACGTTGCCCTTCATGCAGCGTAAAACGGGATTTCACGCCTTCTGGGGCATTTCGGGTTAATTCGCAAAAGAAGGTACTCGATGTCTGGAGTATCTATAAATGCACACACTGCGATTACACCTGGAATATCTCCCTGTTCTCGCGCCTGCCAGTCAGCAAAATTAACCGCGATCTTTATTGCCGACTGATGGCGAATGATGCTGCCACGGTGCAATATTTTGCTTATGACAACGCGATCCTGAAGCGAAACAATGCTGAATTATCGGGGCAGCCTGATTTTCACATTCAGGAACGGTGGCTGGTCAGTATCGCCTCCCACAAGCAGGTCAGTGTTAGCGTCAGGATTTCCCGTTCTTTTCAGGTCAGCCTGCTGTCGATTTTGAAGAGGCAACTCCTGTTAAGCACAGCCGAAATCAAGAGACGGATTGAAACAGGGCAAATAAGTGGCGTCACGATGAAAATGCTTAAATCGCGAAAACTGAAAAATGCGAAATATGACTTGCAGCTCTCTGTTGAAACACTGTATGACCGGCGAAGAATTGTTCTGACCCGTCGATAAAAACAATAAGCTCACCTTACGTTTAAGTGTGCTGGTATGGCAGTGACGTAACGGAATGAAAGCAGGGCTAAGGGACAGGTGAGCTTTAGTTGAATAACCCTTGTCTGTGGCATTCAGTGAAGACTGAATGCCATGGATAATCCAGATTTTCGCACCAGTGATGATCAGCAGAATGACAAAGGGCGATGGGTTATAATTAACTGTAGAGTAAATAAATATTCACGCAACACCATTAAAAAATAAGAAAAAATGTCTCACTGTTGAGCTGATATTAATACCTGAATCACTGAATTAGAGTAATGTGAAGCTATCCATAGCGTAATCTGTTCTGTTGCGGTTAAAGGGGGAGGAATGCACACCTTTAGACCATACTCACTAAGGCATAGCGATCTGTTATATGAAGATATTCCGTTAGAAATACGCGAGCAAATAATATTATTGATTATCAATACGCTAGGAAATTGCTCCTCTTTTTATGATATGACATTATACTGCTATCATAATAGTCATTCTGATGAAGTTTATCGAAGAATATGTAAAACGTTGCGCAAAGAGTATGGCTTATTCACCTTATATGCGCATTCAACGTCATATCTGGATGAAATGAGTAATCTGTTATTAAAAACAGATGATAAAAGAAAGCATATTGATACCATTGAACTTGCTTTTAACTATATAGATACCTACCTTCGGACCTATGAAGTTACGCTTGGGTTAGAACCGGATAAGGCGATTAGTGAATTAAATAATCTATTTCATGAGCATGGTTTAAAATATCGATATGAAAATGGTAGAATTGTAAGGTTGCGCAGAATAAAACGGCTTAAAAACATATGTTATTATTTGTACTCCCCTGGAGAGTATGGCTTTGTCGAATATGATCTTATGGAAGCGTATAATCGCCTGATGCTTAATGATTTTGCCTGTGTCGTAAAGGAATGTCATGCAGCCTTCAGAAGCGTTCTTCTCAGAATTCATGAGAGAAAAGGTATCGTGTATCATGAACAAGATAGTTTAAATACACTAATGGCTAATCTTATGGCGCGAGGCGTTATATCTGCTGAATATACACATAAATTTCATTTTTTAAGTAACGTGCTGGAGTCAGAAATATTTCTGCCGATGGCGCCAGAAAAATCGCATCATCACTACGCAATGATGCTCCGTATCTCTGAAGAGTTGGCCTGTAGTATCTATTATCTTACTGAGCGGAGTATATTTTTTCTTACCCAGCGGGCTGAAGAAGATGGTGTCTCGCCATAATAATGATCGCGCTGTCGCTCAGTCAGACTGCATCATCTTCATTTAAATTTGTTCAGACGTCGGAATTTTTTGTTCTGCCGTCTGCTTTTTTTAGTGATGAGCTGTTCAGTGCAATAATAAGGGGTACAGTACGATGACTGATTTTTAAACTGCATATCATCTGTGTCGCATTTACTCATGGGTATTGGGTCAGGGAGAGAGAAGAATGAGTACTATTTTAAAGCCTTTTTTATTGGCGGTAACCCTGATGTTAATCTTAATAAGGCCTGGCTTTGCAATAGAGGATGGAGCGATAACCATGGTTAAAACCTACAGCGCTTATGACTATTTGCAGACCCGAGCGCGGTTGATGCACGCTGTCGCCGATCACGGTCTGGTGTTATTTGGGGAATTTGATCATGCCAGAGCGGCACAGAATGTTAACCTGAAAATGCCGCCGACAACGGTTCTGGTCTTTGGCAATCCTAAAGGCGGAACGCCTCTCATGCTGGCGCATCCCGAACTGGCGCTGGATTTACCATTTCGGGTGCTCATTAGCCAGCAAGCCGATGGGCGAACGTTAGTCAGTTATCATCCCGCTGAAACGCTGCAACGTTATGGTCTTGATGCCGCAGACATACAGGCTTTGAAAAAACTGGAACAGCTCGTTGAAAAAAGTCTCCACTAAAGCTGAAAAGCGGGCGATGTGTTTGCACAGGTGATGTCGCGAATAAATGCGCTCACATCGTCCATTACCTGATGCGATAAGGCGGCATCGAAGGTGGCGCTATCAGCATCACAGAACCCGTGCCGCGCATCGTACATTTTACACTGCACCCGGGGTCGCTTTTCCAGCGCCTGTCGCATGGCGAGGGGATCAAACGCCGGCTCATAACGCGCGATAATAACCAGTGCCGGACAGAGAGGCGCAAGATGAAGGTACTGGCGTATACGGGAACCGTAATAGCAAATGACGCCATCGCATAACCCACTGGCTGCACTTAGCCATGCGAGCGTTGCGCCGACGCTATATCCTACAACGATTAACGTCTCATACTGCGTTCTGAGATCGTGGAGTAACGTGGTAATGACGGCGGGATCAAAGCCGACATTTGCTGAAAAGTGACGGTAAGCCTCCTCCTGCTGTTCATAGCGAAAGGGGGTATGGTGAGGAAACAGCGCGGGAATATAGATGTCGAATCCGCGCGTCATCCATTCATGGCCTGCGCGTTGGATATGAGCGTTAATACCATAAATTTCATGCAGAATAATCGCTGCCCGGCGATGGCGGCTCGACAGACTGGAGGCGTTGCTTTCCCCGGATACGCCTGGGGCGAAAAACACGGTGTCTTTTATCATAACGCGTTCTTGATACAAAGAGAGCGGCTGTATTTTCGCCGATCACGCTATGTCAGAGGCGTTGTTCCTGTCAATGTACAGACACATTTTATGGCCTGATTTTTGGTTGATAAATTTTATATTGGTAAACCAATATGCTGTTCATATTCAGGCATCAGGGCTAAAGGTGGAACATCAGTCGTGTATTGTCTATTGCCTTTCCTTTCATCTGGCCTCATTAGCGAAACGGGGCGCATTATTATTTTGTTGGTTGACCAGTTTCGCGTTTTTGGTGTGCTACGCGTGCTATCCCTCTTTACAAATGCTATAGTCTGATACCGGGAAATCGCATCGGACGGGCACGACCAATATGAAATCAAACACTTCTCAGCAAAGACCTTACCAGGAAGTGGGCGCAATGATACGGGATCTGATTGTTCAGACGCCGTACCGCCCCGGGGAGCGCTTGCCGCCGGAAAGAGAGATCGCTGAGAGGCTCAATGTGACGCGTACCGTCGTGCGTGAAGCGCTGATCATGCTGGAAATTAAAGGTCTGGTTGAAGTCCGCCGCGGCGCCGGGATCTACGTGCTCGACAGCGCGGATAATAACGAGATGGAAGGCGCTGACGTCAATCACTGTAATGACGCCGGGCCGTTTGAACTGTTACAGGCGCGTCAGTTGCTGGAAAGCAATATCGCTGAATTTGCCGCTCTGCAGGCCACCCGCGAAGACATCATTAAAATGCGCCAGGCGTTACAACTGGAAGAGCGAGAGCTCGCCTCCAGCGCGCCGGGCGGCTCAGAAAGCGGCGATATGCAGTTTCATCTGGCCATTGCCGAAGCGACCCATAACAGTATGTTGGTAGAGCTCTTCCGCCAGTCCTGGCAATGGCGTGAAAATAATCCGATGTGGCTCCAGCTTCATAGCCATCTGGGCGATACGCTTTACCGTAAGGAGTGGCTGGTTGATCATAAACAGATCCTCGCGGCGTTAATTAAGAAAGACGCCCGCGCAGCGAAGCTGGCGATGTGGCAGCACCTGGAAAACGTGAAGCAGCGTCTGCTGGAGTTTTCCAATGTTGATGACATCTACTTTGATGGCTATCTGTTTGAGTCATGGCCGCTGGACAACGTTGATGCCTGATTATACCTGGAATAGCGTGGGCAGACCCAGTCCACGTTTTACTTCCTGTAGCGTCTTTTGAGTGACCTCATGCGCCCGCTCGCTACCTTTTTTCAGCAATTCCATTAGCATTCCCTTATCCGCAATAAAGGTTGCCCGCCGTTCGCGTATTGGCGCGATCAGTTCTTGCAGGCAGGTCTCCAGCTCATTTTTACAGACACGATCGCCTAATCCGCCTTGTTGATAATGTACTTTCATCGCCGCGACTTTGGCTTTATCCGGATGGAACGCATCCAGCCACGTAAAGACGACGTTACCTTCTATTTTTCCCGGATCGCTAATTTTTAAATGATTGGGATCGGTGTACATCGCGCTGACCGCACGGTGGATGGTCTCTTCGCTGGCGGAAAGAAGCAGGGTATTGCCGAGCGATTTCGACATCTTGGCGCTGCCGTCAATGCCGGGCAGACGGCCCGTATCGCTCAGGAGCGCCTGACAGGGTCGCAATACCGGCGAGGAGAAAAGACTATTCATCTTATGAACGATCTCATTCGTTTGCTCAATCATGGGCAATTGGTCGTCGCCAACCGGTACCATTTCGGCCTTAAAGGCGGTGATATCTGCCGCCTGGCTAATGGGATATGCCATGAACCCGACCGGCAGGGAACGGGTAAAGCCTTTTTGGGCAATCTCATTTTTTACCGTAGGATTACGCTCGACTCGGGCGACGGTAACAATATTCATATACAGCACCGTTAATTCAGCGAGGGCGGGTAACGCGGATTGCAGGCAGATCGTCGTCAGCGCGGGATCGATGCCGACGGCCAGATAGTCAGCTAACACTTGCGGAATATTATCGCGGATTTTTTGCGGATTACTGCCGTTATCGGTGAGTCCCTGCAGGTCGGCAATCAGGACATACTGTTGGTGATCCTGCTGTAGCGCGACGCGCTGGCGCAGTGAACCGACATAATGGCCGAGGTGCAACGAGCCGGTGGGGCGATCGCCAGTCAGAATGATAGGAAGGGTGTTCATTAAGGACTCCTTTATGCTTACTGTAAAGCCGAAAGACGTCCCGAAACACAGTAGCCGCCTTTCGGCGGCTACTTAAAGAGGGATAGTGATCCGTGCCGCCTTCAGGAAGGCAGCCACCAGCGGAGATGACGTTGCGTAGCGTTGGATCGTTTCGTGTTCATGTGATCTAACGTATCACGACTAAACGTAAGGGTAAAGCGGCTGGCGTGTCGTCCGGGCATAAAGTCATATCGCCTGAACAGAGAACATGTTACTGACTTTGAAACGCGATTTTATAATTTGCTGTCCAAAAATACGTGGCGCTGAAAGGCGCATTTTTGATGCAAATCATTTATTACTGTGATAACACTGCGCGCGATAAAAACATTAAATATATTCACATAGTAAATATGTTCTATTGGAATGGTTGTTTTCTATATGACAAAAGTCTAAAAAACCCATTGATGTGAAAAGGAATAAGAATTGTCTATATTCCGATTCTGTGTAATTAAGTAATTTCTCGGATAAAAATAAGAAATGATATTGATATTTCTTTTTTGATATGGTTCTTATAGCGGCTATGGTTATTCAGGAAACGATGCTTGAATGCCAGGCGTAATAGATTTCAGGTCAGTAGCGCTATTGTAAAATGGATTGTTGATGGCAGAAGGTATTTAGCAAGAATCCAGTTATAGCAGATTGTCGGTATTTAATCTGGTATACAGAGACACCAACGAAATGGCTGGAAAATGGAACGTTCTTTCATTGTTGGCGTTCCGTCCTTGTCAGCCTGCTTTGCCGCATGATAATCACGGAGGGGGGATGGACGCCATCTATTTAAAACTGGACGGTATTGAAGGCGAAAGCCGGATCAAAGGTTTTGAAAACCAAATAAAACTTATTGCTTACAACCACAACCCGACGAAACGGGAGTCCGGCGAAGCGAGAGGGACATATATTGGAGGATTGACGCTGACAAAGCCTGTCGATCTTGCTACGCCTGGCCTCTATGAGCACTATTGTAACGGGAAAACGGTGAAAGAAGGCGTGCTGACATTATGCCGTCGTGATAAGGGCGCAATGCTGCCATTTATTATTTATACGCTCACCAATGTGCGGATTTCACGCATGAGCAATCATGGCGACGCCGAAGGCAGCGCCACGGAGACCGTGGATTTGGTTTATAGCCATATTCGCTGGGATATTCCCGCATTAGCGTCGAAAAGCAAAACACGGCGGCCCCTTCACCGACAGGCGCTGTGGCGATGAGGATAAAACAAGCGTGCGGACTCGCAGTGGGCGATGCTGTATAGCGAAATGGCATTTAGTGGCTTGCGAAGGTCGAAGAGCGCTTATGTAACCAATCGATTGCCTGAAAAGGCGATAACGCGTGGCCCTTACACCCGTTATGATTTTTACGCATAGCCGCTAATAAAACGGCATTTTTTATATACACATCAAGTTGATAGTGTGTTTCTGACCTTGACGTAAATAAGCGGGAAAAGCGATGAAACACACCATTGGGATACTGGGGGGGATGGGACCTGCGGCAACGGCGGATATGTTGGAAAAATTTGTTGAATTACGACATGCCAGTTGTGATCAACAACATATCCCGCTCATTGTCAGCTCTATCCCTGATATTCCCGATCGTACAGCATGTCTGTTATCCGGCGGGCCTTCACCATTCCGTTATCTGGAGCGTTATCTGCATATGCTGGAAGACGCCGGGGCGGAGTGTATCGTTATCCCATGCAACACTGCGCATTATTGGTTTGATGATTTACAGAACGTCGCGAAAGCGCGAATGATCAGCATTCTGGACGCTACCCTGGGGGATATTCCGCCATCGGCGCGGCACGTTGGTCTGCTGGCGACCAATGCGACGCTGGCGACCGGGTTATATCAAAAGAAAGCTCTGGCGCGGGGGCTGACGTTAATTCAGCCAGAAGACGCGGGGCAGGCGTTGGTAATGCAGGCTATTTATACGCTTAAACGTGGCGATAAAACTGCGGCGCAAGCGCTGCTGCTGCCGCAAATCGATAGCCTTATTGCCCGTGGCGCGCAGGCAATTATTATGGGGTGTACCGAAATTCCGCTTATTGTGGCCGGACATGAACGCGCGATAGCGTGCCCGATGATTGATTCCACAGCGTCGCTGGTGCGCGCGGCGATTCG
Organism: Salmonella sp. SAL04196; assembly: GCF_046550835.1. Taxonomy (NCBI): domain Bacteria; kingdom Pseudomonadati; phylum Pseudomonadota; class Gammaproteobacteria; order Enterobacterales; family Enterobacteriaceae; genus Salmonella; species Salmonella sp. SAL04196. Next base: position 154,018 of record NZ_JBGDXE010000003.1, read on the forward strand.
TTGGTATGAGTCCTGGCCGGACACCCGCGCCTCTTTGACCGGGGAACAACGCCTTACCGCCTGATGTGTTTACAGTGCGGCCTGAAGCCCACGCAGGTCGCGCCAAAATGTTTCGGCTACCTGACTCATGCGGGTATTCATGCGATAAGCATAAGCCTGGATCGGGATAACCAGTTCGTCGACATCAAGCACGATCAGGCGCCCGTCAGTAATCTCCTGACGGATAGCATACTCGGGCAACCAGGCGATTCCGCAGCCGTCCATCGCAACCTGTTTTAACAATTCACTCATCGAAGAGACGAAAAATGTACTGAAACTCAGTTCAGCATGGCGAGTCAGGGTACGATTTATCAGCCGGCCCATATAGGAGTTCTGACTGTAATTAAGCAGGGGAAAGTGCGGCTGCTCAAGCGTATAGCGCGGCTCGCCCCGGCCATTGTTGGCGCAAACCGGAAACAGTCTCGACTCAAACAGGCGGATGTTATCAAACGGCGCTTGTTGCAGGTTTTCATCGTGATAAGAAAAGATAAAATCGCTTTGCCCCTCACGTAACATATCCACCGCCTGGTCGACATCTATCGCCTCAACGGCGTAGGTAAACTGCGTCGGCATCTGCTTAACGATGGTCGGCAACAGGCCGAGGGAGAGCGAGTGGGCGGCGGCAATCTTGATTTTACGCAGCGTATAATCGCTGCCGCCGCGCAGTTCGGTCAGATTGCTTTCCAGCTGCTGTAACAGGTGGCGAACCTGGGAGTGAAAGATTTTACCCTGTTCGGAAAGCTGTAGCGGCGAGACCTGTCGGTTAAACAGTTCAACGCCCACGGCATGTTCCAGGGCGCGAATCCGCCGGCTAAAAGCGGGTTGCGATACGTTGCGGATAATGGCGGCCTGAGAGAAATTGCGGCACTTTTCCAGCGTCAGAAAATCATACAGCCATTTTGTCTCAATATTGTGCAAACCTGCTCCAGTTACATCCATTTACCGTTATCCTGTCAGCCGCCCGAAAGGGCATTCTACGTCCATTCGGGCGGCTGACAACCGCTTATCCCGTCCTCTTTCAGAATGCCGTGATGGGGCAGCCTGAAACTAGCGGGAATTACGCCGGTTCAAAGGTACCTTTTACGCAGGCTTTCCCCTCATTGACCATGCGTTTGCCGCGCGCATACACCTGCTCAATGCGTAAATCTGCGCTAAAGACGAGCAGATCCGCATCGTTACCGGGACGGATTTCGCCTTTGCCGTCCAGACTGAGGAAGGCGGCTACGCTGGTCGTCAGCGGACGCAGAGCATCGGTCAGGCTGAATCCGTAGTGGTTAACCAGCGTCTGCAACGTCTCCAGCAAACTTTCGAAGCCCGCGACGCCGATGCCCGTCAGATTTCCGGCAGCGTCAAATAGCGGCTGGCTGCCGTTGCCGTCTGAACTGAGCGTCACCCGGGAAAGCGGGACGCCGGCTTTTATCGCTCTGGCAATGCCCTCCGCCGGCGCGACGGGATCCGGGATACTGGTGGTAATGTCGATCACGCCGCCTTTAAGCGCAAACGCCAGTGCCTGCTCGAAAAGAGATTCGCTACGGTTGACGTGGGTAGGCAGCAGTTTACCGATCGGCACGTCGCTGTTTTCCAGGATGTCATACAGCGGCTGTAACCCTTTTTTGCTGCTGCCCATATGAAAAACGCTGACACCGGGTTTGCCGCCCAGCAGGCCGCCAACGCGTGATTCGGCGGCCATGCTGGCGAGTTGATTCCCGCCGGGCGCGGCGGAACGGTGGTCGGAGACTGCGCATTTCACGCCAATGACGCGATCGATCAGCGCGACGTCTTTTTCTACCGAGCCAGTAATGGTCGGCGACGGAACGTGATAAGCGCCCGTGAGCATCCAGGCGGTGATCCCCTCCTCATTTAGCGCTCGCGTTTTGGCTAACAGCGACGCGGGATGACGGCTGACGGAGTCGGTGCCAAGCAGGCCGACGACCGTTGTTATCCCGGCTTCCGTCAGGCGGCTCAGGGAGACTTCCGGCGTCCGCGTCGTCGGCCCCGCTTCGCCGCCGCCGCCGATCAGATGAACGTGTTGGTCGATAAAGCCCGGGCACAGCATACGACCGCTAAGATTAATCACCGCACAGTCCGGTACGATATCGCCGGGGATGTCAGCGCCGACGGCAATAATTTTGCCATTCGCGAGCAGAACATCACAGATGCCCCGGTCTTCTGGCGCAAACAGGTGCGCGCCCTGTAACAAGGTAAACTCCGCGGCGGATAAATCAGGCATGATAACTCCTTATTAAACAATAAGCTGCATGACCCAGATCGACAGCAGCGCATTGATGGCGCAGACTGCGATAATATGCGGGTAATATTTGGCGTTGACTTCGGCAGTACCGAGACAGCGGCCGACATTCTGTACCGGGTTTCCCATCAGGTAAATGGCTGGCAGTAGTACGGTAACATCGTGGCCGCTTAGCGCGCCGGCGGTAGCCAGACTGGCCGCCACGCCAACGGCGCCGCCCATACTCATCAGCGAAGCCAGAAGTACCGTAGCCGCTTCGCCGGGAAGCCCCCACAACGCCATCACGGGCTGGCAGATATGGCCTACCCAGTCGAGCAGACCGGTAATTTTCAGCGCCTGAATAATGACAAATGCCATGACGACATTGGGTAACAGGTTGGTCGTGACGATGGTAAAACCGCGGCGTGCGCCATCGATAAACATATCCATGACATTCTTACGTACCTGAGTCGTCATGATTGGGCTCCTTGCGCAGGGTGACGGCGTTCTTCGATGTTAATCCAGATGCGCAAAAGGTTTGCGCCGATAAATTTGAATAGCAGAATGACCACCAGCGGAATGATGACTGACGTTCCCAGAAAGGCGAATACCGCAACGCCGGAGGAGAAATAGTTGGTGATAATAGCGCTGCCGCTGGTCTGCCAGGCGGCAAAAATCACTTTATCGCGTTCGGTGATTTCGCCTTCCTGCGCCAGCTCTTTGGTCATACCCGCCGCGGCGTCGGTATTTTGCAGGTTGGCGATCAGCGCCAGTGAGCAAATGCCGGGAATGCCAAGCAATGGTTTCAGGATGGGCGTCATCAGTTGCTGTGCCGCCCGCAGACCACCCAGTCCATCCGTAATCGCGATGATACCCAGAGAAAGGATAACCGACGGTGCCAGCTCCAGCGCAAAAAGGAAGCCATCTTTCGCGCCCGTTCCGCCCGCGCCGCGAAAGGTCTGCGTACCGGTCACATGACCGAATGACCCGTTGAGTACGGTAAAATCAAAAACGCGCCACCAGCCTTCGCTTCCGGAAAATACGCCGGAAAAGAAAATAATGGTGAGAAAAAACGCCAGGTATCCCTTTATCCCGACCTTTTCTGTATCAAGCGGCATGGCCGCCCCGTCCACTTGTTGCGCCATAGCGATCCCCGAATTTTTTTGATGATGTGTTGGTTGTAGCCACAGGCCAAAAAGCCCGAAACAGAAAGACCTTATCAGCCATAAGGGTAAGGACAAAATGCAAGTATGTATCGTGCTATGCGTTTCTTGCATAGCAGCGCGAAAAATCACCATCTTCGCTACTGCCGGAGGCGCGGGGAACCGTGGACGGTATAACGCGAGGTAAAAAAGCAAAGAAACAGGTGTTGACGAAGACCGGAGCCGGGAGCAGGAAAAAGAGGAAATAAATTTGACGTTAGTCAATTTCACGCCACTTAATTATCGTTGTTAAAAAATAGGGTTTTTTAACCTAAATTTTACTTTTTACTGTAATTTTTCACGCCTTAAGAGGAATTGTCACGGTCAGGTCAGTAGCCGCTGATGGGTCAGTTTGCGCCCTAAGAATCCTACGGGCAGGTAATAAAAAACGAATCATCTAATTAATTTCATGATGTGATTTATTTATAATTGTGATGATTTGAAAGGGCGCGATAATCATCATAATGGGATATATAGCCAAAATAATTCGAGTTGCTTAAAGGCGGCAAGGGAGTGAGTCCCCAGGAGCATAGATAACGATGTGACTGGGGTGAGCAACGGCCCGTCAGGGCGAGGCCTATGGATGGGCCGGGTAATCCGTAGCCAATACATAAGCCACTTGAAGTATGAAGGGTATATAAAATAATAGGCAGATTGATAACACCAAAAACCATAAAATAAACATGGTTTTTAGTGTCATTTTTAACTTGAAATAACGTGTTGAGGATGTGCTATTAAAAACAGATCCGCATTGCGCCGCGAATAGCGTTAAAGATACAACCCGGTGCGGAGAGCGCGAGTTTACTCTACCGCTTATTCACGTATCACAAACCGTTTTTGTTTTATCTGCTGCGCGGCGCTGATCAGCGCGGCAAAAAAGAGCGCCGCGGCGCCGCAAAGCGTGGCGTTGATAATTGCCGACGCGCCATTGCCTGACAGACTGGCGGCGAGCGGACCGAGAATTTGCCCAATACCATACGTTAGCGTCACCAGGCCTAGCAAATTAATATTACCCGGCGCGCTGAGCTGTCGGGCAAGCGGCATCACCAGCGAGGTTGTGCCCATAAACGTGGCGCCAAAACCAATACTGCTCAGTATTAACAGCAACAACGAGTCGCTGGCGAGAGACAGCAGCACGCAGGCGCTCTGGATCAACAGGTTCGCGGTCAGGCATGGCAGGACGCCCCAATGTTTTGCCGCCCACAGCCAGCCGAAGCAGCCGGGAATGATCGCCAGGCCGACCAACGACCAAAGGTGCGCCGTGAGTAGCGGAGAGCCCGCGCTTTTCGCCATCAGCGGCAAATAGGTGGCGACAATGATGTAGCCGAATCCGGCGAAACCGTACAACAGCGCCAGTTGCCACCAGGGCATAGGCTGATTTTCGATTCTTGCTAAGGGCGCAGGCGGCAGCGCATGAGCGCGGGGGGGAATCAACATTGCTACGATTAATAGCAATATACCGGCGAGCGCTCCGGCCCCCAGCCATAGCGAATGGGCCGAAAGCGCATAATGTAAACCGCCAATGACATATTCGTTGCCCAGTGCAATCCCGGCCCCGACGCCGGAAAAGAGCGCGGCGATCACAAACGGATGGCGGGTATGATGCAACACAATCATTGATCCAAAAATCATCATTCCCGCGCTCGCGACACCTGCCAGGAAGCGCACCAACATGACGATTGCGGGTTGGGTAAATATCGCCATAGACAGAATAAGAATACCGGTGGCGACCGCCGAAGCCAGCAGCATGGGGCGTAGACGAGAGGGGAGATGAAAGAGGCCAAAGGAAAACAGTAAGCTTCCCGCCAGGTATCCTGCATAATTGGCGCTGGCAATCCAGGAGAGCTGATTAAACGTTAGCTGCTTTTCCGCCAGCATTACCGGCAGCATGGGCGTATACAGAAAGCGGCCAACTCCCATCCCCAGCGTCAATACCATCATACCGAAAAGCGCCGTAAAAATGGGATGGCGAGGTGAAGCGCTCTGAGCATGAACCATGGTTTTTCTCTTTGCTAAAGTAAGGCAGGAATGCCGGATTGTTGTTGTAAATGATAATAAAAAGTAAAATTAATGTTTCAAATTTGCAAGAAAAGAAAGTGAAGCGCAGGCGAATAACGGATTGAGAAGAGGGGCATCGGTGGGAAATGACATTAAATTAATGCCTCCCACGTGCGGGGTTTGGCAGTTAATCTGAACGAGAATTGCGCCTTCCCCTTCTTAGATACTGAGCAGTGCCGGTATTTGCGACAGTAAATATAACACCAGACCAATAGCGCCGCCGACCAGCGTGCCGTTCACGCGGATAAACTGCAAATCTTTACCGATATTAAGCTCAATCTGCTGCGACATATCGCGCGCATCCCAGCCTTTTACGGTATCGCTGATGTGGCGCGTCAGGAAGGCGGCGAATTCCGGCGCGACCCGGTGCGCGGCCTGTTCCAGATGACCGTTAAGCGAGGCGCGTAATGCGTCGTCGGCGATCAGCGTCTCGCCAAACCATTGTCCGGCATGAGCGATGCGCTGCTTTACCTTCGAGTCTTCGGCGTTGATATCTGTTTTTAACCACTGACGTAGATCCGCCCAGATCTCGCCGAGATAACGGTTAAACGCCTCATCTTCCTTCAGGTAACTTTTAATGTTTTCTGCCCGGGCAGCCATTTCCGGATCATGTTTAAGTTTATCGATCAGCTTATACGTCGCGCGATCGAAGGCATGACGAATCTGATGCGCGCGGTCGTGACTGATATCATCCAGCAGAGAATTTACCGCGTCGGAGACCAGTTCAGCGCTGTGTTCTCCCAGCCATTCGGTCGGCAGAATCTTCGCTTTTAACGGATGCTCGGTCTCCAGCCAGCGTATGATCTGTCTGGCGATAAATGTTCGGGAACTGTCACGCTGTAACAGGGCGATAAGCTGGGCGATCAGCGTATCGAGTAACACTTGGTGACGATCGTTTTTGGTCATGCTTTCCAGCATCAGGGCGCTGGTGCCGGAAAGATCCACTTTATCAATCGCTTTATGTACCGCTCGCTTGAGCAGCCGCTGAATACGGGCGTCATCGGTCAGTTCCAGAAAGCCGCTCATAATTTGCAGCAGATGCTGCCCGACCCGGCTGGCGTTGTCCGGCTGGCTGAACCAGTTTCCGATAAGCAGCGCGGGTTCATGGCGGCGGATTAGCGCGATCAGCGACTGCGTATCAAGGAACTTCTCCTGCACAAATTGCCCAAGATTTTCGCCGATTCGGTCTTTATTACGGGGAATAATCGCCGTATGTCGTGAAATAAACGGAATGGGAATGCGGCGAAATAGTGCCACCACGGCAAACCAGTCCGCCAGCGCGCCAACCATCGCCGCTTCGGCAATAGCTTTTACGCCCAGCACCCAGAAACTGGGCGGCAGGAAAAGCGTGGTTACAAACGTCGCGGCGGCTATCAGCAACAGTGAGAGCGCCAGGCGTTTGGCGCGTTTGAGTTCGGCGATTTTATTCATAGGGTTAAGGATAGAGCCAGACGGCAGGAACGTGCAAAAAACATCAGGTTATCCTGTGCCGGATAAGCCTCTATCCGGCAGAGTAGTTACTTCTCAGCGGCCAGTTCTGCCGCCTCATGCTGGCGCACGCGCTGTAATAATGTCGCCAGGGTGAAGACCACAATCACCCCGGCCACCGCTGCCAGCAGGTGAAACGGCAGTCTCCCGCCGTGAAACCATAGCCAGCGGCCAACTTCGACCGACACCGCCATCACCGTCAGAATCACCATGTTCAGCGAGGCCGAAACCGTCCCTTTTGGCAAGTTGTTGGAGAAAAGCGTGAAGCGAAACAGCGTCGGGAAAATCATTCCAATGCCGAACGCGTACAGGCTGGTGCCCAGCACAGACCAAAGCCAGACGTGCGGCAGAAGAAGATTACCGAGGAGTAATGTTGCCAGCCCGCTTAACTGAATTGGTACGGCGCGCCAGATAAAACGCGGTCGGGTCGGATCTTTCACCAGGCGCACAACGATCATATTGGCCACGATCACCGCGCCGAATACGGGCACCTGCGCCCAGGCGAATTGCGAAGTACTCATCCCGCCGGCATCGATCAGGATCACCGGCGACACCGCCACCCAGCTCATCATCGGGATATAGCTCAACGACAGCGTCGCCGCCCCGGTGAGAAAAATCGGGTTGCGAAACACATTACGAAAATCGCGCAGTACGCTCACCGCACTGAACGGCACCGCGCCGCGTTGCACCGTTTCTGGCATCGCCAGCAGCAGGCCGCACAACGCCAACAGTCCCATCACCGCAATAATACCGAACAGCACCTTCCAGTGAACGAAGTGCATCAGCGCGGCGCCGGAGAGCGGGCCGATAACCGGAGCGACCAGCACAATGGAGGTAATAATCGCCATCAGCTTAATGGCTTTGGTTTGACCGAAAGCCTCCTGTACCGTGACGTAGCCGACCGTTGCGATAAAGCAAATGCTGGTGCCCTGCACAAAACGGGCAACCAGAAACTGCGTCATTGAGGTCGTCAACAGCGTTGCCGCGCAGGCGAGAGTAAAAATTAATGCCCCTGCGATCAGCACTGGCCGGCGGCCAATCCTGTCGGATAGCGGCCCCAGAAGCCATTGCAACGCCATTCCGCCCGCCAGATAGAGACTGACCGAGGCCGGCGCAAGACTGACGTCAGCATTAAAATCGCGCACGACGTTAATGATGCCAGGCTGAATCAGATCCGTCGTCAGATAGGCGGCAAAATCGTACAAAATCAGCGCCATCGGGAAAAATAACGTTGTGGCGCGTTGGGAGAAAAACTGAATAATCCGTTGCATAAAAAATGCGCTCCATGTCGGAGAACCCCATGATGGGACAGCGAAACTCAATACCGTCATCGTGACGTCAGGCAGGCGATGGAAACAGCGGCTGCGGATGTACTGAATTTCATGTAATCAAAAACGCTGCCGGTGAAAACACAGACAGGAAGAGACGCGTTCTGAATCTCGTCAGAACGTGTGGCGATTACAGATAACAATCAGCACATCACACCTCGGGAAATTTACGTTGCACGGAAAATATACACATTAAGTGTAATTAAATTTTGATGTTAATCAAAAGAGTTTGTCTGGTTAATAAAGATAAAGGCAGGGCGCGCAGGCTGGTATTTTGCGTGTTCAGTTCCGAAAATGCATGTGCATTACAGATAACAGGATTTATCTTCCGTCGCGCCTCGCAATGCTGAAAAGGTACGGATGAGAAAGGAATTTTCAGGAGGTAGAGTCGCAGCATCCTGGTTTGGGGTGACGGAGCGCCATGAAAAAATCGACGACCTCAACACCGCATGATGCGGTGTTTAAAACCTTTTTGCGCCACCCGGAAACCGCCCGCGATTTTATGGAGATTCATCTGCCGGTGTCGTTACGCCAGCTTTGCGACCTGCGGACGCTAAAGCTGGAGCCCGGCAGTTTTATTGAAAAAAATCTGCGAGCCTATTATTCCGATGTGCTTTGGTCGCTGAAAACGCGCGAGGGCGACGGTTATATCTACGTCGTGATTGAACATCAGAGCACGCCGGATGCGCATATGGCGTTCCGGCTGATGCGGTATGCGATGGCGGCGATGCAGCAGCATCTGGATGCGGGGCATAAGCATCTTCCGCTGGTGGTGCCGATGTTGTTTTATCACGGTGTTGATAGCCCGTATCCTTTTTCGCTGTGCTGGCTGGATGAGTTTGCGAACCCGGAAGTGGCAAGAAGACTCTATGCCGCTGCCTTTCCGCTGGTCGATATAACGGTGGTATCGGATGATGACATTATGCAGCACCGCCGCATTGCGCTGCTGGAGCTCATCCAAAAACATATCCGCCAGCGCGACCTGCTGGGACTGGTTGAACGGATTGCTTCGCTGTTAGTTACTGGTTGCGCTAATGACAGGCAGCTTAAAGCGCTGTTTAATTATCTTATGATTCAGCACGGACATACGCCTCGTTTCACCACGTTTATTCGTGATGTGGTAGGGCATGTCCCGCACACTAAGGAGAGACTGATGACGCTGATAGAGAGGATCCGCGCAGCGGATCGCAGAAAAGGGGAACGGCAAGGAAGACAGGTCGGTCTGGAGGAAGGATTAGAAAAAGGGCTGGAAAAAGGTCAGCACGTTGCCGCATTGCGTATCGCCAGACAGATGCTGGCGGACGGACTTGACCGCGAGACTGTCCAGCGGTTCACCGGCCTTACGGCTGAAGAGCTTCAGGATGTTAGCCACTAACGCGGTTCCAGTCTGAATGTTGCAGGCCCGGTGATCGCCGGGCAACGCTCTCTATAATTATCGCTGATAACCGCACGAATATACCGAACTTTACCGATAGCGCCAGCCATCTCTACTACCCTTATTGTTCTGAGCGGCATTTACGGCTGCCTTAATGACGATAACAAGGAGACATGTGATATGGCTTACCAGACAGTGAATCCTGCCAATAATCAGCTCATTAAAGAGTATCCCCCGGACACGGACGCGGATATTGAAGCCGCGCTGCAAAAAGCTGACGCGCTCTATCACTCCGACTGGTCCAAAGGAGAGATTGACCAACGTCTGCCGGTACTGCATAAACTGGCTGACTTGATCGACAGCCGTGTTGAAGAACTGGCAAAAATCGCCAGCCAGGAGATGGGTAAGCTCATCGAGCAGAGCCGTGGCGAAGTCAAACTGTGCGCGCAGATCGCTCGCTATTATGCGGATAACGCGAAGCAGTTTCTTGCCCCGGTGCCTTATAAAACCGAGTTTGGCGACGCGTGGGTAGAACATCATCCGATTGGCGTCATCATGGCCGTTGAGCCGTGGAACTTCCCGTACTATCAGTTGATGCGTGTGCTGGCGCCGAACCTGGCCGCAGGTAACCCGGTGCTGGCGAAACATGCCAGCATCGTACCACACTGCGCCGAGACATTTGCCCATCTGGTGCGTGAAGCCGGCGCGCCGGACGGCGCATGGACCAACCTGTTTATTTCCTCCGATCAGGTGGCGAACATCATCGCCGACCCGCGCGTGCAGGGCGCGGCGCTGACCGGATCTGAAAAAGCGGGGAGCGCCGTGGCGGCACAGGCGGCGAAGCACATTAAAAAATCGACGCTGGAACTGGGCGGGAACGATGTGTTCGTCGTGCTGGACGATGCCGATCTTGAGAAAGCGGTGAAAATTGGCGTGCAGGCACGACTCACTAATGCAGGGCAGGTATGTACGGCGGCGAAACGCTTTATCCTACATGAGAAAATCGCCGATCAATTCCTCAGCCAGTTCACCGAGGCGTTCAGGAAGGTGAAGGTGGGGGATCAGATGGACGCTTCTACCGAACTGGGGCCGCTGTCGTCGAAAGATGCGCTGGAAACATTGACCAGACAGGTCGAGGACGCGGTGAAAAATGGCGCGACGCTGCACGTTGGCGGCAAGCCGCTGGAAAGCAAAGGCAACTTCTTTGAGCCGACGATTCTGACCAATATTACGCGTGACAACCCGGCGTACTTTGAAGAGTTCTTCGGCCCGGTGGCGCAGATGTATGTGGTGAAAGACGATGACGAGGCGGTAAAACTCGCCAACGATTCCCACTACGGCCTGGGCGGCGCGGTGTTTAGTCAGGATATTGAGCGCGCTAAACGCATGGCCTCCCGGATTGAAACCGGGATGGTTTATATCAACTGGCTGACCGACACCGCAGCGGAGCTGCCGTTCGGCGGCGTTAAGCGTTCGGGCTTCGGACGCGAGCTATCGGATCTGGGGATTAAGGAGTTTGTGAACCAGAAGCTGGTAGTGGTACGCCGCTAATCCCTGTTGCCCCTCTGAAAACGGGAGGGGCCTGGCTTTTTTGCAGCGAAGGACGCGGATCTTAAATCAGAACGAAATAAGCGAACAAAACACCCTCAATCGCCCTCCTTATTTATCCACGTTGCACTAACCGTGCTTTTTATCCCGGTATTGTTTGTACAGACATTCATGATGCCCGCATTTTCTGTTCTATGCGGAGGCCGATATGGAATTTTACGAGAACCGCCCCAGACAACCATTTATTGGCTTTGTGCAGCTCAGACGGGCGCTAAAAAGATGGTGGCTGCGTAAGCGGGCCTGTCAGGCGCTGCGGCGAATGAGTGACGAACAGTTAAGGGATATTGGGTTGGAAAAGAAGGATGTGGAATAACAGATAAGAGTCAGTAAAACTGGAAAGGCTGGATAATCTTATCTTAACCTCTCCAGTAGGCGGGTATCCTGGAACGCTAATTTTCCTGCCAGGCTTTCTCGATCAGCAGTTTGGCTTTATCCAGATCGTGTTCGTCACGCACAATCAATTCGACGTCGCCGGTTCCCCAGTGGCCAATATGCGTGACGTCCCGGCTAAATCCTTCTTCAAGCTGGATATGCTGTGGATTGATTTTCAGCCACAGGCGTAGGTGTGGGTCGGTCACGGGATAAACGGCCACGCACAGAAAGTTACGAATGAGGTGGAAGGCGTCATAGAGCTTAAGCTCTTTAAACTGAACCTCATCACTGAGTGAGAGCACATAGCTTTTTAGCTGTTCATATAATGAAAGCAGCGCGGGAGAGGCCGAAGAGAGCTGTTCGCGCTGCGTGCGGGTATGGCGTTTACCGCTGCTGACGGAACCGTTCGCGATGATGTGCTGAGGGCTATTTTCGACCACGGCGTTAACCAGTTCCAGCATTAACAGGTCGTCGGCAAAAAGCTTGTAGCGAATCAGGTTGATATTGCGGTTGATTTGCTGAACGGCATGTTCGTCGTATTTATTAAAATCGGCGGCAATACAGATTAACCGTGTGCCGGACCAGTCAATGGCTTTGGCCGCGGTTTTACTTATTTTTTCCATCACCAGCAACTGAAATTCCGCTTTATGATCGAGTAGCCAGTCGAGATAAAAGAGCCCCTGGTTAATGACGTTTTCATTGCTGTGGCGCTTATATTCAATAATCACCGGGCAGTTATTTTCATCGAGGCCGAGGGAATCAATTCGCCCACGATGGGTTTTACCCGTGTGGTATTCGGTCTCGAGAAAGCGGACGCCAAGGAACGTTTCCATATGGGATTCGATCAGCATTTGCAGATCTTTTTCAATGGCTGCGGCTTTGCCCGGCAGTTCTTGTACTTTCCCGCCACCGAGGCGGAAAAGCTGGATATCGCTCATGGATCCCTCCTGAATTTTCTGCGCACTATCATACGTTATGTGAAAAGAGATAAAAGCGGAAATCGGGCTTTTGGAGGTGAGATATGTTATAAGCCCGACAGCAGGTGGTTACCGGGCAGCGGGCCGTAGGTCGGATAAGCGTTAGCGCCATCCGACGCTGTTACAGCAATTTGCGCATCTTGCAAAAGAAAAGTCCAGCTGAAAATCAATGAAAATAAGCCGCTGGATGAGAGGTGATATTATATTTGGTGATGAGAATAAAGCGGCTATTTAGTCGCTTTATTGGTTTCTGGGGGCAGGTTAATTTATGGCGGCGTCGGCATTATAAGAAGGAAAGGGTTCGAATGATGCAGACCATGTTCATCTGCCCGGGCAACGTTGACCACCGTATAAAGCTGCCCCCCATCTATTTAACTTGTAATGAACTGCCACACAATCCAGCAGCCAAAGGCGATCAGAATGCCGCCGGCGGCGCGTTCGATTTTCCAGACAAGATTACCCAAGCGACGTTGAATTTGCGGCAGGGCGATAAGCGTTATCAGCAGCAGATCCCAGAGTAACACTACGCTGGTCATCCAGATTCCACATATGGCCTGCTGTGTAACGGTCACGTTTGGGCCCAGCAGGGCGGTCATTAGCGCCAGATAAAACAGAGCATTTTTCGGATTCAACAGCGATGAACCTAGCCCCAGTAATAGTTGTTTTGCCAGTGACGGACATGCCGATGCGGCGTACCGCCACTCCAGCGGCCCGGCGCGGCTTTTCAACAGTTGACGGCCCACCCATAGCAGGTAGGCGGCACCCAATAGCTCGATGATGGTAAAGAGCAGCGGCGTCTGACGTAGTAGCCCTGACCCAATCACCACCAGCAGAATATAGAGCCCATTTCCCGCCGCAATGCCGAGGCACAGCCCGACGCTACCGCGCAGCCGATAGCGTACGGCGTAACCGACCAGCAAAAAGAAGTCCGGACCCGGGCTGAGCAGCGCCATAAAATGCGCCAGCGCCAGTGCGGGAAACGCCGGAGGAAATAACGTTGTAACCTGTTCCATAGTAACCTCAGTGATGATACTGAGGTCAGCCTATACCTGCGGATGCGCTATTTATTGTCGGATATTGATCTGTTCTGCGCGTACTGACGCGGCGTTGCCGCCGTGTAGCTGACGAAGGTTTTGTGGAAATGACTTTGATCGGCGAAACCGGTCTGATAGGCAACATCGGCAATATCGTCCCCGGCGCGCAATCGGTGCCGGGCATATTCAATGCGGGCCATATTGGTAAAGCTGACAGGAGTCAGGCCTGTATCCTGCTTAAAAGTGCGAATCAGAGTCTCCTTACGGAGCGCAAACTCCTGCGCCAGTGTGTCCAGCGTCGGCGGTTCCTGAAGGTTGCTGACTAAGCGGGCAACCAACTGGCGGCTGATGGCGCATGGCGGTTCGGCGTCGGCGCTTTGTAGCGGCAGGGCGCGCAACAGGTGGATAATAAGCGCCGGAAGTCCGGCGGTTTGCTGCTGAGTAATAGACGTCACAATTTGCTGATAAAGCTGGAAAAGCTGCGGGTTCTGCAACTGTGGCTGCGTGGTATGCAGGCGGCTATTCGCCGGCAAATGGGGGAGCTGCGTCAGGCACCAGTCCGCATCGAGATACAGCATATGATAGCTGCGTGGTCGCTCGTGGAGCGGGTTACAACTGTGTGGAGATTGCGGGGGGATCAGGATCAGCTCGCCGGGGCGTAACAGATACTCTTGCCCGTTACTGATGCAGCGGGTTTCTCCGGCGATGATTGCGCCCAGCGACAGTTGTGGGTGGCTGTGGCGCTTATAGGCCTGACGGCTTTCACTGGTGGTACGTAGTTCCAGCCACGGCAGTTGTGGCAGACGCCAGAAGCGTTGGTGAATATCTCGGATAAGGGGCATACAATCTCCTGTGCGGCCCGGCTTTTCTGCGCCCGTTTACTTCCTTAACCCCGCAAATGCCGCTCTGATCTCGTCTTCCGGCAACTGGATCCCGATAAATACCAGCGTGCTGTGCGGCGTTTCGTCGCCCCACGGTCTGTCCCAGTCGGCGCTGTAGAGACGCTGCACGCCCTGGAACAGCAGGCGGTTGGGTTCGCCGTCGATCCACAGCATCCCTTTGTAACGCAGCAGTTTATCCGCTGATTCCAGCAGCAGGTTTTCCATCACCCGCGAAACCTCGCTGATATCCACCGGGTAATCCAGTTCCACCACAATTGACGACACATCGTTCTGTTTATCGGCAATAAAGTGGAAACGCGGTTGGCTTGCCAGCACGTTCTCTTCCAGCATAAAGCCGCTGGTATTAAACAACTGACTCAGGTCAATATCGCCATGTACCACGGTGTAAACCGGGGCGCGGGCGTTGATACGCGCCAGCCGCTCGCGCAGTTTCTCGCTGTCGCCTGCCACGTCGGTTTTGGTCAGCAGGATACGGTCGGCGTAGCCTATCTGCGACTGGGCGATGGTGAACTGGTTCATCTGCTCGTTAGCGTGCACCGCGTCGACCAGCGCAATCACGCCGTCTAACAGGTAGCGTTCGCATAATACGTCATGGGAGAAAAAGGTCTGAATAATCGGGCCGGGGTCAGCCATGCCGGTGCATTCAATTACCAGGCGGTCGAAAGCAATATCGCCGCGGTCGCGGCTGTCGAGCAGGTCTAATAGCGCATCTTCCAACTCGTTGGAGCGGGTACAGCAGATGCAGCCGTTAGTCAGGGTTTTGATCTGTGTGGCGCGATCGCCAATCAGTTGATCGTCAACGGAGACTTCGCCAAATTCGTTTTCGATAACGGCGATTTTAAAACCATGTTGTTCGTTGAGGATATGGCGTAGTAGGGTGGTTTTGCCGGCACCAAGAAAACCGGTAAGTAGGGTAACTGCAATCGGGGTCATAGTCTCTCCATTAACAACAGCGCATACCGCCTTTGCCATCGCCGCCGTAACGTGCTTGCTGACGTTCGCGGAAGAACTCTTCATAGGTCATGTACGGCTTGTCGGGATGGTTGGTTTTCATGTGCTCGACATAGTTGTCGTAGTCCGGAATACCAATCAACATTTTTGCCGCCTGGCCGAGATATTTTTTTGCCTGACCTAAAGTATCAAACATTCTGCCGTCCTGTTAATGAATAAAGCCGGATGGCGGCTTGCGCCTTATCCGGCCTACACTAGCCGGGATCGCTGTGCGCTACCCGGCATCAGTTTTAGTGGTGTGAAGAGATCTTCACGCCGCCTTCCGGCACGGGCACATACGGGGTTTCTTTGTCGGTACGTTTATCGCTGTTGCGTACCTTCACCCAGGTGGTGAAACCGTAGAAGATAATACTGTACACCACCACCAGGAACAGAATACTCAAACCAGCGTTAGTGTAGTTGTTCACCACGATATGGTTCATGTTGGCAATCTGCTGCTCGGTCAGGTTGGTGCCGTTGGCAATCTTCTCTTTATACAGGTTTGCCATGTAGAAGAAACCTTCCATCTGTGGGTTGGCGCTGAACAGTTTCAGGCCCAGTGCCCAGGTGGTGCAGATCAGCAGCCATACCGCCGGGATTACCGTCACCCAGATGTATTTGGTGCGCTGCATTTTGATCAGTACCACGGTGCTCAACACCAGCGCCACGGCGGCCAGCATCTGGTTAGAGATACCGAACAGCGGCCACAGGCTCTTCACGCCGCCCAGCGGGTCGACCACGCCCTGATACAGCAGATAGCCCCACAAACCGACGCAGCCTGCGGTACCGATGATACCCGCGACCAGAGAATCGGTTTTTTTCAGGAACGGGACGAAGTTACCCAGCAAATCCTGCAACATAAAGCGGCCGGAACGGGTACCCGCATCCAGTGCGGTCAGGATAAACAGCGCTTCGAACAGAATACCGAAGTGATACCAGAAGCCCATATCCGCCATCGGCAGGACTTTGTGGAACACATGCGCGATACCTACTGCCAGCGTTGGCGCGCCGCCTGCGCGGTTCAATACTGACGGTTCACCGATATCTTTCGCCGTTTGCAGGATTTGTTCCGGGGAAATCACAAAGCCCCAGGAGCTGACGGTCGCCGCTGCATGTGCGGTAACGTCTTTCAACTGCGACATAATCAGCGGCGCGTTCTCGCCGCCCATCTCGTGCAGGTTTGGCATGGTAATGCCCAGACCTGCCGGCGGGGTGTTCATCGCGAAGTAGAGACCCGGTTCAATGATCGAGGCCGCCACCAGCGCCATCACCGCAACAAAGGACTCCATCAGCATCGCGCCGTAGCCGATAAAACGCGCATCGGTCTCACAGGCCAGCAGTTTCGGCGTGGTGCCGGAAGAGATGAGCGCGTGGAAGCCAGAGACGGCGCCACAGGCGATGGTGATGAACAGGAACGGGAACAGGGCGCCTTTCCACAGCGGGCCGGTACCGTCGACATACTGCGTCAATGCCGGCATTTTCAGTTCCGGGTTGAGGATCACAATCCCCAGCGCCAGACCGACGATCACGCCGATTTTCAGGAAGGTAGCGAGATAGTCGCGCGGGGCGAGGATCAGCCATACCGGCAGCAGCGCGGAAACAAAGGCGTAGCCGATCAGCGCGAAGGTAATGGTGGTGTCTTTAAAGGTCAGCGCCGGGCCCCAGTACGGGTCGTGGGCAATCACGCCGCCGAAGTAAATAGACGCCACCAGCAGCACGATACCAATAACGGAGACTTCGCCTACGCGTCCCGGACGCAGGAAGCGCATGTAGATGCCCATAAACAGCGCAATCGGTACCGTTGAGCAGACGGTGAAGACGCCCCACGGGCTTTCGGCCAGCGCTTTCACCACGATTAATGCCAGCACCGCGAGGATGATGATCATGATTAAGAAGCAGCCGAACAGCGCGATGGTGCCTGGAACGGTACCCATCTCTTCTTTGATCATCTCGCCAAGAGAGGCGCCGTTACGGCGGGAAGAGATGAACAGCACCATAAAGTCCTGCACTGCGCCCGCGAGCACCACGCCCGCCAGCAACCACAGCGTCCCCGGCAGATAGCCCATCTGCGCGGCCAATACCGGCCCGACCAGCGGACCTGCGCCGGCGATGGCGGCGAAGTGGTGACCAAACAGCACGTAGCGGTTAGTCGGCACGTAGTTCAGGCCGTCGTTATTGATAACCGCCGGCGTCGCGCGCGTCGGGTCGAGTTTCATGACCTTCTGGGCGATATACAGGCTGTAGTAGCGGTAAGCCACCAGATAGACGGAAACGGAAGCGACCACGATCCACAGGGCGCTCACGTGTTCACCCCGACGTAGGGCAACGACCGAGAGGCAGAAAGCACCGATGATTCCGAGAATCACCCAGGGTATGTGCTTGAATATCTTTTTCGTATCCATAGTAAAACCTGGTTGTAAGTTTAATTATCAGCCGAAGCTGGGTGGACATTGAGTTCGTGTTTGAGGAGGTAGATTGACTGCTATGCTGAGAGGATCTTGCCAGATCATCGCGCGCGTAAAGTTAGGTAAATCAGTGAGTGGTTGTATGGCGGTTTAAGCGGTCGGACGTACCGGTAAGCGGTTTCGCGGAGGAGGGCGTGGGCTATTTTATGTGATTGAGATCACGATATAAAATGGGACGATCCTTGTTGCGCGGGGCGTCATAACGACTTAACTGAGCTAATCGTGATATTAATGGCGCGCATCCCATAAAGTTTTCCCTTTCCAGGCCGAAAATTCTGTATCTGTCTAGCGGAAAGAGAAAACATGTTAAAGCGAATTAAAATTGTTACCAGCTTACTGCTGGTATTGGCGCTATTTGGCCTTTTACAACTGACATCCGGCGGGCTGTTCTTCAACTCGCTGAAGAATGACAAAGAAAACTTCACCGTATTGCAAACCATTCGTCAGCAGCAGTCTGCCCTGAATTCAACCTGGGTGGAGCTGTTGCAAACGCGTAATACCCTGAATCGCGCGGGTATCCGCTGGATGATGGACCAGAGCAATATTGGCAGCGGCGCAACTGTCGCTGAACTGATGCAGGGGGCGACCAATGCGCTGAAGCTCACCGAAAAAAACTGGGCGCAGTATGAGTCGTTACCGCGCGATCCACGTCAGAGCGAGGCGGCTTTCCTTGAGATCAAACGAACCTATGATATCTACCACGGCGCGTTGGCGGAGCTTATTCAGCTTCTTGGCGCGGGTAAGATTAACGAGTTTTTTGATCAACCGACTCAAAGCTATCAGGACGCTTTTGAGAAGCAGTACATGGCCTATATGCAGCAAAACGATCGTCTGTACGATATTGCTGTTGAGGATAACAACAGTTCCTACAACCAGGCGATGTGGGTACTGGTCAGTGTGCTGATTGCCGTTCTGGTGGTCATTATCGCCGTCTGGTTCGGCATCAAACTGTCGCTTATCGCCCCGATGAATCGTCTGATTGAAAGCATTCGCCATATCGCCAGCGGCGATCTGGTGAAACGTATTGATGTGGAAGGCTCTAACGAAATGGGGCAACTGGCGGACAACTTACGTCATATGCAGAGCGAACTGGTGCGTACCGTGGGCGATGTGCGCAATGGCGCCAACGCCATTTACAGTGGCGCCAGCGAGATTGCGATGGGCAACAACGATCTCTCTTCCCGTACTGAGCAGCAGGCAGCGTCTCTGGAAGAGACCGCAGCCAGTATGGAACAACTGACCGCGACCGTGAAACAGAACGCCGAAAACGCCCGTCAGGCCAGTCACCTGGCATTGAGCGCCTCTGAAACAGCGCAAAAAGGCGGCAAAGTGGTGGATAACGTCGTACAAACAATGCGCGATATCGCCTCCAGTTCGCAGAAAATCGCCGATATTATCAGCGTAATCGACGGTATTGCTTTCCAGACCAATATCCTGGCGCTGAATGCGGCGGTAGAAGCGGCGCGCGCAGGCGAGCAGGGACGCGGGTTCGCGGTGGTGGCCGGTGAAGTCCGTAATCTGGCCCAGCGTAGCGCGCAGGCGGCACGGGAGATCAAGAGTCTGATTGAGGATTCCGTGAGCCGTGTTGATGTAGGTTCGACGCTGGTCGAAAGCGCCGGTGAAACCATGGATGAGATCGTCAATGCAGTGACCCGCGTAACCGATATCATGGGCGAGATTGCCTCGGCGTCTGACGAGCAAAGCCGTGGTATCGACCAGGTGGGCCTGGCGGTAGCGGAGATGGATCGCGTAACGCAGCAGAACGCCTCGCTGGTGGAAGAATCCGCCGCCGCGGCTGCGGCGCTGGAAGAGCAAGCCAGCCGTCTGACCCAGGCCGTCGCGGTGTTCCGTATTCAACAGCAACAGCAGCGTGCGCGTGAAGTGGCAGCGGTAAAAACCCCGGCAGCCGTGTCGTCACCAAAGGCCGCTGTGGCCGATGGCAGCGATAATTGGGAAACGTTTTAAGGGCGTATGGTGAACAGTCGGCCTACAGATGACCGTAGGCCGAATGAGATGCTCACACTTTTGCCTGATGGCGCTTCGCTTATCAGGCCTACGCGCCAGTTTATTGATAAAGATGATGTGTAGGCCGGGTAAGGCGCAGCCGCCACCCGGCATATACGACATTCTCTTTTAACCCTCAACATTCACCACTTTGATCTCCACCATGCCAATCCCCAATTTGCGCGGCGAATGGCCCAAAATATTACCTTCGTTGGTGGAGACGGGAGTGGGCGGCGCAATGACTAAGGTATTCGCGTCCGTCGGGTTGTTGAAATGCAGTGTGATAGTGGACACATCGTGACCCAGCACCAGCGTCTGTTCTTCGTTGCCTACGCGTACCGGAATCGGCCGATTCGCGTTGTCGCCGAAGGCTTTGGCGGTGATCACCAGATCAAACTTTTTCGGCAGCGGCGCTTTATATTCGATTTTAACCTCATCGCCCAACTGCGCATTTGACCAGCGCCCCCAGGACTCCGGCCGGGAAATGCCGCTAAACTGCTTCACCTCCTCCGGCGCGCCCGCCACGTTAAAGATAAAGCTATCGGCTTTATAACGAATATCGTTATCGACAATCTTTAAAGTATCGACGTTGCCTTTGTAGCGTTCCATATCGATCATCGTGTCTTTAAACGTCGTCTTACCCTGCCACTGCGCTTTATCGACATGCTGTACGGTTTGCTGCCCGCCAAGCTGCCCCTGCGAGACGCACCAGTCGGTGGAGAGCGCCAGCGCCGGCGCCCATAGCTGCGCCATTTTGTAGCAGCGATCGATCCAAACGAAATTATCGCGCGGGGCGAAGTCGGCCAACTGGAACCGTAGCGGAGCGGAGTATTCACTTTCCGGTAACGGTTCAACACGCTTATCCGATACACGCAGTAGTAACGGCAGGCGGAAGTGGCTGCCGGAAAACGCGATCATGTTTTTGTCCCGATCGATAGTGAACGCTTTTATCTCTTTTGGAAAATTCCACAGGCGAATAATATCCGGCTTTATCGCCAGCACTTTCTCTTTTACATTCAGGAACACTTCCGACAGCGACTGCCCGGAAAGGCTGCTACGTCCCAGACCGATAAAATTATCGCCGCCGAGAATATCCAGCACCGTTGCGCCGTTGTCCATTGTGTTGCGTTTGACCGCCAGCGTCTCCTGCTGCGGTTTATCGCCGCGCAGAATGAAAAACAGATTGTTGCGATCTTGCTTATTCAGGTACTTCCAGGCCGTATTATTCATCGCCAGATGGTCGGAAGAGACGACGATAACGGTATCTTTAAACCACGGTGACGCTTTGATTTTGTTGATAAACTCGGCGATGTTTTCCTGGCTGCAACTTACGGCGCTAAAGGACTGGTTGGGTTTGCCGTCGTAATCGTAGCGTTTACGGTTGCAGGTGCGTGAGATAAACCCGTCCGGGTGGTGAGTATCTACGGTCAGCGTAAACAGCGAAAACCGCTGGCCTGAGCGGGAAAGCGCTTCAAATTTCTTCCATGCCTCATCAAGCACCGTATCGTCGTAGAAGCCCCAGTCGTTACGATAAGACGGGTCTGCCACCACCGTTTTCAGCTCTTCAGCGCCGTACAGATGATCAAATCCGTGTGATTTCAGGAACACGTCTTTCCCGGCAAAACGCAGGTTAGCGCCCTGCACGAAATAGTTCTGGTAGCCGGAGTTTTTCAGAATATCGCCGAGGCAGATATTCTGCGGGAAGAAGCTGGAAACCGACGCTGAGGCATTGCCCTCAAACGGCGCAAAGAGCGGAATACCACACTGGGAGGCCACCATCCCGGCGATGGTGTAATCCGTTCCCGGCAGTTGCATGGTATGGCTGAAATCCAGCCCCTCATTTTTCAGCGCGCCCAACTCTGGCGTGAGATTGGGGAACGCGTCATTATCAAAATAGGTCCGTTCCAGGCTCTCGCCGTAGATATAGACCAGATTGAGCTTCGGATGAGGAATGGTTTTTGCTGGTTCTTTATAATAAACGGCAAAATCCGGATCGCCATCGCGCATTTGTGATTTTACCAGTTCGGTAATCTGGCGAAACGCCGGGCTGGCGTCGACCGAACCCAACGCCAGCAGTAACGCCAGCAGGCTGTAACCGACATGATGCGGATGGTGACGGCGGCGGCGTAGTACCCATCCCAGCGCGCCGAATACCGCCACTAACGCCAGGGCAATGCCGATTCCCGGCAGAATATATTTGCCGACTCCCGCTCCCGTCAGACTATTCGTGAGCGTATAAAGCACTGCGTCGTTGATCCCGTCGCCGGTAAAATAGTCGCTGGCATACAGGGTAATATTCAGAATGACAAAAAGTCCCAGCACCGTGAGAGTGGCGGCAAACCACCAGGTGTTACGGCCCGCCTTCCAGGCATATATCAGCACAGAGGCGAGAAACAGAGCGACAGAGAGCAACTCGGACAACTGACGATCCTCAATAAACCAGGCTTATCGCTGGCAGGAAAAAATTTCTAACAATGTAATAGCGATGTCACATTGCTGCAATTCTAATGACTTTACACGGCGCTATTATTTAGAATGAGTTTAGAAAGTTGTTTTTTTGATCGGCATCACTTCCTGACATAGCGGTTAATAACAGGAAAAGACGAAAGGAAAAGTCGGGTTAATGCCGTGCTGGCGGGTAAAGGGCCAAAACACGGCTTTTATCAGGACGTCCCGGCGTGGCGCACGGTCAGAAAAACGCAGTCAGGAAAGGAAATTCAGCCCTTGCTGCAACACCAGATCGCAAGCTTTGGTTTTCACCTTTTCCGCCAGCGGCGTACTGCCGATATTATTGAGGTTCAACTGCTGGCCGTCCTTTGTCTTGAGCAACCCTTGCAGGCCGTTCAGGTAGTTAGTGTCCTGCTCCTGCTGTGTAGTATCCAACCCCAACTTGTTCAGAATCTGATTTTTAACGTTTTCCACATTGGTGGCGGACGCCAGTTTCTGTTTGGCGCAGTACTGCAAAATACCGGCGGCATTATTCATATTATCGGCGCTGAGCGACTGGGCGCCGTTGCTGAGCAGACCGGTTAGCGCCGAAAGCGACATCCCGCCCTGCTGTGAGTTCGCGCCCTGAGCGCTTAACTGACTGGCGGCGCTGGAAAGCGAATCCTGCCAGGAGGCGGCGATACCGCTGGTGGAAATCAGTACGCTGGCGATCGCCGCGCAGCACAGAACATATTTCGCTGTATTCATGGTAATCACCTGTGTTATGCCAGCCAGACGTCGTATCGCCCTGGCGCACGTTGCAATTTAATACTCTTTACCCGTCACCCGGCTGCGGTAACTGTCCCAGGTAAAATTAACCCATAAACTGTTGCCGAGGCGCATACGGTCCATGACGCGTTCGCCAAGCATTTTCGTCATCTCTTCCATATTGCTGTTCGTCAACATGCCGGTGGGACGTTTTGACGAGGAACGACGATCGACAATTTGATTGATGATCACTTTTTCATAGCGGGATTCGGTCTGCACGCCGATCTCGTCGATCACCAGCAGATCAACGTTACTCAGATCGTTAAGCAACTGCTCTTCGCTGGTTTCCCGATTGCTGAACGTGTCTTTCATCGCTGACATAATATCCGCTACGGTGATAATCAGTACCGACTTTCCGCGCAGCAGCAGCTCATTACAAATAGCCGCGGCGAGATGATTTTTACCGGTTCCCGGCTTGCCGGAAAAGACAAAGCTGGCGATATTGCCGTCAAATTCATCAACGTATTGTCGGGCTTTACTTAACGCGTTCATTTGTCCGTCGCACTCAACCCGATAGTTATCAAACGAGCAGTTTTGATGCAGCGGTCGAATGCCGGAACGGTTAAAGGTGCGCTGCATTTTCATCGCCCGATTTTCCCGCGCCAGCGCCGCCGCCCGGATCTCGCCTTGCTCTTTCTGCCACGCCAGCAGTTCTTCGCCCGTTTTAAACGCCGGTGTAATATGCGCAGGCATCATTTTTTGTAGACGCTGCATCAGGTCGCCAACATTTTTCATCGTTACCCCCTAAAACCTGGTGGAATATGATTGTCAGGTTCGCTGACGCTATTGATGTCGCGCTGCGGCATTCCGCCATTGCTGGAACGGCTGATTTGCACGCTGCGCGCCAGCTTTTGCTGCCACTGGATATGGTGAAAAACCTTACCTTCCGCCTGCCAGTAGGCGATAAACGCCGCCAGCTCTTCTGCGGTGACCGGCTCCCGAAGCGCCACGCCCCAAAGGGCAGCCTGACGCTGAAAATCCGCATCCGGTTGCCAGGCTGAATACATGGCGAATTTTCCGCAGGGAATCGCAACGGGGGCGGCTTCGGGTTCTTCGTAAAATTGCGCGTCTAACGCCACATCGCTTCCCGGACGTGATAACTTTTCTTCAAGCGCCAGCAGTTCAGCCATGCGTGCAGGCGTCACGGCATAAAAGGCAGGCGCATTATTAGCGAATACCGCCACTGCGCCGCCCGTTGACTTCGCCAGCACAGCATGATGATCGTGTAAAAGGACGTCAATACCGATGACGTCCGACGTTAAAATTCTGGAAGACATAATGTTTCTCAATATGGAACAACAACCGAGAAGGGCGACTGTTTTTATAGTACCACACAGACCTGTAAGAACAGCAGGAGGCGTTCCACCGATCACACGCGGGGGCGTTTGCGGTACAGCCATAATCCCGGTACAGAGAGGCCAATTGAGAGCGCGCCAACAATGGAAGAGGCTTTCAGAAAATTGGTTAGCAGCGTAATCATCATTGGTTCGCTATAGCCCAGATGGCTAATTTTTACTGCGGAAATCATCGCGGTATAGGCGGAAATCCCCGGAAACATCGGGATCACGGCCGCGACGGTAAACACTTTAGGGTGAGCGAGATACCAGCGTGACCACTGAATACCAATACTGCCGACCAGCAGCGAAGCCATAAACGTCGACCATTCGATATTAAAGCCAGCGCTCATCATCAGCATACGCGAGCCATGACCCAGCGCCCCCAGTAGCGCGCACCACGGAAGTGCCCGGTGGGGAACATTAAAGACCATCGCAAACCCGACGGCGGGGATCGCAGACAAGATCATGTCCTGCATTAGCGCCAGTAAAAAGTCGATTATACCCATCCTCGTAGCCCCCATACTGTCATTGACATCACTACGCCCACACAGGTGGCCAGTGTCAACAGGCTGGCGATAGCCCAGCGCGCCAGCCCGGTATTAATATGTCCTTTAAACATATCTGCGACGGAATTAATCAGCGGAAAGCCCGGCACCAGTAGCAGTACGCTTGCCGCCATGGCGATAGTGGGCGTCTGGCTAAAGGCCGGAAGGGTGAGCATCAGCCCGGAAATCGTGGTAGCGACAAAGGCGGTAATGCAAAAATTGATCTGCGGATGTAAATGCCGCTGCGCCAGCATCTGGCGAATATACATGGCTATCATACTGGCGAAAAAGGTGATAACCGCGCCATCCCAGCCGCCATTATTCAACTTACAAAAGCAGGAGCAGGAAAGACCGACCATAAACGCCACCAGCCAGCGCGGATAACGCAGCGGGCGGAGCTGGCTAAAGCGTTTTTCCACGCCTTTGTAATCCAGCAGACGATGTTCCGCGAGGATAACGATATGCTGAACCTCTGTGACGACGTGCATATTAATGCCGCGATCCTGGTTTTTACGTGTCGATGTCAGACATTGTCCGTCTTTAATGGTCGTCAGGACAATGGCGTTAGAGGAGATCGCGCTTTCGACGCTATCCATACCGAGCGCCAAACCGAGGCGGGTGGAAAGCTCATCAACCAGTGCGCTTTCCGCCCCGTGCTGCAATAAAAACAGCCCGCATTGAATACATAACCGTGTTACTGCTCGTTGAATTGATTGCTCTTCTTGCATGACTCGTCCTGTCCGAAAAGACATTCTATGCGCCGCCACTATGACAGAGGCTTTCTTTTTAACACGAAGCGCAGGCATGGTGGCGTTGGTTAAGATCAATTTCTTGTTGATAAAAACGTCAACCGCCAGGCGCAACGCATAAGTTTCCTGAGACGTGCGCTTCGTCACAGGCAGGATATCCTTATGGGCGACGGTTCTCGTATGTCCGTTTCCAGAATAGAGACATTATGCCAGCCTGGCCGTTCATTTTTGAATCAATTACGTGGTGAATTTTATCAACGATATGCATTAATCGTTTTACAACAATGGCGTGAGCAGCAGGTGTAAAAATAGGCGTGACTTAGTGTAATTTGCAGATATTACATGGATTTTATGGGTGACAGTCAGTATTGTTGGGCTTTTATTTCAGGATTCAGCAATATGAATGAAGGACGAACTCATATTTTAAATTTATTAATATGATGAGTTTCGTTAGAATTACTAATGTGCAAATTTAGTTAATTTAATTGTCTTGCTTCTGGTTTTATGAGTAACTATGCGATAGTGATTTCATGTTTTTGTGCTATGTGGATTGTAGCGCAATCAATGTTATATTTTTAAAAATAAAACAAGGATAATTAATCCACTCGGCTTATATTTCTTTGCGCTCATTGTTAATAGTATTTTTATTAATGGGACAATGAAAAGGGGCGGCGTGGGTGCGGAGGAATTATGCTGCCAGGATGCTGCAAAAATGGACTTATTATCAGTAAAACCCCCCTTATACAGGAAGGCCTTAAAGGGGCTATAACAGGTAATTTCCCCGATTATAAACTGGCGTATTGCCGTACGATAGAAGAGCTAACGCTGCTACAACTACGTCGAAGTAATTTAGTTATTGCTGATTTAGCAGTTAACAATGCCTCTCCCCGTGCTATCTGCGAATATTTTTATAGCTTACTCTCGCAATATCGCGACATACATTGGGTATTTCTGGTTCCTAAATCCAGCTATCCACATGCGGTTGATCTCCTGATGGGCCCCGTCAGCACCTTGCTTTCAGACGAAGAGCCAATCGAGAATCTTATTAGCGTTATCCATGCGGGAAACGCTCGTTCAGAAAGAATAAGCAAAACGTTATTATCGCCTCAGGTACCGTCTGAAATTCAGCAGTCCCACGACAGGCCGATTGTCCTTACGCTGTCTGAACGAAAAGTATTACGCCTTTTAGGAAAAGGGTGGGGCATTAACCAAATTGCGGCATTACTTAAAAAAAGTAATAAAACAATTAGCGCCCAAAAAAATAGCGCCATGCGACGCTTATCAATACACAGTAATGCAGAGATGTATGCATGGATAAACAGTTCTCAGGGAGCCAGAGAATTGAACCTACCTTCGGTATATGGAGAAACCATGGAATGGAAAACAGAATCAGCAAGAGAAATGTTGCGCTCGTAGAAAAATGCGTGATGAGCACCATTGGTATTAAAGGGCTATTTGATGCAATGCCGGATTGCCGACATACGCTTCATATTTTTTCAAAACCATCCGCGTTTTATAAGGCTGCGCTAAAGACGCCGTTTTCTGCCGTTATTTTTTCTCTTTCTGCGTTAAGAACTGAACGCCGGACAGGATTATCCAGCCTGACGGAACTGGCGATAAATTATCCCCATATGCGGCGTCTGGTGATTGCAGATGATGATGCTGAAGCCCGCTTAATCAGCGCGCTATCCCCGCTGCCGCTGGATGGGGTCATCAGCAAAGCGTCGCCGTTGGATGTTTTACAGGATGCCTTATTTACATCGCTTAATAGCGCCCGGCGGACAACGGAGCGTACAGATAATCTTTGGGAACTTCACCAGAATTGTATGCTTAGTCCAACCGAGCGGGAGATTCTGCGTTTTATGTCGAACGGCTACTCAATGCCGCAAATTGCCGTCCAGTTAGAACGTAACATTAAGACTATCCGGGCGCATAAGTTTAATGTGATGTCCAAGCTGGGCGTGAGTTCTGATGCCGGGTTACTCGATGCGGCGGATATTCTGTTATATCTGCGCGCCGGAGATGCTACCGCGCTCCAGCATCGGGTATAGCCCGCGCCGGATGCGCCGTGCTTGTTCGGGGAATCCGGGGGTCAGGCACGTTATTGGCACACGTCTACCCAGGTCGCCGATGTCAGTTCAGCCATTCTTTCCGGCGCGATGCGTACTGCGCTGTGCGTGGCGCCTGCGGCAGGCAATACTTCGTTATACCCCTTCAGAGAGATGTCGCAATAAACGGGCAGCGGGTGCTCCAGCCCAAAGGGACATACGCCGCCGACAGGATGTCCGGTTGCATTGACCACTTCATCGCTGCTCAACATACGGGCTTTTGCGCCGAAAGTGCTTTTAAGCTTCTTATTATCCAGGCGGGCATCGCCTTTAGCGACCACCAGGATAATAGTGTCTTTTACTTTAAGCGAGAGCGTTTTAGCTATCTGCCCTGGCTCTACGTTGTGCGCTTTGGCTGCCAGTTCGACAGTCGCTGTACTTTGATTTAATTCGATAATTTCAATATCGGGAGCATGATCGGCCAGAAATTGCCGTACAGATTGCAGACTCATTCTTCTCTCCTGAGACCTTACCAATAGCCACGGTAGACCCAAAAATGGCAAAACGTAATTTGGCATACGGAGAGCGCCGCTGTAAATATAATAATGTGACAGCCAGCAGCAGTAAGCCGTGACGATAACTGAAGGTAGCGTAAAGCGGTTTACTTTAGCGTGCAGTCGCCGCACTGCTGTACATCAGGTAAGCGGTAACGTTGACAGCAGGTTCTGCGTACCAGAAGACCGTCGCGCATTACGACGGTCCGCCACAGCGGGTTATCCTGACCGTCGGATAGCTGCTTTTCAAAAAAACAGCGCTGGCGTAGCGTTGCCAGCAGGGCTTCGCCAAGCAGCGGTTTCATCTCAGTCAGATACCAGTTGATTAAATAACCGGTATTGCTCCAGATAAGTTTCGCGTTGATGTCGCCAGTCGCCTCCAGCGCCTGAATGACCGGCTGTAGTGCGGAGACTACCAGCGTTTCCATTCGTTCTTCCGGAGAACGCCCCGTTGTCAGGTTATCCTGATGCACATCAAGCCAGAAACACGCGGCGCGCCCGGTTTCATGAAATTCAACGTGAATATGTTCTGCGGAGACATTGATAGCGCGCGCTTGCGTCAGTAATGCCAGCATCAGCGGCGGCGCCATCAGCCCGATATACCATTGCGCCCACAGGGAGATTAACGGCTTATTTTCACGTGGCAGGCCTGGCGTGTGTCGATAGATGTGATCGGAATAGGCGGCCAGCAATGAACGAAACGTCGCGGGGCGCGTCCACTGGGCAAGAGTCATCGCCGTTGGCGGCGGCGTTTCATCCAGCCGAATAAAGTCCAACAGGTGCTCACGGGTAGAGGCGATCGTCTCGCGTACTGCGTCCGCCAGCGAGGCGTCTTCCGGCTGGGGAGCGGCTCGCCAGATAATATCGTCAGCAATCGGTGCGGAACGGTAGGCCATAGCGCAGTTTAATGATGTTAATCTAAATGATAATGATTGACAATCCTAGCTATAGCGATAAACGATGGCAAGCGGTTTATGGTTAACGCTGTTGGCGTAGCACGATTACGCCAGCAGGATTCATAGGGCGCGCATGTCGTCGCTGACCAGAATGTGGTTACGTCCAAGATGCTTGGCTTCGTAGAGCGCTTTATCCGCTTTTTCGATAGCGTCTCCGATATTGCGATCCGTCAGGGGCGCAATGCCGATACTGACAGTGACATTGGTGGCGACGCTTTCGTTAAACATATGCGGGATTTTAAGATCGTATACTTCCTGTCGGATACGTTCTGCGGTAGCGCGGGCTTGCTGTGGTTCTGCGGTGGTTAGCAACACCAGAAATTCTTCCCCGCCAAAACGGCAGACGACATCGCGCGATCGCACGGCGTCCCGAATTGCCGCTGAGACGCGAATTAACGCCTGATCGCCCATCATATGACCGTAGTGATCGTTGTACGCTTTGAAATGATCGATATCCAATAGCAGGACGTAGTGTTCATGGCTGCCCGGCGCCTGTAACGTATCCAGCCGATTTTGCAGGCCACGGCGGTTATATAAGCCGGTTAATGGATCAAGCATACTCAGGCCATTGAGGGTTTCCCGCTCGGCCAGCAGCTTAAACATGAGCTGTTGGGCAAAATTATCGTAGCGTTTCTGGATAACATGTTGAATAGCGATTCCCACCATTGGCAGGACCAGCAAATAGAGAATTCGCAAACCTTGTTCATTACCGTTCAGCCACAGGCAGACTACGACTGGCGGTAGCGAATAGAGCGTAAACGCGACGATATTCGCGGCAAAGGCTATCGAGCCGATAAACAGAACGCTAAGCAGGGAAATCAGTAAAAAAGAGAAATCATAATGGCCTAACGCCGGATACTTTAGCGCAATATGCGCCGCCCATATTCCCCCAAAGAGTAGGGAGATAAAGGGGAGATTAATTCTTTTTTGCCCATATTTCCCATGCCATATCAACAGTAATACGCTCAGGACCACTATCCCGATCATTGGCGTGCAAAATACATTGATCTGATAAAGGGGGAAAACGAGAGTAAATAGCGCCGACACGGCGTTGAGAAACAAGAAAAGACGTAAAGAAAACTGATACTTCTTAATACGAAGCGACCGCCAGGATGGTGTTGTCATGGGTAATTGTCGTTATTTATCGGTGATATACACGGAATCGGGCGCCAACATGAAAATAACGTATGAGAAAAGGTCGCCTAAAGCGAGGTGTTGTTGTTTTTACGTTAACAGTCGGACAATTTATCACCTTACTGAATACGTGTCATCAACCGTTAAGTAAAATTCATCTCTTTAGCTTCCTCCCTGGCTGACAAATGAGAAAATATATCATATGATATTGGTTATCATTATCAATTCCAGAGGTGAAACCATGTTGCAGCGAACGTTAGGCAGCGGATGGGGCGTATTATTGCCTGGAGTGATTATCGTTGGACTGGCGTTTATCGGCCTGTCAGCTTATGCGCTGAAGCTGTTGATTGTATCAGGATTGCTACTGTCTGCGCTGATGTTGTATCACAAACAATTACGGCATTTTGTACTGCTGCCATCGTGTATAGCGCTTATTGGCGGCATGATGTTGGCAATGATGAACTGGAATCAGGGATGAAAATGAAGAGACAAAGGAAAGATAAGATAATTGGTGCGAGGGGGGGGACTTGAACCCCCACGTCCGTAAGGACACTAACACCTGAAGCTAGCGCGTCTACCAATTCCGCCACCTTCGCACAGTTATCTTACTTTTTGATATCGCCTCGTTGGTGCGAGGGGGGGGACTTGAACCCCCACGTCCGTAAGAACACTAACACCTGAAGCTAGCGCGTCTACCAATTCCGCCACCTTCGCCCAGTGCGAGCAATATCAACGTGGTTTTGGTGCGAGGGGGGGGACTTGAACCCCCACGTCCGTAAGGACACTAACACCTGAAGCTAGCGCGTCTACCAATTCCGCCACCTTCGCATACCATCGATTCTTGAAAAGAATCACTACCACGGAGGCGCATTCTAGTGGTTTTCAGCTATTCGTCAATAGTTAATTGCATGGGATAGATTGATTGCTGCAAAAATGGGCGCGAGACGTAGGTTGGATAAGACGCCTGGCGTCGCCATCCGGCACATGCAACCAGATGGCGCTGCGCTTATCAGGCCAACTATTTCTTCGCCTGACGGGTCATCACGGTACGATAAACCTTAAAGCGCCCGGTTTGCGCGATGACTTCATGGAAGCCAAAAGTCTCATCCAGAATTTTAGGATAGGGCAGAAAGGCGTTCGCCACGATGCGTAACTCTCCGCCGCTGTTCAGATGGCGCACTGCGCCGCGAATGAGCGTTTGCGCCGCATCGAGGCTGGTTTGCATTCCGTCGTGGAACGGCGGGTTGGAGATGATCATGTCAAAACGTCCTTTGACTTCCGAAAAGACGTTGCTGGCGAATACCTCGCCTTCAAGGCCATTAGCGGCAAGCGTGGCGCGGCTGGCTTCCACCGCCGGAGCGCTGACGTCACACAGCGTCAGGCGCACTTTCGGCGAATGGCTGGCCAGCGCGGCGGAAAGCACGCCAGCGCCGCAGCCGACATCCAGCACTTTACCTTTGGTGTGCGGCGTCAGCGTAGACAGCAGCAGTTGGCTACCGACATCCAGTCCGTCGCGGCTGAATACGCCCGGCAACGTTTTGATAGTCAGCCCGTCGATGTTGTACTCGGCCCACCAGGATTCAAGACTAAACTGCGGCTGCTTTTCCAGACGACCATGGTAAAGGCCGCAACGTCGCGCGCTATCTACTTTGTTCAGCGGCGCATAGTCCGCCAGCATCGGTTCGGCGCTACGCACGCCGCTGCGGTTTTCCCCCACGACGAAAACATCGCTGCCCACCGGCATCAGCGACAAAATATTCATCAACTGGAACTGCGCTTCGGGTTTATTTTTCGGCCAGTAGTAGATCAGCGTATCGCAGTCAGCGACATCGCTGGCTTGCGCGACCAGGCTAAAACGGACGTTATCGCCCATCTGGCGGCTTAACGCCTGCCAGTGGTGAAACTGTTGCGTATACGCGCGGCTGGCGGCGCATTCAAAGCGCGCGGGCAGGTCATCCTGCAAATCTCCGGCAAAAAGAATACGGCTTTGTTCGAAATCATCACTGTGGCGCAGCAAGACTTCACTTGCCGGGGTAAAAGCAGACATGGAATGCTCCTTAATTCAGACTGGCGGCGATTATAGTAGTTTGATGGCGGAGATTCGACAGATTTGCTATATTTGCGCCCCTGATTACAGGAGCGTTTCGCTATGACATCCCGACGAGACTGGCAGTTACAGCAACTGGGTATTACGCAGTGGGCGCTGCGACGTCCTGGCGCGCTACAGGGCGAGATTGCGATTTCCCTTCCCGCGCACGTTCGTCTGATCGTGGTTGCAGAGGAATTACCCGCGCTGAACGAGCCGCTAATGCGCGATATTTTACGCGCGTTGACCGTGAGTCCCGATCAGGTTTTATCCCTGGCGCCTGAGCGCGTCGCCATGCTGCCGCAGGGCAGCCGTTGTAATAGCTGGCGGTTAGGAACTGACGCGCCGCTCCAACTCGAAGGCGCTCAGGTCACGACGCCGGCGTTTAATGAACTCCGGGCAAACCCGGCGGCACGCGCCGCACTATGGCAACAAATCTGCGAACATGAACACGATTTCTATCCTCAGCACGACCGATCTCCCCGCAGCCTGGCAGATTGAGCAACGCGCTCATGCGTTTCCGTGGAGCGAAAAAACGTTTTTCGGCAACCAGGGCGAACGGTATCTCAACCTTAAGCTGACCGCTGATGACAGAATGGCCGCGTTTGCCATTACACAGGTGGTGCTGGACGAAGCGACGCTGTTCAATATTGCCGTCGATCCGGATTTTCAGCGTCGGGGGCTGGGGCGTATGCTGCTTGAGCATCTGATTGATGAGCTGGAAAAGCGCGGTGTTGTAACGCTATGGCTGGAGGTACGCGCCTCTAACGCTGCCGCCATCGCGCTGTATGAAAGTCTGGGGTTTAACGAGGCGACGATTCGCCGCAATTACTATCCCACGGCACAAGGGCATGAGGACGCCATCATCATGGCGTTACCGATAAGCATGTAATAACAGAGGCAAGGTGTAATGATGAAGTGGGACTGGATTTTCTTTGATGCCGATGAAACGCTGTTTACGTTTGATTCTTTCACCGGCTTACAGCGGATGTTCCTTGACTATAGCGTCACCTTTACCGCTGAGGATTTCCAGGATTACCAGGCCGTGAATAAGCCGCTATGGGTGGATTATCAGAACGGCGCGATTACCTCATTACAATTGCAGCACGCGCGTTTTCAAAGTTGGGCTGAACGGCTAAACGTTGCGCCGGGGCTGCTGAATGACGCTTTTATTAGTGCGATGGCGGAGATCTGTTCTCCTTTGCCGGGCGCCGTTTCGCTACTTAATGCGATTCGCGGGCAGGCTAAAATCGGTATTATTACTAACGGTTTTACCGCGCTACAACAAACTCGTCTGGAGCGCACCGGGCTGCGCGAGTATTTCGATCTGCTGGTGATTTCCGAGCAGGTTGGCGTCGCGAAGCCCGATCCGAAAATCTTTAACTACGCCCTGGAGCAGGCGGGGAATCCTGACCGCTCGCGCGTATTAATGGTTGGCGATACCGCGGAATCCGATATTCTTGGCGGCATTAACGCCGGGCTGTCGACCTGCTGGCTTAACGCGCATCATCGCGAGCAGCCCGCGGGTATTCATCCAACCTGGACTGTGGCGTCATTAAGCGAACTGGAGCAGCTCCTGTGTAAACACTGATTGCCTCCCCCAGGTTGATGGGTAAAATAGCCGCATTTTTCGTATTCAACATGCGTGGTCAAACGCCGCGCTTACTCAAGAAGATTTGACTATGACGTTGTCTCCTTATTTGCAAGAGGTGGCCAAACGCCGCACTTTTGCCATTATTTCTCACCCGGACGCCGGTAAAACCACCATTACCGAAAAAGTGTTGCTGTTCGGACAGGCGATTCAGACTGCCGGTACGGTAAAAGGCCGTGGCTCCAGCCAACATGCAAAATCTGACTGGATGGAGATGGAAAAACAGCGTGGTATCTCTATCACCACCTCGGTGATGCAGTTCCCGTATCACGACTGTCTGGTGAACCTGCTGGACACCCCGGGGCACGAAGACTTCTCCGAAGATACCTACCGTACCCTGACGGCGGTGGACTGCTGTCTGATGGTGATCGACGCCGCAAAAGGCGTTGAGGACAGGACTCGTAAGCTGATGGAAGTTACCCGTCTGCGTGATACGCCAATCCTGACCTTTATGAACAAACTCGACCGTGATATCCGCGACCCGATGGAGCTGCTGGATGAAGTCGAGAACGAGCTGAAAATCGGCTGCGCGCCGATCACCTGGCCGATTGGCTGCGGCAAGCTGTTTAAGGGCGTTTATCACCTTTATAAAGATGAAACTTATCTGTATCAGACCGGTAAGGGCCACACCATTCAGGAAGTGCGCATCGTTAAAGGGCTGAATAACCCGGATCTGGACGCCGCCGTGGGTGAAGACCTGGCGCAGCAGCTGCGCGACGAGCTGGAACTGGTGCAGGGCGCGTCTAACGAGTTTGATGAAGAGCTGTTCCTGGCAGGGGAAATTACCCCGGTATTTTTCGGTACCGCGCTGGGTAACTTTGGCGTTGACCATATGCTGGATGGTTTAGTGGCGTGGGCGCCCGCGCCGATGCCGCGTCAAACCGATACCCGCACAGTGGAAGCCTCGGAAGAGAAATTCACCGGTTTTGTCTTTAAAATTCAGGCCAATATGGACCCGAAACACCGCGACCGCGTGGCGTTTATGCGCGTGGTTTCCGGTAAGTATGAGAAGGGCATGAAGCTACGCCAGGTCCGTACCGGCAAAGATGTGGTGATTTCCGACGCGTTAACTTTTATGGCGGGCGACCGTTCGCACGTTGAAGAAGCGTACCCGGGCGATATTTTGGGTCTGCATAACCACGGCACCATTCAGATCGGCGATACCTTCACTCAGGGCGAGATGATGAAGTTTACCGGTATCCCGAACTTTGCGCCGGAACTGTTCCGTCGTATTCGCCTGAAAGATCCGCTCAAGCAGAAGCAGCTACTGAAAGGGCTGGTGCAGCTTTCTGAAGAGGGGGCGGTTCAGGTATTCCGTCCCATCTCCAACAACGATCTGATTGTCGGCGCCGTGGGTGTTTTGCAGTTTGACGTTGTTGTCGCGCGCCTGAAAAGCGAATACAACGTTGAGGCGATTTATGAATCCGTCAACGTGGCGACGGCGCGCTGGGTGGAAAGCGCCGATGCGAAGAAATTCGAAGAGTTTAAGCGTAAGAATGAAACGCAGCTGGCGCTGGATGGCGGCGACAACCTCACCTATATCGCCCCCACGATGGTTAACCTGAACCTGACCCAGGAACGTTACCCTGACGTTCAGTTCCGTAAAACGCGCGAACACTGATCCCTTTCCGGGCGCGGCATCCGCCGCGCCTTCGTACTTTCCCTGCCTTTTTAACCGCTTACGGAATGTTCTTAAATCCCGCGTTTTTTCTCCGATCTGCCTGTTTTTTATACGCACCGACAAGCGATTTTAAAATTGTGATCTATATTTAACAAAGTGATGACATAAATGTCGGCTTTAATGCCTGTTCAATGCGTGAATATGAGAGCTTAAAGCTGAGATTTGTTTCAGTCACGATATTAATAACTGAAACGGAAGGGTGGCAGGCGACGCGTCGTTACAAATTCACGAATGTGATGCCAGTCATTGACTTCAGAAACCGGTGAGTTTCACCGCATTCAGCAATGCAACCTCGTGTTGCCTGAGCTCAAATTACGAGCAAACTATACAGGACAAAATCGATGACTATGACAAGACTGAAGATTTCTAAAACTCTGCTGGCCGTAATGTTGACCTCTGCCGTTGCGACAGGTTCTGCCTTTGCAGAAAACGCAACAACGGACAAGGCGCAAAGCGGAACCGAAACCGCAGGGCAAAAAGTCGATAGCTCTATGAATAAAGTCGGTAACTTCATGGATGACAGCGCCATCACTGCGAAAGTAAAAGCTGCGCTGGTAGACCATGACAATATTAAAAGCACCGATATTTCTGTCGAAACCAATCAGAAAGTCGTCACCCTGAGCGGCTTTGTAGAAAGTCAGGCGCAGGCTGAAGCCGCCGTGAAAGTGGCGAAAGGCGTAGAAGGCGTGACCTCCGTTAGCGACAAACTTCACGTTCGCGACAATAAAGAAGGTTCCGTGAAAGGTTATGCCGGTGATACGGCCACGACCAGTGAAGTCAAAGCCAAGTTGCTGGCGGACGATCTCGTCCCTTCCCGTAAAGTAAAAGTGGAAACGACCGATGGCGTCGTACAGCTCTCCGGTACCGTTGAAACTCAGGAACAAAGCGACCGCGCTGAAAGCATCGCGAAAGCCGTTGATGGCGTAAAAAGTGTTAAAAACGATCTGAAAGTTCAGTAATTCGTCGTAATTCGTCCTCCCGACGTTTGTCGGGAGGCGTAATGTGCACCACACTAAAAATATCGCGAATGAGTAGCCTGAGCGCTCATATTTAGCGGTCGACATTAACTATGGTAAAGGAGAGGCTTATGTTTCGTTGGGGCATTATATTTCTGGTTATCGCGTTAATTGCCGCCGCATTGGGTTTTGGTGGACTGGCTGGTACGGCTGCCGGCGCGGCGAAAATCGTCTTCGTCGTCGGGATCGTGCTCTTCCTGGTCAGCCTGTTCATGGGCCGTAAACGACCCTAGCAGGCAGCTGTAAAGATATATTGCTATCAAGCCAGTCCAGCGGACTGGCTTTTACGGTTTTAGCCGTTAACGTTTTGCGTTACCTTGTCAGCCTGGAAAAAAATGAAAAACAGGAAGGCAGAGGTGGGCCAGCGAATACCGGTTACGCTCGGCAATATTGCGCCGTTATCATTAACACCGTTCCGGCCAGGCCGTATGGCGCTGGTCTGCGAGGGTGGCGGGCAGCGGGGCATCTTTACCGCAGGCGTGCTGGATGAGTTTATGCGCGCGCAGTTTAATCCTTTCCATCTCTACTTCGGCACATCAGCCGGTGCGCAAAATCTCTCGGCGTATCTCTGCAACCAGCCCGGCTACGGGCGTAAAGTCATTATGCGCTATACCACCAGGCGCGAATTTTTTGATCCGCTGCGATTTGTACGCGGAGGAAACCTTATTGACCTCGACTGGCTGGTGGAATCCACCGCCGCCCGAATGCCGCTGCAGATGGATACCGCAGCGCGCCTGTTCGACAGCGGAAAATCCTTTTATATGTGCGCCTGCCGGGGGGATGATTACACGCCGGGCTATTTTTCGCCGACAAAACAAAACTGGCTTGATATCATTCGCGCCTCCAGCGCCATACCGGGTTTCTACCGTACCGGCGTTACGTTAGAGGGCATCAACTATCTGGACGGTGGCATTAGCGACGCCATTCCGGTTCAGGAGGCGGCAAAGCGGGGGGCGAAAACCATTGTGGTGATCCGCACCGTACCCTCGCAAATGTATTACACGCCGCAGTGGTTTAAGCGTATGGAGCGCTGGCTGGGGGAGAGCAGTCTACAGCCGTTGGTCAACCTGGTGCAGCATCATGAAACGTCCTACAGCGCGATCCAACAATTTATTGAAAAGCCGCCGGGTAAGCTGCGGATCATTGAAATTTATCCGCCGAAACCGCTGCACAGCATGGCGCTGGGCAGCCGTATCCTGGCGCTGCGTGAGGATTACAAAACCGGGCAATTATGCGGGCGTTATTTCCTTGCCACCGTTGGTAAATTGCTCGCCGCAACGCCGCCTCTCTTGCGCCATACGTCGCGGATTGCCGTGCCGGAAACGGTGGTCGTGCCTCCGGCGCCGGTGGCCAATGATACGCATGTGGCGGAGGTCATTAGCGCGCCGCAGGCAAACGACACCACATTTACCGACGAGGATCTGGCGTGAGCTGGCGCTTTATTGATACACACTGCCATTTTGATTTCCCGCCCTTTACGGGCGATGAGCGCGCCAGTATTCAGCGTGCCTGTGAGGCGGGAGTTGAAAAAATCATCGTGCCGGCGACCGAGGCGGCGCACTTTCCCCGCGTGCTGGCGCTGGCGGCGCGTTTCCCGTCGCTTTATGCTGCGCTGGGATTGCACCCCATTGTGATTGAGCGTCATGCCGATGACGATCCTGATAAGCTGCAACAAGCGCTGGCGCAACAACAGAACGTCGTGGCGGTAGGCGAGATCGGTCTCGATCTTTATCGCGACGATCCGCAGTTCACCAGGCAAGAGCGATTTTTAGACGCGCAGCTGCAACTGGCAAAACGCTACGATCTGCCGGTGATCCTGCACTCGCGGCGTACGCATGACAAACTGGCGATGCACTTAAAGCGCCAGGATCTGCCGCGAACCGGTGTGGTGCATGGTTTTGCCGGCAGTCTGCAACAGGCCGAACGCTTTGTGCGACTGGGCTATAAAATCGGCGTCGGCGGCACCATCACCTACCCGCGCGCCAGTAAAACCCGTGATGTTATGGCGCGGTTGCCGCTGGACGCGCTGTTGCTGGAGACCGATGCGCCGGATATGCCGCTAAAGGGGTTTCAGGGGCAGCCGAATCGCCCGGAGCAGGCGGCGCGAGTATTTGATGCGCTCTGCGAATTACGTCCGGAGCCCGCAGAGGTGATAGCCGATACGCTGTATCGCAATACCATTACCTTGTTTCGGCTCTGAGGGCATCGCAGCCGCTGTCCGGTAGGTGACGCTTACAAATATAGCGCCGGCAAAATCAGTTTCGCCACCCCACGCGCGCGCAATCCGTCAGCCAGCTGTTCCACCTCTTGCGGCGTCGCGCCTGGCCAGGCTTTCGCTTCGCCATAGACGCCATGCGCATGAAAGGCATTCAAACGCACCGGAACCTCGCCCAGCGAAGTAATAAACGCCGCCAGTGAATCGATATGCGCCGCATAGTCCACCTGACCCGGGATAACCAGCAACCGCAGCTCCGCCAGTTTTCCCCGCGCAGCAAGAAAGCGGATACTGCGCTTAATATGCGTGTTATCACGTCCGGTCAGACGGTGATGACACTCGCTCTTCCAGGCTTTCAGATCGAGCATTACGCCGTCGCAAACCGGCAGTAGTTTTTGCCAGCCGGTCTCGCTTAACTGACCATTACTGTCCACCAGGCAGGTCAGCCGTTGTAACTGCGGATCGGCTTTGATCGCCGTAAATAGCGCCACAATAAACGGTAATTGCGTGGTCGCCTCTCCGCCGCTGACGGTAATACCTTCAATAAACAGCGATGCTTTACGAATATGACGCAGCACATCGTCAACGCTCATGGTCTGCGCCATTGGCGTTGCCCGCTGTGGGCACATTTTCAGGCAGGTATCGCACTGCTCGCAGACGTCCGACCGCCATACCACTTTCCCGCCATCAACGCTGAGGGCGTGATGCGGACACTGCGATACGCATTCCCCGCAGTCGTTACAGCGACCCATCGTCCACGGGTTATGGCAATTCTTGCAGCGCAAATTGCAGCCCTGTAAGAATAATGCCAGGCGGCTGCTTGGCCCATCGACGCAGGAAAACGCAATGATCTTACTGACTAAAGCGCATCTGTTGTTCATGGCTGACTACGCGTGGCTGTCGTTCCAGGATGCGGGTATTACGTGCGGCTTCTTCTCCCAGCCAGGTGGTATTCGTGCGCGAGCCTTCGGCGCGAAATTTCGCCAGATCCGACAGGCGCACCATATAACCGGTGACGCGCACCAGATCGTTGCCGCTGACATTGGCGGTAAATTCCCGCATCCCGGCTTTGAACGCGCCAAGACAAAGCTGGACCAACGCCTGCGGATTACGCTTGATGGTTTCGTCCAGCGTCAGAATGTCGCTGATCCCGGCATGATAAAAGGCATGGTGCGGTGCGACGGTTTGCAAATGGGTGATAGGGTCCGGTTCATCGCCATACGGCAGACGCGCGCCCGGCGTAGTGCCGATATCGGAACTTATGCCAGACTGGGCATGGAGCAGCGCCCGTTGCTTCCAGCCATACTTCACTGGCGTATTTTCGACGAAATCCGCCAGTTGGGCGCTGATACGGTAGCCCAGCTCGTTCGCCGTTTCATTCTTGCCGTAACGGGCGTTCAGGCCCGCGTTTTCGCACAGCAGATTCACGGCTTCCGCCAGCCCGTACATACCGAACATCGGCGCAAAACGTTCGGGATCGATCAAACCTTCCTGTACAAGAAAGCTATTCTCAAAGAAATGTGACTTTTCATAGAGGAATTCACATCGTGAATTAATGATGGCGATCTGCTGTCGGCAGTAGTGAGGTAGCGTACGTGAAAAGAAGTCATCGACAGACGTACTGCGTTCTGCCACGGCTTTTAGGTTGAGACGTACCAGCGTACTGCCGCCGCCGCCAAGCGGTAGCGAGTTATAACAACTGACGATGCCATAATGGCCTTTTGTGAAAATTTTATCATTTACAGGGCCGTTGGAAATGTGTGGCTTACTGCATTCGCAAATGTTTTTGGCGACTTCCAGCAGCAGATCGTCCGGCGTAATTTCCGCATCGTAGATAAACGTCAGGTTAGGCGCCACCTGCTTTAGCTCGGCATCAGCGCGCAAAATCGCTCGTGTGACAGGCGTATCGGCAGGGCCAATATTGGCATGCATAAAGGCGTCTGGCAGCGTTCTGTCGAGATAACGCCAGAAACGTTTTATTCGAATATCGATCGCATCTTGTGTTAGAATTCTAACATACGGTTGCAGCAACGCATCAAGCTGGCCGAGATAAACCGGCATGGACGTCACGGAAGGTACGTGATGATACAGAATGGTGAGTAGGGATAACGCATCATCCAGATCTTTCGCGCCTTCCAGTTCCAGCCACTGTGAACCGTTAGCCAGAAATCGGGCGTAATCGGGCAACACGTAGCGCGGTTTGAAGGGGGCGTGCCCCTCAAACATATCGCAAATGACGCCTTCATCCAACGCCTGGCGGGCATCTTCCGGCAGGGTGGGATAAGGCAGGGCGTTTTCAGCTTCCAGCGCCAGAAAATGGCGTTTTTGTTCAGGCGTGAGCACCGGGCTGGTCACAATTTGCTGGCAACGCTGCTGGAGCGCAGTTTCGCATGAGGCAGGCATCTTCGTTTCCTCTTTATGCCGGGACGATGCGCTATTGTAGAAAATGGCGGCAAACCGACTTTGATCCTGATGCGCTTATCGCTCGAAGAACAGACGGTGACGGCGGGATAATTTGATTCAGATCTCATTACAGTAATGCAAATTTGTACGTAGTTTTCATTAACTGTGATGTATATCGAAGTGTAATCGCGAGTGAATGTTAGAATATTAACAGACTCGCAAGGTGAAATTTTATACGGCAATGCCGTTGGAGAATGTCATGACTGATTTAAAAGCAAGCAGCCTGCGTGCGCTCAAACTGATGGATCTGACCACTCTGAACGATGACGACACCAATGAAAAAGTGATCGCGTTGTGTCATCAGGCAAAAACCCCGGTCGGGAATACGGCGGCGATTTGTATTTACCCGCGTTTTATCCCGATTGCGCGTAAGACTCTGAAAGAACAAGGTACGCCGGACATCCGCATTGCAACGGTGACTAACTTCCCGCATGGCAATGATGACATCGATATTGCGCTGGCGGAAACCCGTGCGGCGATCGCCTACGGCGCTGACGAAGTGGACGTGGTATTCCCGTACCGTGCGTTGATCGCCGGTAACGAGCAGGTGGGTTTTGACCTGGTAAAAGCCTGTAAAGACGCTTGTGCCGCAGCGAACGTATTGCTGAAAGTGATTATCGAAACCGGCGAGCTGAAAGAAGAGGCGCTGATTCGTAAAGCCTCTGAAATCTCCATTAAAGCCGGTGCGGATTTCATCAAAACCTCTACCGGTAAAGTGCCGGTAAACGCTACGCCGGAAAGCGCGCGCATCATGATGGAAGTGATCCGCGACATGGGCGTTTCCAAAACCGTTGGCTTCAAACCGGCGGGCGGCGTACGTACGGCGGAAGACGCGCAGAAATTCCTCGCGATTGCAGACGAACTGTTTGGCGCTGACTGGGCAGATTCTCGTCACTACCGCTTTGGCGCATCCAGCCTGCTGGCAAGCCTGCTGAAAGCGCTGGGTCACGGCGACGGTAAGAGCGCCAGCAGCTACTAAGCTCTGATTTGCCGGATGGCGCTGCGCTTATCCGGCCTACAAATCCAGGCCTGTAGGCCGGATAAGGCGTTAACCGCCATCCGGCGATGTAAGCCTTCTACTCTTTTCCCTCAGGAGGGTACCGTGTTTCTCGCACAAGAAATTATTCGTAAAAAGCGTGATGGTCATGCGTTGAGTGACGAAGAAATTCGTTTCTTTATCAATGGTATTCGTGACAATACTATCTCTGAAGGGCAGATTGCCGCCCTGGCGATGACCATCTTCTTCCACGATATGACCATGCCGGAGCGTGTTTCGCTGACCATGGCGATGCGGGATTCCGGTTCTGTCCTTGACTGGAAAAGCCTGAATCTCAATGGCCCGATTGTCGATAAGCATTCGACCGGCGGCGTAGGGGACGTGACGTCTCTGATGCTGGGGCCAATGGTAGCGGCCTGCGGCGGTTATGTACCGATGATCTCCGGTCGCGGCCTCGGACATACCGGCGGTACGCTCGATAAACTGGAAGCGATCCCGGGCTTCGACATCTTCCCGGACGACAACCGTTTCCGCGAAATTATTCAAGACGTGGGTGTGGCGATTATTGGGCAAACCAGCTCGCTTGCACCGGCGGACAAACGTTTTTACGCCACCCGCGATATTACCGCGACGGTGGACTCTATTCCGCTGATCACTGGTTCCATCCTCGCCAAGAAACTGGCCGAAGGGCTGGATGCGCTGGTAATGGACGTCAAAGTCGGCAGCGGCGCGTTTATGCCAACCTATGAACTTTCTGAAGCCCTTGCTGAAGCGATTGTCGGCGTGGCAAACGGCGCGGGAGTTCGCACTACGGCGTTGTTAACCGATATGAATCAGGTGCTGGCTTCAAGCGCCGGTAACGCGGTGGAAGTGCGTGAAGCCGTGCAGTTCCTGACCGGTGAATACCGCAATCCGCGCTTGTTTGACGTCACTATGGCGCTATGTGTGGAGATGCTGATCTCCGGCCAGCTGGCGAAAGACGACGCCGAAGCGCGTGCCAAACTGCAGGCGGTGCTGGATAACGGTAAAGCGGCAGAAGTCTTTGGTCGTATGGTGGCCGCGCAGAAAGGGCCGAGCGATTTCGTTGAGAACTACGATAAATACCTGCCGACCGCCATGTTGAGCAAAGCGGTATATGCTGATACCGAAGGGTTTATCAGCGCAATGGATACGCGTGCGCTGGGGATGGCGGTCGTCTCGATGGGCGGTGGGCGTCGTCAGGCGTCTGATACCATTGATTACAGCGTTGGCTTTACCGACATGGCCCGTCTGGGCGACAGCATCGACGGGCAGCGCCCGCTGGCGGTGATTCATGCCAAAGACGAAACCAGTTGGCAGGAAGCGGCGAAGGCCGTCAAAGCGGCAATTATCCTTGACGATAAAGCGCCAGCAAGCACACCTTCGGTCTATCGTCGAATTACTGAATAGTTGTATACTGATCTGATCAATTATTTTTGAAGCACTAAGTACGGAGAAGATATGAAACGTGCATTTATTATGGTGCTGGACTCATTCGGCATCGGCGCTACTGAAGACGCGGATCGTTTTGGCGACGTAGGTTCCGACACTCTGGGCCACATCGCAGAAGCTTGCGCCAAAGGCGAAGCTGACAATGGCCGTAAGGGCCCGTTGAATCTGCCTAACCTGACTCGTCTGGGGCTGGTGAAAGCGCATGAAGGCTCTACCGGTAAAATTGCCGCTGGCATGGACGGCAACGCGGACGTTATTGGCGCATACGCATGGGCGCACGAACTGTCCTCCGGCAAAGATACGCCGTCCGGCCACTGGGAAATCGCCGGCGTACCGGTGCTATTCGACTGGGGCTATTTCAGCGATCACGAAAACAGCTTCCCGCAGGAACTGCTGGATAAGCTGGTAAAACGCGCCAACCTGCCGGGCTATCTCGGTAACTGCCACTCTTCCGGCACCGTTATTCTGGACC
This sequence comes from Salmonella sp. SAL04196, assembly GCF_046550835.1. Lineage (NCBI taxonomy): Bacteria > Pseudomonadati > Pseudomonadota > Gammaproteobacteria > Enterobacterales > Enterobacteriaceae > Salmonella > Salmonella sp. SAL04196. Next base: position 198,716 of record NZ_JBGDXE010000003.1, read on the forward strand.
AGCTCGGCGAAGAGCACATGAAAACCGGCAAGCCGATTTTCTACACCTCCGCTGACTCCGTGTTCCAGATTGCCTGCCACGAAGAGACCTTTGGCCTGGATAAACTCTACGAGCTGTGCGAAATCGCCCGTGAAGAGCTGACCGAAGGCGGCTACAACATTGGCCGCGTGATCGCGCGTCCGTTTATCGGCGACAAGGCCGGTAACTTCCAGCGTACCGGTAACCGTCACGACCTGGCCGTTGAACCGCCAGCGCCGACCGTGCTGCAGAAACTGGTCGATGAAAAACAGGGCCACGTGGTGTCCGTCGGTAAGATTGCCGACATCTACGCCAACTGCGGCATCACTAAGAAAGTGAAAGCGACCGGTCTGGACGCGCTGTTCGACGCGACCCTCAAAGAGATGAAAGAAGCGGGCGATAAGACCATCGTCTTCACTAACTTCGTCGACTTCGACTCTTCCTGGGGCCACCGTCGCGACATCGCGGGCTACGCCGCAGGTCTGGAGCTGTTTGACCGCCGTCTGCCGGAGCTGATGGAGCTGGTGGGTGAAGATGACATTCTGATCCTGACCGCTGACCACGGCTGTGACCCGAGCTGGACCGGTACTGACCATACCCGTGAGCACATTCCGGTGCTGATCTACGGTCCAAAAGTCAAACCGGGCTCTTTAGGTCACCGTGAAACCTTCGCGGATATCGGCCAGACGCTGGCGACCTACTTTGGTACATCGCCAATGGATTACGGTAAAAACATGCTGTGATACCCGTTGTCTTTCGCGCTGTAGATGCGTTGACTTCATTCGCTCACCCCGGTCACATAGTTTATCTATGCTCCCGGGGATTCACGAATTCGTCGCCTTCCTACAACGCGAAATCCTTAGGGTATTTCACTGTTTTTACAGACGTTTTGTAGGCCTGATAAGGCGTAGCCGCCATCAGGCAATAACAACAAATTTAAAGGGAACTGAAGATAGCAACTCCACATATTAATGCAGAAATGGGTGATTTCGCTGACGTCGTATTGATGCCGGGCGACCCGCTGCGCGCGAAGCACATTGCTGAGACTTTCCTCGAAGATGTTCGCGAAGTGAACAACGTTCGCGGCATGTTAGGTTTCACCGGGACTTACAAAGGCCGTAAGATCTCCGTGATGGGTCACGGTATGGGTATCCCGTCCTGCTCCATCTACACCAAAGAGCTGATCACCGATTTCGGCGTGAAGAAAATCATTCGCGTCGGCTCCTGCGGCGCTGTGCGCATGGACGTCAAACTGCGCGACGTGGTGATCGGTATGGGTGCCTGCACCGACTCCAAAGTGAACCGTATCCGTTTTAAAGATCATGACTTCGCGGCTATCGCTGACTTCGACATGGTACGTAACGCAGTTGATGCGGCAAAAGCGCTGGGCGTTGACGCGCGCGTGGGCAACCTGTTCTCTGCAGACCTGTTCTACTCTCCGGACGGCGAAATGTTCGACGTGATGGAAAAATACGGCGTACTGGGCGTAGAGATGGAAGCGGCGGGCATCTACGGCGTTGCGGCTGAGTTTGGCGCGAAAGCGCTGACTATCTGCACCGTGTCCGACCACATCCGTACCCACGAGCAGACCACTGCCGCTGAACGTCAGACGACCTTCAACGACATGATCAAAATCGCACTGGAATCCGTACTGCTGGGCGATAAAGAGTAAGATTGTGCTGTGCCCGGTGGCGCTTCGCTTACCGGGCCTACAACGGCCTGCGGTTGTTACCGGATCGACTTGTAGGCTGGATAAGGCGTAGCCGCCATCCGGCAATCTGCTGTTTATACTGCGGGCCTCATTCCCGAATTACCCTCTCCGCATTGCCTTTTGCTATTAACCCGTTACGTTTGGATTTTGTTTAAGGAATGAACAAAATGTCGAACTATCGTCGTTATTACATTAACGGTGGCACCTGGTTTTTCACGGTTAATCTGAAAAACCGGAAAAGTGATTTACTTGTCCGCCAGATTGCGGAATTACGCTCTGCTATTCGCCGAGTGAAAAATACGAAGCCTTTTCAAATTGATGCTTTTGTCGTGTTGCCTGAGCATCTGCATTGCATCTGGACGCTTCCTGAGAACGATTGTGACTTTTCATCTCGCTGGCGGGAGCTTAAAAAGTTATTTACCAAATCGATAATGCGCCATGACGTGTGGCAGCCACGATTCTGGGAGCACGCGATTCGCGACGAAAAGGATTTTCGCCGACATGCCGATTACCTCTACTTCAACCCCGTGAAGCACGGTTGGGTAAGGCGGGTGCAGGACTGGCCGTTTTCGACCTTTCATCGTGATGTTCGCAATGGCGTTTACCCGGTTTATTGGGCGGGGGAGGTGAGGGATCTTGACGCTGGTGAGTGGCGGTAATGCCGGATGGCGCGTTGCTTATCCGGCCTACAGAAAGCACTCATTTGTAGGCCGGATAAGGCGTAGCTGCCATCCGGCAATTCTTTAACGCACGGCCCCTGCGACCCAACTCGCCAGTTCCCGCAACTCACTCTCCTGTTCCGGAAACGTCGCTATCAGCGCTTCGCACGTTTCCTGTAGTTTATCCGCGCGGTACAAACACCCTTGCAGTCGCCCCGCCAGCGCTTCCAGCGGTGCCGGGTTCAGGCTATCGGTAAACACCTGCGCACGGGTGATATGACCTTTCTCGACGTCAAAATGCAGCTCGACGCCGCCCCAGGTGAAGCGTTCGTCCAGCAGATGGCTGAACGCCGGTGCCTGGCCGAAATTCCACTCCCAACTGCTCTGGCGCGCAAAGGTTTCGGCAAAATTCGGCAGATCCGGCGTTTTATCCGGTGAAATCACTTCCGCGTCGACGCGTTCGCCGTAATGGGCGAAAAAGGCTTCCGTGACCGCCTGGCAGACCTGTTCATGGGTGATACCCGGTAATAGCTCGGTAAGATTAGCCACGCGGGAGCGAACGGAGGTAATCCCTTTCGCCGCAAGTTTCTTTTTATCGGGATTCAGATAGTTTGCCAGACGGCTGAGGTCTGCATTCAGCAGCAGCGTACCGTGATGGAAACCGCGATCTTTGGTTTCGCGATAGGCTGAACCGGAGACTTTGCGATCGCCGTCTGGCGTTTTTACGACCAGATCGTTGCGTCCCGAAGCATCGGCCATGACCCCCAGCGAATTCAGCGCCGCGAGCACAATATGGGTGGAGATGGTTTTATCGTATTCCGGTTTACCGGCCATAAAGGTAAAGCAGGTATTACCGAGGTCATGGAATACCGCGCCGCCGCCGCTGCTACGGCGGGCCAGACGGACGTTATCTTCTTCCATACGCCGCGTATTACACTCTTTCCACGGGTTTTGCGCGCGTCCAATCACCACCGTATCCGCGTTGCGCCACAGGAACAGCACGCGCTGGGTGGCGGGCATCTGGCGGAAAATGCACTCCTCGACCGCCAGGTTAAACCAGGGATCATAAGAGTCAGAAATAAGCAGGCGTAATGTTGTCATGGTGGTTTTCCTTACCTTTATTAAGCCGTCATTTTACTCTTTTTCCTCACGCTCTTCCTCTTCCGGAACAGGCTTGCTGGCCGTTAACAGGAAGGGCGACTGCTGCCAGCGGGTGCGTTTACCTTGTAGCAAGGTGCGCGTCAGCACCACGCCTATCGCCAGCGAGAGTAGCAGCATCAGGCGTAGAATGTTGGTGGTGTTATCGACCTGCTTTGCTTCGGTGGCCAGCGTGTGGGTATCCAGCGTCAGACGCAGGTAGCCCAAGGGGCCGTTTTTGCCCTGGATAGGCTCGACAATTTGTTGGTTAAAATAGCTGCCCGCTTTTTTGCCATCCAGCGCCAGCCTGTCGCGCACATTGACGCTTTCGCCAGCGCGAGTAATAAGATCGCCCTGTTCATCATAGACGCCGGCATCCAGAATACGGCTCTCTTGCGTGAGCTGACGCAGCACGGCATTGATGCGATTTTCATCCGGTGTTTCGCTGCGCATCAGCGGGGCGATGTTGAGCGTCACCTGGCGCGCCAGCGTGCGGGCCAGCTCTTCCAGCTGCGGATTGCGCTGTCGCTGGTGGTTTTGACTAAACCAGGACGCGCCCTGCATAAGCGCGACGAGCAGTGTGAGACAGAACAATACAATGACTGCACGATGCAGCCGAAATTTCAGTTTTGCGCGAGCCATATTCCACCTGCTGAAAATTTGAGGCTTAATGTTGCCAGAAGCGATGGTTACAAGGTAGCCTCATGCGTTATTTTCCGCGGGGCGGTTACCGGCCTGAACGATTTACAGGAGCTTTAATGCCTAACATTACCTGGTGCGATCTGCCTGAAGATGTCTCTTTATGGCCTGGTTTGCCTCTTTCTTTAAGCGGCGACGAGGTGATGCCTCTGGATTACCATGCAGGCCGCAGCGGTTGGCTGCTGTATGGGCGCGGGCTGGATAAGCAGCGTTTAACTCAATATCAGACCAAACTGGGCGCCGCAATGGTGATTGTCGCCGCCTGGTGCGTGGAGGATTATCAGGTCATTCGTCTGGCGGGGTCGCTGACGCCGCGTGCGACGCGGCTGGCGCATGAGGCGCAGCTGGATGTCGCGCCGCTGGGTAAAATTCCGCATCTGCGCACGCCGGGGCTGCTGGTGATGGATATGGATTCCACGGCGATCCAAATTGAGTGTATCGATGAAATCGCGAAGCTGGCCGGTACCGGTGAGAAGGTGGCTGAAGTGACGGAGCGCGCGATGCGCGGCGAGCTTGATTTTACCGCCAGCCTGCGTAGCCGCGTGGCGACGCTGAAAGGCGCGGATGCCGATATTTTGCGCCAGGTGCGCGGGAATCTGCCGCTAATGCCAGGATTAACGCAGTTGGTGCTAAAACTGGAAGCGCTTGGCTGGAAAATCGCTATCGCCTCCGGCGGCTTCACTTTCTTCGCCGACTATCTGCGTGACCAGCTACGTCTGACGGCGGCGGTCGCCAATGAGCTGGAGATCATGGACGGTAAATTTACCGGTCACGTTATCGGCGATATTGTGGATGCTGAGTATAAAGCCAATACCTTGCTTCGTCTGGCGCAAGAGCATGATATCCCGCTGGCGCAGACGGTGGCGATTGGCGACGGCGCTAACGATCTGCCAATGATCAAAGCGGCAGGGTTAGGTATTGCCTTCCATGCCAAGCCAAAAGTAAACGAAAAGACGGAGATTACGATCCGCCACGCTGACCTGATGGGCGTGTTTTGCATTCTCTCCGGCAGCATGAACCAGAAATGATTAACCTGCCCAATGGCAAGGCTACCGTAGGCCGGATAAGCGTCAGCGCCATCCGGCAACAGCGTTAACGAAAGAGGTAAAACGTGGCAAAAGCTCCAAAACGCGCCTTTGTTTGTAATGAATGTGGTGCCGATTACCCGCGCTGGCAGGGGCAATGCAGCGCCTGCCATGCCTGGAACACCATTACCGAGGTGCGCCTTGCCGCATCGCCGACGGTGGCGCGTAACGAACGTCTGAGCGGATACGCCGGCAGTGCGGGCGTATCAAAAGTGCAGAAACTGTCTGACATCAGTCTTGAGGAACTGCCGCGCTTTTCTACCGGTTTTAAAGAGTTTGACCGCGTGCTGGGCGGCGGGGTGGTACCCGGCAGCGCCATTTTGATTGGCGGTAACCCCGGCGCGGGCAAATCAACGTTGCTGCTGCAAACGCTGTGCAAGCTTGCCGAGCAGATGAAAACGCTGTACGTCACCGGCGAAGAGTCGCTACAGCAGGTGGCGATGCGCGCGCATCGGCTTGGCCTGCCGACGGCGAATCTGAATATGCTGTCGGAAACCAGCATCGAACAAATTTGCCTGATTGCCGAAGAAGAACAGCCGAAACTGATGGTGATCGACTCCATACAGGTGATGCATATGGCGGACATCCAGTCGTCGCCGGGCAGTGTCGCTCAGGTCCGCGAAACGGCAGCCTACCTGACGCGCTTCGCCAAAACGCGCGGCGTGGCGATCGTGATGGTCGGCCACGTCACCAAAGACGGGTCGCTGGCGGGGCCGAAAGTGCTGGAACACTGTATCGATTGCTCAGTATTGCTCGACGGCGACGCCGATTCTCGTTTCCGCACGCTGCGCAGCCACAAAAACCGCTTTGGCGCAGTCAATGAGCTGGGCGTCTTCGCCATGACCGAACAGGGGTTGCGCGAAGTGAGCAATCCGTCCGCCATCTTTTTAAGCCGTGGCGATGAGGTCACTTCCGGCAGTTCAGTGATGGTCGTCTGGGAAGGTACGCGACCGTTGCTGGTGGAGATTCAGGCGCTGGTCGATCACTCGATGATGGCGAACCCCAGGCGCGTGGCGGTCGGTCTGGAACAAAACCGTCTGGCAATCCTGCTGGCGGTGCTGCACCGACACGGCGGTCTGCAAATGTCGGATCAGGACGTCTTCGTCAACGTGGTCGGCGGCGTGAAAGTCACCGAAACCAGCGCGGATCTGGCTTTACTGCTGGCGATGGTCTCCAGCCTGCGTGACAGGCCGTTGCCGCAGGATCTGGTGGTGTTTGGCGAAGTGGGGCTGGCAGGCGAGATTCGTCCGGTGCCGAGCGGGCAGGAGCGTATTTCCGAGGCGGCGAAACACGGTTTTCGTCGGGCGATTGTGCCTGCCGCCAACGTACCGAAAAAGCCGCCGGAAGGAATGCAGGTGTTCGGTGTTAAAAAGCTCGCAGATGCGTTAAGCGTGTTTGACGACTTATAATTCGCTGTATGCAGCGATGTTGTATAATTTGCCGGATGGCGATGCAATGCGTCTTATCCGGCCTACGGATTGATACGGATTGATGTTGTAGGCCTGATAAGCGAAGCGCCATCAGGCAGTGTTATGCGATTTTTCCAGCAGGAGGCTCTTGTGTCATCGTTCGACTATCTCAAAACCGCGATTAAGCAGCAAGGTTGCACTCTGCAACAGGTGGCTGACGCCAGCGGTATGACCAAGGGGTATCTGAGTCAGTTACTTAACGCCAAAATCAAAAGCCCCAGCGCGCAAAAACTGGAGGCGCTACACCGTTTTCTCGGGCTGGAGTTTCCCCGCCGACAGAAAAACATTGGCGTGGTGTTCGGTAAATTTTATCCATTGCATACCGGACACATCTACTTGATCCAGCGGGCCTGTAGCCAGGTGGATGAGCTGCACATCATTATGGGATATGACGATACGCGCGACCGCGGGCTGTTTGAGGATAGCGCCATGTCGCAGCAGCCCACCGTGTCGGATCGCCTGCGCTGGTTATTGCAAACCTTCAAATACCAAAAAAATATTCGCATCCACGCCTTTAATGAAGAGGGGATGGAGCCTTATCCGCATGGCTGGGACGTCTGGAGCAACGGCATTAAAGCGTTTATGGCAGAGAAGGGAATACAGCCGAGCTGGATCTACACTTCCGAAGAGGCTGATGCGCCGCAGTATCTTGAGCATTTAGGGATTGAGACGGTGCTGGTCGATCCTGAACGCACGTTTATGAATATCAGCGGGGCGCAAATCCGCGAAAATCCGTTTCGTTACTGGGAATATATTCCTACCGAAGTGAAGCCGTTTTTCGTGCGTACCGTCGCTATACTGGGCGGGGAATCAAGCGGCAAGTCTACGCTGGTCAATAAGCTCGCCAATATTTTTAATACCACCAGCGCCTGGGAATATGGCCGCGACTATGTCTTTTCGCATCTGGGCGGCGATGAGATGGCGTTACAGTATTCCGATTACGATAAAATCGCGCTGGGTCATGCACAATATATTGATTTTGCAGTGAAATATGCGAATAAAGTGGCGTTTATCGATACCGATTTCGTCACCACCCAGGCATTTTGCAAAAAATACGAAGGGCGCGAGCATCCCTTTGTCCAGGCGCTGATCGACGAGTATCGCTTCGACCTGGTGATTTTGCTGGAGAATAATACGCCGTGGGTAGCTGACGGACTGCGAAGTCTGGGCAGTTCAGTGGATCGCAAAGCGTTCCAGAACCTGCTGGTCGAGATGCTGAAAGAGAACAACATTGAGTTCGTTCACGTTAAAGAGGCTGATTACGATGGCCGCTTTTTGCGCTGTGTGGAACTGGTGAAAGAGATGATGGGCGAGCAGGGATAAGAACCAATGCCTGATGCGACGCTTACCGCGTCTTATCAGGCCTACAGTTTCACAACGTACTGGAATCGCTGGGTTTGTAGGCCGGGTAAGCGCAAGCGCCACCCGGCATTCAGACATTTATTTGGCAATACGCTTGTACTTGATACGCTTCGGCTCCAGCGCCTCGGCGCCCAGCGTGCGTTTCTTGTACTCTTCGTATTCGGTAAAGTTACCTTCGAAGAATTCCACCTTACCTTCATCCTGATAATCCAGAATGTGGGTGGCGATACGGTCAAGGAACCAACGGTCGTGCGAGATAACCATCGCGCAGCCAGGGAACTCCAGCAGGGCGTTTTCCAGCGCGCGCAGGGTTTCGATATCCAGGTCGTTCGTCGGTTCGTCGAGCAGCAGGACGTTGCCGCCCACCTGCAGCAGCTTCGCCAGGTGCAAACGACCGCGCTCACCGCCGGACAGTTCGCCAACGCGTTTGCCCTGATCGACGCCTTTGAAGTTGAAGCGGCCTACATAGGCGCGGCTTGGCATTTCAGTGTTGCCGATCTTCATGATATCCAGCCCGCCGGACACTTCTTCCCAGACGGTTTTGCTGTTGTCCATCGCGTCGCGGAACTGATCGACCGAGGCCAGCTTGACGGTTTCACCCAGCGTAATGGTGCCGCTATCAGGCTGCTCCTGACCGGACATCATGCGGAACAGGGTCGATTTACCCGCGCCGTTTGGCCCGATGATCCCGACGATAGCGCCTTTCGGCACCGAGAAGCTCAGGTCATCGATCAGTACGCGGTCGCCGTAGGATTTACGCAGGTTGCTGACTTCAATGACTTTGTCGCCCAGACGCGGTCCTGGTGGAATAAACAGTTCGTTGGTTTCGTTACGTTTCTGATACTCAACGCTGTTCAGTTCTTCAAAGCGAGCCAGACGCGCCTTACCTTTCGACTGACGGCCTTTCGCGCCCTGACGCACCCACTCCAGCTCTTTCTCAATGGATTTACGGCGAGCTGCTTCCTGAGACGCTTCCTGCGCCAGACGCTGATCTTTCTGCTCCAGCCAGGAGGAGTAGTTGCCTTCCCACGGAATACCTTCGCCGCGGTCAAGTTCCAGAATCCAACCGGCGACGTTATCGAGGAAGTAACGGTCGTGGGTAATCGCCACGACCGTGCCTTCGAAGTCGTGCAGGAAACGTTCCAGCCATGCAACAGATTCGGCATCCAGGTGGTTGGTGGGTTCGTCGAGCAGCAGCATATCCGGCTTTTCCAGCAACAGACGGCACAGCGCCACGCGACGGCGCTCGCCGCCGGACAGTTTTTCGACTTTGGCATCCCAGTCCGGCAGACGCAGGGCGTCAGCTGCGCGCTCAAGCTGCACGTTCAGGTTATGACCGTCGTGCGCCTGGATAATCTCTTCAAGCCGGCCTTGCTCTGCGGCCAGCTTGTCGAAGTCGGCATCCGGATCGGCGTACAGCGCGTACACTTCATCCAGACGTTTGAGGGCGTTAACCACTTCCGAAACGGCCTCTTCAATCGACTCGCGTACCGTGTGTTCCGGGTTTAGCTGAGGTTCCTGCGGCAGGTAGCCAATCTTAATGCCGGGCTGCGGGCGCGCTTCGCCCTCGATATCTTTATCGAGACCCGCCATGATGCGCAGCAGGGTAGACTTACCGGCGCCGTTAAGGCCCAGCACGCCGATTTTGGCGCCAGGGAAGAAGCTCAGCGAGATGTTTTTCAGAATATGACGTTTCGGCGGAACCACTTTGCCGACACGATGCATGGTATAAACGAATTGAGCCACGTTGGACTTCGCCTCTATGTTTATCGTGATGGTGAATAGATGTCAAAGGCGAAGTGTAGCCTTTTTCCCTGCCTAAGCCCAGCCAGCAGATCGCACTCGCAATAAAAGTAAAAAAGTGTCCGTAACGTGGCGCAAATGGCTATGACTGGTTAGCATAAATTCATTACGCGGCATGATGCTGCATTGGATAACAATTGAGGAAGTGCTTGTGGATAGAGCCAAACCATTTGTCTGGCGTCTCGTCGCCGCCAGCGTATGCCTGCTGACCTTTTGTCACCTCGCGCGGGCCGACTCACTGGAAGAGCAGCGTAACCGCTATGCGCAGATTAAGCAGGCCTGGGACAACCGCCAGATGGATGTGGTAGAGCAGATGATGCCGGGTTTGAAAGATTATCCGCTCTACCCGTATCTGGAATACCGTAAGATCACCGACGATTTGATGAACCAACCGGCGATTGCCGTCACGCAGTTTGTGCGCGCCAATCCAACGCTTCCGCCTGCGCGTACGCTGCAATCGCGCTTCGTCAATGAGCTGGCGCGTCGTGAAGACTGGCGCGGCTTGCTGGCGTTTAGCCCGGAGAAACCCGGCACCACGGAAGCGCAATGTAACTATTACTACGCGAAATGGAGTACCGGGCAAACGGAAGCGGCCTGGCAGGGCGCGAAAGACCTTTGGCTGACCGGCAAAAGCCAGCCGAATGCCTGCGATAAACTGTTCAGCGTCTGGCGGGCCTCCGGCAAGCAAGACCCGCTGGCGTACCTGGAACGTATTCGGCTGGCGATGAAAGCCGGGAATACGGGGCTGGTTACGGTGCTGGCCGGACAGATGCCGGCGGAATATCAAACGATCGCCTCAGCGATCATTACCCTGGCTAATGACCCTAATAACGTATTGACCTTCGCACGCACCACCGGCGCCACCGATTTTACCCGCCAGATGGCGGAAGTCGCGTTTGCCAGCGTCGCCCGCCAGGACGCGGAAAATGCGCGTCTGATGATCCCCTCGCTGGTACAGGCGCAGAAACTTAATGAGGAACAAACGCAGGCGCTGCGCGATATCGTTGCCTGGCGACTGATGGGCAACGATGTGACCGATGCGCAGGCGAAATGGCGCGATGACGCGATTATGCGCTCGCAATCGACGTCGCTTATCGAGCGGCGCGTGCGTATGGCGCTGGGGATGGGCGATCGTCGCGGTCTCAATACCTGGCTTGCCCGACTGCCGATGGAGGCGAAAGAGAAAGACGAGTGGCGTTACTGGCAGGCGGATTTATTGCTGGAGCGCGGTCGTGACGCCGAAGCGAAAGAGATCCTTCATGCTTTAATGCAGAAGCGCGGTTTTTATCCGATGGTCGCGGCGCAGCGTTTAGGCGAAGAGTACACGCTTAAAATCGATAAAGCGCCCGCCAACGTAAACAGCGCGTTGACGCAGGGGCCGGAGATGGCGCGTGTACGGGAGCTGATGTACTGGAACCTGGATAACACGGCGCGCAGCGAATGGGCGAATCTGGTAAAAAGCCGTAGTAAATCTGAACAGGCGCAGCTGGCGCGCTATGCGTTTAACCAGCACTGGTGGGATCTGAGCGTACAGGCGACGATCGCCGGAAAACTGTGGGATCATCTGGAGGAGCGTTTTCCGCTGGCGTATAACGATCTTTTTACCCGCTATACCCGCGGAAAAGATATCTCACAAAGCTATGCCATGGCGATTGCCCGCCAGGAGAGCGCCTGGAACCCGAAAGTAAAATCGCCGGTAGGGGCCAGCGGCTTAATGCAGATTATGCCGGGAACGGCCACCCATACGGTGAAAATGTTTTCGATTCCGGACTACCGCGGCCCCGGCCAACTGCTGGAGCCGGAGACCAACATCAACATTGGCACCAGCTATTTGCAGTATGTCTATCAGCAGTTTGGTAATAACCGTATTTTCGCCTCGGCGGCGTATAACGCTGGGCCGGGGCGCGTGCGCACCTGGCTTGGCAATAGCGCCGGGCGTATCGATGCCGTAGCGTTTGTCGAAAGCATTCCCTTTTCGGAAACGCGCGGCTACGTGAAAAACGTTCTGGCCTATGACGCTTACTATCGCCACTTTATGGGGCAGAAAGAGGCCTTAATGAGCGACTCTGAGTGGCAGCGGCGGTATTAATGCAGACGGGTTATGTTATCATTTGTACTCGTGTAACAGTACAAACGGCGGTATAACATGACCCAGCATTCCCCTTATTCATCGGCTATCGCCGAACAACGTAATCAGGAGTGGCTTCGTTTTGTGGAGTTACTCCGTCAGGCATATGCAGAGGATCTGCATCTGCCTTTATTACAACTGATGCTTACGCCGGACGAGCGTGAAGCGCTGGGAACGCGCGTGCGCATTATTGAGGAGTTGCTGCGTGGCGAAATGAGCCAGCGCGAGTTGAAAACCGAGCTGGGGGCGGGCATCGCCACCATCACGCGCGGGTCAAACAGCCTGAAATCCGCGCCGGTTGAACTGCGTCATTGGCTTGAGAATGTACTGCTGAAAAACGCCTGATTTGCTCGTAGGCCGGATAAGGCGAAGCGGCCATCCGGCGACATCGCCGCGAAATGCCTGATGGCGCTGTGCTTATCAGGCCTACAACATAGCGCAAATAATTATCGATACACCGCGTTATGAAACGGGCTTAACGCCAGGATCACCGCCTGGTAGTAAACGCTGGAGCGCGTTAATTTTCCGGCGGTAAATACGCCAATGGCGCCCTCTTTGCGACCAATCTCGTCAATACCTGTGTACTGCGACATCACCGGGCCAAGCGCTTCCCCCTGGTGGACTCTGTCGAGAATGACGGCGGGCAGCGGCAGCGTGGCCGATCGCGCTTCACCGCGCTGAACGCCGTTATCAATCACCACCCAACTGAAGGTGGCGTCATCGTCAATTCCGGCTTCAATGGCTACCCAGAAATCAGCTTGTGGATGCAGGCGTCGCGCATTATCCACGCGATTTCGTGCGCCAGCACGCGTTTCCTCGCTTCCGAAGGGCTGCTCCGGTACGCCGCTCTCGACGGCGACGGGCGTAATATGGCACGATCCTTCGCCGAAAATCTCTTCAAATGCCTGTAGAATTGCCTGAATTTTGGCAGGATTGGTGGTCGCAGAGATAACCTGGTGCATAATTAAGCTCAGTTTTAAAAATTTATCGCAGTATAACGGAAAAAAAACATGTTACAGGTATACCTTGTTCGCCACGGTGAAACGCAGTGGAACGCCGAGCGACGTATTCAGGGCCAATCGGACAGTCCCCTGACAGCAAAAGGCGAGCAGCAGGCCATGCAGGTAGGAGAACGCGCCCGCAGCCTCGGCATCACCCATATCATCAGCAGCGATTTAGGCCGCACAAAACGCACGGCGGAGATTATCGCCCAGGCGTGCGGGTGTGATATCACCTTTGACTCCCGCCTGCGCGAGCTGGATATGGGCGTGCTGGAAAAGCGCCAGATCGATTCGCTGACGGAAGAAGAAGAGGGCTGGCGTCGTCAGTTAGTCAACGGCACGCAGGATGGCCGCATTCCCGGCGGGGAATCGATGCAGGAGTTGAGCGATCGCGTTCATGCCGCGCTGGCGTCCTGTCTGGAGCTACCGCAGGGCAGCCGACCTTTATTGGTCAGTCACGGTATCGCGTTGGGCTGTCTGGTCAGTACTATACTGGGACTACCCGCCTGGGCGGAACGCCGGTTACGTTTGCGCAACTGCTCTATTTCCCGCATCGATTACCAGGAAAGTCAGTGGCTGGCGTCTGGGTGGGTGGTAGAAACCGCAGGGGACGTTTCGCATCTGGACGCCCCTGCATTGGATGAGCTACAGCGTTAACGGCGAATCGGGATCAGAAATTCGCAGCGCAGGTTGATAGGGCGATCGCCGGTTTTGGTATCTTCTGACGGGTAGTATCGCTCTATATCCTGCCCTTTACGACGGGTCAGATTCAGCATTGGCATACAGGTGCCGTAAACGGTCAGGATAAAATCCTGCACGCCGGTTCCTAACCCTTCATAGGTGAACATGACGTATTCACCACCCTGCAACAGCACAGGATGCGCCGACTGAACATAGCCATCGGCCTGCTCTTGCGGCAGTGCGGTGGTATAGAATACTTCCTGCTCATCGTCTTTCTCCATGCTGGGGCGCGTTTCATTAAGCCCATAAAGCACTGGCGGAATAGTTGGCGAATGACCGAGGAAATCATGCCAGAATTGCACGCGCATTTCGTGGCGGAAGTCGGAAATCTGTTCTAGTGAGCAGGAATAGCTCTGCGTGACGCCAAGGAGCGGCGTATCTTCCAGCGTAACGAACTGATGTTCCGGCACGGTAAACTCGCCCAGCCGTAATGGCGGGCGAATGCCAAAGGCGCTCCATTCCGAGGAGCGACGATACAGCGCTGGCGTCTGGGAAAACTGTTTCTTAAAGGCGCGCGTGAAGGTTTGCTGAGAATCGAAGCGGTACTGAAGAGCAATATCCAGAATTGGACGCGCGGTCAAACGCAGCGCCACTGCTGATTTCGATAAACGACGGGCGCGGATGTAAGCGCCAATGGCGTGGCCCGTCACGTCCTTAAACATTCTCTGCAGGTGCCACTTGGAATAGCCTGCTTTTGCCGCCACATTGTCAAGTGACAGCGGCTGATCCAGATGACCTTCCAGCCAGATTAACAGGTCGCGAATTATGCCAGCCTGATCCATAAAATATCCCCATCCTTTCAACAACGAGCACCCGATATAAGGTAAGAGGATAATAGCATTTTTTGTTCTTTTAGCATTCAGTGTTTTTTTTGAGCTTAAATGCTTTTTTTAGGCAACGTGACAGGTAATTATTCTAATCCTGTGATCTATAACCATTTTATTTTAGAATGTCTAATAATTACGCAACGTAACTTTTATGAATGGTAACAATATGAAATACAAGAGCTTAGTACTTTTCTCAATTTTGTTGCTGCTGGGGCAGAGCGCCCGCGCGGAACAAATTGGTTCAGTCGATACGGTATTTAAAATGTTCGGTCCTGACCATAAAATCGTGGTGGAAGCTTTTGACGATCCTGATGTCAAAAACGTGACGTGCTATGTTAGCCGGGCGAAAACGGGCGGCATAAAAGGCGGATTGGGGCTGGCGGAAGATACGTCTGACGCCGCTATCTCTTGCCAGCAGGTCGGGCCTATTGAACTGAGCGACAAAATTAAGAACGGCAAGGCGCAGGGAGAGGTGGTTTTCAAAAAACGCACCTCATTGATATTTAAGTCATTGCAGGTCGTGCGTTTCTATGATGAGAAACGCAACACGCTGGCGTATCTGGCCTACTCCGACAAAGTAGTCGACGGGTCGCCGAAGAACGCCATCAGCGCGGTGCCGGTCATGCCGTGGCGACAATAACAGGGAAAGAGTATGCAGCAACCGCAGGTCTGGTTAGTCGAGGATGAACAGGGAATCGCCGATACGCTCATCTACACCCTGCAACTGGAAGGGTTTACCGTTGAGCTATTCGCTCGCGGGCTGCCCGCGCTGGAAAAAGCGCGTCAGCAACGGCCGGATGCGGTGATTCTCGATGTGGGACTGCCGGATATCAGCGGCTTTGAGCTGTGTCGGCAGTTGCTGGAACGCCATCCTGCGCTGCCGATTCTTTTCCTGACTGCCCGTAGCGATGAAGTGGATCGATTGCTTGGTCTGGAGATCGGCGCAGATGATTATGTCGCCAAGCCGTTCTCGCCGCGCGAAGTGAGCGCCCGCGTGCGCACGCTGCTGCGCCGGGTGAAAAAGTTTGCTGCGCCGTCGCCGGTGGTGCGTACCGGACATTTTGAACTCAATGAACCGGCGGCGCAGATCGCCTGGTTTGGTACGCCGCTCTCGCTGACGCGTTATGAGTTTCTGCTTCTTAAAACCCTGCTGCTGTCGCCGGAGCGCGTGTACTCGCGTCAGCAATTGATGGATATTGTCTGGTCTGATGCCCAGGAGACCTACGATCGGACGGTCGATACACACATCAAAACCCTGCGCGCTAAACTACGCGCGATCAACCCGGATCTCTCGCCAATTAACACGCATCGTGGAATGGGATACAGCCTGAGGAGCGTCTGATGCGCATCGGAATGCGTTTGCTACTGGGCTACTTTCTTATTGTCGCCGTCGCCGCCGTGTTTGTGCTGTCTATCTTCGTTCAGGAGATAAAGCCGGGCGTCCGCCGCGCGACGGAAGGGACGCTGATTGACACCGCGACGCTGCTGGCGGCGCTGGCCCGCGACGATCTCCTTTCCGGCAACCCGACTGACGGCCAGTTGGCGAAAGCATTCGCCCAACTGCAACATCGCCCGTTTCGCGCCAATATCAGCGGGATCGTCAAAGTGCGTAATGAATACCATGTCTACATGACGGATGCGCAGGGGAAGGTATTGTTTGATTCGGAAAACAAAGCGGTGGGGCAGGATTATTCTCGCTGGAATGACGTCTGGCTTACGCTGCGCGGACAGTATGGCGCCCGCAGCACGGCAAAAGATGCTGCCGATCCCAATAGCACGGTGATGTACGTAGCCGCGCCGATAATCAGCGATGGGCGGATTATCGGCGTCCTGTCTGTAGGTAAACCGAATGCGGCAATGGCGCCGGTGATTAAGCGCAGCGAACGGCGCATTCTGTGGGCCAGCGCCGTTTTACTGGGGATTGCGCTGGCGATTGGCGCGGGGATGGTCTGGTGGATTAACCGCTCCATCGCCCGGTTGACGCGCTATGCGGATTCCGTCACCGAAAACCGCCCGCTTGCGTTACCTGCATTAGGCAGCAGCGAGCTGCGTAAACTGGCGCAGGCGCTGGAGAGTATGCGCATTAAGCTGGAAGGCAAGAATGACATTGAGCAGTACGTGTATGCGTTGACTCATGAGCTGAAAAGTCCACTGGCGGCGATACGCGGCGCGGCGGAGATTCTGCGTGAAGGACCGCCCGCGGAAGTGGTTACCCGCTTTACAGAGAATATACTGGCGCAAAATATGCGAATGCAGGCGCTGGTAGAGACCCTGCTGCGCCAGGCGCGGCTGGAAAACCGACAGGATATCCCTCTCGCGCCGGTTGCTGTTGATGAGCTATTTACGCAGCTTAGCGAGGCGCGCAGTATTCAGTTGGCGGCAAAAAAGATCACGCTTACTCTACGGCCTTCCTCGCTGGTTGTCGTCGCCGACGCGGAGCTTCTGGCGCAGGCGCTGGGCAATGTATTGGACAATGCCATCGACTTTACGCCTGAAAATGGCGTTATCACATTAAGCGCTCAGCCGATGGGGGAGAAAGCGATCCTGCAGGTGACGGATTCCGGCTGTGGTATTCCTGATTTTGCGCTGCCGCGCATTTTCGACCGATTCTATTCGTTGCCCCGTGAAAACGGGCGTAAAAGCAGCGGGCTTGGGCTGGCGTTTGTCAGCGAGGCGGCGCGACTCCTCAACGGTGAGGTGACGTTGTGCAATCGTCCCGAAGGCGGCGTGCTGGCCTCGTTGACACTTCACCGTCACTTCACATAACTTCAAATTCTCCCCACATCGCGTTCTTACACTGCTGGCATTGCAAAGGAGAACGCTATGTTGAAATCCCCCCTGTTGTGGAAAATGATTACGTTAGGCGGCGCCATGATCCTGCTGTTAATTCCCCTGATGATGGTACGGCACACCATCGTGGAACGTGCTGATTATCGAAGCCATGTAGAAGCCGCTATTCGTCAGAGTACCAGCGGCCCGCAAAAGGTTGTCGGCCCGCTGGTGGCGGTTCCGGTGACAGAGCTCTATACCGTGCTGGAAGAGGAGAAAGAGGTCCAGTATAAGCGCAGCTATCTCTATTTTTGGCTGCCAGAGTCGCTATTGGTTGAAGGCAATCAAAACGTTGAAGCGCGAAAAATAGGTATTTATCAGGGGCAGGTGTGGCATACCGATATGGCGATAAAGGCAGAGTTTGATGTGGCCCGTCTGCATGAGCTGAACAGACCGAACATTACCCTTGGAAAGCCCTTTATCGTCGTAGGCGTCGGCGATGCGCGCGGTATCAGCGCAGTAAAAGCGCCGCAGGTGAATGGTGAAACGCTCACTGTAGAACCGGGGACCGGCTTACCGGAAAGTAGAGAGGGCATTCATATCCCGCTGCCGGACAGTCAGTGGGCGACGCGCAACCTGACGTTGGCGATGTCGCTAAATTTAAGCGGAACCGGCAGCTTTTCACTGGTTCCCGTCGGGCGTAGCAGTGAAATGACCCTGACCAGCAACTGGCCGCACCCAAATTTTGTGGGGGATTTTCTTCCCGGTAAACGCGAAATCAGCGGTTCAGGATTTCAGGCCCAGTGGCAAACCAGCCGGTTTGCCACGAATCTCGGCGAACGGTTTGCTGATGTGCAAAAGGTGGATTGGGACAACTTACCGGCGTTTAGCGTCGCTGTATCGACGCCAGCCGATCAGTATCAACTGACGGACAGAGCGACGAAATATGCCATTTTGTTGATTGCGCTAACGTTTATGGCTTTCTTTGTCTTCGAAACCCTGACGGGACAGCGGTTACACCCGATGCAGTATCTGCTGGTGGGGTTATCGCTGGTGATGTTCTACCTGCTGTTGCTGGCACTGTCGGAACATATCGGTTTCACGCCAGCCTGGATCGCCGCAAGCCTGGTGGGCGCGTTGATGAATAGCGTTTATTTGCAGGCGGTGCTGAAAGGATGGCGCAATAGCGTGCTGTTTACGTTAGCGTTATTGGCGCTGGATGGCGTGATGTGGGGATTGCTGCGTTCGGAAGATAGCTCGTTGCTTCTGGGTACCGGCGTTCTGCTACTGGCGCTTGGCGGCGTGATGTTCCTGACGCGCCATCTGGACTGGTATTCGCTCTCTTGTCAGCAACGTAAGTCATTACCGCCAGTAAAAGATGACGAATTACGTTTGTGGAAATAAATCTAACGGGCGCGCGCGTTAACGTTTTCCCGCGCAGCGCCAGAAACTGTGATGCCGTTAGTTATAGGTCAGGTTTAATGTTGCCGTGGCATTCGCTTGCCCGGCCGTTACCGTGGCGGCGGTTTTATAGTAGCGCGCGCTAATTTTCAGGGTGGTCGACATATTCATGGTTCCGCCGCTAACCGTCTGGCTGCCATCGGCATTGGTGGTAATAGCGTGAGTAAAGAGATCAATTTTTTGATTGATTGGCAAACTGTCGGTAAAGAAACCAGCGTCCGGCGCCTGAATACCCAACTGTACGCCAACGCCGGTTGCGCTGGTTGGCGCGCTTGCATTGCTCAACTGGATGACTGAATTATCAGGGTTATTTCCGCTGGCAGGTTGGGCGCTTAACGATGCGGAAATAGCGGTGCCTTGTTCGCAGGTCAATAAGATATCCTGCTCGCCTGTGCCCGCGGTTTGACTATTAGTGAAACTGCCTAAATTGACGCTGCCTAAATCCACGGTGATGGCAGGTGTTTCTACCCGACATCCCATTGCTTTCATAATCAATTGCGTATTCCCCAAATACAGATGGGTCAGGATATCGCCGCCGGAGTCTTCCGTTGCGCTATCGCGAAAAGATACGCGCGCCAGTGGACTTTGGAATGTCGCGGTACCGGAGGTGATCGGACCGCCTAAGGCGACCAGTTCAACATTGTAGGCGGGAGCCATCGCATGGTGTGTTTTATTGCCATCGCCATTATGGTAGGTATTATCGATTGGCATGACATTATCGTAAGGGCCAGCATTCGTTTGGGTTTTAATCGCAATGCCCACGCCGGAAATCCCGGTGCTAAATACCGGCGTGTTGTTCCCGTCATTCGCATTGATTGTCGCTGATGCATTTGACTGCGCGCTACCGGGTTCATATAAAAAACCGACCTTATAATCGCGACTACAGCCATCCATTGTGACTTCGGAGGTGGAAACCCAGCCCGATTGCCACAACACCTCGCCTGCGGTATAGGCGTGGCTATCCACCACAAGCTGCGACGGCGGGGTGATAGTGATCGCGCCTTCATTTCCGGAACGTTTACAGGAAGCGTAACCATAACTGGAGTACGCGAACAGCAGAATAAGCGCCAGATATAACCTTCTCATGAAAAATTCCTGCTTTTATACCAGGTGAAAATAGAAAGATGTTATTGCCATGCGATAGTGATCGTCACAACGGACGTGAAATCCCCTGCCGTGACTTTTCCGTGCGGGGTATACATCCTTGCGGCGACAGGCAAATTGGCTTCATGGGTATTACTGTTGATATCCACCGTGTAAGTGACGTTGTTGGCCAGATTGACCAGACTTTTACCGTCCAGGTTAAAAAGCTGTAATCCTAAATCCTGCGCCGGATTGGCCGCGCTGTTTGCATAAATCGCAGAAGCATAATTTGGATCGGGATAAGGTACGCCATTAAATGAAATCGCGGCTTTTGTGGTCGTTGCCGGGCAATTCGTCATTTTTATGGTGAAAGGAATGGTGGCGGTATTGCCGCCGGCCACAGCGATATCCGCCCGGGCATATTGTCCAAGAGAGAGCGTGTCGGGGACCGTCACGGTACACGGATCGGCATAAATTAATCCCGTAACGTTAATGTCTACGGCATCTGCGGTATTGTATGCCGCGCTGATCGAGGGCGACCATAATGCCAGACCCGTGAACGTTAACAGGGCGGCTAATGCAGCAAATCTGTTCATATTCATCTTTTATCCCACCAGAATCACTGGCATTGCTCGTGTAAGATTTCTACGCCAGAAGCGGAGGGGGAGCTCGGTATACGATAAGAGACCTGACACCGGTCTGCTGCTGTTGGTCCCCACTTCACTAATAACCGCCCTTGTTTTTCCAGTCCGGTTAACCAGGCCTGCCCCGCATCACCAACAAAACTGCTGTGATTGTCTGGTTTTGTTAAAGACGAGACGGTCGCGCCAAAAGGAACAGGCAGATTGTTTATGCGGGTTAATACCATCAATGCCTTGTAACCAATATTGGTTTTATATTCAGCCCTGACCACCGCGCCACGGGTAGGCACCAGCGTTTTACTGGTATCAATGAGCTCAATATTTTTTCTAATGCCAGTCGTATCTAAAGACACTTCATTACGATGGTAAGGCGAAGCATAAGGTACGACGGCATAGCCCCGAAAATCGGTGTCCACGCCCGTTTCGTTATTCACGGGGACACCCGCTGCGCCAGGGGCTTTAACCAATATGATGGTGTCGTCCATTGGCTGGGATAGTGTCAGGCCATTTCGATGTAGTAGTACGCCGCCCTGAACGCCATAATTCAGGCGACGCATATGATTATCGTAGCTATACCCGCCGTTAATATCCGCATACGTCCCGTTATAGGTTGCGCTCACATTACCGCTGGTGGCTTTCTCTTGAGAGGAATAACCTTCCTGAACGCTCCATGAGAGATTTTTCTGTGCCAGCGCTGTTCCGTTTAAACCGACAGTGTGCGTGGTATCGCCGTCTTTCGCGGAGTTCATATTGTAGGTGGCATACGTTGACGGCATAAAGGCATCTAACGGAATACTAATATTGATTGAAATTTGCTGGTCATTACTGTCTTCCGTATCGTCGTCTTCATCCTGAGAATTATCGGTGTTCAGCGTATAAGAATAGTTAATGCCATAGCTTACGTTATGCCATGTGTTGTTATAGCCAATACCTAATGATGTGGTATGAGTGTCATTCCAGTAATCTTCATTATATAAAGTGAGTGAAATGGAACCGTAGATAATGTCTTGCGATAACGACAGGTCGGTGCGATTACGTACATGATCATAGTGACTATTATCGCTATAGGTATCCAGCACATCCTCAAGAGCGTAGTAATCTTTGGTCGAATAACGGTAGCCAGCGACAGTGAAATTGGTGCCTGTTGACTGAATATCTTTGCTGTAACGAATACGCCAGGACTGTCCGGTAAGCGTATCGCTAACCACATCGCCTGCTTTAATTTTTGACCATGAATTGGTGACGTCTAAAGACAATGCGCCCAGATCGCCAAGGTTTAAGCCTGTCCCGATGAGCGCCGCATGATAAATATCATTGCTCAGCGTACTCTCTATTCCGCCATAGGCGGTTATGCCGCCTGCTAATCCGTATAAGGCCGTCAGTTCTGCGAAATTCTGTTGCGCGGAATGCGTATCTGATGAACGCGTGCGGCCTACCGTCAGGTCGTATTTCAGGTGGCCTTCACGCTGTAATACCGGAACGCTGGCGTAGGGCACAATGAAATGCTGTTCAGAACCATCGGATTCTTTGATGGTGACGTACAGGTCGCCCGAACCGCCGGTTGGATAAAGATCATTAATGGCGAATGGACCCGCCGGAACGTTAGTTTTGTAGATGGTATAACCGTTTTGTTCAACGGTTACCTGCGCGCTGCTTTTGGCCACCCCGCGAATGACCGGGGCGAACCCTTTCATACTGTCCGGCAACATATCGTCATCAGAAGAGATCTGTACGCCCTTAAATGAAATACTGTCAAAGACGTCCGCTGGCGTGTTATTTTCCCCAGCGATCAGCTGTCCTTTTAAAAATTCGATATCGCGAGAAACATAGGTGTAGGCAGAATCCCAGCTATTTTGCCCATCGCTATCATGATTCCAGGTTGAGTAGTTACGAAAACGCCATGCGCCAATGTTAATACCTGGGCGCAGGTTAGCGTATTCGCTATTTTCCGTCCGGTTTTCATCAATATCGTGATCCTGCGATCCGGTAAAACTGTAATTCAGCAAAAAAGCATTAATGCCTTCATCCCATTCGCTGGTAGGGACGAATTCTCGCGGGTCGGCGATCAACGCGATTTGAGGGATCGCTAAATCCAGCCGGTTACCGATGACATTAAACTTTGCTACAGCGCCAGCCAGCAGACTAAGATCGGTACACCCGTTTGGGTCATTTTGAAGCTCGGGGAAGTTTTCTGTTTTTACGCCCCACTGCTTGAGTTGTTCAACGCTAAGACACGGCTGTAGGGAGAGCTTATTATCTGCTGATTTTTTATTTTTAAAGGCAATATTTTTTGTTTCAACATTGGTGTTATTAATATAAATATCAACGTTATAGGTGCCTTCTGCCTGCCCCCCCTTTTCGAAAACCGATAGATCGACATTCTCCACGCCCGGTTCATCATTTTCCAACGATAATGGATTAAAATGATCATGCGCTAACGCTGGTTTTATGGAACAGCATATAAAGAGAAACGATAACGCTAATTGAGAACGGGGCTCTACTCTGGAGAATTGCACAGTAAAAGTCCTGAAAGGGTAAAAGTAAAGTGAAGTCGTTAATGGCTAGAATGAACCGGAATGCGGCTCTAAACTCATCCCATAATCGCTGATTAATCGCCACGTTACCGTGCCATGAGGGGCGGCAGTAGAACTCAATTTAAATGACGCTGATGATTTTGGCGGAACGAAGGTCGCTGATTTCACTTCATGGCTGTTAAGCGTCACACTGGCAAAGTTCATATAATAGGGCGTGGGGTTATTTACGGTAATAACATCACCTGCCGTCTGCCATTTTAATTGTTGGCTCTGGCTATCAGGCGTCGATTTTGTTAATGCTGGCGGCCGATATATAAGCTTTATTTGGGTATTAATGGAGATTTCCACGCGGTTCGCGGAGGCATTATCATCAATAGAAGGAATACCCTTAATATTGAGCCAGTACATAGATTCCCGATCTGCAGGTAGGGGGGCGCCAGAGCGAATAACCCGAATGCTGTTCTTTTGCCCGGCATCAAGGCGAAAAAGAGGCGGGGTGATAATAAACGCCTGCTTATTTGTGACCTGGGGATCGGCAACCGATAACCATGACTGAACAAGATTCGCTTTGCTGTCTTTATTCTCTACATTGATTGACGAATCATCATTATTGCCGTCGAAAACCAGTCGGGTTCCGCCAACAACAATGCTGGCATGGGCAACATGGCTTGTCAGTAATACGACCAACACGGATTTCTTTATGTGTTTCATTTTTTACTCTGTAAAGATGTTTTACGCTATGGACTGGCATCCTGCCTGTCCACATCAGGATGAGAATGCCTTACTGATACGAAACGGTATACGTAACCTGAGTGCTAACATCTCCACCGGTTACGGTTGCGGAACCATCGTTTGCCATGGCGGCGTAATAGGTAAAGTCTGCTGTCGAGCCGTCGGTTGGCAGGTTTACTGCGGCATCATCCGTGTTATCTGTCACATCGCTATGTGAGGCGTTCTGAATAGAAATACCGACACCCGCGGCGCCCGTTTCCGATCCTTCGTCCGCGTTTTTGAAGTACGTTGGGTTGGAATCATCTGTTGCGCCGTGGAAGCGGAACATGGCCTGGGTTGGTACGCCAGTCCCTGCTTCCGGGCAGCTAACCAGGCTTACGGTAAACGGCACGTAATCGGTTGTGGCACCTTTTTCCGCGATGCGTTCTTTGCTGTAATTACCTAAATCAATGGTGGTATCCGTGGAGCCATTAACCTGAACCGTACACGCCTGATCGTAAATTTTGCCATTGAACGTAATCGTGTTCTGGGCAAATACCGGTGTGGATGCTACGGCAGTTAACATTGCCAGGATCATAATTTTCTTATTAAACATATTAATTGTTGCCTGATTCTATTCGCTGAAAAATAAAGATAGCTATATAAAATAAAATATTATATTTTACTCTGTATGCGCTTCTTTCTGTTCTGTAGATAAGCAGGCGGCTATTCTACGTATATCAACTATGAACTCAATAAAAATTCTGATGCAATATTGAACGGCAGTCCAGTTTCGGACCCGGTAACAAAGTTTAATAAAATACCACTAAAGAAGTACGCTTGATGACTGGATTTATAGAGCAAGATCTCTTTTTTGATAATAGTTATTATTTCCTGGAGGATTTATTTAACTCTATATTGCTTTATTTTTAAGAATATACGACGCTTGTCCGTTTAAAATGAAACCGGCAGGTTTCGAAGCTCTAACAGTCTTCCATGCAGTATTTTTATATAGTCCCCCGCTTTTAGTTCTGAAAGTACCTGCATGATACGGCTGCGTGAAAGCCCGGTTCTCTGCTGTATGAAGTTCTGTGCGTTGATCTCAAATCGTGAGCTTTCAGGATACGACCACAGTTCAAGTAACAGCGCTTTTATCTGGCTATAGGCGTCCTGCCCGATAAGGTTTCTGTCACGGTTAGTCATGAAAGCAATGCGGTACATCAGGATGTTCGAAATGTCACGCCAGAGATGCTTTTCATCGGCTATTTCCACAAAATCTTTTACTGGGACAGGATAATATTCACAGGTGGTTTCGGCGATAAAAAAGACGTCTGAATTCTCTTCTAACTGGTATAAGTCAGCATAGGCATCTACAAGGCCTAAAATCATTGGTGAGACACCGCAGCCCATTACAATGCTGTCGATACGCCGACATACTTTAATAGCGCCTTTAGTGATTAACAGGATGTGGGATTGATTATCAATCCTGATATCCAGTGTTTTACCGGCCGTAATAGTGACAGGGGAGATGTTTTGAATAACGTGCCGATGAATATTTAAAATGGCTTGCAGGTTTTTTTCTTTCCCTGTGGGACGATACACATTCCCGCCGTTTAACTGCTTCATATCTTCCCCATTATTATGGCTGATAAAGTGGTTGACTATTAAAAGGTAAAGATAAATTTAATATTCACTTAAAATTATAATTAAGTAAATTAAAATAGCCAACAAGAATATTTAAGTCAATGTATTCACCTTATCAATGCATGAGCGACAACGCTGTTTGTAAGGTTAACCATAGTAAATGTGATGATTTTATTTGCAATCATTTTATGACAGCTATCATAGGTACCGTGCTTAACGAGCGCGTAGAGCATACAGGATAGCGAAGCGATGAACATCGCTGTTGGAGGATACGAATGAGAGAAAAGTACAAAATGCAGGCGGGCGGCGTTTTACTGAGCGAAATCGCCGCCTGCCGGAACTCCTCCCGGCGGGAGCCATAAGCGGTTAGCGGTACTGGACGATCAGGCTTTGAATCTCCGGATGATCTTTTAACGACACGTGCCGTACCGTGGCGATTCCATTCATCAACGAAATAGCGTTTCCAGACGGTGTGGCGACTGTCTGCAAATGGGGGATATTATTCCGCAAACATGATACCTCGATATTGCGATCGTGAGGCGCAAGATTACAACCATATTCGACAATCTGACCTTTGAAATGAATAACGCCTGCGGAGACCGGCGCGGTAGCAGCCAGCGCGACTGATGAAGCTGACATCGCTGCACAAAACAGGTAGCAGCATAATGGTGATTTTTTCATCCTTTGAAACCTCACGTCCTGTGAGCATCCCCTTATTTTTTGGGGACTAACAAATCCCGTGTATTACTCTTTAATGTAAATACACAAACTACCTTAACTTTCGCAAGCTGAGATAAACAGCGCTATACGACAATTTTTATGTAAAAGAGTACGTCATAACGGCAGGTCAGGAGGGAAAGCGAGGCCGCTTAGCGGAAGGGGAGCATAAGAAACAGCCAGTAAGAATAACTTACCGGCTGTTTTTACGGTTCGGCGCCTGGGCCGAATTAATCCTGCAGGTCGCCGCAGAAGCGATAACCTTCGCCGTGAATGGTGGCGATGATTTCCGGCGTATCCGGCGTGGATTCGAAATGCTTACGAATACGACGAATGGTAACGTCAACAGTACGGTCATGCGGCTTCAGCTCACGCCCGGTCATTTTCTTCAACAGCTCTGCGCGCGACTGAATTTTGCCAGGGTTTTCGCAGAAGTGAAGCATCGCGCGGAACTCGCTGCGCGGTAGTTTATACTGCTCGCCGTCCGGGCCGATCAGTGAACGACTGTTGATATCCAGTTCCCAACCGTTGAACTTGTAGCTTTCAACGCTACGACGCTCTTCGCTGACGGTACCCAGGTTCATGGTACGGGACAGCAGGTTGCGGGCACGGATGGTCAATTCGCGTGGGTTAAACGGTTTGGTGATGTAATCATCCGCGCCGATTTCGAGGCCGAGAATTTTGTCGACTTCGTTATCGCGGCCCGTCAGGAACATCAGCGCAACGTTAGCCTGTTCACGCAGTTCACGCGCTAACAGGAGACCGTTTTTCCCTGGCAGATTGATATCCATGATCACCAGGTTGATGTCATATTCAGAGAGGATCTGATGCATTTCCGCGCCATCTGTCGCTTCGAATACATCATAGCCTTCCGCTTCGAAAATACTTTTCAACGTGTTGCGTGTTACCAACTCGTCTTCAACGATAAGAATGTGCGGGGTCTGCATGTTTGCTACCTAAATTGCCAACTAAATCGAAACAGGAAGTACAAAAGTCCCTGACCTGCCTGATGCATGTCGCAAATTAACATGATCGGCGTAACATGACTAAAGTACGTAATTGCGTTCTTGATGCACTTTCCATCAACGTCAACAACATCATTAGCTTGGTCGTGGGTACTTTCCCTCTGGACCCGACAGTGTCAAAAACGGCTGTCATCCTAACCATTTTAACAGCAACATAACAGGCTAAGACGTACCGGACACCTAATAAAACTACGCTTCGTTGACATATATCAAGTTCAATTGTAGCACGTTAACAGTTTGATGAAATCATCGTAGCTAAATGCTAGCTTTCATCACAAATTTGCAATATTCCAACTAGTTACGTAAGCCAACTAATAAATGCGATGAATCCAAAGAGCAGGATCTATTTTAAATTAAATTATCCTAAATAAACAGCAGGATAACGATGTTCTGTTAACATAAACAGCAATAGTACAGATACGCAATAGTGTAGCGTCTTTTACGAAATCAAAAATGCTTTTTCAGTGATATCCGTTAAAATTTTGTAAATTTGCGAAGCGTAATATGCTTACAAACGCCAGCTAATTTCCTGTAAATTAGTCAAAAAGAGTAATGAAATGCGTGTAACAATCGTTCTTGTCGCTCCCGCCAGAGCGGAAAATATCGGCGCAGCCGCCCGGGCTATGAAGACCATGGGATTTACTGACCTGCGTATTGTCGACAGCCAGGCGCACCTGGAGCCCGCCACCCGTTGGGTCGCACATGGATCTGGAGATATTATTGATAATATTGAGGTTTTCCACACCCTTGCCGACGCGCTCCACGATGTGGATTTTACCGTCGCGACGACAGCCCGCAGCCGGGCAAAATTTCATTACTACGCTTCGCCCGCTGAACTGGTTCCCTTATTACAGGAAAAATCACGCTGGATGCGTCATGCCGCGCTGGTTTTTGGCCGTGAGGATTCCGGTTTGACCAATGACGAGCTGGCGCTGGCGGATGTATTGACCGGCGTGCCGATGGCGGCGGATTACCCTTCGCTCAATCTGGGACAGGCAGTCATGGTGTATTGCTATCAATTAGCAGGTTTAATGCAACAGACCACAGAATCCGTTGATATTGCTGATGAATCGCAGTTACAGGCGTTACGCGCGCGCCTTTTACGCCTGCTAACGACTCTGGAGGCGGCCGATGACCACAAATTAACCGACTGGCTACAACAGCGAATTGGCCTGCTGGGACAGCGAGATACGGTAATGTTGCACCGTTTGGTCCATGATATTGAAAAAAAACTAACAAAATAACGTGCTGTAATTTTTAAAATAATAAGAGATTACGTCTGGTTGCAAGAGATCATAACAGGGGGAATTGGTTGAAACTAAATATATCGCCAGCAGCACATGAACAAGTTTCGGAATGTGATCAATTTAAAAATTTATTGACTTAGGCGGGCAGATACTTTAACCAATATAGGAATACAAGACAGACAAATAAAAATGACAGAGTACACAACATCCATGAACCGCATCAGCACCACCACCATTACCACCATCACCATTACCACAGGTAACGGTGCGGGCTGACGCGTACAGGAAACACAGAAAAAAGCCCGCACCTGAACAGTGCGGGCTTTTTTTTCGACCAGAGATCACGAGGTAACAACCATGCGAGTGTTGAAGTTCGGCGGTACATCAGTGGCAAATGCAGAACGTTTTCTGCGTGTTGCCGATATTCTGGAAAGCAATGCCAGGCAAGGGCAGGTAGCGACCGTACTTTCCGCCCCCGCGAAAATTACCAACCATCTGGTGGCAATGATTGAAAAAACTATCGGCGGCCAGGATGCTTTGCCGAATATCAGCGATGCCGAACGTATTTTTTCCGATCTGCTCGCAGGACTTGCCAGCGCACAGCCGGGATTCCCGCTTGCACGGTTGAAAATGGTTGTCGAACAAGAATTCGCTCAGATCAAACATGTTTTGCATGGTATCAGCCTGCTGGGTCAGTGCCCGGATAGCATCAACGCCGCGCTGATTTGCCGTGGCGAAAAAATGTCGATCGCGATTATGGCGGGACTCCTGGAGGCGCGTGGACATCGCGTCACGGTGATTGATCCGGTAGAAAAATTGCTGGCGGTGGGCCATTACCTTGAATCTACCGTCGATATCGCGGAATCGACTCGCCGTATCGCCGCCAGCCAGATCCCAGCCGATCACATGATCCTGATGGCGGGCTTTACCGCCGGTAATGAAAAGGGTGAACTGGTGGTGCTGGGCCGTAATGGTTCCGACTATTCCGCCGCCGTGCTGGCCGCCTGTTTACGCGCTGACTGCTGTGAAATCTGGACTGACGTCGATGGCGTGTATACCTGTGACCCACGTCAGGTGCCGGACGCCAGGCTGCTGAAATCGATGTCCTACCAGGAAGCGATGGAACTCTCTTACTTCGGCGCCAAAGTCCTTCACCCTCGCACCATTACGCCTATCGCCCAGTTCCAGATCCCCTGTCTGATTAAAAATACCGGCAATCCGCAGGCGCCAGGAACGCTGATCGGCGCATCCAGCGACGATGATAATCTGCCGGTTAAAGGGATCTCTAACCTTAACAACATGGCGATGTTTAGCGTCTCCGGCCCGGGAATGAAAGGGATGATTGGGATGGCGGCGCGTGTTTTCGCCGCCATGTCTCGCGCCGGGATCTCGGTGGTGCTCATTACCCAGTCCTCCTCTGAGTACAGCATCAGCTTCTGTGTGCCGCAGAGTGACTGCGCGCGTGCCCGACGTGCGATGCAGGATGAGTTCTATCTGGAGCTGAAAGAGGGGCTGCTGGAGCCGCTGGCGGTTACTGAGCGGTTGGCGATTATCTCTGTTGTCGGCGACGGTATGCGCACGCTACGCGGCATTTCAGCGAAATTCTTCGCCGCGCTGGCGCGGGCTAATATCAATATCGTGGCGATCGCTCAGGGATCTTCTGAGCGTTCCATTTCTGTGGTGGTGAATAACGACGATGCCACCACCGGCGTGCGGGTAACGCACCAGATGCTGTTCAATACCGATCAGGTGATTGAAGTGTTTGTCATTGGCGTCGGCGGCGTCGGCGGCGCGCTACTGGAACAGCTTAAACGTCAGCAAACCTGGCTGAAGAACAAGCACATCGATCTACGCGTGTGCGGCGTGGCGAACTCAAAGGCGTTGCTAACCAATGTGCATGGCCTGAATCTGGACAACTGGCAGGCGGAACTGGCGCAAGCGAACGCGCCGTTCAATCTGGGACGCTTAATTCGCCTGGTGAAAGAATATCATCTACTCAATCCGGTGATTGTTGATTGTACCTCCAGTCAGGCGGTGGCCGACCAGTATGCCGACTTCCTGCGTGAAGGATTCCATGTGGTGACGCCAAACAAGAAAGCGAACACCTCGTCGATGGACTACTACCATCAGCTACGTTTCGCCGCCGCGCAATCACGGCGCAAATTCTTGTATGACACCAACGTCGGTGCCGGTTTGCCGGTGATCGAAAACCTGCAAAACCTGCTGAATGCGGGTGATGAACTGCAAAAATTTTCCGGCATTCTTTCCGGGTCGCTCTCTTTTATTTTCGGTAAACTGGAAGAGGGGATGAGTCTCTCACAGGCGACCGCTCTGGCGCGCGAGATGGGCTATACCGAACCCGATCCGCGCGACGATCTTTCCGGTATGGATGTGGCGCGTAAACTGTTGATCCTCGCCCGCGAGACGGGCCGCGAGCTGGAGCTTTCCGATATCGTGATTGAACCGGTGTTGCCGGACGATTTTGACGCCTCCGGCGATGTGACCGCTTTTATGGCGCATCTGCCGCAGCTTGACGATGCGTTTGCCGCCCGTGTGGCAAAAGCTCGTGATGAAGGTAAGGTATTGCGCTATGTGGGCAATATCGAAGAGGATGGCGTGTGCCGCGTGAAGATTGCCGAAGTTGATGGTAACGATCCGCTCTTCAAAGTGAAAAACGGTGAAAACGCACTGGCGTTCTACAGCCACTATTATCAGCCCTTGCCGTTGGTGCTGCGCGGCTACGGCGCAGGCAATGATGTGACGGCGGCGGGCGTGTTTGCCGATCTGTTACGGACCCTCTCATGGAAGTTAGGAGTTTAACATGGTGAAAGTGTATGCCCCGGCTTCCAGCGCGAACATGAGCGTCGGTTTCGACGTGTTGGGCGCGGCCGTCACACCCGTTGACGGCACGTTGCTGGGCGATGTGGTATCCGTTGAAGCAGCGGACCATTTCCGTCTGCATAACCTGGGGCGATTTGCCGATAAACTGCCGCCGGAGCCGCGTGAAAATATTGTTTATCAGTGCTGGGAACGTTTTTGCCAGGCATTGGGGAAAACCATCCCGGTGGCGATGACGCTGGAAAAAAATATGCCGATTGGTTCCGGGTTAGGGTCCAGCGCCTGTTCCGTCGTTGCTGCGCTGGTCGCGATGAATGAGCACTGCGGCAAACCGTTAAACGACACGCGTCTGTTGGCGCTGATGGGCGAGCTGGAAGGCCGTATCTCCGGCAGCATCCATTACGATAACGTCGCGCCGTGCTTTCTTGGCGGTATGCAGCTGATGATTGAAGAAAACGGCATTATTAGTCAGCAGGTGCCGGGCTTTGATGAGTGGCTATGGGTACTGGCTTATCCGGGCATTAAAGTTTCTACCGCAGAAGCACGGGCCATTTTGCCTGCGCAGTATCGCCGTCAGGATTGCATTGCGCATGGACGGCATCTGGCCGGTTTTATTCACGCCTGTTACTCGCGGCAGCCGCAGCTTGCCGCCGCGCTGATGAAAGATGTTATTGCCGAACCATACCGCGCGCGTTTACTGCCGGGCTTTAGCCAGGCGCGGCAGGCGGTATCGGAGATCGGCGCGCTGGCGAGCGGGATTTCAGGATCGGGGCCGACGCTGTTTGCGCTATGCGATAAACCGGAGACGGCGCAGCGCGTCGCGGACTGGCTGAGCAAACATTATCTGCAAAATCAGGAAGGCTTCGTTCATATTTGCCGGCTGGATACGGCGGGCGCACGAGTAGTGGGATAATCAATGAAACTCTATAATCTGAAAGACCATAATGAGCAGGTCAGCTTTGCGCAGGCCGTCACGCAAGGACTGGGCAAACAGCAGGGACTTTTTTTTCCGCACGATCTGCCGGAGTTTAGCCTGACGGAAATTGATGAGATGCTCAACCAGGACTTTGTCAGCCGTAGCGCAAAGATCCTCTCGGCATTTATTGGCGATGAAATACCGCAGCAAATTCTGGAAGAGCGCGTCCGCGCGGCGTTTGCGTTCCCGGCGCCGGTAGCGCAGGTAGAAAGCGATGTCGGTTGCCTGGAGCTATTCCATGGTCCGACGCTGGCCTTTAAAGACTTCGGCGGGCGTTTTATGGCGCAAATGCTGACGCATATCAGCGGCGACAAACCGGTGACGATTCTGACCGCAACGTCAGGTGATACCGGCGCGGCGGTGGCTCACGCGTTCTATGGCCTGGAAAATGTGCGGGTCGTCATTCTCTACCCGCGCGGTAAAATCAGTACGTTGCAGGAAAAACTGTTCTGTACGCTGGGCGGCAACATTGAAACCGTGGCGATCGACGGCGATTTCGACGCTTGCCAGGCGCTGGTGAAACAGGCATTTGATGACGAAGAACTGAAAACGGCGCTGGGGCTGAATTCGGCTAATTCAATTAATATCAGCCGCCTGTTGGCGCAAATTTGCTACTACTTTGAAGCCGTGGCGCAACTGCCGCAGGGGGCGCGTAACCAACTGGTGATCTCCGTCCCCAGCGGCAACTTTGGCGATTTGACGGCAGGGCTGCTGGCGAAGTCGTTAGGCCTACCGGTGAAACGTTTTATCGCCGCCACCAACGTCAACGACACGGTGCCGCGTTTTCTGCATGACGGAAAGTGGGCACCGAAAGCGACGCAGGCGACCCTGTCGAATGCGATGGATGTCAGCCAGCCGAATAACTGGCCGCGCGTGGAGGAGCTATTCCGCCGTAAAATCTGGCGCCTGACTGAGCTGGGCTATGCGGCGGTGGATGACACTACGACACAGCAGACGATGCGCGAGCTGAAAGCGAAAGGTTATATCTCGGAACCTCATGCGGCGGTAGCGTATCGGGCATTACGCGACCAGTTAAACCCTGGCGAGTATGGCTTGTTTCTCGGAACGGCGCATCCGGCGAAGTTTAAAGAAAGCGTGGAGTCCATTCTGGGAGAAACGCTGGCCTTGCCTGAAGCGCTCGCCGAACGCGCCGATCTGCCGCTGCTTTCACATCATCTGCCTGCGGATTTTGCCGCCCTGCGTAAGCTGATGATGACCCGCCAGTAACCATTGCGCCCGGTGGCGCTGTCGCTTACCGGGCCTATGGGGTGGTGTCGATTTGTAGGCCGGATAAGGCGTAACCGCCATCCGGCGATGTCGTTACTGCTCGTAGCGTTTAAAGACCAGCTCGTCTTTTGTGGAGGTTTCTTCATCAAAGAAATACCCTTCACGGTCAAACGCGGTAAGCTGTTCCGGCTTCGTTAAGCGGTTTTCAATAATAAAACGGCTCATCAGTCCGCGCGCTTTTTTGGCGTAGAAGCTTACCACCTTAAACTTGCCGTTTTTCTCATCAAGGAACACGGGCTTAATCAGTTCGGCATTCAGTTTCTTCGGCTTCACCGATTTAAAATATTCCTCGGAGGCCAGATTCACCACCACCCGATCGCCCTGCGCCTCAAGCGCTTCGTTGAGCTTATCGGTAATGATATCGCCCCAGAATTGATAAAGATCTTTGCCGCGCGGATTCTCCAGGCGAATCCCCATCTCCAGACGATAAGGCTGCATTAAATCCAGCGGGCGCAATACGCCATACAAGCCAGAGAGCATACGCAGATGTTGTTGAGCAAAATCAAAATCCGCGTCGTTGAACGTTTCCGCCTGTAGGCCGGTATAAACATCGCCTTTGAACGCCAGAATCGCCTGGCGTGCATTATCCGGCGTAAAATGAGGCTGCCAGTCATGAAAACGCGTGGCGTTGAGATCCGCCAGTTTGTCGCTAATTCCCATCAGCCTGGAAATTTGCGGCGCCGAAAGCTGGCGGGCCTGTTGAATAAGCTGCTGGCTGTGATCCAACAGCTCCGGCTGGGTATAGCGGGTCGTGGCCAGCGGGCTTTGATAATCAAGCGTTTTTGCAGGTGAAATCAGAATCAGCATATCCAGTCCTTGCAGGGAATTTTCTGCGACTTTAGCAAAAAAACGCCGCAGAGTTGACCGATGGTTGCGATTGTCGGCTTAATCGCGCGATGCCGCATCCCAGGTATCTGGCGCCAGTTGTGGTTCGATATCCGGGAAGCGCCGCGGATCGAACTGCGGTCTTACGCCCAGTTTCCGTTGTCGCAGATAATCGCTGGCGAGGGTATACACCACCGGTGAGAGCAACAAAATCGCCGTCAGATTGGTAATGGCCATACAGGCCATGATCATGTCAGCGAGCTGCCATATCAGCGGAAAACTGATAAGCGTACCGGCGATAACCATGCCAAGCGTCGCAAGGCGTAATAGCCAGATGGCCTTTGCGTTATGTAACCGCAGAAAAAACAGATTGTTTTCAGCGTAAATATAGTTGGCGACGATAGAACTGAACGCGAACAGAATGACGATAAGCGCGACAAAACTGGCGCCCCATTCACCGGTCAACGAAACCATTGCATGTTGGAGAAGCTGAATGCCTTCTGTTGACGAGTGGGACGCGTGATTCCCCGCCAGCAGGATAATCATCGCGCTGGCGGTACAGATGATAATGGTGTCACTGAATACGCCAATCATTTGCACAATCCCCTGCGCGACTGGGTGAGGGGGATACGACGTTGCCGCCGCGGCCGCATTAGGCGTTGACCCCATACCCGCTTCATTAGAGAACATCCCACGCTGAAAACCGCTGGTAATAGCCTGAGTGAGCGTATATCCGGCTGCACCTGCCGCGGCTTCCTGCCAGCCAAATGCGCTTTTGACTATCGAGGCGATAACGCCAGGCATTTGCTCAATATGCCAGAGGCAAATGAACACGCTGCCGGCGACCCACAATAACGCGATGAGGGGAATCAGCCATTGCATCAGGCGGGCGACGCCTTTTATGCCGCGAATGATAATTAACAGGGCACAGAACGCCAGAGCAATGCCGGAGATAAGTGGCGGAATGTTGAAGGCGAAATGGAACGCGCGTGAGACGGCATTCGCCTGCACGCTATTAAAAATCAACCCGTAGGCGACGAGCAGAAAGAGGGCGAAAACCACGCCCATCCAGCGCATTCCCAGCCCGCGCGCCATATACCACGCCGGGCCGCCGCGGAACTGGCCTGTCGGGTCACGTTCTTTATAAAGCTGGGCAAGCGAACACTCGGCGAAGGAGGTCGCCATGCCAATGATGGCCGAGACCCACATCCAGAATACCGCGCCGGGACCGCCTGCGGCGATAGCCAGCGCCACGCCGGCCAGATTACCGCTGCCAATCCGCGCCGCGAGGCTGGTACACAGCGCCTGAAACGACGTCAGGCCGCCTGGCTGCGGGCTAAGGCTGCCTTTCAGACTGCGGCCAAATTGGCGAATATAACGAAACTGAATGAATCCGGTACGCCAGGTAAACCAACATCCTGCGCCGAGCAGCAGGTAAATCATTACCGAGCCCCAGAGTATTTCGTTAATAAAACTGAAAAACTCAGGCATTAACGTCCCTCTTGTTGATGCCGGCACGCTTTGATAATCCTGTATAAGCGTGACCCATGATGTAGATGACCTTGTCAGACTAATATTAACGGCAGTTTACCATAAATACGGCGGTATCCTTTAATTGCGCATCAACCGTCGGCAGATACGCAAACAGTGCACAAGGGCAGCCAGGTGCATGTAGGCGGTTGCGCTGTGAGTGCGTCGTGTTATCATCAGGGTAGACCGGTTACATCCCCTAACAAGCTGTTTAAAGAGAAACTCTATCATGACGGACAAATTGACCTCCCTTCGTCAGTTCACCACCGTAGTGGCTGATACCGGAGATATCGCGGCAATGAAGCTGTATCAGCCGCAGGATGCTACAACTAACCCTTCTCTCATTCTTAACGCAGCGCAAATCCCGGAATATCGTAAGCTGATTGACGATGCTGTCGCCTGGGCGAAACAGCAGAGCAGCAACCGCGCGCAGCAGGTTGTTGACGCGACCGATAAGCTGGCGGTGAATATTGGCCTGGAAATTCTGAAGCTGGTGCCGGGGCGTATTTCTACCGAAGTTGACGCGCGTCTGTCTTATGACACTGAAGCGTCTATCGCCAAAGCAAAACGTATCATTAAACTCTACAATGATGCGGGTATCAGCAACGATCGTATCCTGATCAAGCTGGCGTCCACCTGGCAGGGCATTCGCGCAGCCGAACAGCTGGAAAAAGAAGGCATCAACTGTAACCTGACGCTGCTGTTCTCCTTCGCGCAGGCGCGTGCGTGCGCCGAAGCGGGCGTCTACCTGATCTCGCCGTTCGTAGGTCGTATTCTTGACTGGTATAAAGCCAATACCGACAAGAAAGACTATGCGCCAGCTGAAGATCCGGGCGTGGTTTCCGTAACGGAAATCTACGAGTACTACAAACAGCATGGTTACGAAACCGTCGTTATGGGCGCAAGCTTCCGTAACGTAGGCGAAATTCTGGAGCTGGCGGGCTGCGACCGTCTGACTATCGCGCCGGCATTGCTGAAAGAACTGGCGGAAAGCGAAGGGGCGATTGAGCGTAAGCTCTCTTTCTCCGGCGAAGTCAAAGCGCGTCCGGAACGCATTACCGAAGCCGAGTTCCTGTGGCAGCATCACCAGGATCCGATGGCGGTTGACAAACTGGCGGATGGTATCCGTAAGTTTGCGGTAGACCAGGAAAAACTGGAAAAAATGATCGGCGATCTGCTGTAATCATTAACGCGTGGCCCTGATATGGGTCACGCTACCTCTTCTGAAACCTGTCTGTCCTTCCCTTCGCAGTGTATCATTCTGTTTAACGAGACTGTTTTAACGGAATAATTATGGATACCTTACGTATTGGCTTAGTTTCTATCTCCGACCGCGCTTCAAGCGGCGTTTACCAGGATAAAGGCATTCCTGCGCTTGAGGAGTGGCTCGCTTCTGCACTGACCACGCCTTTCGAGGTCCAACGGCGCTTAATTCCTGATGAACAGGAAATTATCGAGCAAACGTTGTGTGAACTGGTCGATGAGATGAGCTGTCATCTGGTGCTGACCACTGGCGGTACCGGTCCGGCACGTCGCGACGTCACGCCGGACGCGACCCTTGCCATCGCTGACCGTGAAATGCCAGGTTTTGGCGAGCAGATGCGCCAGATCAGCCTGCGCTTTGTGCCGACCGCCATTCTTTCCCGCCAGGTGGGCGTTATCCGTAAACAGGCGTTAATTCTTAATCTGCCTGGACAGCCAAAATCGATCAAAGAAACGCTGGAAGGCGTAAAAGCGGACGATGGCAGCGTTAGCGTGCCGGGCATTTTTGCGAGCGTGCCGTATTGCATACAGCTGCTTGACGGGCCGTATGTCGAAACCGCGCCGGAAGTGGTTGCCGCTTTCCGTCCGAAGAGCGCCAGACGTGAGAATATGTCATCCTGACCGGAAGATACTGATAGTAGGGTTATTCCTCCCGGTGCGGGAGGAATAAAGAGATTTAGTGCGCTTCGCCGATTGGCAGAATAGTGCGGCCAAATTGCTCGTTTAGCACTTCACCCATCGCCAGATAAATAGCGCTGGCACCGCAAACCAGACCAACCCAGCCTGCGATATGGATAATGGCTTCGTTACCGGTGATATTGCCGACCGCCAGCAGAGCGAACAGTACGGTCAGGCTCAGGAAAACAAATTGCAGCGCGCGGGCGGCTTTCAGCGTACCAAAGAACATAAACAGCGTGAACACGCCC
Organism: Salmonella sp. SAL04196; assembly: GCF_046550835.1. NCBI lineage: Bacteria > Pseudomonadati > Pseudomonadota > Gammaproteobacteria > Enterobacterales > Enterobacteriaceae > Salmonella > Salmonella sp. SAL04196. The sequence continues at coordinate 236,833 of NZ_JBGDXE010000003.1, forward strand.
CACAGACCTAAATAAGCGCCGAGTAGCTGAGCGTCAGGCGCATCCGTCAGGCCCATTTTCGGCATCAGCAGGATAGCGACCAGCGTCAGCCAGAACGAACCGTAAGAGGTAAAGGCCGTTAAACCAAAGGTATTGCCTTTTTTGTACTCCAGCAGACCGGCAAAAATTTGCGCGATACCGCCGTAGAAAATCCCCATCGCCAGAATAATACCGTCCAGGGCGAAAAAACCGGCATTGTGCAGGTTAAGCAGAATGGTGGTCATGCCGAAGCCCATCAGGCCCAGCGGTGCCGGATTAGCCAACTTAGTGTTGCCCATAATTCCTCAAAATCATCATAATTGAATGGTGAAATAGTTTCCCAGAATAACGAGTTCCGTATTCGGGGCGCGGCATAATAATCAGGGGGAAGAGGACTGTCTATGATCTAATAAGGGGGAAAAGAAAATATTTCCCCCTGTGAGGGCATTCACGCCTGAACGGCTGCCATCATTCGTCGCAGGCAGGCTATTTGCAACACCGCCGGAATAGTCACGCGATACGCGCTGCCGCTCATCGCTTTGACGCCGTTTAACGCCGCGCCGACCGGGCCGCCAAGACCTGCGCCGCGCAGCAATCCGTGGCCCAGGATGCTCATTGCGGCATGGGTACGCAAAATGCGGGTAAGCTGGGTGGAAAGCAGGTGGGAGACCCCTTTTGCCAGACTGCGATCTTTCATGAGCAGCGGCAGCAGTTCTTCCAGTTCAGAAACTTTGGCGTCTACGGCTTGCAGAAATTCCTGCTTATGCGCCGCGTCCATCTTCTGCCAGGTATGACGTAAAAAATGCTCCAGCAGTTGCTGTTCTATTTCAAACGTCGATATGCTTTTATCTGCTTTGAGTTTTAGCCGCTTTGCGACATCCAGCAGAATCGCGCGGTACTGTTTTCCGTGTCCGCGCAATTTGTTGGCGATACTGTCGCCGCCGTAATGCTGAAACTCGCCGGCAATGAGCTGCCAGTTACGGCGGTGTTGCTCCGGGTGACCTTCCATCGCTTTGAACAGCTCGTTATGACTAAGGACGCTCGACAAGCGAGCTTTGCCCTTTTCGTTATGCGTCAGCAAACGGGCGAAATCGGCGAGTTGTTCTTCGCTACAATGCTGAAGAAAGTCTAAATCCTCGTCGTGTAAATAAGTGACGTTCATTTTCAGTCTGGCTTTTGGAATAGAAATAACAGCGATTAATCGTCGCCAATGACTTTAAGTCTCGCCATATCGGAAGAATTTACCGTATGGCCTGAGAAGGTAATCTTTGATACGCAGCGTTTGTTGTCGTTATCGCTATTAATATTGATCCAGCCTGTCGTCTGGCCCTCTTTGATTGAGGAAGGGACGTTCAGGTTTTGGCTGGCGCTACGCGCAGTTTTAAAATAGACGGATGCGCCGCTAAGTTCGATGTCGCCGTGATCCGCCGTGAGTTGAATGCGCTTCACGATGCGGCAGACGGGAATTTTCAGCGCGAGATCGTTCGTTTCATTTCTGGGCATGGCAATAACACCCAGTATTTTATGGTCGTTCGCGTGCGCGACGCTACTTAACGCCAGGCCGAAAAGCAGGCCGGCGGAAATCGTTAACACAGATCGCATGGAATTTCTCTTTGACGGGTTCAATAAGCAATTACCGTCTATCATACTCTGCTCATGGCAACGATTCAGTTTTGTAATCTTTTCTTTTTATTACAATTTTTCCGTGAATGGTATTCGTTGTTTAATTTATTTCATGAATATTTATCTGTCTGGTTTTCCATCGCGCCCTCTCGTCACTAAAAAATTTTTTCATCTCCCCCTTGATGACGTGGGTTACGACCCCATCTTGTAGTCAACCGCAGTGGTGAGTCTGAAAAAAAACGATTCAGGGTAGTTGAAACCGCACGTTTCGCCCTTATTACAGATTCACAACCACATGATGACCGAATTTTTAGTGGAGACGTTTAGATGGGTAAAATTATTGGTATCGACCTGGGTACTACCAACTCTTGTGTAGCGATTATGGATGGAACGCAGGCACGCGTGCTGGAGAACGCCGAGGGCGATCGCACTACGCCTTCTATCATTGCTTATACCCAGGATGGTGAAACTCTGGTTGGTCAGCCGGCTAAACGTCAGGCAGTGACAAACCCGCAAAACACCCTGTTTGCGATTAAACGCCTGATTGGCCGCCGCTTCCAGGACGAAGAAGTTCAACGTGACGTTTCTATCATGCCGTACAAAATCATCGGCGCCGACAACGGCGACGCATGGCTTGATGTGAAAGGTCAGAAAATGGCGCCGCCGCAGATTTCTGCCGAAGTGCTGAAGAAAATGAAGAAAACGGCTGAAGATTATCTGGGCGAACCGGTAACTGAAGCGGTTATCACCGTACCGGCTTACTTTAACGATGCTCAGCGTCAGGCTACCAAAGACGCCGGCCGTATCGCAGGTCTGGAAGTCAAACGTATCATCAACGAACCGACTGCCGCAGCGCTGGCTTACGGTCTGGATAAAGAAGTCGGCAACCGTACTATCGCGGTTTACGACCTCGGTGGTGGTACTTTCGATATCTCTATTATCGAAATCGACGAAGTTGATGGCGAAAAAACCTTTGAAGTTCTGGCAACCAACGGTGATACCCACCTGGGTGGTGAAGACTTCGATACCCGCCTGATCAACTACCTCGTTGACGAGTTTAAGAAAGATCAGGGCATTGACCTGCGTAACGATCCGCTGGCAATGCAGCGCCTGAAAGAAGCCGCAGAAAAAGCCAAAATCGAGCTGTCTTCTGCGCAGCAGACCGACGTGAACCTGCCGTACATTACCGCAGATGCCACCGGTCCGAAACACATGAACATCAAAGTGACTCGTGCGAAACTGGAAAGCCTGGTTGAAGATCTGGTGAACCGTTCTATCGAGCCGCTGAAAGTCGCACTGCAGGACGCTGGCCTGTCCGTGTCTGATATCAACGACGTGATCCTCGTCGGCGGTCAGACCCGTATGCCAATGGTGCAGAAAAAAGTGGCTGAGTTCTTTGGTAAAGAGCCGCGTAAAGACGTTAACCCGGACGAAGCTGTGGCTATCGGCGCAGCGGTTCAGGGCGGCGTTCTGACCGGCGACGTGAAAGACGTACTGCTGCTGGACGTTACCCCGCTGTCTCTGGGTATCGAAACGATGGGTGGCGTGATGACTCCGCTTATCACCAAAAACACCACCATCCCGACCAAGCACAGCCAGGTGTTCTCTACTGCGGAAGACAACCAGTCTGCGGTAACCATCCATGTGCTGCAGGGTGAGCGTAAACGTGCGTCTGATAACAAATCTCTGGGTCAGTTCAACCTGGATGGTATCAACCCGGCGCCGCGCGGTATGCCGCAGATCGAAGTTACCTTCGATATCGATGCTGACGGTATCCTGCACGTTTCCGCGAAAGACAAAAATAGCGGTAAAGAGCAGAAGATCACCATCAAGGCATCTTCTGGTCTGAACGAGGAAGAAATTCAGAAAATGGTTCGCGATGCAGAAGCGAACGCTGAATCCGACCGTAAGTTCGAAGAGCTGGTTCAGACCCGTAACCAGGGCGACCATCTGCTGCACAGCACCCGTAAGCAGGTTGAAGAAGCAGGCGATAAACTGCCGGCTGATGACAAAACCGCTATCGAGTCTGCCCTGAGCGCGCTGGAAACTGCCCTGAAAGGCGAAGATAAAGCCGCTATCGAAGCGAAAATGCAGGAACTGGCGCAGGTTTCCCAGAAACTGATGGAAATCGCTCAGCAGCAACATGCGCAGCAGCAGGCTGGCTCCGCTGACGCTTCTGCAAACAACGCGAAAGATGACGACGTTGTCGACGCTGAGTTTGAAGAAGTAAAAGATAAAAAATAATCGCCCTTTGAACGGGTAATTACTGGCACGGGCGAAGAGGTTTCCTCTCCGCCCGTGTATGCATGTTAAGGGCAGATAAAAAGAGATGGCGAAAAGAGATTACTACGAGATTTTAGGCGTTTCCAAAACAGCGGAAGAGCGTGAAATCAAAAAGGCGTATAAGCGCCTGGCCATGAAATATCATCCGGACCGCAATCAGGGTGATAAAGAGGCCGAAGCTAAATTTAAAGAGATTAAAGAAGCCTATGAAGTGCTGACCGATGCGCAAAAACGCGCAGCCTACGATCAGTATGGTCACGCCGCGTTTGAACAAGGCGGTATGGGCGGCGGATTTGGCGGCGGCTTTAATGGCGGCGCTGATTTCAGTGATATCTTTGGTGACGTTTTTGGCGATATCTTTGGCGGCGGGCGTGGTCGCCAACGTGCGGCGCGTGGGGCTGATTTGCGTTATAACATGGATCTCACCCTGGAAGAAGCGGTGCGTGGCGTGACCAAAGAGATCCGTATTCCGACGCTGGAGGAGTGCGACGTTTGCCACGGCAGCGGCGCGAAAGCTGGCACGCAACCGCAAACCTGTCCGACCTGTCATGGTTCTGGTCAGGTACAGATGCGCCAGGGATTCTTTGCTGTACAGCAGACCTGCCCACACTGTCAGGGACGCGGTACGCTGATCAAAGATCCGTGCCATAAATGCCACGGTCATGGGCGTGTTGAAAAGAGTAAAACTCTGTCCGTTAAAATCCCGGCGGGCGTGGATACCGGCGATCGTATTCGTCTGGCAGGCGAGGGCGAAGCGGGCGAGCATGGCGCACCGGCAGGCGACTTGTACGTTCAGGTCCAGGTGAAACAACACCCTATTTTCGAGCGTGAAGGCAATAATCTTTATTGCGAAGTGCCGATCAACTTTGCGATGGCGGCGCTGGGCGGTGAAATTGAAGTGCCGACGTTAGATGGTCGCGTGATGCTGAAAGTACCGAGCGAAACACAAACGGGCAAGTTGTTCCGTATGCGCGGCAAAGGCGTGAAGTCCGTACGCGGTGGCGCGCAGGGCGATTTGCTCTGCCGTGTGGTGGTTGAAACGCCGGTCGGTCTGAGTGAAAAACAGAAGCAATTGCTAAAAGATCTTCAGGAAAGTTTTGGCGGCCCGACGGGAGAGAAAAACAGCCCGCGTTCAAAAAGCTTCTTTGACGGCGTGAAAAAATTCTTTGACGATTTGACTCGCTAATCTTTTTCCCGTTGTATTTTTCTTCAGCCCGGGTGTTTATCCGGGCTTTTTTCTGCCTGTACGCGCCCAGGCTTCTGTTAAACGCATCGTATCCTCTCATTTGTTGATATTTTGTTTTTACTGATAAACAAATTGATGTTAATCAGCAGTTTTGTATACGCTTATTCTTTAAAAAAACGTGATGTGATGACATTAACAATTGCTTTTTTAGATGCTGTGAATTGATTTATCTTGAGTATTATCTATATTGCTTTTTTTAGTTTCCGGAGGCAGACAGCGAATGGGATCGAAAGGTGCCAACAAGAGCTTTGATTATAATTTAATCAAAATTCTTGACGCTGTTATTTTGTCAGGAAATGCGGCTATGGCGGCAAAAAAGCTAGGCATTACACCGGCTGCCGTCTCTATGGCGTTAAAGCGCCTGCAGAGTTATTACCCGGAAGAACTGTTTAGCAGAGGGAAAGGCGGGCTCATCCCCACAGCTAAGGCTGTCGACATTTACCAAAATTTCAGTCAGGTGATGAAACTGGTGGATGACACATTTCTCTGTAATAGCAAAAAAGATGAAGCGTTCCAGATAACGTTATTAGGCAGTGATATTGTTGAAAGCTATTATCTTTCTCAGCTCTATAACAGCGATATTTTTGACCGTATTTTGATAAATCATTTCTCTGTCAGAAATATGAATCGGGAGCGTATCAGCGAACTTCTGTTTACTGCGCAAGGCGATCTGTTGATTGGTGCCGAACCTTTGCTGGAGTCCGGCATAGAGAATCAAATTATTGATAGTTTTAAATCATTTGTTTGTATCTGTAGCAGTAAACACATGCTGAGTACCCTCTCACAGCTATCGCTACATCATTTTTATTCTTCGCGTCATGCGTTATATCAGCCGGGGATGGGGGCTTCAGTGATATATCATGATAGCGAGTTATTTAAGGATGAGCTTTACTATACTGGCAGGCGTATTGTCGGCTATCGCAGTGATTCGCTTAACGGTTTGATGAGCATGATCGAACGAACCTCATTGATTGCATTGATGCCTTTGAAATTAGCGCTTTTTTATAAAAACCATCGTAAATATGACATTAAATTTATTCAGCCTCCGCCCGAACTGGCTTTGAAGTCAGTTCAGGTCTATGCATCCTGGAATAAAAATAGTAGAAATATATCGACGATTAATGAGATGGTAAGTATGTTACAAACGCTTTCCTCCTTCCGTCGCTAATACACCTCATTTTTACGCTTTGATTTAATATGGTTTTAAATGATGTGCTTTGATTTTCACCCGTCTGACAGGGCGCTTACACTCCTTGTGTTAATTATTCATTTATAATGATTTCGGAGTGTTAAAATGTCTATTCCCAACCATGTGTCGACAACGGAAGTTGTGCTATTGGAGCTAGAGATCTTACTCACTATTATTTCGATTGGCGCGTGGGGAGGCTTTGTCAGCTATCTTTTACGCAAAGATAAGACAGAATATAATAGTTCTCATGAAAGTATAAAATATTGCTTAACGCAGATCGTGATTTCCTGCTTCACCAGTTTCTTGTTAAGCGCGATTGCGATCGAAAAAGAATGCAGTTTCAACATTGTTCTGTTGGCGGCAGGCTTAGGCGGTGTTTTCGCGAGTCCGATCTTAAAAATTCTTGGGCGGCGGATTAAAAAAATTATCGAAGGAAATAATTCAGATTAATTATCATTCACGGTATCAGGCTCATCCGTGAGCCTTTTACGCGTCTTTTTTCAGCCTGGTCTAGGTCACTCTATTCTTGATCCAGCCATAAATAAATTGTTCGTTATTGTGGTTTTTCTCAGCAACGTTTAAGTAGTACGTGCCCTGACTGCAATTGAGAGCTTTCACCAAAACGGCTTCCCCTTCCTGGCCTCGCCAGGCCAAATAATGTTCGAGAGCGGCAAGCGTCCGCGGACCAATATTGCCATCCACATGAACATCCGGGTAGCGTTTACCTTGGTGATTAAAGACGTTCAACCAGCGTTGCAGCCACGCGCTGGGGTGGTAAGCGCCTATGTTGACTGCCGCATCGCACAGCTCGAAGGAGACTGGCCACGATAGCGTCGAGATGACATCAAAGCCTGGTTTTATCCAGTAATCCTCTTCGAGAATCGCGTAGGCTTCAGCGCGGGTCAGATCCCGCATATCGCCAGCATAGCCATGCGCTCGCGCCGTGGCTTCGGTAATGCCCCAATGGGTGGCGCCGCCTTTATCTTTAGGGTTAAATACGTAACCGCCTTCAAGCGCAATAATTCCATCTATAATTGGATTCATCTTCCCTTTCCTTCGCTTAGTGAATATGCAGATACATGAGAGAACCTAACGTTACTGAAAATACGGTCGTCAGGGCAGCGATGGTTTGCCGTACAATCTGTTTTTTTCTTCCCTTTGTTTCGCTATCCGTCGCGATAATGGCGATATCACTATTAACTTTGAGGCCTTGTCTTGGAATGGTAATAAAAAGATCGTTAATACCAAGCGCTTTAAGGTCACGTCTGATTAAATAGAGAATCTGCGTTAGATTTGCATCATTAACATAGTGGCTTCGACTTCCCCATAACGCGGTGGTTATTTTTTGTCGCTCGATAATCTCCAGATGAGCATTCTCGATGATGAAACTGAGACATTTGGCTCTCATCGCAGTCATTTTAATAACCTGTGAATTTGAGACCGTCCTCAGTTCATATTTACCTTCATTGTAAATGCAGTTGCTATTAATGATATAAGTTTTCATAACGTCTTCCTTTAGAAATGTACATCCTGGTTGTCTGTGGTGACTATATTGTATGAGAAATGTCTTAATCCAATAAATGTCACTGGTTTTATTGTATTGTCATTGTCTATAGCGAGTGTAATCACATTATTTCATTGTAATTAAATGATATTTAATTACATGATAAATGATATTTACTATATTCTCACCATAACGGACTAAGCGGGCGCTGAGAGGTGTTGTTTTCTCTTCGACAGACGGTGTTGTTAACCTCATTTTTATGATTTTTATATCATCTAAAAAGATGATGTTTTGTGATTAGCTATTTTTTATGCCTGTAACGATTATGGACCCCGCAGAACGAGCTGCGACAATTTTGAAACGTAAAAGGAAATTTGAAAATGGCTACAAGCAAACTGATTCAAGGCGATACAATTACTGAAACTACTCATGCAGCGAATGGTTTTGACCCTGCAACAAGCGATGATAAAATAAGCTATACTTCCGCTCGTGTTGCGAAACCGGTATACAATAAATATAAAAATTCCACGACTAAACCGAAGGTATTCGGTTATTACACCGACTGGTCACAGTATGACAGCCGTCTGCAAGGCAATATGTCCCAACCGGGCCGTGGTTATGATTTAACCAACGTTTCACCGACGGCTTATGACAAACTGATTTTCGGCTTTGTTGGCATCACCGGTTTCAGAAAAATTGATAAAGAAAACCGCGATGTCGTAGCAGAAGCGGCAGCACAGTGCGGCAAAGTGAAATATGAGCCGACTTTCCTCGATCCGTGGGGTGATTTCCAGTCTTATATCAACCTGGGTTTTGAAACCAGCGGCTGGGATGTTGATCCGAAAACCGTGACCCAGGCTAACGCCAAAGGTATGCTGGGCGCACTGCGTGATATGCAGGCAAAAGCGAAAGCCGCAGGTCACACGCTGGCGCTCTCCATGAGTATCGGCGGCTGGAGCATGAGTAACGGGTTCCACGAAACCGCCGCTTCTGACTCTTCTCGTAAAATCTTCGCCAAAGGCGTGGTGAAACTGTTCAAACAGTTCCCGATGTTCAGCGAAGTGGATATTGACTGGGAATACCCGAACGATGAAGGGGCGGGCAACCCGTTTGGTCCGGAAGATGGCGCTAACTACGCGCTGCTGATTGCCGAACTGCGCAAACAGCTGGATTCCGCTGGTCTGAGCAATGTGAAGATCTCTATCGCTGCTTCCGCGGTGACCACGATTTTTGATCACGCTAAAGTAAAAGATCTGCTGGCTGCCGGCCTGTATGGCATCAACCTGATGACCTATGATTTCTTCGGTACGCCGTGGGCGGAAACGCTGGGCCACCATACCAACCGCAAAGCGCTGGAAGAGGGCGGCTGGGCTGTCGAAACCATCGTTGATCACCTGCTGGCGGAAGGTTTCTCCGCTGACCGTATCAACATCGGTTATGCTGGCTATACCCGTAACGCTCGTCAGGCAGAAATTGAATCCCTGTCGCCGCTGAAAGGTTCTTATAACCCGGGAACAGGTGACACTACAGGTTCTTTCGAATCCGGCACCAGCGAATGGTATGACGTCATTTATAGCTACCTGGATCTGGAAAACCAGAAAGGTCGTAACGGTTTCAACGTTTACACCGACCAGGTCGCTGACGCTGACTACCTGTATAGCCCGGAATCCAAACTGTTTTTATCCCTGGATACGCCGCGTACTGTCAAAGCAAAAGGCGAATATGCAGCGAAACTGGGCCTGGGCGGCGTGTTTACCTGGACTATCGATCAGGACAACGGCGTGCTGGTTAACGCCGTGCGTGAAGGTCTGGGTTATGAAATCGAATCTGAAGTTATCGATATGGAACCGTTCTACTTCGAAGGTATCAATGTAGAAAATGGTGAAGAACAGGGCGATAGCGACGACGCGCAGAAAGTCAACCACGCGCCGAAAGCGGCGATTGAACTGCTGGTCGTAGGCGGATCTACGGTACAGCTGTCTGGCGCAGGTTCTTCTGATGAAGATAGTGATGAGTTGTCCTTTAGCTGGGGCGTGCCTTCTCAAATCGCTGTGGCAGACAAAACGGCAGAAATCATTGAGGTTGTGGTACCGGAAGTTAGCGAAAAAACAGCCTTTCAGTTCACCCTGTTTGTACGCGACTGCTACAACGAACCGTCCTCTCAACAGCGCTTTGTTCTGACGGCTGTGCCTGCGCTATCTCAGGTTCAACCGGAACCGGAAGAGGAAGAAGAGATTATCGTTCCTGTACCGGACGAGGAAGAAGATACCACGCCAGCTGAGGATGATACGCCAGCAGATGACAAAACGTCACCTTACGCACAGTGGGATGCTTTGACCGTTTATGGCGCAAACTGGGGTTCTTTCGAAATCGTTAGCTGGAAAGGCCATAACTATCAGGTGAAATGGTGGTCTATGGGCAACCAGCCTGACCTGAACTGCGGTGTCGGCGGTGCATGGACCGATCTTGGCGCTTACTAATACACGGCATTAAGCACGATGTATTGGGCTTCATGATTCAAGCCCCGGTTTACCGGGGCTTTTCTCCACCAGGGACAGAGGAAGAGTAGACCATGACCATTTCCATCCATGCCAGCGCATTTGACGTCAACAGCTGGTATCAAAAAATCACCTTAACCTTTATTAATGAGAGCGGTAATGCGGTCGATATGAACCATGCCGCAATATCGTTCACGGCCTCCGGGCACATCGATCCATGGGGAAATAGCGGCGGTACGCTCAAAGGGAACCTGCCGCTTACGTTGAACGATAGTTCGTATGGCACGCTGGAAACTAACAACATCATCATTAATAACAGCGATGCATTACTTCTTCAGCCGGGCGAACGCGGGACGCTCTCTTTCAGCCTCGCGGCGACACAGGTGCCGGTAAAAATGTCCACCATCACCTTGATGCTGGCGTCATCGTCATCCGAAGACACAGAGTCTGAAACCTTATCCGATGAGGAGACGCCAGCGATACCCGCCGCAGATGAACACCCCGCCGAACCCGATGCGCCGGAAAAGGATAACAACCTTCAGGAACGCGGCCTTACGCTTAACGTTAGCGAGTTGAATACCGCGAGTTGGTATCAACGCGTCACCTTTACGCTGACCAACCTCTACGCCCAGGCGGTAGATCTCAATCAGCTTCAACTGAATTTTACGGCCAGCGCGCACCCCGACCCCTACAGTCCGTTTCAGGGAACAATGCTGGGGAATCAGGCCGTGACGCTGGCCAGCGATGGGGGATGGCCCATCGAGAAGAATACCATCACCATTAATCATGACGGCGCGCTGATGCTGGCGGCGGGAGATACCGCCGAATTACAGTGCTATCTGGCCGCCACGCAGATGCCAGTTGCCATCAGCGATTTGAGCGCGACGTTGGCCCATGACCCTGCCCGTCAGGGAAAAATTTGCGTTCATTTTCCTGCCATGACGCAGACCGTGGCGCTTAAACCGGCGATTGAGCTGCTGTTTCCTGCCGGCGAAACCCGGCGCTTTGTCGGTGAGTGGGGAGAGGTGCTGACAATAGGCGATCTTAGCGCAGGAACGTATCGGCTTACCGTACCGGTACTGGCGAATGATGAGATGCAAATCGCGCCAGTCGAGTCCTCTTTTACCGTTACGCTGCAAACCGGCGATGCCGCCGCGCAGGTCCAGGTATCCTGTCTGCCGATTGTCCGTTATGCCAGCGCGCGTCTGATGATTGACGCCCCTGCGCTTGGTAATGCGAAATTGACCGTTGAGATCGCCGATGCTACGCAAGCGGATGAGCGTACCGTCACGCTTATCGCCAACCAACCGCAGTTAATCACCCGGCTACTGGCGGGGCATCATTATACGGTCAATCTGCAGCCTGCGATGATTAATAACCGCTTTATATCGGCACCCATACAGCTTACGGGTTTTATCCCTGCCGCGGCGCAGGTTGCCGAGGTTGCTGTCGCTTACCAGCAGGCAGCGATCGACACGGCGAGTTTCGTGACGGTGGATGCCACTCTACTGGGCCTGCCTGATAGCGTCGCGCCGCAGCGTTATCTGTTCAGCAGCGGTAAATATCAATACTCATTAATGCTGGAGAGCGGCAGCGATCGGCAGACGTTGGCATTACGCTTTGCGCCCGGGCTGTATGATGTTCAGACGGACGATATTTTCATCGACAGCGTGCCGTGGCGTTGTGAACAGGCCGGGCCGCTACGGTTATTGCAAAAGGTCAACCATGTGGCGCTGGAGTTTCTGCCCGGCGTGACGCTACAGGTAAAAGGTTGGCCTGATTACCTTGCTCATGGCGGCGTGACGGTTAACGCGCCAGAGACGGTTTCTCTTTATCGCGATATACCGTTTAGCGCGTTGTTTAAATACGATGGTTTTGACGGCGGCGGCGATCCGGTTCCGGCCGCGGAGGTTGACGTGAACGGGGATGGTTTTCTGGATTACGCGACGTTACCGATCCATAAAACCGTTGCGCTGGTGCGCCAGATAGAAAAAGAAGCCGGGCGTAGCGTCATGCCGGTAATGGTCATTTATACCGCGAATGCCAGCGGCGGTAGCGCCCTGGCGGATTTACAGGATGCGCAAAAGCTACGTAACCATTTTGGTAACTTTATTACCCAGTGTCTGGCGGCGCAGTCATACAAAGATGAGACGCATCCTGTCCCGGCTACCTTTGTGCTTAACCCGGATTTTCTGGGGGCGCTACAGCAAGGACCGTATGGCTATACCGTAGTACGGCAAAAAAACAGTGTGCCGGTGAATGCCCAACTGGCGGCGGCGATACAAGCATTACCGGCGATGGCTGGCTTTATCGCGCCTTCGTTGCCGACGTTTAGCGACGATCTCTACGGCTATATTCAGGCGGTGAACTATCTTGTTCGTCAGTTTGCCCCGGACGTGGCTTTTGGCTGGCAGACGAATGTCTGGGCGACAGGAACGGCGGACTGGGTGCTGCGCGATACAGCTGATCCGGTAGCTGAAGGGCTGGCGATCGCCGAATTTATTCATGAACTGGGCGTTTATAGCGGAGAATATGCGCCGGACTTTATTGCGTTTGATAAATTTGAGCGTGACTGTTTCAGTCCTGATGCGCTTGCCCACTATGGCTGGAATGCGACATGCTGGCTTAATTACCTGGCGATGGTCAAACAGGTGACGAAAGCGCTGCTGACGCCCGCCATGCTGTGGCAAATCCCAGGCGGCCATATGCCTACAGTAGAAGAGGGCGTCAGTAAAATCAGCGCTGCGCACTTTGCATCCGGCGGAACCTTTTTTATGGGTGACGCCCGCATTGGCAGCGATCCTGACACGCTCTCTTTGCAGCTACTCAATACGGCCTTAAATAGCGCGACTTACGGCGTCCCGACCGTCGGCGACTTTTTACGTAAAGATAAAGGGTATGACTGGAGCCAGATGCAGGCGCTGAACCTACCGGACTTTAACGTCTTTTCGATCTTATGGGGCGGTGGTTCTACTATCAGTATTACGACAATCCATTCTAACGGTGAAGACGGCGGCTGGCTAGCGGATAAAATGGTAGAGTATTATGCTGCTCCACGCTATTTCAGATAATATCACTGCTTATTTGCATTAATCTGGACTATTAGTTTGAGATTCGAAGGCGCGCTCTTTCGAATCTCTTTTCTTGCGCCCCCTGACCTCCCATTCTTTATGCGTAATTCGTTATTAATTTTCTGTAATCATTTTGTATTAAGAATTGTCTTAATCTTAAAAATATTGCGTATTAGTGCCTTGTGAATACAGAAATACTGCATAGCGATGTTATTTATTATTAATTTAAGTACTTTTTGAGAGGTTATACTGTGGCGCTACATTGAGTAGATAACCGTTAATGAAAAAATGATGAACGACGCTTTTGCTAAAGATAATAATGAGAATTCATTACACTCTTTTCTTTTTTCTCAGCAGGCTAAACCTCACGCGGCGATTGATGCCTTATTTTCGGCATTGTTGCCATTTGGTCAACCGTTTACGCTGGGTATCGGCGATGAGTTTTATTTACAGGCAAATGATGAACACTACATTGTATTACTGGAGTCTGGCGTTGTTTCTTTCTGTCATAATGACAAACGACTCCATATATCTTCATCGTTTGCGCCATCGGTCGTGGGTATGGTTGACAGCTATGGCGCTACCTATAATGTCCCCGCGCGACCGGAACACTTTTTGCTCGCAGAAACGGTTTGTACCGGTAGATTTGTTCGCCTGCCGGATTTTATAAAAATCGCCGATGAATGCGATTTATGGCACGACGTGGCCCGTTGTCTGGCTTACCGTCTGATGGTGATGAGCGCGCGCGATCGTGAATTAGTCGGCGTCGATTCTTATCTGAAAGTTCGGGCGCTGCTGACTGAAATCTGGGCTTATCCACAGGCCTACCGGGAAAGCATTATCGTGTTGAATTTTATTCAACGACGTACCGGGATATCGCGCAGTCGGACCATGAAGATTCTGTCTGAACTAAAAAAAGGCGGGTATATCCATATTGATAATGGGCGGCTGACGGCGCTCGGAAAACTGCCAGTGGCGTATTAATGTACTATATGCAACGATATATTTACATATCTCGACTGAATTTGCCTGTTATCGTTAATAGAATGTTTTATTGAAGGTTGTTATGAAGGCTATTTTTAAAAGTCAATATGGCTAAAGGAGATAGGCCGAACGACTGGTGTAAAGTTAATATAAAACAATAAGTTATGCTTAGTCCTATAAAACCAAATGTCGATGATTGCAACTTGCCGTTGGCTTGCTAATAATTAATAACATCGTTATCTCATTATAACGTAAAGATTAACTCACGACGTTGAGTGGCTGTTTTATTGCTTCTGACATTTATATCAGAACAAGAAGACACTTTTTTTCGCATAAGAAAAAGTCGTGATATTGCTGTGAAGAAATATCAGCAGCCGTTGCGTTAAAAAATCTGATTACCCTCATTTTTATATTTAAAAGGAGCTTGAATGAAAAAGCCTGTACTAGCATTAATGGTCTCTGCGATTGCCTTTGGCGGAATGTTGTCCACCGCGCAAGCGGATACTACAACCGTCACTGGCGGTACGGTAAATTTTGTCGGACAGGTCGTTGACGCCGCCTGTTCTGTTTCCGCTGACTCTGTCGATCAGACCGTGACATTAGGCCAGGTTCGCGCCAGTAAATTAACCGAGGCCGGTATGGTGGCGAATCAAAAAGAAGATTTCACCATTAAACTGGAAGACTGCGATACTCAGACCAGCCAGAATGCGGCGGTGATTTTTAATGGCCAGCAGGACGCAAACCAGCCGGGTTCACTGGCGAATACCGCTGGGGCAGGTTCGGCGACGAATGTGGCATTACAACTTTATGGACCAGATGGCCAGGCGCTGAATATCGGTGAATCGTCCAGTACTGTTACCTTGAACGATGGCGAAAACGTTATTCCGCTTAGCGTGGATTATATCGCTACCGGTACGGCGACTGCCGGTAATGTTAGTGCGACGGCGACATTTAGCATGGTTTATTCCTGATTCCTTATCGGGATTTTTTTCTCGTCTGTTGGGAGGCGAGAAAGGGGCGTTACGCGCGTCACTGCGCGTAACAAACCGACGGCATCAGGATATTACGCAGATGAAAAAAAACGTACCGATTTTCCTTCGATTATTGCTACTGCTGTCGGCGGCCGGCCTGTCGTTTGCCGCGCAGGCGGGAGGCATTGCGCTGGGCGCGACCAGAGTGATTTATCCGCTGGGAAGTAAGCAAACCTCCTTGCCGATTATTAATTCTTCTGCCAGCAATGTTTTTTTAATTCAGTCATGGGTCGCCAATGCCGATGGTTCACGCTCGACGGATTTTATCATCACGCCGCCTCTCTTTGTGATCCAGCCTAAAAAAGAAAATATATTACGTATTATGTATGTCGGGCCGTCATTACCGACCGATCGCGAAAGCGTATTTTATTTAAACAGTAAAGCGATACCCTCTGTCGATAAAAATAAGCTGACCGGCAACTCCCTGCAAATTGCGACGCAAAGCGTGATTAAGCTATTTATTCGCCCGAAAAATCTGGCGGAGGCGCCAGCTCATGCCCCGTCGACGCTTCGCTGCCGTAACGAACGCGGCCAGCTAACGATTACTAACCCTTCGCCGTACTACGTTTCGATGGTTGAACTGTACAGCGCGGGGAAAAAGCTGCCGAATACTATGGTACCGCCGAAAGGCGCGATCACTCTCCCGGCGACGCCCGGCCAGGTATCTTTGCGCACGGTAAACGATTTTGGCGCAACGACGCCAGCACGCGTTTGTCCAGCTTCATGATGTTATGCGTAATCAGCTTTTCATGACGCGATATTACTCCAGCGTAGCTAAACCCGTATTAACCCCGCTGGCGTTGGCTATCGCACTGGCGCCTGCGCCGGGGTGGGCGGAAAACTATTTCAACCCGGCATTTCTGTCTGACGACCCGTCTGCGGTGGCCGACTTATCGACCTTTTCCCGTAATGCCCAGGCGGCGGGAATGTATCGCGTTGACGTTTACCTGAACAATACGTTTCTCGCGACCAGAGACATAGCCTTCCAGGCGGTGAAAACGACGGGAAAAAGCGCGCCCACCGATGACAGCGGATTACGCGCCTGCCTGACGCCTGAAATGCTTAAAAATATGGGGGTAAACACCGGGGCGTTTCCACTGTTGGCGAAGGCGGCGGCGGGAAGTTGCCCGGATCTCGCCAGTGCGATACCGGCCGCCCGGCCCCGCTTTGATTTTGCGCAGCAACGTCTCGACATTAGCATCCCGCAGGCGGCGATGGTTGCCAGCGCCAGAGGCTATATCCCACCGCAATACTGGGATGAAGGTATTAACGCGTTGCTATTGAATTACACCTTTACCGGCGCGAATAGTCAGGATCGGAGCCCAGGCGGCAGTGCGGAGAACAGCTATTTTCTTGGATTGAATAGCGGCCTTAATCTGGGGGCCTGGCGGTTACGCGACTACTCCACATGGAACGCGAATAGCGGCGATCAGAATAGCGACAGCGACTGGCAGCACATCAGTACTTATCTGGAACGTGATGTGGTCTTTTTGCAGGGAGAACTGACGGCAGGCGATAGTTATACCCCCTCCGCATTATTCGACAGCCTTCCTTTTCGCGGTCTACAACTGGCGTCTGACGACAATATGTTGCCAGACAGCATGAAAGGCTTCGCGCCGACCATTCACGGCATTGCCAGAAGCAACGCGCAAGTGACCATTCGGCAAAACGGCTACATCATCAATCAGCGCTATGTGCCGCCCGGGGCATTTACTATTAATGATCTCTATCCCACCGCCGCCAGCGGCGATTTGACTGTGGAAGTCAAAGAGTCTGACGGTTCTATTAATCGCTATAACGTGCCCTATTCCGCCGTGCCGATTCTACAACGAGAAGGGCGGCTGAAGTATGCGGCGACGGTGGCGGAGTATCGCAGCGATAGTAGTCAAAAAGAGAAGGTGAAATTCAGTCAGGCGACCTTGATATGGGGGTTACCGCATGGTTTTACGCTGTATGGCGGAACACAACTTTCCAGTCATTATCACGCGCTGGCGATCGGCAGCGGCGCAAATCTGGGCGACTGGGGCGCGGTGTCGCTGGATGTCACCCAGGCTACCAGTACGCTGGCGGATAATAACACCTACCAGGGGCAATCGCTGCGTTTCCTGTATGCCAAATCGCTTGCACAGTCAGGAACCAATTTACAGCTTATGGGCTATCGCTATTCAACCTCGGGCTTTTATACGCTGGATGATACCACGTGGAAACGGATGAGCGGCTATGACGATGACAGTCGGACTGACAGCGATAAAAGCAGGCCGGAATGGGCGGATTATTACAATCTTTATTATACCAGGAGGGGGAAAGTACAACTCGATATCAATCAACAGCTAGGCGGGTTGGGATCGCTTTTTATTACCGGCAGTCAGCAAAGTTACTGGCACACTGATGAAAAGGATTCTTTGTTGCAGGTGGGATACAGCGATACGCTGGCGGGTATTGCATGGAGTGTTTCTTATAACAATAACAAATCCGCAGGCGATGCGGAGCGCGATCAAATTTTCGCGCTGAATATCTCGGTGCCGCTAAGTCAATGGCTACAACACGACGATGAGGTCACGCGCCATCACAATGTTTACGCTACCTTTAGCACCAGTACGGATAAACAGCATAACGTTACGCAGAATGCGGGCCTTAGCGGCACACTGCTGGACGAAAACAATCTTAGTTACAACATACAACAAGGTTATCAGAATCACGGTATTGGCGAAAGCGGCTCCGCCAGCCTGGAATACGATGGGGCGAAAGGCAACGCCAACATTGGCTATAACGTTAGCGATAACGGCGATTACCAGCAGGTGAATTATGGCCTGAGCGGCGGCCTGGTGGCGCACGCGCATGGGGTGACGCTAAGCCAGCCGCTGGGCAATACCAATATTTTGATTGCCGCGCCGGGCGCAGCCAACGTCGGCGTTGTCGACCAGCCGGGTATTCATACGGACGCGCGTGGCTATGCGGTGGTGCCGTATGCGACGACATATCGCCAAAACCGTATGGCGCTGGACGTTAACGCGATGGCTGATGATGTCGATATTGATGACGCGGTGACTCGCGTTGTGCCGACCGAGGGCGCGCTGGTTCTGGCCCGCTTTAAAGCGCGAGTCGGCGCGCGTGCCCTGGTAACGCTGAATCATAACGGTAAGCCTGTCCCCTTTGGCGCAACGGTGACGGTGAATGAGCGTCATGCGGAGGCGATTGTTGACGAGGCCGGGGAGGTCTATCTTTCCGGGTTGTCAGCGCAAGGCGTTCTGCACGTTCGCTGGGGGAACCTGCCGGATCAACAGTGCGTCGCGTCCTATCATCTCTCTTCCTCCCGTCAGATTCTGAGCCGACAACATGCGGAGTGTCATTAAATGAAAATACCTCTTTTATTTGCTCTGCTGGTGGGAAGTGTCGTATCGCAGTACGCATTCGCAGACGTGTGTAAAAACGTTAACGGTGTACCTTCCAGTATTAATTACGATTTAACGACCACTCTGACGGCAGAACAAAACCAGGTGGGAAAGACGGTTCAACTGGAAAAAAGCCAGGAAGTTAATGTACAGGCGGTGTGTCCCGCCGGCGCGGCGACCAATAGCCAGACTTATCGCTCCTATGTGTCGCCATATCCGATCGTAGAAACGAGCGGTAACTGGAAATATTTAAAGCTGGACCCGGACTATCTTGAAGGCGGAATGCGAATTGAGGATTCTTCGGCGGGCGATATCTATCCGCCAATGAACAATGTCCTGATGGGATATGATGAAAATGTGAAAGCGGGTCAACCGTTTTACGTTCGTGACTCAAATCTGGAGTTTCAGCTCAAAATTGTTAAACCGTTCGTCGGCACGGTGAATATTAGTCCTAAGACTATGTTCAATGTTTATGTCATGACCGCCGCAGGCGATCCGCTGACAGATGTCGTGTACAGCATTCTTTATAGTGGAACGGTGACCGTACCGCAAAGCTGCGAAATCAACGCCGGACAAACGATTCTGGTGAATTTCGGCGCATTGTACAGTGGCAATTTCAACCATGCAGGCCAAAAGCCGGAGGGGGTACGAGCGAAAAAATTCAGCGTACCGGTAAAGTGCAGCGGTCTGGATTCGCAGGTCAATTTAACGATGCGTCTTATCGCTACGCCGGATAGCCACGTTCCCCAGGCTATCGCTTCGGATAATGCGGATGTCGGCGTAGTGGTCGAAACCGATGAAGGAAACGCGCTTATCCCCAATGATGCACAGAGCGTCGCTCCTTTTATCACCGATAGCGCCGGACGCGCTAACATCACATTGCAAGCCTACCCGGTGAGTACAACAGGCGAAACGCCAGCGGAAGGGGCGTTTACCGCGCTGGCCAGCCTGCGAGTGGACTTTGACTAAATGAACAGATCACACTGCGCTCTTTTTGCCATGGGACTGATGCTGTGTCCACAAATCAATGCCAGCGCTGACGACCTCGCTTACAACCTCGAATTTACCGGCACTATTGTGGCGCAAACCTGCGACATAGATATTTCCAGTCTCAGTCAAAGTATTGATTTAGGGCAGTTTGCGGTCGGCGATTTTCCTTCGACGGGAACAACGACAAAATTTAAGCCCTTTAATATCAACCTCAAAAATTGTTCCCGAGGAATTGCCGGGGCGAAGATCTGGTTTACCGGCGAACCCGATCCGGACAATCCCGCGCTACTGGCGATAACCGATACCGGGATGGGAAGCGGAAACATGTTAGCAAGCGGGGTTGGGGTGGAAATTCTGAATGATGATCAGGATACCATCAGTATCAATAATGCCGACTCAGTGGTCTATCCGTTGAAAGCCGGACGCAACACGCTGTCTTTTTATATTCGCTATAAATCGACCCGGCCTACGGTCACGTCCGGGAACGCGACGGCGGTCATGTATTTCGATATGCAGTATGAATGAGGAGCCATCGTAATTATGCGTAACGATATCCTGTACGGCATCGGGATGCTGCTGGCGGCATCCGGCGTCCAGGCGCATGATGGCCGGGTCTATGTCTCCGGAACCATCACGGACAATACGTGTTCGCTCTCTCCAGACTCGGAAAATATTAACGTGGCGATGGGCGCGGTTTCTCAACGGCAGTTTTATCGCGCAGGCGACGGTTCCGCATGGCAACCTTTTGCTATCGATTTACAAAACTGCGGCAGCACTGCCAGCGGCGTAACGGTCAGTTTTAGCGGTGCGGGGGACAGCCGTAATACGGATTTATTGGCGCTTACCGCAGGGGAAAGCGACGCTTCAGGCATTGGGATTGCGCTTTATGATCAAAATAAAACCTTAATCCCACTGGGGCAGGAGAGTGATGTAGTGACGCTCAGTCCGGGCCAGGCGTCGGCGCATCTGCAATTTTACGCGCGTTATCTTGCCGATGGCGGCACGGTAACGCCCGGGGATGCCAATGCCTCCGCAACCTTCATTCTTGCCTATGAATAAGTTCTTTTTACGCTGCGCAATATATTGGTGCTTGCTTCCCATATCATGGGCGCAGGCTGGCGTGGTGATTGGCGGTACTCGCTTTATCTATCATGCGGACGCCCCGGCATTAAGCGTACCGGTAAGTAACCATTCAGAAGCGTCCTGGTTAATTGATACGCATATTTTACCTGGCGGCCGCTGGCCCGGAACCAAAAACGAAGGGAATATCACGCCCTTCGTGGTCACGCCGCCATTATTTATGCTTTCAGCGCGCCAGGAAAACACGCTGCGGGTGGTTTATACCGGCGAACCGCTACCCGCCGACAGGGAAAGTCTGTTTACCTTGAGTATCGCCGCTATTCCCTCCGGTAAACCGGAAGCGAACCGTGTACAAATGGCGTTTCGTTCGGCTTTAAAATTGCTCTATCGCCCTGAGGGACTCGCCGGCAATCCGCAGCAGGCCTACCGGCATCTGAGCTGGTCGCTTACCCCTGATGGCGCGACGGTACGCAATCCGACACCCTATTACGTTACGCTCTTTTTATTACGCGCTAACAAGCGCGCCCAGGACAACGCCGGGGTCGTGGCTCCCTTTGCAACGCGTCAAACGGACTGGTGCCGGCACACGGTTCGCTGCACTGTGCGCTGGCAAAGTATTAATGACTATGGGCGGGTAATGCCAGCGCAAACCGTGGATCTGACGCGTATTCATTAACCTATTTTTCAGGCGTCTCCCGATAGCGGGAGGCTTTCCGATCTTATCGAACGAGACTTTTATTATGTATTATCACGCGTTAAAACTTTCCCGACTGGCGATGTTGACGTTGGCAGGCGTTGCCGTATCCGCCTCGGCAATCGCCGCCGATTCTGCCCCGACGTCGCAAATTGGTCCGACGGCGGAAGCCTACATCGTCAGTCATCCGGATAAAGTGGGAGAGGTGGTGGCAACGTATTTGGCCGAACATCCGGAATTTTTGGTCGCCGCCAGCGAGACATTGCATCAGCGTCAGCAGATTGCGCAACAACAGGCATATGTTCAACTGGCATTACAGTATCGTGCTGAGTTGCTCAGTAGCAGCAGTCCTTCCGTTGGGCCCAACGAGGCAAAAGCGGCGGTGGTGATGTTCTTTGATTACCAGTGCTCGTGGTGTAGCAAAATGGCGCCTGTGGTCGAAAACCTGATTAAGGCGAACCCGGATACCCGGTTTATTTTTAAAGAGTTTCCTATTTTTTCCTCCCGCTGGCCGGTATCCGGACTGGCGGCCAGAGTCGGCGAACAGGTATGGCTTACCCAGGGCGGGGCGAAATATCTCGACTGGCATAATGCGCTTTATGCCACAGGGAAGGTGGAAGGCGCGTTAACGGAACACGATGTCTATACCCTGGCGCAACATTATCTAACGCCGACGCAGTTGGCCGCCGTAAAAGAAGCGCAAAGCAGCGGTGCAGTACATGATGCGCTCCTCACTAACCAGGCACTGGCGCAGCATATGGATTTTAGCGGCACGCCTGCTTTTGTCGTCATGCCTCAGACGCAAAACGGTGATGTAAAACGGGTGACCGTGATCCCGGGAAGCACGACTCAGGATATGTTGCAAATGGCAATTCAGAAAGCGAAGGGGTGATATTCGCTCAGAGGAGAACGCACAGGAGTGAAAGTAAAATGAAGTCTATGCGTTGCGTCATACCGGTGATTTTACTTTCCTTTATCGTTCATGAAGGGACAGCGAAACCGACCGCTCAGATTCATTTTATGGGATCGGTTGTTGAGGCAGGTTGCTGGAATGACGTGGGAACCTTAGAAATTCAATGCCATAATAAACAGGGAGTTGAACGTTATATTATTGTCGAGAATATTATCACGCCGATATCGTCTCCTCATGCAACGGTAAAACGAGATTATTTGGATGAAGATAAGCAATTAACAGTGCTACGCATTGTCTATGACTGAACCGCGTAGCAGACCGCAGATGGTGTCCCGTCAGTGTCGTGTGAGGATATTATGAAAAATGTTCTCACCTTCCCGGGACACGGTCTACAGACTTTATCTTCAGATAAACGGCGCTAAAAAGAAAAGTACGATCAATAAAAAAAGAGTGGGAATACCAATAGATATAATTTTATTACATCGGTGAGTATGATGTTGAATAGCTTGTGGCGGTATGTCAGCAGCGTCAATGATAAATCTTTCATCGATTTTTATTCCCTGCCTGGGGAGCGTAACGAACAGTTCGAAAAGCCCGATTTGTTGTAAATCTCGTCGCAGCAGATAAAGAAGTTGCGTCAAATTAGCATCGCTAACAAATTGACTTCGCTCTCCCCAAACTGCGTGTGAAATCATTTCTCGCGTAATCAACTTCCTGTAGGCGTTTTCAATAAGATAGCTTAAGCAGCGCGCACGCATTAAAGTCATCTTTAGCACTTTTTTATCATGTAATGATATTATTTCTCTTAACGACTCATTATAAATAAATTCGTTATTAATAGAGTATTGTCTCATGAATTCACTCCATTTTGATATTCATAAGGTAAGTTTCACACTGTCAGTGTGTTCACTGGCGGTAAAGTACTTCTTGCATCAGCACGGATAAGCGTAGAGAATCTCAAAGAAATAAGAGAATCATTTGTGATTAAACAGGATAACATTATGCTTTTTTACTTTTTTATAAAGTGTGCCAGATGTTTTTGATGTTTTTTATAAAATAGTATCATGTGTTTTTATTTCATACAGGCTGAAATGATATCAATAAAACTATAATTTAATAACAAACAGGTAGAGGAAATGATTTACTTATTGAAATAAGTGTGGTGCAAGGTTAATCTGCGCTTTAAATGATGGTGCCAGATTATACCAGCCAGGATAACCTATATGCGGCCAATAAAAAATGCTAAAAAAATTGACTACAATCTGATCAAAGTATTCGATACGGTTATTACTGAAGGAAATGCAACCAGGGCGGCGAGGAAACTGGATGTCACGCCTGCGGCGATCTCTCAGGCTCTTCTTCGCTTACAAAATCTTTATGGCGAAGAGTTATTTATCAGAACCCGCAAAGGATTAGTCCCGTCCAGCAAAGGTAAATCGCTCCACCAGGTATTTCGCCAGGCAATTGAATCTATAGAAAACACACTTTGCGATAAAACAGATGCTCAGGAGAGTAATGAACTCATTGTTCTGGGGAGTGATATCACTGAAAATTACTATTTTCCGGCGTTGCTGGATATGATGTTGGTGAATCGATATATTATTAAACACTATGCGATTAAAAAAACAGGGGAATACTCGCCAGCCTCCATGCTGACGCATAGTTATGCGGATGTCATCATGGGAATTCTGGATATTAAGAGTGAGATGATCGAAAGTTATCTTATTGATAATTTATCTGATTTTGTTTGTGTTTGTGGTGAAAAAAGTCCATTGGTTGGGCTTGAAAAAATTTCTTTATATAATTTTTATGCTGCCAGACATGCTGTCTATCATTCAGATATGTTCTCTTCTTTCACCGCTGATAGCATTGATTTATTCAAGAGCAGTACGCCTTATGCGGGGCGCAGGGAAATAGGTTATTATAGTGATTCACTATTTGGAGTTATCGGTGTTGTTGAGAAAAGCGATATGGTTGCGATTTTGCCAGGAAAGATTGCTACTTATTTTAGAGATGTACGGCGTTATAATATAAAAATACTACGTATGCCTGATGAAATAATTTTTCGTACGTTACCCGTTTATGCTTATCTGGCTACAAACAGCATCCATTATAAAAATGCCAAAAAACTGATATCAACATTTCAGTCGACCTTTCTTTTTAGCCAGGAAAAGCAGCCTGACGCTTTGGTTGAAGGAAGCACATCCTTATGCGATTTGTCGGTTTAATATCAAATTATTGTATTAAATAAATAACCGTTATGACCATGGTCAGTAAAGCGAAAAGTAATGCCATATATTTATACCCTTCTTTTTTTAAAGAAGAGGGATGGTTTTTATTTTCATTGCTGATAATAATGTTAGCATCAACTTTAATACCAGTTCGGGGCACCGTGGAAAAAAACTGGCTCAGGCCAAAGCCTTTAAGGTCGCGCCGCAGTAGATATAAAATCTGGGTCAGATTGGCGTCGCTGATAAATTGACTTCTTTCCCCCCAAAGTTCATTAGTGAGCTGTTTTTTATAAATAATCTCTTGTTGTGCGTGATTCAGCATATATTCCAGACACTTTATACGCATTGCGGCAATTTTTATCATCTTTCCCGTTTTTATGTTTTTTAGCTCATTGGTCTTATCATTGTAAGTGTGCGTGCTGTTAATTAAATAAATAGTCATGATGTTATTTTATGGGTTTAATGGGGGTGGCGATAATAATATGCATATTAAATTTAGGGATCAACTGGCGTGACTGTAATAGCGCCTTTTTTCCAGAGAAAATCGTATCATGTCACAAAAATGATGGTTTTTTAGAAAAGCTAAAGTTTTATTTTTAGTTACTCTAAAAATAAAATGATAGTAGTGTTAATTTTTATCAGTAGATTGATGTGCTTTGATTGATTTATTGTTGGTATAAAATAATTTGAATTACGGCGTAAGGCCTATGCCAACCATTAAAAAGGTATAGGCTATTGGTCGCAAAGCATTAATGCTACATAATTGTTATGCTTTTATAGTAGCGCCAGGGAAATAAAATCTCCGGATGATAAAGAATAGTGTTAGTCTGGGTGTTATTTTATGGATGTTTTATTTTAAATTATTAAACCGATTTCTCTTGTTGACGTAGGGTTATTTGCTAAGCAACGGGCTGGCATGTTGTGGCCGCTCGTTGTCTATATCTGAATTAATAAGGAGAAACGTATGAATAAGAAAAGTTCGTCAATGGTTAACTTGCCCGCACCGCGTGAGCCGATTAACCAGAAAATCGATACCAATAACGCATTGGTGTTAAACCATAACGCCATATATGAACAACGATTAGCGGAGATCACGCAATCTAATACCTGTGACAAGGCCATTGTCACCGTAAATCCCTACGGGACCGCCCCGTTGAGTCTCTATCTGGGGATTTGGATTGATGAAGCTGCCGCGCTTGAGATCAATGTTGTTGATAGCGAAGCGACGACAGAGGCAGTGCGTTATCAATATGATGTACATCCGGGCGCTAACCTTATTCCTGTGTGTGGGATGGTATCCGCGGTGAATAATCAGATTACCCTACGCCTTGCCTCGCAAATTGTCGGGCAATATACAGTAATGACAGACGCATTACCGCCCACGGATTCGGCTAACGTGAGCCTCGGTTTCCCTATTATTAGCGTCTCCTGTCCTGCGCAGCAGGCCTCGCTGATGGAGGAAGGGCTTTATTTCTCCACTTATTTTGATCGGTATAATCTGGCTTTTGATCATAACGGGATTGTCCGGTGGTATGTAAGTCAGGAAATCCCTTCTTATAATTTTGTCAGAATGGATAACGGCCATTTCCTGGCGACGTCACAGGGAATAAACCATTGTCTGAATATGTATGAATTTGACATTATGGGACGGGTTTATACGGTTTATCTTCTCGACAATGAGTTCCATCACTCCATTCTTCCCATTGAGAACAATCTGGCGATTGCGCCTTCAGAATATAGCAATGGACGGCCAGATGGTTACTCAACCGGGAAAGATGGCGTTTCTATTATTAACTTATCTACCGGACTTGAAGTCGCCTATTACGATATGCTGTATGTGATGGATTATTCCAGATCGCCGCGTCCTTCCGGAAGCGCGCCAGGTCAGGACGTATCAATGGATGACTGGCTGCATATCAACCAAAGCTATATTAATGAACCCAACAATTTGCTGATCTGTTCCGGTCGACATCAGAGCGCGATTTTTGGCGTAAATGTGGATTCCGGCGAACTGCGCTTTATTATGGCGAACCATGAGGATTGGTCTGACGAATTCAGGCAATACTTATTAACCCCTGTCGATGATGATGGCGTCCCGCTGTATGATCTTACCTCGCCGGGAGGGATTGATGCGGCAGATAAGAATTTCTGGACCTGGGGGCAGCATAACATTGTTGAAATTCCAAATGATGAGCCTGGTATCCTGGAGTTTATGGTCTTTGATAATGGTAACTATCGTTCACGCGAAGATGCGAAAAGTCTGTTGCCTCTCGATAACTTCAGCCGGGTGGTGCAGTTTAAAATAAACCTAAACACGATGACCGTAACGCGTCCGTATGAATATGGTAAAACGGAAGTCGGGAACCGGGGCTATAGCAGTTTTGTGAGCGCTAAGCATTTATTGACTAATGGTCACCTGGTTATTCACTTCGGCGCGACGACGGTTGATGAGTTTGAACATACCATTACCGCGCAACCAGGTTCCAGCGATCTTGTCGATCCGGATGAAGGGCAACAGGCGTTAGGCCGACTGGTATTACAAGAAATCAATAAAGAGACGAAAGAGGTTTTATTCGAAGCGATGGTGACGTCGGGCTATTTCAAGAACGAAGAGACGAATGGCACGAATTATCGTTATGATATTTCTGCATTTCGGGTATACAAAATGCCGCTGTTTGCATAACTAAGTATGTTATGCGGCCGGTTATCGACCGCATAACATTATGGCTTATTTGCTAATATCATCCACGCGCATGGTGTGGTCAGGTTGAATATTGTTAACCTGCTTCATATAGTTAACCAACGCTGGTGCGGTTTGTATCCCTATATATTTGATATTTTTACCTTTAGTGAAGGTAAATCCGCCACCACCTTTACCGATAAAGGAATCCAGCGCGACGGTATAGAGTTTATTGTCTTCTACCGGTTTGCCTTTGATATCAAATTCAACAATACGCTGGCCCAGCGGTTTGGTGCTGTCATATTTAAACTGGACGGTTTTCGATACGTGCAGCATACCGTTTTTCAGATCGGCAGCGTGTGACATGATGGATTTCAGGTCCTTACCGCTGATTTCCATGCTCATGACATCGTTGGTGAACGGATACATACTCAGCACATCACCATAGGTGATATTACCTTTAGGCAATTCGGTACGGATGCCGCCAGCATTATAGAAGGATGCGTCGGCGCCAGGAACGGTAGCCATCAGGGCATCGGTGATTAAGTTGCCGGTTGGCGCGGATTCACCGTAAGAACGGGTTAGCACTTCCGGAGAGTGCGCGACCACCTCATCGGTAATTTTCTTAACCTTGTTATCCCATTCGTCAATTTTGGCCTGCGTGACCGGATCTGGCTTATAAGTATCCGCATACATGGTGATCAACTTACCATTGTAGCTGTCCACTTTTTTGGTTTCCGGGTTCCAGTCAAGCACCAGTTTACCTAATTCGATGGTGTACGCATCCGTGGAAACGACAAGGGTATCGCCCACTTTAATCGGTTCTGGCGTACCTTTATGCGCATGGCCGGTAATCAGGACGTTAAGTCCATAGCCTTCCAGCGATTTCGCCATATCAACGTCGGTTTTCAGCGCGCGTGCGACATCAGCCTCGCCCGCGCTGGACTGCATACCCGGCACGCCTTCGTGGGCCAGCAGCACGGTCAGGTCAACTTTCCCTTTTAACTCTTCCAGCTGTTTTTTCACATAAGGAATCGGATCGCGGCAGTCAACGCCTTCACGCACGCCTGCGGCAATCGCTTCATAGAATGCGGAAACGCCGTGCATACCGATGACGCCGATCTTGAATCCATCTTTTTCCACGATGGTATACGGTTCTTTAATTAATGGCGTATCTGTGCCGCTGTAAAAAACATTATCCAACAATACCGGGAATTGCAATTTGCTGAGTTGTTTAACCAGATTCTCATGGCCATGGTCAAATTCATGGTTACCGACAGAGACGGCGTCGTAAGGCATGGTATTTAAAATATCAATAATAGCCTCGCCTTTGGTCAGCGTACTGATAAAAGGTCCGGTGAAATAGTCGCCAGCATCAAAGAAAAAGACATCTTTCTCTTTCGCTTTTGCATCTTTGACAATTTTCGAGATGGGAGCAAAGCCTCCTACCGGACGTGTCTTGGATACATAGGGGATAATTTCCGGGGTCACATGGGCATGTAAATCGTTTGTATAATAAATTGTGATGTCACGCGCATCGGCTGAAAAGGAAATGGCTGAAGACAAACCAATGCACAGCGACAGTAGGGATATCGAAAACTTTTTGTTCATATAAACCATCCATTTACGCTACATTAAAGAAAAACAATGTCTGTAGTCGTATCATTCACGACTACAAACCGGGGAAATTAAGTAATATTCATCAAGTTTATTAATTATTAAAACTCGAAGCCGATCAGGTAATTCATACGGTCGCCGTAGCCGTCATACCCCAATTTATTATTGAAGTAACGGTAAGAGACGGAGGCGGTCCATCGCGGCATAAATTTCCATGTAAACGTTACCGCGCCGTTCAGGCCGGTCGTCCCACCCTGTTGTTCGGCGTAGGCGTCATTACGATCCATTTCAACTTCGTTCCAGTTTGAAATGACGAACTTTTCATTAAACATATCGAAGTTATAAGCCGCGACCCAACCGAGAACATAACCGTTAAAGCCTGTCGCCTGTCCATACTTTTTAGAGGTATAATCGTTCGATAAGTTATGAACAGCGAAATAGGGCTTAATAAAGCCTGATGGGCTGGTTAAACCCAGATAACCTACCCCGTACATCATGTTTAATTCATCACCGAATTTATTCTCCATCGACATATAGAGTTTCATCATTGCGGTAAAGTTAGAGCCTTCTACCACCCTATAATGTCCCAGAAATTGGGTAACATGGTTACGGCCTTCTACCGGATGGTTGAGCACGTTCATTTCATAAAATGATGCAAATTCGCCCCTGTCAAACACGGCGCCGAAATCGGCTACCGCTTTCCACACTTCGCCGCGATCGACATTGACAAAGCCTTTATTCCAGTCGCCATATCCGAAGCTAAGTTTACCGTATACGCGTTTCAATTCCGCTGCCTGGCCATTAAAGCAAGAGAAAAGAACACATGCGGCGAGTAGACTATTAATATATTTCTTATTTTTCATGCTCAACTCCATGAGGTAAAAACACAGTGAAATGTTGTGTAAAGAAGCGAATTCTAAGGAGTGTCTTTTTATACGTAGGTGATAGATGTCTCAAAAATATCAGCGACATATAATCGTCAAATATTCGTGTCAGATAATGTTGTTTATTACGCAATAACTATTTGATTTATAGTTTATGTCTCTGTTGTAAAAGTCACACCGGATAGCATGAAATTAATGAAACTTCGAATGGGAATAATCTCTCGTAAAGACAACTTACTGCCAGTAAATGAGGGTGTTACCGTTGAAACAGCAACATATATTGACATCACAATAGCGGTTCTGACATATGGGCCATATTTGAGATCTGCATCACTCGTTCGCGATTTCTTTTTTTATAGACTGCTTCAGGCGTGTTTTCTTTAGCACGAAATATATTTATGGTATTAATATTATAATGAGTGTGAATAATTTTCTACGATAAAATGATGTTAATGGAAGAAATATAAGACAAATCGAATATATATAGTGCAATTAATTCAGGCTGTATCCCGCAGCCGGGTCTATCGGCAAATATATCGTAATCAGACCGTGCGATAACTCAAAGGAGTTGAAATGAAAAGAACAGTCGTTGCCAGTATGATAGGGTTGGCGCTATGCGCTGGAAGCGTATTATCAACCGCGCAAGCGGCAACCGCAAAGCGTCCTAACTTAGTCATTATTCTGGCGGATGATTTAGGGTATGGCGATCTCGCCACCTACGGGCACCGCATCGTTAAAACACCTAACATAGACAAATTGGCGCAGGAGGGGGTGAAGTTTACCGACTATTATGCGCCAGCGCCTCTGTGTTCTCCTTCCCGCGCGGGCCTGTTAACCGGCCGTATGCCGTTCCGTACCGGAATCCGTTCCTGGATACCGGAAGGCAAAGATGTTGCGCT
This sequence comes from Salmonella sp. SAL04196, assembly GCF_046550835.1. NCBI lineage: Bacteria > Pseudomonadati > Pseudomonadota > Gammaproteobacteria > Enterobacterales > Enterobacteriaceae > Salmonella > Salmonella sp. SAL04196. The sequence goes on from NZ_JBGDXE010000003.1 coordinate 267,660, forward strand.
GGGGCGTAATGAACTGACTATCGCCAACCTGCTAAAACAGCAGGGCTACGATACGGCGATGATGGGGAAATTACACCTGAATGCGGGCGGCGATCGCACCGATCAGCCGCAGGCGAAAGACATGGGCTTTGACTATACGTTGGTTAATCCGGCGGGATTTGTCACCGATGCTACGCTGGACAACGCCAAGGAGCGCCCGCGCTATGGCGTGGTGCATCCTACGGGGTGGATTCGTAATGGCCAACATATTGGCCGCGCAGATAAGATGAGCGGCGAGTTTGTGAGCTCTGAAGTGGTGAACTGGCTGGATAATAAGAAAGACGATAATCCGTTCTTCTTATATGTCGCCTTTACCGAAGTCCATAGCCCGCTGGCGTCGCCGAAAAAATACCTTGATATGTATTCGCAGTACATGACCGACTACCAGAAGCAGCATCCGGATCTGTTCTACGGCGACTGGGCAGACAAACCGTGGCGCGGCACCGGCGAATATTACGCCAATATCAGCTACATGGATGAGCAGGTCGGTAAAGTGCTGGATAAAATTAAGGCGATGGGCGAGGAAGATAACACCATCGTCATCTTTACCAGCGACAACGGCCCTGTCACGCGTGAAGCGCGTAAGGTATACGAGCTGAACCTGGCCGGGGAAACCGACGGTCTGCGCGGGCGTAAAGACAACCTGTGGGAAGGCGGCATTCGCGTACCGGCAATCATCAAATACGGCAAGCACATTCCACAGGGGATGGTAACGGACACGCCGGTATATGGTCTTGACTGGCTGCCGACGCTGGCCAACATGATGGACTTTAAACTTCCGACCGATCGTACCTACGACGGTCAGTCTTTAGTTCCGCTCCTGAAGGACAAGACTTTAAAACGCCAGAAACCGCTGATCTTCGGTATCGATATGCCGTTCCAGGACGATCCGACGGATGAGTGGGCGATCCGCGACGGCGACTGGAAGATGATCATCGATCGCCAGAATAAACCTAAATATCTCTATAACCTGAAAACCGATCGTTTCGAGACGCTCAATCAAATTGGTAAACAGCCGCAGATTGAGAAACAGCTTTACGGTAAGTTCCTGAAGTATAAAAAGGATATTGATAACGATTCGCTGATGAAAGCCCGTGGCGATAAGCCGACGCCTGTCACCTGGGGCTAATGGAATAATTATAAAAAATTAAGTATGCCACTTAGGGCGATGCCCACCTGATCCGGTCACTCTGTGCCGGATCAGGTTCTTTTATTTCAGGGAAGGTAATGATGTTTGGGAAAAGTTGTCAGGTCATGGTTAAACCAACCGGATCGGTGTGTAACCTTGACTGCAAATACTGTTTTTATCTGGAGAAAGAAAAGCTCTATCCGGATCGAAAAAACCATTACAAAATGTCGGAAGAGACCCTCGACCTCTTCATCAGGCAGCAGATTGCCGCACAGGATATTGATGAGGTCATTTTTGCGTGGCAGGGCGGGGAACCCACATTAATGGGCATCCCGTTTTATCGTAAAGCCGTTGAATTTCAGCAGCGCTATTGTGGCGGCAAAACCATCGTCAATACCTTCCAGACTAACGGCATCCTGATCAACGACGACTGGGCGACCTTCTTCCGGGAGCATGATTTTCTGGTTGGCGTCTCTATTGATGGCGATGCCGCGTTACACGATGAATGGCGAGTGACGCGCTCCGGAAAGCCGACGCATGAAAAAGTAGAAAATGCGGTGCGTTGTCTGGCGCAGCACGACGTGGAATTTAATACCCTCACGGTGGTTAACCGTACCAATATGCACCATCCTGTTCAGGTCTATCGCTACCTGAAAAGCATTGGTAGTCGCTATATGCAATTTATCCCTTTAGTTGAACGCTGTGGGGAAAATGGGCTGGCGCAGCCGCAGGATAAACACATCGCGATGACGCCGTGGTCGGTCGATAGCCTGCAATTTGGTCAGTTTCTGAATGCGGTATTTGATATCTGGATCCGTGAGGATATCGGCGATATCGGCATCCAGCTATTTGAACAGACGCTGGCGGCCTGGTGCGGCCTGCCGCCGCAGGTTTGCGTTTTTGCTCCCACCTGCGGCAGCGCGTTTGCGATGGAAATGAACGGCGATGTTTATAACTGCGATCACTTCGTATATCCGCAATTTAAACTGGGGAATATCCACCAGAAGACGCTGCGTCAAATGAATCAGGGCGAACAAAATCGCCAGTTCGGCAGCGATAAACAGCGTTCAATGGCGCAGGAGTGCCATCGCTGTCAATGGAAGTTCGCCTGCTATGGCGGCTGTCCGAAACATCGTTTTTTACCCTCTGCGTCAGGCGCAACCAATCATAACTATCTGTGTGCAGGTTATCAGGCTTTTTTCTCGCATACCGCGACGGCGATGAGTGCCATGCGAACCCTGTATGAAAAAGGCATCTCACCTGCAGAAATAAAGTCAATATTTGTTTGAAGGTAGTATTCGCAGGGAGTGAATATGTTTTCTCACATTAATGTCGATGCTTGCAAAACGCCCGGCTGCAAAAATCTGGGGATTCTGGAGAGTCCAGACTATCTACCGCAAGGGAAAAATGTTCTCTGTCGAGCGTGCGGTTTTTTGTTCCCCATTATCTCAGCCAGATCGCTTAATCTTTTTCGCCAGGCGGCGAATCAATCCTGGAAAGGTCTGGTGAAGTCCTGTCCGCATTGTGGCGGGACGTCGCTGAAAAAATATGGTTTTTCCACTAAAGGTGAGCGGCGTATGTATTGCCGCCAGTGTAATAAAACGTTCATCTCCTATACCGCTATCAGAAGCGACGCCAGACAAGAGAACCTTGCCACGTTGATTGGCGAAGGAGCGTCGCTAGTTGAAATACGCGCGGCGCTGGCGATAGACAGCACGGGTTTTAGCCGCGAATTACAAAAACTGTCCCGTCGCGCTAATCAAGCGGAACGCGATTTTGTGTTTCCCGCGTTTGACATCGCTATGAGCACGCGGGCGTTTCGCGTGAAATTTAACGGCGGCGACAGCAGCTTATACGTGTTGGTGACGGCGGAAGAAGAGAGCGGTAAGGTCGTCGCGATCTCAACGAATTACTCTGCACAACCGGTGGAAGCGGATTATCAATATCATTCTGATTACGAAGAACGACTCCCGTCCGGCACGCTGGCGCATCTGGTGCAGCGAAAAGAGGCGATGACCATGCGCCGTAATGTATTATTTGATGTGGATTACGGCCCCGCCATTTTATATAAAAACGATCCGGGGATGTTAGTAAAACCCGTATTACCTGCTTATCGACATTTTGAGTTGGTTCAGGCGTTGACGGATGAGCGCTCCCTGAATGTCCAGCATTATCTCGATCACGAATGCTTCATTCTGGGCGGCTGTATGATGGCGAATTTTAGCTATCTTCGTCAGGGTCGCTGCCATATTTCGTTTGTGCGTGAAAGAGGCGTTACGCCGCCCAAACGCGATCTCCCTCCGCGGTTGTTTTTGAGCGGCGGAATTCGCAACAACGTCTGGCGTACATTTTCCACACGGGATTATGCGATGGCGGTATGCAATCTCACAGGAAATAAAAAGGTGAGTTTGTTACGCCATGCGACGTTAAATAGCGCGACGGCGTTTATTCGCTATGTTCACAACCATCCCTTCCTGCCGCATCTTAACCGGATGTCTCCTGGCAATGTTGTTGCCGTACTGGATTACCTAAAATTTGAATATAACGCTTCACGTAACTGAATTGCTAAAATAAAAAGTGTGATGAGGTGTTGTTGCGGTATTTTATTCGGACGGCTTAAAAATCCAGAGTATTAATTTTCGTGGTCCCCATGAGGGGCGATGAGATTAATACACTGGAGATTTATCATGAATACGTTAACTGCAACGTCTGTTGTCCTTCCTGCGCCGCGTCCGGCGATTAATCAGGGTATCGATATCAATAATGAAATGGTGCTTAACCATACTGCTATTTATGAAAATTGCCTTACGCAGGTCACGCAAGAGAATACGGTAGAAAATGCGCTGATGTTGTTAGACCCTTACGGCACGGCGCCTTTAAGCGCTTATGCCGGGGTCTGGAGTCTGGAATCAGCTGAGATCATAGTCACGGTCCAGGATGCGGCAAAAACGGCGATGCCGGTAGAACATCTTTATACCCTTACGCCAGGCGCAAATCTGTTGCCGGTTCTGGGGCTGGTAGCGGATACTGAAAACCGTATTGTCTTTTCTCAGGCAGATACGCCGCTTGCCGTCTATACGCTCATCACACAGCCATTACCGCCGGTAGATTCCGCGGAGGTCGTATTAGGTTTTCCGATTATCAACGTGACGCAACCTGCTACCGATGCGGACAAGATGGCGCCAGGGTTTTATTTTATTACGCATTTCGATCGCTATAATTACGCATTAGATCAGAATGGTCTGGTGCGCTGGTACGTTACTCAGGATTATCCGTCTTATAATTTTGTTCGAATTGATAATGGCCATTTCCTCACCACTTCAGAAGCGAAAAATACCTATCTGGATATGTATGAGTTCGACATGATGGGGCGTCTTCACACATTCTATAATCTCGATAATCAATTTCACCATTCTATCTGGCCGTGGGACAGCAATACCATTGTTGCGCCCTCTGAATATACCTCGGGTCGGCCCGACGATTTGAAAACCAATGAAGACGGCGTATCGGTTGTCGATCTGACTACCGGGCTGGAGACCGCTTACTACGATATGGCGAAGGTGCTGGATACGACGCGGGTTTCCCGTCCTTCAGGTACGGCGCCGGGAGAAGACCCGACGGTTAAAGACTGGCTGCATATAAACCAGAGCTACGTGAATGAGACGAATCAGTTGTTAATTGCGTCCGGGCGTCATCAGAGCGCGGTGTTTGGCGTCGATCTGCAAACGCAAGCGTTACGCTTTATTTTGTCAACGCATGAAGACTGGGACGACGCTTATCAGCCTTATCTTTTAACCCCGGTCGACAGCGAAGGTGTGGCGCTTTACGACTTTAGCAAACAGGAGGATATCGACGCGGCCGACCGTGACTTTTGGACGTGGGGCCAGCATAACGTAGTTGAAATCGCCAATAATACGCCGGATATAGTGGAGTTTATGGTATTTGATAACGGTAATTACCGTTCGCGTGATGACAGCAAAAGCCTGTTACCGCCGGATAACTACAGCCGCATTGTCCATTTCGTGGTGAATATGAATGAGATGACCGTTATGCGGCCATTTGAATACGGCAAGGAGCTGGGCGCGCGTGGCTACAGTAGCTGCGTTAGTGCGAAAGCGATCCAGCAGAATGGCAATATTGTGGTGCATTTTGCCGACTGCACGTTTGATGAAAATGGCCGCGCCATCTCTTGCCAGCCTGGCGAGAGCGATATTATCGATCCGCAGGCGGGCAGCGAGGCGATGGGGCTGCTAATTTTCCAGGAGATTGCGCCTACGGAGAAAACCGTGCTTTTTGAAGCGACTATGACGTCAGGTTACTACAAAAACGCGGAAACGAACGGGGAAGGCTATCGCTACGATATTACCAGTTTCCGGGTGTATAAAATGGATCTGTACGCGTAGCGGTCTATCATCAATGACTGACTGCACTAAAAAAGTCCGGCGTAAGTCGGACTTCATTTCGTAAAAAACGAGCTATTCATCATATATAATCTAATTTTAACGATGAGTCAGGCGAGGTAAGATAGTAGATTCGAAGAATTCACCTGATTGAGAGAATAAAAAGTGAAACATCTGCACCGATTTTTTAGCAGCGATGCCTCTGGGGGCATCATTCTCATCATCGCCGCTGCGCTGGCTATGCTGATGGCCAATATGGGCGCGACCAGTGGATGGTATCATGATTTTCTGGAGACGCCGGTTCAGCTACGGGTTGGGGCGCTTGAAATCAACAAAAACATGCTGCTGTGGATCAACGATGCGCTGATGGCTGTGTTTTTCCTGTTGATTGGTCTGGAAGTTAAGCGCGAACTAATGCAAGGCTCGTTAGCCAGTCTGCGCCAGGCCGCTTTTCCGGTGATTGCCGCCATCGGCGGGATGATTGTACCAGCATTGCTCTATCTGGCCTTTAACTACTCCGATCCGGTCACTCGTGAGGGCTGGGCTATTCCTGCCGCGACGGATATCGCCTTTGCGCTGGGCGTGTTGGCGCTGTTGGGCAGCCGGGTTCCGCTGGCGCTGAAAATTTTCCTGATGGCGCTGGCGATCATCGATGATCTCGGCGCCATCGTTATTATCGCACTGTTTTATACCAGCGATCTTTCTATCGTCTCGCTGGGCGTGGCGGCGTTCGCGATTGCCGTGCTGGCGCTGCTGAACCTGTGCGGCGTCAGACGGACTGGGGTATATATTCTGGTCGGGGCAGTGCTGTGGACGGCGGTACTGAAGTCCGGCGTTCACGCGACGCTGGCAGGCGTCATTGTCGGCTTCTTTATTCCGCTGAAAGAAAAACACGGTCGCTCGCCGGCGAAGCGTCTGGAGCATGTTCTGCACCCGTGGGTCGCGTACCTGATCCTGCCGCTCTTCGCTTTTGCGAATGCCGGCGTTTCTCTTCAGGACGTCACGATTGACGGTCTGACCTCCATGCTGCCGCTGGGAATTATTGCCGGTCTGCTGATTGGTAAGCCGCTGGGGATTAGTCTGTTTTGCTGGCTGGCGCTGCGTTTCAAGCTGGCGCATCTGCCGCAGGGGACCACTTATCAGCAAATCATGGCGGTCGGCATTTTGTGTGGCATTGGTTTTACGATGTCCATCTTTATCGCCAGCCTGGCATTTGGCAATGTCGATCCGGAACTTATTAACTGGGCGAAATTGGGCATTTTGATTGGTTCATTGCTCTCCGCAGTGGTGGGGTATAGCTGGTTGCGCGCGCGTTTGAACGCGCCGGCATAACCAGTACGAAGGAAAGGGGGAGCGATGTATCGCTCCCTTGCGACATTGAACAGGGAGAGGAATGAGCATGTCTCATATTAACTACAACCATCTTTATTACTTCTGGCATGTCTATAAAGAAGGTTCTGTCGTGGGTGCCGCAGAGGCGCTTTTTCTGACGCCGCAAACCATTACTGGTCAAATTAAAGCCCTGGAAGAGCGTTTACAGGGGAAGCTATTTAAACGTAAGGGACGCGGTCTTGAGCCCAGCGAACTGGGCGAGCTGGTTTTTCGCTATGCGGATAAAATGTTTACGCTAAGCCAGGAGATGCTGGATATCGTCAATTACCGCAAAGAATCAAACCTGTTGTTTGATGTCGGCGTCGCCGATGCTTTATCCAAGCGTCTGGTCAGCAGCGTTCTGGATGCGGCGGTGGTGGTGGACGAACCCATACATCTGCGTTGCTTTGAGTCGACGCACGAAATGTTGCTCGAACAGCTCAGCCAGCACAAGCTGGATATGATTATCTCCGACTGCCCGATAGATTCCACGCAGCAGGAGGGGCTATTCTCAGTCAAAATCGGCGAATGCAGCGTCAGTTTCTGGTGTACGAATCCGCTTCCTGAAAAAGCGTTCCCTGCCTGCCTGGAAGAGCGACGGTTGCTGGTGCCGGGACGTCGCTCAATGCTGGGGCGTAAGTTGTTGAACTGGTTTAATTCGCAGGGGTTGCAGGTTGAGATCCTCGGTGAATTTGATGACGCGGCCTTAATGAAGGCGTTTGGCGCGACGCACGATGCGATTTTTGTGGCGCCGAGCCTTTATTCACTGGATTTTTATGCCGATGAGTCGGTAATAGAGATTGGGCGCGTGGAGAATGTCATGGAAGAATATCATGCGATTTTTGCCGAGAGAATGATCCAGCATCCGGCGGTGCAGCGTATTTGCAATGCGGACTACTCGGCATTGTTTAAACTACAGTAGACATACCTACCGTAATACTTCCGGCTGCGGAACTAGCCCGCAGCCGGAATCATTCTACAAGTTCAGCAGGCTACGGTACTGCCCACCTTCGCGGATAAACACCGGAATTCTGTTCAGTGGCGTAGCGTAATGCAGCGTCTGCCCTCCTGAATAGCTTTCACCGGTCGCAAGATCCGTCCATGTTTCCCCTTCTGGTAGCCAGACATCACGCTCGCGCATACCTTCATGCATGACGGGGGCGATCAGCAGGTCAGGACCAAAACAATACTGGTCGGTGATTGCCCAACTTGTTTCCTGTTCGGGGAATTCAAAGAACAGGGGGCGCATCACTGGCGAATTGTGCTTATGGGTTTCCTCCATCAGCGCTTTGATATAGGGCTTGAGTTTTTCTCGCAACGCCAGGCAACCTGTCAGTACGTCGCATACTTCCTCACCGTAGCTCCAGACCTCGTTCGGCGCACCTGTAGGGCACTGGGCGATACCATCCCGGTACGGTTGTGCAGGTAAAATCTGCGGATCGCGGTTGCCGTGCAGACGCATCACCGGGCTAAAGACGCCCCACTGAAACCAGCGAATCAGCAATTCATGGAATTTCGGGTCGTGAATATTACCGCCATGGAAACCGCCGATATCCGTCGTCCACCACGGTATCCCCGCGATTCCCATATTGAGTCCGGCGGCAAACTGGTTGCGCAGCGATCTAAACGAGGAGTGAATATCACCTGACCAGACCAGTGCGCCGTACTTCTGACTGCCGGCCCAGGCGCAGCGTAGCAGGTTGATAACCTGGTCTTCGCCATCGGCTTTCATGCCGTCAAAAAAGGTTTTAGCGTACATACGTGGGTAGATATTGCCCACTTCCAGTACCGGCCCGGCATGGTAGCGATAGTTGTCGTAGTCGTAAACGCTGAACTCAGGTTCGGCTTCATCTAACCAGAATAACTTCACGCCTTTATCGTAATAGTTGCGTTTGGCTTTGCCCCAGACGTAGTCGCGCGCGCCCGGATGAGTCGCATCAAAGTAAGTGGTATTGCCGAGGAAATCCATATTGATCGGCAAGCCACGTTCCGTTTGTACCAGCCAGCCGTTTTCGCGCATCTCCCGATAGCTTTCGGTACGGTTATCTACCGTCGGCCAGACGGAGACCATCAGCTCAATTCCCAGCGATTTCAGCTCGGCAATCATGGCATCAGGATCGGGCCAGTCGCGCGCATCGAACATCCAGTCACCCTGATTCGGCCAGTGAAAGAAGTCGATAACGATCACTGAGATAGGCAGATTGCGACGCTTATATTCGCGGGCGACCTCCAGCAGCTCTTCCTGCGTGCGATAACGGAGTTTGCACTGCCAGAAGCCCATGGCGTAGTCCGGCATCATCGGCGGTGTGCCGGTAGCCAGCGCGTAAGCCCGGCTAATTTCTGCCGGGGTATCGCCAGCCGTGATCCAGTAGTCCAGCTGTTCGCTGACCTGCGCTTCCCATTCGGTAACGTTTTGGGCAAAGGTTACGCGTCCGACTGCCGGATTGTTCCATAAAAATCCGTAGCCCAGACTGGAGAGCATAAACGGTACTGAGGCCTGGGAGTTACGTTGCGCCAGCTCAAGCACGCATCCTTTGAGATCCAGGTTGGCCTGTTGATACTGCCCCATACCATAAATTTTTTCCCCTTCGGTGGCTTCGAAGCGGGCTTTCAGTGAATATTTCCCACCCTGAATCGGGCGGAACTCGCGTCCCTCAAGGTTGAGTGCGCTGACGTACTGGCCGTGAGATGATTCATCCTCGCCAATTTCGCCCCGCAGGCGCCAGAACTCCTGCAACAGGGGTTTGTGTGGATGGCGGTAAAAGGTAACTTGTCCTTTTTGATTGACGATAGCGATAATTTTGCCGTTGGTCAGCGTTGCCTGGTGGTGCTCATAATCAATGTGGCACTGACTTTCTGCGACTGGCTCAGTCAATGCCCAGTCTTCATTTCTCATTACCGGCAGATGACGGCCGCTGCGTACGCGCAGGCTGTTCTCGCCCCAGGGTTCAATCCATAAATAGCGATCGTTTTGCTGCCAGACCAGACGACGCGGGTCTTGTTGCATAAATGGCATGGTGGTGCCTCCCATATTCGAGGGTGAAGGTAAAGAACGTTATGAGTTGATGGTTTCCAGATCGTGGCGAATCTTCTCTTCCATCGCTTCGTATTTGCGAAAGAAAAGTAGTGGGATCGCTGCGAGCGCGAAGAGTAGGGCGGGTGCCCAGATAAAGGCCCAGATAATTCCCTCCAGACCCGCAGCACTCTGGACATGGTTGGGGACATAGCCAAAACTGTTCATGATCCAGGCGGCGAAAGCGGTGCCGAGGCCACTACCCATCTTGATGCAGAAGGTGCTGCCGAAGGCGATAAGAATGCCGGTAGCCTTAATACCGGTCTTCCAGGCACCGAAATCGACGGCGAACCCCAGCATGGCAAACGGCATTGAGCAGGCGATACCGCTGCCGATATTGCCGAGTATCCAGGCGGCGATGAGGAAAGTAATGTTGTCCGCTGCCAGCCACATCATGACGCCGCCAAACGTGGCGACCAGCAGACCGCCTACCCATATCCAGGTTTTAGCCAGGTATTTGCTAAAGAAGGGGATAGCGATGATAAACAGGATCTGAATCGTCGCCAGGCTGTTAATCAGCGGTACCAGATCTTTACGGTCGAGGTTGTAGGTCAGATAATAGACAATGGTCGTGTTGCGCTGCTGTAGGGCAATCCAGAAGATCAGATTAGCCAGCACCATCAGGATCCACGGCCAGTTACCTTTCATCGCCGCGAAACTTTTTTTCATCGGCAACTTAGGTTCATGCTGTATTTTATCCGTATCCATTTCACGAATGTTTTTAAACGCAAAGAGCGTTAGCGCGCAGGATATAATGGCAAATGTAATTGCCGTATAAATAAAACCAGCGTGATCATCACCGTTACCTAAAAAAGCGACTAACGGCAAGGCGGTCGCGTTCATTAATAAAACCCCAATTTGCCCACCGGTCATTCGCCAGGAATTTAAAACCAGTCTTTCCTTGGGAGATAAGGTCATCAGGGGTAATATTGCACTGAGTGGTGTATTAAGTCCGGTAAATAGAATGCTGGCAATCATATAAGATATTGCTGCATAGATGGCTTTTCCTGTCATACTGATATCAGGAGACCAAAATGACAGCGCGCTGAATACCGCAAAAGGCAGCGGTAACCATAAAAACCAGGGACGACATTTACCGTAGCGTGAACGCGTTTTATCGATGATGATCCCCCATATGGGGGCGTCTATGCCATCGATAATACGCGCCAGCAGCAGGATAACGCCTGCTACGGCAAGGCTAATGCCCGCAACGTCTGTGTAGAAATATAAAATGTACGTTGAACCGAAGCAGTACAGCAGATTACCCGCCACATCCAAAGAGCCATAGCTAATACGCTGTAGTAAAGACAATGATGCTGACCCGGAAGGCTGGGTATCCTCAATGACAGAACTCATAATGATAACTCCGATATTGGTACGATACGCCCAGAAAAACAACCTCTACTTTCTAAGCAAGTTTTGAATATTATTTTTATGTCGTTTTTGAATTTAACCTCAGATTAAAATGAGTAAGTAAGGTGTACATGAAAAGTAGTTAACCCGACGGCATCAATCAATTATCAAATCTTACATCAGGATTGCGTTTATTAGTTTTTGAATGAGCGATGTTTCTATTTGCTAAGGTGGTCACAGTTTTTTTAATAATGAAATAAAAAAAGGAAAACAGTGAAAGAAAATAACTTTCAAGTATTACGTGACGTGGCTAAGGGAGGAGTAGCTGAAAAAAGAGGCTGGTTAGTAAGAGCGTTAACGAGTGAGATCGGCGCCAGCGGTTGACGAGAAAAACGGCAGATAGCAGGCATAAAAAAACCCGCTTTACGCGGGTTTTTTTACAAAGCTGATAACAAGCAGGCGATTAAGCCAGTTTGTTGATCTGTGCAGTCAGGTTAGCTTTATGACGTGCAGCTTTGTTTTTGTGGATCAGACCTTTAGCAGCCTGACGGTCCACGATCGGTTGCATTTCGTTAAATGCTTTCAGTGCAGCAGCTTTGTCGCCAGCTTCGATAGCTGCGTATACTTTCTTGATGAAAGTACGCATCATAGAGCGACGGCTTGCGTTGTGCTTACGAGCCTTTTCAGACTGAACGGCGCGCTTCTTAGCTGATTTGATATTAGCCAAGGTCCAACTCCCAAATGTGTTCTATATGGACAATTCAAAGGCCGAGGAATATGCCCTTTTAGCCTTCTTTTGTCAATGGATTTGTGCAAATAAGCGCCGTTTAAATTGCAGCACTCGTTGCGTAGTGATGGCGCAGGATTCTACCAGCTTGCGTGCTGTGAATACAGCCTTTCCATGAGAAAAATTGCATTAAGCGGCGGGTTTTGGGGCGGAGTTTGCCGCATGGCGATGAAAAGCATCTTCTTTATGTTTCCTCAGGGCAATAGTCGGTTAACCTTGACCGCTGTACAAGGTATACTCTTGCGATTTTCACTGTTTTGAGTCAGACATGAAGCTGATACGCGGCATACATAATCTCAGTCAGGCCCCGCATGGGTGTGTGCTGACCATTGGTAATTTCGACGGCGTACATCGAGGGCATCGCGCTCTACTGCAGGGTTTGCAGGAAGAAGGACGCAGACGCGGTCTGCCGGTGGTGGTCATGATTTTCGAACCGCAGCCGCTGGAGCTGTTCGCGACGGATAAAGCGCCCGCTCGCCTGACGCGCCTGCGTGAAAAACTGCATTACCTTGCGCAGTGCGGCGTGGACTATGTGCTGTGCGTGAAATTCGATCGCCGCTTTGCCGCTTTGACGGCGCAAACGTTTATCAGCGAACTGCTGGTGGAGCGACTTGGCGTGCAATTTCTTGCCGTCGGCGATGATTTCCGCTTTGGTGCTAGCCGCGCGGGCGATTTCTTGTTATTACAGAAGGCGGGGGCGGAGTATGGTTTTGCGGTTTCCAGCACCCAAACCTTTTGTGAAGGCGGCGTGCGTATCAGTAGTACCGCAGTGAGACAGGCGCTGGCGGAAGATAACCTGGCGCTTGCCGAAAGCCTGCTGGGACATCCCTTTACTATTTCCGGGCGTGTCGTTCATGGCGACGAGCTGGGACGTACCATTGGCTTCCCGACGGCGAACTTACCGCTGCGCCGTCAGGTCTCCCCGGTAAAAGGGGTCTATGCGGTGGAAGTCACCGGGCTTGGCGATAAGCCGTTACCCGGCGTAGCGAACATTGGCACTCGTCCAACGGTGGCTGGCGTGCGTCAACAACTGGAAGTGCACCTGCTGGACGTTGTAATGGACCTCTACGGTCGCCATATAGATGTAATACTGCGTAAAAAGATACGTAATGAGCAGCGATTTGCGTCGCTTGATGAGCTAAAAGCGCAAATCGCACGCGATGAGTTAACGGCCCGCAAGTTTTTTGGGCTAGCCGGGCAGGTGTAATCCTGACGGTGTTTATCAAACCGAAATACGGAACCGAGAATCTGATGAGTGACTATAAATCGACCCTGAATTTGCCGGAAACAGGGTTCCCGATGCGCGGCGACCTCGCCAAGCGTGAACCGGGAATGCTGGCGCGTTGGACCGATGATGATCTGTACGGCATCATTCGTGCGGCCAAAAAAGGCAAAAAAACCTTCATTCTGCATGATGGCCCTCCATATGCGAATGGCAGCATTCATATTGGTCACTCAGTTAACAAGATTCTGAAAGACATTATCGTGAAGTCCAAAGGACTGTCGGGATTTGACTCGCCTTACGTGCCGGGCTGGGACTGTCACGGTCTGCCTATCGAGCTGAAAGTCGAGCAGGAGTTCGGTAAGCCGGGCGAGAAATTCACTGCCGCTGAATTCCGCGCCAAGTGCCGCGAATATGCCGCTACGCAGGTTGACGGCCAGCGTAAAGACTTCATTCGTCTGGGCGTGTTGGGCGACTGGTCGCATCCGTACCTGACCATGGACTTCAAAACCGAAGCTAACATCATCCGCGCGCTGGGCAGAATTATCAAAAACGGTCATCTGCACAAAGGCGCTAAGCCGGTGCACTGGTGCGTTGACTGCCGTTCCGCGCTGGCGGAAGCGGAAGTTGAATATTACGACAAAACGTCGCCGTCTATCGACGTGGCGTTCCGCGCCGTCGATCAGGATGCGGTGAAAGCGAAGTTTGGTTTGCCGGGCGTGAGCGGCCCGATCTCGTTGGTCATCTGGACCACCACGCCGTGGACTCTGCCGGCTAACCGCGCCATCTCCCTGGCGCCGGACTTTGATTATGCGCTGGTGCAGATTGACGGACAGGCGGTGATTCTGGCGAAAGATCTGGTTGAAAGCGTCATGCAGCGTATTGGCGCGGCTGAATACACCATTCTCGGTACCGTAAAAGGCGCGGAGCTGGAACTGCTGCGCTTTACCCATCCGTTTATGGGCTTTGACGTGCCGGCGATCCTCGGCGATCACGTCACCCTGGACGCAGGTACCGGCGCGGTACATACCGCCCCTGGTCACGGCCCGGATGACTACGTGATCGGTCAAAAGTATGGCCTGGAAACGGCTAACCCGGTTGGGCCGGACGGCGCTTACCTGCCAGGCACATATCCAACGCTTGACGGTGTTAACGTCTTCAAAGCGAACGATATCGTTATTGAACTGCTGAAAGAAAAAGGCGCGCTACTGCATGTCGAAAAAATGCAGCACAGCTATCCGTGCTGTTGGCGTCACAAAACGCCGATCATTTTCCGCGCGACCCCGCAGTGGTTCGTCAGCATGGATAAAGAAGGGCTTCGTCAACAGTCCCTGAAAGAGATCAAAGGCGTTCAGTGGATCCCGGACTGGGGTCAGGCGCGTATTGAATCAATGGTCGCTAACCGTCCTGACTGGTGTATCTCACGTCAGCGTACCTGGGGCGTACCGATGTCGCTGTTCGTGCATAAAGAAACGCAGGAGCTGCTGCCGATTGAGCGTACTCTGGCGGCGATGGAAGAGGTGGCGAAACGCGTCGAAGTTGACGGTATCCAGGCATGGTGGGATCTCGACCCGAAAGAGATCCTCGGCGAAGATGCTGATCAATACGAGAAAGTTCCGGATACGTTGGACGTTTGGTTTGATTCCGGTTCCACCAGTTACTCCGTGGTTGACGCACGTCCGGAATTCGCCGGTCACGCTGCCGATATGTATCTGGAAGGCTCTGACCAGCATCGCGGCTGGTTTATGTCCTCCCTGATGATTAGCGTGGCGATGAAAGGCAAAGCGCCATACCGCCAGGTACTGACTCACGGCTTCACCGTCGATGGTCAGGGGCGCAAAATGTCCAAGTCCATCGGTAACACCGTATCGCCGCAGGATGTGATGAATAAACTGGGCGCGGATATCCTGCGTCTGTGGGTGGCGTCTACTGACTATACCGGCGAAATGGCGGTCTCTGACGAGATCCTCAAACGCGCCGCCGACAGCTATCGTCGTATCCGTAATACCGCGCGCTTCCTGCTGGCGAACCTCAATGGCTTCAATCCGGCCACCGATATGGTCAAACCGGAAGAGATGGTGGTGCTGGACAGGTGGGCGGTGGGCTGCGCGAAAACGGCGCAGCAAGAGATTCTGAAGGCATACGAAGCTTACGACTTCCATGAAGTGGTACAGCGCCTGATGCGCTTCTGCTCCGTTGAAATGGGCTCGTTCTACCTCGACATCATCAAAGACCGCCAGTACACCGCGAAGGCTGATAGCGTCGCGCGTCGTAGCTGCCAGACTGCGCTGTATCATATCGCAGAAGCTCTGGTTCGCTGGATGGCGCCGATCATGTCCTTCACGGCTGATGAAATCTGGGGCTACCTGCCGGGCGAGCGTGAAAAATATGTCTTCACCGGCGAATGGTACGACGGGTTGTTTGGCCTGGAAGAGAATGAAGAATTTAATGACGCATTCTGGGACGATGTCCGCTATATCAAGGACCAGGTCAACAAAGAGCTGGAAAATCAGAAAGCCAATGGCATCAAATCGAACCTGGAAGCAAAAGTGACGCTGAAATATGCTGACGATGCTAACGGTACGATCAAGAAGCTGAAACTGTTGGGTGAAGAGGTCAGATTTATCTTCATTACTTCCCAGTTCGTGATTTCTGAGCAAGCGGGGGGTATTGATGATGAAAATATTCAGTACAATGCTGGTAATACGACAGTTCAGGCAGTGGTAACGCGTGCCGAGGGTGATAAGTGTCCGCGCTGCTGGCACTACACTACTGATGTCGGCAAGGTGGCGGAACATGCAGATATCTGCGGACGCTGTGTCAGCAACATCGCCGGTAATGGCGAACAACGTAAATTTGCCTGATGAGTAAACCACTCTGTTCAACAGGACTACGCTGGCTATGGCTGGTAGTAGTCGTGCTGATTATCGATTTGGGCAGCAAATACCTGATCCTCCAGAATTTCGCTCTGGGGGATACGGTAGGGCTGTTCCCGTCGCTTAATCTGCATTATGCGCGTAACTACGGCGCGGCTTTTAGCTTCCTGGCGGATAGCGGCGGCTGGCAGCGCTGGTTCTTTGCCGGGATTGCGATAGGGATCTGCGTAATTCTTTTGGTGATGATGTATCGCTCGAAAGCGACGCAGAAGCTGAATAACATCGCTTATGCGTTAATCATCGGCGGCGCGCTGGGGAATTTGTTCGATCGTCTGTGGCACGGCTTTGTTGTCGATATGATCGATTTTTACGTCGGCGACTGGCATTTCGCGACGTTCAACCTTGCCGATAGCGCGATCTGTATCGGCGCGGCGCTGATTGTACTGGAAGGCTTTTTGCCGAAGCCGACAGCGAAAGAACAGGCATAAGCGTAAATACCGGGTGGCGCTTATCCGGTTTTGTAGGCCTGATAAGCGCAGCGCCATCAGGCAAACGTGGTGCCGGATGGCGGTGAAAACGCCTTATCCGGCCTACGGTTTTATCGTTCTTTGTGCCTCCGGGCAAAACACGTGAGCAATTTGCATGTCTAAATCCGTACAGAGCAACAGCGCGATCCTCGTTCACTTCACCCTGAAACTGGATGATGGCTCAACGGCGGAATCTACCCGCAATAACGGCAAGCCAGCCCTGTTCCGTCTTGGCGATACCTCGCTTTCCGAAGGTCTGGAGCAGCAGCTTCTGGGGTTGAAAGAAGGGGAAAAGAAAGCGTTTTCGCTGGAGCCTGACGCCGCGTTTGGCGTCCCCAGTCCGGACTTGATCCAGTATTTCTCGCGCCGTGAGTTTATGGCGGCGGGCGAACCGGAAGTCGGGGCGATTATGCTTTTTACCGCAATGGATGGCAGCGAAATGCCTGGCGTGATTCGCGAAATCAACGGCGACTCGATTACCGTTGATTTTAACCATCCGCTGGCCGGGCATACCGTTCACTTTGATATTGAAGTGCTGGAAATCGATCCGGCGCTGGAGGCATAAACATGCAGATCCTGTTGGCCAACCCACGCGGTTTTTGCGCCGGGGTAGACCGCGCTATCAGCATTGTTGAAAATGCGCTCGCCATTTACGGCGCGCCAATTTACGTTCGGCACGAAGTCGTGCATAACCGCTATGTAGTGGACAGCCTGCGCAAGCGCGGGGCGATCTTTATAGAACAAATTAGCGAAGTGCCGGATGGCGCCATTCTGATCTTCTCCGCTCATGGGGTTTCCCAGGCGGTGCGTAACGAGGCGAAAAGCCGCGATCTTACCGTTTTTGACGCCACCTGCCCGCTGGTGACGAAAGTCCATATGGAAGTGGCGCGCGCCAGCCGTCGCGGTGAAGAGTCTATTCTCATCGGCCACGCCGGGCACCCGGAAGTGGAAGGCACCATGGGCCAGTACAGCAACCCGGAAGGGGGGATGTACCTGGTTGAGTCGCCAGAGGACGTCTGGACGCTGAATGTCAAAAATGAAGGCAAGCTCTCCTTCATGACGCAAACCACGCTTTCCGTGGACGATACGTCCGATGTGATTGATGCGTTGCGTAAACGCTTTCCGAAAATCGTCGGCCCGCGCAAAGACGATATTTGCTATGCCACTACTAATCGTCAGGAAGCGGTGCGGGCGCTGGCGGAGCAGGCTGACGTGGTGCTGGTGGTCGGCTCGAAAAACTCTTCTAACTCTAACCGGCTGGCGGAACTGGCCCAACGGATGGGAAGAACCGCGTTTCTTATCGACGATGCGGCGGATATCCAGGAGGCGTGGGTGAAAGAAGCCGCCTGCGTTGGCGTCACCGCTGGCGCTTCCGCGCCGGATATTCTGGTGCAGAATGTTATTGCGCGTCTGCGCGAGTTTGGCGGCGGCGAAGCTGTCACGCTTGAGGGGCGCGAAGAAAATATTGTTTTCGAAGTGCCGAAAGAGCTGCGTGTGGATGTTCGTGAGGTCGAATAAGATTTCATAATTCAGAAATCTGCCTGATGACGTTACGTTGACCAGATCTTAAGAATTTCTTTTGATATTCAATGGGCGACAGGAAGAATAAGGCGTAGTCGTCATCCGTTGCTAATGCCCCACCTTTTTGCTATTCATCTGAAAAACCAGCACAATCGTTGCTGGTTTTTGGGGTGTAATGCCTACAGGGATAAGGGAAATGGGCAAAATAAAATATGGATTGGCAACGTTACTCGCCATCGGCTTTTGGATGGACGCGACAAGCGCCACGGTGCTGGAGCTACCCGCCTGGGAGCGAAACTATACCGGAACTATCGCGGGGAAACCGGTAAACGTTAATATCACGCGATTTGGTAACACGCTTTATGGGTATTACTGCTATGAACCTTGCAATCAGCACAAGGCAGCGATTGCTCTACGCGGCTCACTCCAGGATAAAGAGGTGCATCTTGAAGAACGCGTAAAGGCGCTTTCGGGTTACTGGAATGCGGAAATCTCCAGCAGTGAGATTAAAGGCGAATGGACTTCCGCAGATAAAAAACGACATTTTCCTGTTGCCCTTATCTACCTCAAACCTAAAAACTCCCCTGATATTGTGCTGGTCACGAACACGAATGATGCAGGGGGTTACGACCCTTCCAAAGAGATTGATTGCGGCAATACGCCGGCCATTTCGGCGATAAAATTATACCGTGATGGTAAACTCATACAGACCTTAGATACCGCCTCGGTGGGCACTTGTAGCCCGTTTATGCCTCAATGGGGGGATGTCAATTTTGATGGCTACCCGGATCTGTCGATTGTAACAGAGCTACTTGCAGGGCCGAATGCTCCAGAACAAACATGGCTCTATGACCCCGCCAAACAGCGTTATGTTGATGCGCCAGCGTCTTATCAGGAAATCACTTCACCAGAGATCGATGCTGAACATAAACAGATTGTTAGCTATTGGCGCGGTGGTTGCTGCAGTCATGGCGTCAATGTGTATCGCTGGAAAGGAAAAACGATTGAACTGATCGATCGCGGTGAAAGCTATTTTCAGCCTGTGATCAGTAAAGGCAAAATGTATAACTGCTACATGATACCTTCCTACGCTGATGGGCGTATTATTTATCCGCTAGTACGTAAAAATGGTCATTTGACGCCGCCTTTTAGCCTTGATGAGACGTGTCAACCTTTTTGGCTAACCGGTAATGTTCGTACCGTGATTCAGGCAGAAAAACCCGGCGCTGAGCCCGAATCGCTTGAGATTCAGTGGCAGGAAAACAAAGCATCGCCAGGGCGTTTTTGCCCATTAGTTCCGTTTGTCGAAGGTAATAAGCTAAGTCCGCGTCTGGTGACGGATGACGATGTGCCTGATACCTGTATCAGTCGCGCTGAGTACGAAGATATAAAACAATAGGTCAGGAGAGCGTTAATGGCAGCATCCCTACACATTATTCTTGATACCGATCCAGGCATTGATGACGCCGCCGCGATTGCCGCTGCGCTGTTTGCCCCCGAGCTGGATCTGCAACTGATGACCACCGTTGCCGGCAACGTTTCGGTCGAAAAAACCACCCGTAACGGCTTACAGCTCCTGCATTTCTGGGACGCCGATGTGCCACTTGCCCAGGGGGCCGCGACGCCGCTGCTGCGTCCGTTACGCGATGCGGCATACGTCCACGGCGAATCCGGCATGGAAGGCTATGATTTTGTCGACCATCAGCGCCAACCGTTGGCGAAGCCAGCGTTTATCGCTATCCGGGATGTGCTGA
>NZ_JBGDXE010000003.1:287808-519133 GCF_046550835.1 Salmonella sp. SAL04196
TGATGAACGCCCCGGAGCCCATGACATTGGTGGCGATAGGGCCATTGACCAATATTGCGTTGCTACTGATGCACTATCATCGCTATCCGGGATGTGCTGATGAACGCCCCGGAGCCCATGACATTGGTGGCGATAGGGCCATTGACCAATATTGCGTTGCTACTGATGCACTATCCGGAGTGCCGCTTCAACATTCACCGGCTGGTGATTATGGGCGGTTCCGCAGGGCGCGGCAATTTTACGCCTAATGCTGAATTTAACATTGCTGTCGATCCGGAAGCCGCCGCCCACGTATTTCGTAGCGGCATTGAGATTGTGATGTGTGGGCTGGACGTCACCAATCAGGCCGTGTTGACGCCGGAGTATCTGGCTACGCTTCCTGCGCTTAATAAAACCGGCGGCATGCTGCATGCATTGTTCAGCCATTACCGCAGCGGCAGTATGCAAAGCGGTCTGCGGATGCACGATCTCTGCGCTATCGCCTGGCTGGTGCGTCCGGAGCTTTTTACCCTGCAATCCTGTTTTGTGGCCGTAGAAACGCAGGGGCAATATACCGCCGGTACCACGGTGGTGGATATTGAAGGGCGTCTGGGGCAGCCCGCCAACGCGCAGGTGGCGCTGGCGCTGGATGTGGACGGTTTTCGTCAGTGGGTGGCTGAGGTGTTTGCCTGTGCGCCGTAATTACATGTTGGCGCCATAATCTCATACTTTGCCGCGATAGAGTCTCTCCGGCCTGCCCACTTTCCCGTAGCTGATCTCCGCTTCGAGAAAGTTATTTTTCACGCCTTGTTCCAGATAGCGTCGGGCAGTGGTTTTACTGCTGCCCAGAATTTGCGCCAGAGTGTCTGCTGTATGTACTGCCTGCGGGTCGGCGAATATTTGTCGTACCCGGTTGAAGGTGTTTTCATCAATTCCCCGCAGTCCGCTATTCGGTTCTGCGGTTTGTTCTTTGGCCTGGATATTAAATAAGGCATCAACGTGCGTCTGGTTTGCCTGCTCACTGGAACGTAACGAACTGCGGTAACGGGTGAACCGCTCCAGGGTATGCTGCAGGCGCTGATAATGTACCGGCTTAATCAGATAATCGAATACGCCCATGCGTAAGGCATCGCTGATGGTATCCATATGATTGTCGGCGGTAATGAAAATAATTCGCCCCGTGTAGTTGGTGCTGATGGTATGACGAATTAAATCGATCCCTTTGCCATCGGGTAAAAAATTATCCAATAGAATTAACTGTGGTTGATAGAGGCGTATTTGCTTCTTTGCACTTTCCAGTTTGTCTGCGATGCCGACGATTGAAAACTGGGGAAAAAGCTTGATGGTGTCCACCAGGATTTCCGCTAGCATCGGTTCGTCTTCAACGATGAGTGTCGTAATGCTATCCATGTTATTCTTCTCTGGTAAAAGGGATATAGAGGGTAAAAATGGTGCCAAAAGGATTATTGTTATCGACGATAATGTCACCATTGGCCTGCTTGACGTAGCTGTGCACCAACCATAATCCAATTCCGTGATCGCCGTTGTTGTGGGTGGTCACTCCACGCTCGAAAATATGCTGGCGGATATTTTCGTCAATACCACATCCCTGATCGGCAACTTCAATAATGACTTCATTACCTTCGCTGTTGATCAGGCACTCAATCTGTCGCGAGCCTTCGCGATTGAGCAGGGTGGCGTTATAGGCGTTGTCCAATAAATTGCCAACAATCGAAATCCATTCATTATGCGAGAGCGATGACGGCAGGTGTTCAACAAAGCTTGAAGGATCGAAAATCAGCTCCAGCCCCAGCTCTTTTGCCCGATAATATTTACCGATTAATAGCCCCGCAAGGTGGTGGTCGCGGAAATTATGGGAAATAAAATCGAGTACTTTCTGGTGGCTTTCCGACTGCTGCTGAATCAGCGCCAGCGCATTATCGTAGCGCTTCAGGAACAGCAGTCCGGCAATGGTGGAAATAAGGTTGCGATGCTCATGCTGCACGGCGCGCAGGTTATCGGCGTATTGCCGCACCTGACTTAACTGCAGGCTGAGTGTATTGATATCGTCTTTGTTGCGAAAGCTAATAACCCAGCCCTGAGGCTGGTTGTCAATAATGACCGCCATGCGACTGGCGATGACTTTCATTTGGTTAAAGGTGACGATCTCATCTTTTTTGTTTTTTTGCGGCGCATCGTAAAAAAAAGCCTCCGGCAACACGATATGGTGGATTGCATAGCCAATGAGTTCAGACTCCGGTTGGCTCAGATTCAGTAAGCGGCGAGCCGTTTGGTTAATGGCGGTAATACGGTGATGGGAGTCAATGGCGATCAACCCTTCAAATACCGACTCAAATAACACGCTTTGCTGAATTAATAGTTGTGAAAGCTGCTGCGGCTCCATGTTAAGCATCTGCTTTTTAATATGCAGCGAGAAGCGGCGGGCGCAGTACAACAGCACCAGCAACAGTATCGCCATCGGGAACAGCAACGAGCTGATTTGTAAGTTAAGCCAGCTCTCCAACTGTTCCAGAGTATAGCCGACGGAAACAATACCGATGACTTTACCGGTACTGTCCTGAATCGGGGATTTACCACGTAAGGAAGAGCCTAATGAACCTTTACGCACCGATACGTAGCTTTTAGCGTTATACAGCGCGTCGTCGCTATCGCCGCCCTCCATATATTTGCCGATCTCATTCGGGTTGACGTGATACAGTCGCTGACCTTTTTCGTTGCCAACGGTAATGTAAGTCGCATCCGAAAACGAGCGCATTGGGTCAATCAGCGCTTTGATGCGTGGCAAATCATGCGCCTCTACGGCTTCAACTAATTCTGGCATAGCGGATATTTGCATTGCCTGAATAAGCGCACGTTGGCCCACCTGATAATGCAGGCGCTCTTTCGTGATATCGGTCAGATACCAGGTGATTGCCAGCATCACGATGGTGGATGTAAACAGGATCAGTAGAAATATCCGGTTTTGAAACGAGCGTCTGGCAAACCAGTGTGTAATTTCCCGTATAAACATATTGGTATTTAGATATTTAATTACGGTATTTTCTTGCATTCGGCATCACCGGAACCTGAACCAGTTCATACTTACTTTTCTTTCAGAAAAAATTTGGATGAAAATGGGATACGACATGCGTATCCCATCCACTATTACATCGCCAGCACGTATTTCAGCATCACGCCCGCCGCAATGGCCGAACCGATAACCCCCGCCACGTTCGGGCCCATCGCATGCATCAGCAGGAAGTTCTGCGGGTCCGACTCCAGGCCCACTTTGTTCGACACCCGTGCCGCCATCGGCACCGCCGACACCCCCGCCGAACCGATAAGCGGGTTGATTTTGTTCTTACTGCACAGGTTCAGCAGCTTCGCCATCAGCACCCCGGCCGCCGTCCCGATACCAAAGGCAATCACCCCCAGCAGCAGAATGCCCAGCGTCTGCGGCTGCAGGAACTTGTCCGCCACCAGCTTGGCGCCCACCGACAGCCCGAGGAAGATGGTCACGATATTAATCAGCCCGTTCTGTACCGTGTCGCTCAGACGCTCCACCACCCCGCTTTCACGCATCAGATTGCCAAAGCAGAACATCCCCAGCAGCGGCGCGGCGTCCGGCAACAGCAGGGCCACCAGCATGAGCAGCACCACCGGGAAGAGGATTTTTTCCCGCTTGCTGACGGTGCGCAGCTGCACCATGCGGATTTTGCGCTCAGTCTCCGTGGTCAGCGCCTTCATAATCGGCGGCTGGATTAACGGCACCAGCGCCATATACGAGTACGCCGCCACCGCGATGGCCCCCAGCAGCTCCGGCGCCAGCTTGCCCGACAGATAAATCGCCGTCGGGCCGTCCGCGCCGCCGATGATGCCGATGGCCGCCGCCTGCGGCAGGGTGAAGGAAATCAGGCCGAAGTAGTTCAGCGTCAGCGCCCCCAGTACCGTAGCGAAGATGCCGAACTGCGCCGCCGCGCCGAGCAGCAGGGTGCGCGGATTCGCCAGCAGCGGGCCGAAGTCGGTCATCGCCCCCACGCCCATAAAGATGACCAGCGGCGCGACGCCGGAGCCAATCGCCACTTTATAGAACAGCGCCAGTACCCCCGGCGTGTAGCCCATGTCCACCGCCAGGTTCTCCATCTGGCTCTGCACCGACGGCAGCGCCAGCGCTAACGCCTCCTTGATGGCATGAACGTCCGGCGCGCAGTTGAGCTTCGCGGCAATCACCGCCAGCTGCCCGGCGTCGTGATGCGCCAGCAGGCTTTCCAGCGCGGTCAGCGCCATGCCCGCTTCCGGGATGTTGGAGAGCAGCCCGCCGAAGCCAATCGGCAGCAACAGCAGCGGCTCGAACTTTTTCGCAATCGCCAGCCACAGCAGCAGCAGGCTGACCAGCAGCATGATGGCCTGGCCTGCGCCAAGGTGCATCAGCCCCATGCCCTGAAGCAGGGCGTTCAGACTTTCCATTTCAGTTCTCCGTTACGCCAGCGTCATCAGGGTGTCGCCCACAGAGACCGCGTCTCCGGACTTCACCGCGATACCGCGTACCGTCCCGGCCTGCGCGGCGCGGATTTCGGTTTCCATCTTCATGGCCTCCAGAATCAGCAGCACATCGCCTTCGGCCACCGTCTGGCCCTCGGTGGCAATCACCTTCCAGATATTCCCCGCCAGCGGGGCGGTGACCGGGGTGCCTGCGCCTGCGGGGGCGGCGGCCTGAACCGGTGCGGAAGAGGCCGCCGGTTCAGCCGCAGTGAGCTGGCTGATATCGCCGCCGTCGCTGACCTTCACCACAAAGGCTTTGCCTTCCACTTCCACGGTGTAGATACCGGAAGCTGCGGCTTTTGCCGGGGCAGCGGCAGGCTGCGCGGCTTCCGCCTGCGGCACCGGCTCAAACGCCGCCGGGTTGTGGCGGTTCTCAAGGAATTTGAGGCCGGGTTGCGGGAACAGCGCCACGGTGAGCACGTCGTCGATGGCGTTTCCCGCAAGCTGGATGCCCTTCTCCTGCGCCTGGCGCCTGACGTCCGCTTCCAGTTCAGCCAGTTCCGGTTTGAGTAAATCCGCCGGACGGCAGGTCACCGGGGCTGCCCCTTCCAGCACGCGGGCCTGTAACGCGGCGTTAACCGGCACCGGGGTGTGGCCGTATTCGCCTTTCAGAATGCCCGCCGTTTCTTTGGCAATGGTTTTGTAGCGTTCGCCGGTCAGGACGTTGAGCACCGCCTGGGTGCCGACAATCTGCGAGGTGGGGGTCACCAGCGGGATAAAACCGAGGTCCTCGCGCACGCGGGGGATTTCCGCCAGCACCTGGTCCAGCTTGTCCGCCGCATTCTGCTGCTTCAGCTGGCTTTCGAGGTTGGTCAGCATCCCGCCCGGTACCTGCGCCACCAGAATGCGGCTGTCGTAGCCTTTCAGCTGGCCTTCAAAGGCGTGATATTTTTTGCGCACCTCGCGGAAGTAGGCGGCGATGCTTTCCAGCTTCAGGATATCCAGCCCGGTGTCATATTTTGTGCCGGCAAGCGTGGCGACCAGCGCCTCGGTGGCCGGGTGGCCGTAGGTGGCGCTCATGGAGGAAATCGCCGTGTCCACGCCGTCAACGCCCGCCTCGATAGCCTTCAGCAGGGCCATCTCCGCCATCCCGGTGGTGGCGTGACAGTGCAGGTGCAGGCGCACCTCAAAACGTTTTTTGATTTCACTGACCAGCTCAAAGGCGGCCATCGGCGTCAGGATGCCGGACATATCCTTGATGGCAATCGAGTCAACGCCGGTTTCCAGCAGCTGTTCGGTCAGGTCCAGCCAGGTCTGCAGGGTGTGCGCCGGGCTGGTGGTGTAAGAGAGCGTGCCCTGGGCGTGTGCGCCGTGGCTGCGCACCGCCTGCAGGGCGGCTTTCATATTGCGCGGGTCGTTCATGGCATCAAACACGCGGAACACGTCCATGCCGTTTTTCACCGCGCGTTCGACAAAACGCTCCACCACGTCATCGGCGTAGTGGCGGTAGCCGAGCAGGTTCTGGCCACGCAGCAGCATCTGCAGCGGGGTTTTGGGCATGGCTTTTTTGAGTTCGTGCAGGCGCAGCCACGGGTCTTCGCCGAGAAAGCGAATGCAGGCGTCAAAGGTGGCGCCGCCCCAGCATTCGAGGGAGCCGTAGCCCACGTCATCGAGCGCGGCGGCAATGGGCAGCATATCGTCAAGGCGCAGGCGGGTGGCGAACAGGGACTGGTGGGCGTCGCGCAGGACGACATCGGTAATGGCAATAGTCATGGATCCCTCCGGGAATTAAGCGTTAAGGCGGTGATGGTGAATGGCGGCGGCAATCACCGGCTTTAAGCGGGTGAAGTCGTCCACGACGGGAACGGCGCGCGGTGCGGGCGCGGCGACGGGTTCCGGGAAGAAGCGAGTAATCACGGCAGACATGCCGCGAATAGCAAAGATGAGCAGGAACAGAAAGCTCAGTACGAACCCCATCCCTAAAAACATCAGGGTGAAACCTTCACCCAGTAGTACAGCTTCATTCATGAATCATTTTCCATAATGAGAGGCACGACGGTGGCCTTGACGACAACCTTCCTGGTGAATCCGGCTAAGGAGTAGAGTGGATTTCCCTTGGCCACCTCTGGCTTTGGCCTCTACTTTTCTCCAGGTCGTTTGCGGCAAAGACACCGCCGTGCGTTTTTTTACACCATCATGCTGAACACGATGCTAGCGATAACCAGCACAATACCGCCGCCCAGACGAGAGGAAATTTGTGCATATGAAATGAGGTTCATACGGTTACAGGCGGAGAGCACTTCCAGATCGCCGGAGCCGCCGCGGTTGGCCATACAAAGACCCGCAGTAATGGATGATTCAATCGGGTAGAAGCCAATCAACCAGCCCCCGATAGCTGCGCCAACGACAGCGCCGACCACAATGATTGCGGCGATAACGACGTTCGCGAACGTCAGGGCATCGATGATCTCTTGCAGATCGGTGTAGCAAACGCCCACACCGACCATCAGCACCCACAGCAGTTGTTTAGAGAAGAAGTCAGAAAGACGTTTCGCCCCGGCTTTAATCTCCGGTGAGCAAAGGCCTGATGCGTTCAGCGCAGCAACAATCAGGACCATCCAGGCGAAGTAGTGAATAGAGACGCCGCCGATGCTTGGCAGAATTTTTTTGGCAACGACATAGGCCAGCAGGAAGCAAGTGGTGGATAGCACCATGCCAACCGCCGTTTCACGATGGGTAATCTGACCGGCTTTTTCATCATCTTCGGTTTTGAAGGAAGCCTTACGAACCAACTCACCTTCACCGCTAAGCCAGGTGTATTTTTTGCCAATCATATCGAGGAGTGCAGCGAAAATAATGGCGAAGATGTTTGCGATGGTCAGAATGGCGATAGCCGTTGAGTAGTACTCTTCGCGAGAACGTCCGGTAACCGAGTGATAAATTTCAGACAGAGGCACGGCGCCCGCGCCGTTACCACCGCCCATAATCGGCAGAACGTACAGCATCATGATACGGTCGACCGGGATACCGAAGCACAGACCAATGACGATACCGAAAAGGGACGCGCCGACGATCCCGGCGAGGATGGTTGGGATATAGCCCAGCAGTGATTTTAATAGCAGCTTACGGTTTACCGACAGGATAGCGCCTGTGATCAACACCGCGATAAACAGGTTAAGGAAGTTGCTTTTATCCATTACGTTGCTGATCGCATCAATTTCTTTCTGCGTAAATATGCCAGCATAGACAAAATAAGCTGCAACCAGAAATATCATAACCGGTGCGCCGCCAATATATTTATTGAAGATCGGTAAACGTTTGCCGATTTCACCAAAAATGGCCCCCATCACAAACATAAGGGCAAAACCACCGACTAAGTCAGTAGGTATAGCATTATAAAAATGAGAAAGTAATAAAGTAATTAATGCAAAAGCATAAAGCGGTAGCGGCATACCAAAGATTTTGAATCTGAGTAAATCGCTAGCCCCCTTTCTCTCCGTAGCCGAAGCCTGGGTCATGTTGGTCATAAACATTTTCCTGTGTATTGATGGGTAACAAGACCTGCGCATACTAATAAATTCAATGAACCGTGAGATGTGACTATCTTCACTGAATGGTTGTGTTTTTAATTAATTTAATTGTTTTTATTAACTCTGATTAATTAAGGAAATAAAAACTATAAAGGTCATAAAGGCAGCGGGGAAAGTGTGATGTCTATTCCAGACGAATAATATAAACACTGGCGAAATATGCGGCGTTATTTGCTGACGGATGCTGAATAGAGTGAATCTGATATTTAAACGCATTTATTTGCAAAAGGATGTATTGCGTCGCGAGTCGGTCGCCATGTTTCTGAAGGGCGAGGGACTCGCCCTGGAAGACGATTGTGAAATCGCGGTATGCGCATATTGGCAGGGTGAGATAGTTGGATGCGGCTCGCTGGCCGGGAACGTACTGAAATGCATCGCTGTTTCCCCAGTTTTACAAGGGGAAGGGCTCAGCCTCAAACTGCTGACTGAGTTGCTTACATTGGCCTACGAGTTAAGCCGCAGCGAGCTTTTCCTGTTCACTAAGCCGCAAAATCGGTTGCTGTTTTCTGGCGCGGGGTTTTGGCCCATTGCGCAGGCAGGTGAGCTGGCGGTGTTAATGGAGAACAGCAGTGAACGGTTAGCGCGCTTTTGTCGCCAACTGGCGCTTTATCGTCAACCGGGAAAAACGATCGGCGCCATCGTCATGAACGCCAATCCGTTTACCTTGGGCCACCGTTATCTGGTGGAGCAAGCGGCTGCGGCCTGTGACTGGCTGCATCTGTTTGTGGTCAAAGAAGATGCTTCATTTTTTTCCTATACCGACCGTTGGGCGCTGATCGAACAAGGAATCGCGGGTATTGACAACGTCACGTTGCATTCCGGCTCCGCTTATATGATCTCGCGTGCGACGTTTCCCGGCTATTTCCTCAAAGAAAAAGGGGTTGTGGACGACTGCCATTGCCAGATCGATCTGCAACTCTTCCGTGAACATCTGGCTCCAGCTCTGGGGATTACCCATCGTTTTGTCGGCAGTGAACCGTTTTGTCCTCTGACCTGTGCCTATAACCAGCGAATGCACGACATTTTACACGATCCGAAGCGCAGCGGCCCGGTTATTGAGGTCGTCGAGCTGGCGCGGGTGGAGAAAAACGGCACGGCTATTTCCGCCTCTCGCGTCAGAAAACTGTATAGCGAACGTAATTGGCCGGCGATAAGCGCGCTGGTGCCTGCTGGTACCCTGGCATATCTGCAGCGGCATGCCGCCAGACACACTGAAACCATATGACGTAACACCGTTAACAAGGAACATAACTAATGAAAATCATTAAAGATGCCCTGGCAGGCACGCTGGAATCCAGCGATGTGATGATCAGGATTGGTCCATCCAGCGAGCCAGGAATTCGGCTGGAGCTAGAGAGTCTGGTGAAGCAGCAGTTTGGCGCGGCGATTGAGCAAGTCGTGCGCGAAACGCTGGCGAAGCTGGGCGTTGAACGCGCGCTGGTTAGCGTCGATGACAAAGGCGCACTGGAGTGTATTTTACGCGCCCGAGTGCAGGCGGCGGCGCTGCGCGCTGCAGAACAAACGGAAATTCAATGGAGTGCGTTATGAGACCACGTCGCAGTATGTTGTTTATCCCCGGCGCAAATGCGGCCATGTTGAGCACCTCGTTTGTCTATGGTGCGGACGCGGTGATGTTCGACTTAGAAGACGCCGTAGCGTTACGTGAGAAAGATACCGCCCGTCTTTTGGTTCATCACGCGCTTCAACATCCGTTCTATCAGGATGTTGAAAAAGTGGTGCGCATTAATCCACTGAACACGCCGTTTGGTCTGGCCGATCTTGAGGCCGTCGTGCGTGGTGGCGCGGATATTGTGCGTCTGCCGAAAACCGACAGCAAAAACGATGTGCTGGAGCTGGAAGCGCAGGTCGAACGGATCGAACGTGAATGCGGACGCGAGGTCGGCAGTACCAGGCTGATGGCGGCGATCGAATCAGCGAAAGGCGTGGTCAATGCCGTCGACATCGCCACCTCCAGCCCGCGCATGGTGGCAATTGCGCTGGCGGCATTTGATTACGTGATGGATATGGGCACCAGCCGGGGCGATGGCACCGAGCTGTTCTACGCCCGCTGCGCAGTGCTGCACGCGGCGCGTGTTGCGGGTATTGCCGCCTATGATGTTGTTTGGTCGGATATCAATAATGAAGAAGGCTTCCTGAAGGAAGTGCAGTTGGCGAAAGGACTTGGTTTTAACGGTAAGTCCTTAGTGAATCCACGTCAGATTGAGCTGTTACATCAGGCTTATTCTCCGACACGTAAAGAAGTTGAGCATGCGTATGAGGTGATTGCCGCCGCTGAAGAGGCTGAGTCTCGCGGTCTGGGCGTCGTTTCACTCAACGGCAAAATGATTGACGGCCCGATTATCGACCACGCGCGCAAAGTGGTGGCGCTGTCGGCTTCCGGTATTCGTGATTAAGGAAGGAACCATGAAAGAGACTGTAACCATGCTCAACCAGCAATATGTCGTACCGGAAGGATTACAGCCCTACCAGGGGGTAACAGCGAACAGCCCGTGGCTTGCCAGCGAAACGGAAAAGCGTCGGCGTAAAATTTGTGACTCGCTTGAAGAGGCTATCCGTCGTTCCGGGCTTAAAAATGGTATGACGATCTCCTTCCACCATGCGTTTCGTGGTGGCGACAAAGTCGTCAATATGGTGATGGCGAAGCTGGCGGAAATGGGATTCCGCGATCTGACGCTTGCCTCCAGCTCATTAATTGATGCCCACTGGCCGCTTATCGAACACATTAAAAATGGCGTGGTGCGGCAGATTTACACCTCCGGGCTGCGCGGCAAGTTAGGGGAAGAGATCTCCGCTGGCCTGATGGAAAACCCGGTACAGATCCACTCTCACGGCGGCCGCGTAAAACTGATTCAGAGCGGTGAGCTGAATATTGATGTCGCTTTCCTCGGCGTGCCGTGCTGCGACGAATTTGGTAATGCGAACGGCTTTAGCGGCAAGTCACGCTGCGGCTCTTTGGGGTATGCGCAGGTTGATGCGCAGTACGCTAAATGTGTGGTGCTCCTGACTGAAGAGTGGGTCGAGTTCCCCAATTATCCGGCCAGTATCGCGCAGGATCAGGTTGATTTGATCGTGCAGGTGGATGAGGTAGGGGATCCGGAAAAAATCACTGCGGGCGCGATTCGTCTGTCCAGCAACCCGCGTGAACTGTTGATCGCCCGACAGGCGGCCAATGTAATCGAACACTCAGGCTATTTTTGTGACGGTTTCTCGCTGCAAACCGGCACCGGTGGCGCATCTCTGGCGGTCACCCGTTTCCTGGAAGACAAAATGCGTCGCCACAACATTACGGCGAGTTTTGGCCTGGGCGGGATCACCGGCACCATGGTGGATCTGCATGAGAAAGGGTTGATCAAAGCGCTGCTGGATACGCAATCATTCGATGGCGATGCAGCCCGTTCGCTGGCGCAGAATCCACATCATATTGAAATCTCAACCAATCAATACGCGAACCCCGCCTCTAAAGGCGCGGCATGCGAACGCCTGAATGTGGTGATGCTGAGCGCACTGGAAATTGACGTGAATTTCAACGTTAACGTGATGACCGGTTCAAACGGCGTACTGCGTGGCGCATCGGGCGGCCATAGCGATACGGCAGCAGGGGCCGATCTCACCATTATTACCGCACCGCTGGTCCGTGGCCGAATCCCATGCGTGGTGGAAAAAGTGCTGACTACCGTCACGCCTGGGGCAAGTGTTGATGTGCTGGTTACCGACCATGGTATTGCGGTGAACCCTGCGCGTCAGGATCTGCTTGATAACCTGCGTGCTGCGGGCGTGGCGCTGATGACCATCGAACAACTGCAACAGCGCGCTGAGCAACTGACCGGTAAACCGCAGCCGATTGAGTTTACCGATCGGGTGGTGGCTGTGGTGCGTTATCGCGACGGTTCAGTGATTGACGTGATTCGCCAGGTTAAAGGCTGATGAAGGGCACAGACCTGCTGTACCAGGGCCAGGCAGTTACGCTGGAGGAGATGCTACAAGCGCGCGATAAACGTGCCGCCAGGCAGCGTCAGGCGTTGAACTGCTATCGGCTACCGTTGATTTCCCTCACGCTGGTTGCACCGGGCGCCGTTAAAAACTCAGCGGTCTGGCGGCGTGTCGCCGATTATGCAATTGCCGAAATACTGGCGCTTTGCGAACAGAAGGAGTGGGTCAACGTCTGGGAAATGCAGGTGAATGAACGCAGCGGCCCGGAATGGATGGCAGCGGTCTGTGCGCCGGCAATGGCGTTGAAACAGCACATGTCGACACTAGAGATGAGCCATCCGTTAGGGCGGCTTTGGGACATCGACATTATTGATAGCGACGGTAAGTCGCTATCACGCCGTGAACTCGGGCATCCTGCCCGGCCATGTTTGATATGCCAGCAGGATGCTCATCTCTGTGCCCGGGGCAAGCATCACACCCTTGACCTTTTGTTGGATGAAATTGCACGAAGGATTGAATGCTATGAACGTGAGCGTTGTGACTGAACGGCGTACGCCAGCGTACTCATCGCTGGCGGCTGGCGAACTTAATGGGTTGGTTGCAAGAGCGCTGCTGACGGAAGCCAGGCTGACACCAAAACCCGGTCTGGTCGATATTCGTAATTCGGGAGCGCATAGGGATATGGATCTGGCGGCATTTGAACGTAGCACTACCGCCATTGCTCCATGGATGGAAAAGTTTTTTATCATGGGCAACAACACGGCGGCGGTGGCGGCAGAAAATGTCCTGGTGATGCTGCGTCCGCTGGGGATGGCCTGTGAGAACGATATGCTACAGGCGACCAATGGTGTGAATACCCATCGCGGGGCGATTTTCGCTTTTGGCCTGCTGAGCGCAGCGATTGGCCGACTTCTCGCGCGGGGAGAACCGTTGGAGCAAAATCGTATCTGCGACCAGGTTGCCCGCCTGAGTCGGAATATTGTTGCCCACGAGCTCTCAGCAAAAAAAGCGGGAAAACTGACAAAGAGTGAAACCCATTTCCAGTGCTATGGCCTGTCGGGCGCGCGGGGAGAAGCGGAAAGCGGTTTTCGAACCGTCAGAACGCAGGCTTTGCCGGTGTTTAACCGGGTCGTACAGGAGCATGACGATACCCATCTTGCCCTGCTGCAAACATTGTTGCATCTGATGGCGTGGAATGATGATACCAATCTGGTGTCACGGGGAGGCCTGGAAGGGCTTTACTACGTGCAGCAGCAGGCACAAAAATTGTTGTGGCAAGGGGGCGTATTGGTTGAGGGGGGCATTGAAGCGATGCAGTCCCTCGATGATGAACTCATCCTGCGTAACTTAAGCCCTGGCGGTAGCGCGGATTTACTGGCAGTGACCTGGTTTTTAAGTCATTTTCCTGCCGGTTCCCTCTATCCTGAGTAAGTTTCTCTTCTTTCATTCTCTCCAGCAATGATTCATCCTGCGGGATGAATCATGTCTTTTACTGATATCGCTCCCTGTTTATCATTAATTTCTAATTATCGGCGATTTTAGATGGCGGCCTCCGGGCGCGCTGGTTACTCTGAAAACGGTTTACGCAATTTTTACAAAAGAGAATAGCTATGCATGAAGCACAGATCCGCGTTGCGATTGTCGGCGCCGGTGGCCGCATGGGACGGCAGTTAATCCAGGCCGCCATGGCGATGGAAGGTGTTCAGCTGGGTGCTGCGCTGGAGCGCGAAGGCTCTTCATTGCTGGGTAGCGATGCGGGCGAACTGGCAGGCGTGGGGAAAACGGGCGTCATCATTCAAAGCGATCTGGCGTCGGTCAAAGATGATTTCGATGTTCTGGTCGATTTTACCCGTCCTGAAGGCACACTGGCGCATCTGGCATTCTGCCGTAAATATGGTAAAGGGATGGTGATTGGTACTACCGGCTTTGACGACGCCGGTAAACAGGCCATTCGCGAGGCGTCGCAAGAGATTGCGATCGTTTTCGCCGCAAACTTTAGCGTCGGCGTTAACGTCATGCTCAAGCTGCTGGAGAAAGCCGCCAAGGTAATGGGCGACTACACCGATATTGAAATTATTGAAGCGCACCACCGCCATAAAGTGGATGCACCGTCGGGTACGGCGCTGGCAATGGGCGAGGCAATCGCCGGGGCGCTGGATAAAGATCTGAAGGACTGCGCGGTCTACTCGCGTGAAGGTTATACCGGCGAGCGCGTACCGGGAACGATTGGCTTTGCAACCGTTCGGGCGGGCGACATCGTCGGCGAACATACCGCGATGTTTGCCGATATTGGCGAGCGCGTAGAGATTACGCATAAAGCTTCCAGCCGCATGACGTTTGCAAATGGCGCGTTGCGATCGGCATTATGGCTAAAAACGAAGAAAAATGGGCTATTTGACATGCGGGATGTGCTGGGACTGGATGTACTATAACGACTAAATACCTTCGTGATGTGGTTGTGGTAATCAAGATTAATTGATTACAAAGGGCAATATATTATTGCCCTTTTGTTTTTTTGCCCCCCGGTTATTCGGTCAGATAAATAACGCCTTTCACCATTCATGTTTCGATAGTTTCTTCGCCCACGACATGTTCTGCCGTTGTTTTCGCGTTAAGAATAGTCACTTTAAAGACATCCGGGCCAACGGCATCCATTTGCGTGACGTAATTGCCATTACGATAAATGCGGTTAATTGGCCCTTCAGGCGCATCGGTACGGGTCATTACGTTCAACGGGAAAAAAATTACTGCCTGAACTGATGTTAGTCATATTCAGCCGCAGTGGCTTACCGTATGCAAAATGCACCTCGACCAGACTGATAAGACTGATATCCATCGTGGGGTTAGTGCTGTTCCACGGGGGGGGCGTTTTATCTCTTTTGTTTCAATAGGTTACCTTTTTTATGCTGTAGTGAGGCTGGTTGTGGTTCAATCGTATGCGCTAGTCTTAAAGAAAAAGAAGTTAGACCTTTATATCGCGATTGTGATTCTCATTACATTATCTTAATTTGCTGTTTTTGTCGATTTTTTGATGTGTTTGTTTTATTTTTTATGTTTTTAAAATATTGATTTTTAAAATGTTTTTGTCGTTAATTTTCGTAATTTTGAATTTTTATGCATTTAATGGAGTTGATGACTATTAAATGAATTTTTATCGTTGTTTTTTGTTGTTTTAATGTGAAATTTGACCATTTGGTCCACTTTTTATCATGCCAGCCAGTTTTTTGCGAACTCAAGGAAGCGCAAGCGTTTTCTATCGTCACTTAGTTGATCTTTTTGCCTCTTAAACAGAATAACTTCCTTATAATGTGCAAAATAACATAAAAAATACCCTCTTTAAGTTGACTTTTATCCGGCTTAACTTCAGAATGCCGCCGTTTGCCAGAAATCCACGGGTAAGCAAATTTGCATTGCTTCATACTGACTGAATGAATTAATATGCAAATAAAGTGAGTGAATATTCTCTGGAGGGTGTTTTGATTAAGTCAGCGCTATTGGTTCTGGAAGACGGAACCCAGTTTCACGGTCGGGCCATTGGGGCAACGGGTTCGGCGGTTGGGGAAGTCGTTTTCAATACTTCAATGACCGGTTATCAAGAAATCCTCACTGATCCTTCCTATTCCCGCCAAATCGTCACTCTTACTTATCCCCATATTGGTAATGTCGGCACCAATGAAGCCGATGAAGAATCTTCTCAGGTTCATGCGCAAGGTTTAGTGATTCGCGATCTGCCGTTGATTGCCAGTAACTTCCGTAACACAGAAGACCTCTCTTCTTACCTCAAACGGCATAACATTGTGGCGATTGCTGATATCGATACCCGCAAGCTGACGCGTCTGCTGCGTGAGAAAGGCGCACAGAACGGCTGTATCATTGCAGGCGATAGCCCGGATGCGAAGCTGGCGCTGGAAAAAGCGAAAGCATTTCCTGGACTGAACGGTATGGATCTGGCGAAAGAAGTGACCACGGCGGAAACCTACCGCTGGACGCAGGGGAGCTGGACGCTGAAAGACGGTTTACCGGAAGCGAAATCTGAGGATGACCTGCCGTTCCATGTGGTGGCCTACGATTTTGGCGCCAAGCGCAACATCCTGCGTATGCTGGTGGATCGCGGCTGCCGCCTGACGGTGGTGCCAGCGCAGACCTCTGCTGAAGAGGTGCTGAAAATGAACCCGGACGGCATCTTCCTGTCGAACGGCCCTGGCGACCCGGCGCCGTGCGACTACGCCATCGAGGCGATTAAGAAATTCCTCCAGACCGACATTCCGCTATTTGGCATCTGCCTCGGTCATCAGCTACTGGCGCTGGCGAGCGGTGCGAAGACCGTTAAGATGAAGTTCGGCCATCACGGCGGCAACCATCCGGTAAAAGATATGGACAGAAACGTGGTGATGATCACCGCGCAGAACCACGGCTTTGCGGTGGATGAAGACTCGCTGCCAGCCAACCTGCGCGTGACCCACAAGTCGCTGTTCGACGGCACCCTGCAGGGCATTCACCGTACCGACAAACCGGCGTTCAGCTTCCAGGGACACCCGGAGGCGAGCCCGGGCCCGCACGATGCGGCGCCGTTGTTCGACCACTTTATCGAGCTTATTGAGCAATACCGTCAGTCCGCGAAATAATCAGGAGTAATAAGAGCCATGCCAAAACGTACAGATATAAAAAGCATCCTGATTCTGGGCGCGGGCCCGATTGTTATCGGTCAGGCGTGTGAGTTTGACTACTCCGGCGCTCAGGCGTGTAAAGCGCTGCGCGAAGAGGGTTACCGCGTCATTCTGGTGAACTCCAACCCGGCCACCATCATGACCGACCCGGAAATGGCCGATGCCACCTACATCGAGCCGATTCACTGGGAAGTGGTGCGCAAAATCATTGAAAAAGAGCGTCCAGATGCGGTGCTGCCGACTATGGGCGGCCAGACAGCGCTGAACTGCGCGCTGGAGCTGGAGCGGCAGGGCGTGCTCGAAGAGTTCGGCGTCACCATGATTGGCGCCACCGCCGACGCCATTGATAAAGCCGAAGACCGTCGTCGCTTCGATATCGCGATGAAGAAAATTGGTCTCGACACCGCGCGTTCCGGTATCGCGCACACTATGGAAGAAGCGCTGGCGGTTGCCGCTGACGTGGGCTTCCCGTGCATTATTCGTCCGTCCTTTACCATGGGTGGCACCGGCGGCGGTATCGCTTACAACCGTGAAGAGTTCGAAGAAATCTGCGAACGCGGTCTGGACCTCTCGCCAACCAACGAGCTGCTGATTGATGAATCGCTGATCGGCTGGAAAGAGTACGAGATGGAAGTGGTGCGTGATAAAAACGACAACTGCATCATCGTCTGCTCTATCGAAAACTTCGATGCGATGGGCATCCATACCGGCGACTCCATCACCGTGGCGCCCGCCCAGACCCTGACCGACAAAGAATACCAAATCATGCGTAACGCCTCGATGGCGGTACTGCGT
Organism: Salmonella sp. SAL04196; assembly: GCF_046550835.1. NCBI lineage: Bacteria > Pseudomonadati > Pseudomonadota > Gammaproteobacteria > Enterobacterales > Enterobacteriaceae > Salmonella > Salmonella sp. SAL04196. Next base: position 305,273 of record NZ_JBGDXE010000003.1, read on the forward strand.
GAAATCGGCGTCGAAACCGGCGGTTCTAACGTCCAGTTCGCAGTAAACCCGAAAAACGGTCGTCTGATCGTTATCGAAATGAACCCGCGCGTCTCCCGCTCCTCGGCGCTGGCGTCGAAAGCCACCGGTTTCCCGATTGCCAAAGTAGCCGCCAAACTGGCGGTGGGTTACACCCTTGACGAACTGATGAACGACATCACCGGCGGGCGTACTCCGGCCTCCTTCGAGCCGTCCATCGACTATGTTGTCACCAAAATTCCGCGCTTTAACTTCGAGAAATTCGCCGGTGCCAACGACCGTCTGACCACCCAGATGAAATCGGTTGGTGAAGTGATGGCGATTGGCCGCACGCAGCAGGAATCCCTGCAAAAAGCGCTGCGCGGCCTGGAAGTGGGCGCTACCGGCTTCGACCCGAAAGTCAGCCTCGACGACCCGGAAGCGCTGACCAAAATCCGCCGCGAGCTGAAAGACGCGGGCGCCGAGCGTATCTGGTACATCGCCGATGCTTTCCGCGCGGGCTTGTCTGTGGATGGCGTCTTTAACCTAACCAACATCGACCGCTGGTTCCTGGTGCAAATTGAAGAGCTGGTGCGTCTGGAAGAGAAAGTGGCTGAAGTCGGGATTACCGGCCTCAACGCCGACTTCCTGCGTCAGCTCAAGCGCAAAGGGTTTGCCGATGCGCGTCTGGCGAAACTGGCGGGCGTGCGCGAGGCGGAAATCCGCAAGCTACGCGACCAGTATGACCTGCACCCGGTCTACAAGCGTGTGGATACCTGCGCGGCGGAATTCGCCACCGATACCGCCTATATGTACTCCACTTATGAAGATGAGTGCGAAGCGAACCCGTCCGTTGATCGCGATAAAATCATGGTCCTCGGCGGCGGCCCGAACCGTATCGGCCAGGGCATCGAATTTGACTACTGCTGCGTACACGCCTCGCTGGCGCTGCGCGAAGACGGTTACGAAACCATTATGGTCAACTGTAACCCGGAAACCGTCTCCACCGACTACGACACCTCCGACCGCCTGTACTTCGAGCCGGTGACGCTGGAAGACGTGCTGGAAATCGTGCGCATCGAGAAGCCGAAAGGCGTTATCGTGCAGTACGGCGGCCAGACGCCGCTGAAGCTGGCGCGCGCGCTGGAAGCGGCAGGCGTGCCGGTTATCGGCACCAGCCCGGACGCCATCGACCGCGCGGAAGACCGTGAACGCTTCCAGCATGCGGTTGACCGTCTGAAGCTGAAGCAACCGGCCAACGCCACCGTCACCGCCATTGAACAAGCGGTTGAGAAGGCGAAAGAAATTGGCTACCCGCTGGTGGTACGTCCTTCTTACGTGCTGGGCGGCCGGGCGATGGAAATTGTCTACGACGAAGCCGACCTGCGTCGCTACTTCCAGACAGCGGTCAGCGTCTCTAACGATGCGCCGGTACTGCTGGACCGCTTCCTTGATGATGCGGTTGAAGTGGACGTGGACGCTATCTGCGACGGCGAAATGGTGCTGATTGGCGGCATTATGGAGCACATTGAGCAGGCTGGCGTACACTCCGGCGACTCCGCCTGTTCCCTGCCAGCCTACACGCTGAGCCAGGAAATTCAGGACGTGATGCGCCAGCAGGTGCAGAAGCTGGCTTTCGAGTTGCAGGTGCGCGGCCTGATGAACGTGCAGTTTGCGGTGAAAGACAACGAAGTCTATCTGATTGAAGTCAACCCGCGTGCGGCGCGTACCGTACCGTTCGTCTCCAAAGCCACCGGCGTGCCGCTGGCGAAAGTAGCGGCGCGCGTGATGGCCGGCAAATCGCTGACCGAGCAGGGCGTGACCCAAGAAATTATCCCGCCGTACTACTCGGTGAAAGAAGTGGTGCTGCCGTTCAACAAATTCCCCGGCGTTGACCCGCTGTTAGGGCCAGAAATGCGCTCTACCGGGGAAGTGATGGGCGTCGGTCGTACCTTCGCGGAAGCGTTCGCCAAGGCACAGTTGGGCAGTAACTCCACGATGAAGAAACAGGGCCGTGCGCTGCTCTCCGTTCGCGAAGGCGACAAAGAGCGCGTGGTGGATCTCGCGGCCAAGCTGCTGAAACAGGGCTTTGAGCTGGATGCCACTCACGGTACGGCGATTGTGCTGGGCGAAGCCGGTATCAACCCGCGTCTGGTGAACAAGGTGCACGAAGGTCGTCCGCACATTCAGGACCGCATCAAGAATGGCGAATATACCTATATCATCAATACCACCGCAGGCCGCCGCGCGATTGAAGACTCCAGGGTGATTCGTCGTAGCGCGCTGCAGTATAAAGTGCATTATGACACCACGCTGAACGGCGGTTTTGCCACGACGATGGCGCTCAATGCCGATGCCACCGAGAAGGTAACCTCGGTGCAGGAAATGCACGCGCAGATCAAAAAGTCGTAAATAAAGAGTCCGGTGGATATTGCTCTAACCGGACCTGTAATATAATTCTGAAAGGGTTTCTGTAAAGAAACCCTTTTTTTATCTTGCGTAAGGTCATTCCTGGAGAAGTCCGTTTCCGTAACCACATTTTCTATGTAATAAGCACGATATTGCTCACACTAATCAATATTTAAGTCGCATACTATCTTGCATATCCACAATTTTAATATGGCTTAGTTTTTATTAGTTTGGACAGGCCGTAGCCAGATTTTTAATTTGTGAAATGGTGTGCTTATGTGTGAAAAATATGTTGAAAGACCGCTTTATTTGTTAATTGCTGACTGGATGATGGCAGAGAACCGATGGATCACGGCCAGGGAGATTTCCCGTCAATTTGATATTGAACACTGCAAAGCAATTAATACGCTCTCCTATATTCTGTCAGAAGTGGGGGAAATTGTTTGTGAAGTGAAGATGATCCCTAACCAGATTGCAGGACGAGGCTGCCAGTGCCAGCGTCTGGTGAAAGTCGTGAGTATCGACTCTCAACTCTATCGCCGATTGAATCATAATTTGCAGGAAAGAAAAGTGAGCGTGGCGAAAGCGCCGCGACTGTCTGCCGTTCCCCCCACAGAGCTAAACCGTGAGCAGAAATGGCAGATGATGCTCTCCAAGAGTATGCGTCGCTAATTGTCTGTTTACCTGATGGCGGGGTAAACGGTAATTGACGCGTAGGCCGGATAAGCGTGAGCGCATCCGGCATCAATTACTGTGCTGATTTTGGCTTCACGTCCGTCGTGCCTTTCAGGCGCGGCCGGTTTTCTTCGACCTGCGTTAACGGCTTCGTTTCAGATAACCCCGTTCGACAACGGATCGCAAGATCCTGATATTCTTTAGTGTTGAGGCGTTTCCAGTGCAGCTCCTGGTCCGTAACCTGGCGTAGTACGCGCGCCGGTGATCCCACCAGCAGTTGCCTTGCCTCACCCTGAAATCCGGCTTTGACAAAACTCATGGCGGCGACAATGCTCTCTTCGCCAATCACTGCGCCGTCCATAATGACGCTATTCATGCCGACCAGGGCGTCCCGTCCCACCACGCAGCCATGTAGAATAGCGCCGTGGCCGATATGGCCGTTTTCATGCACGATGGTATCGGTATCGCAGTAGCCATGCATAATGCAGCCATCCTGCAGATTAGAGCCTGCCTCCAGGATCAGGCGACCATAATCCCCACGCAATGACGCGAGTGGGCCAATATAAACACCAGCACCCACGATGACATCGCCAATCAGCACGGCGCTGGGATGGACAAACGCGTCCGGGTGCACCACCGGGATCAGTCCTTCAAAGGCGTAATAGCTCATGGTTGTACCTCGGTTTTTTTGCCGGATGGCGGCGTAAACACCTTATCCGGCCTACGGTTGCGCATGTGCTGTAGGCCGGATAAGCGAAGCGCCATCAGGCATAGTCACATTAACGACCCTTCCACACCGGATCGCGTTTTTCGGCAAATGCCTGCGGTCCTTCGAGCGCATCTTCTGAATGCAGTACCGACGGATAATGTTTCAGCACGCCGCTGCGGATGTAGCGGTAGCCTTCTTCTACCGGCATTTCGCTGGTCGCGCGATAAATCTCTTTCAGCGCCGCGATAGCCAGCGGGGCGCTATTGACCAGTTGTTGCGCCAGTTCGCGCGCGCTATCCATCAGTTCGCTCTGGCTGACAACGCGGTTCACGACTCCCCAACGCAGCGCTTCTTCGGCGCTCATTCGTCTGCCGGTCATTACCATTTCGTTGACGATAGCCGGTGGCAGCAGCTTAGGCAGACGCAATACGCCGCCGCTGTCAGGCACGATGCCTAGCTTTGCTTCCGGCAGCGCGAAGCTGGCGTTTTCGGCGCAGACAATAAAGTCCGCCGCCAGCGCCAGCTCAAAACCGCCGCCAAACGCGTAGCCGTTCACCGCGGCGATAACCGGCTTATCGAGGTCAAATATTTCGGTTAAACCAGCAAAGCCGCCGGGACCAAAATCAGCATCCGGCGCTTCACCTTCCGCTGCCGCTTTTAAGTCCCAGCCAGCAGAAAAGAATTTCTCCCCGCCGCCGGTAATGATTGCTACGCGTAATTCCGGATCGTCACGGAAATTAAGAAAAGCTTCACCCATTGCAAAGCTGGTTTTGGCGTCAATGGCATTCGCTTTAGGTCGGTCAAGGGTAATTTCCAGGATCGGGCCGTTACGGGTCAGATGTAATGACTCACTCATAGTTCATCTCCAGATAAATAGTTTCCCGGCGGGAGGGATTCCTGCCGGAAGGTTTATTTCAGATTTTTTTTGATTATTTTTCCTGAACAGTTGCGCGGCAGGTCAGTTCTGATCTCCATAAAAGAGGGAACCTTGAATTTCGCCATATTGTTTTCGCAGAAGCTGAAAAACTCGGCCTCGCTTAATGTTTCACCTTCATTAAGGACGATAAACGCTTTAATGGCTTCATCACGGATCGCATCTTTAATACCGACCACCACAATGTCCTGAATTTTCGGATGTGCAGAAATAATATTTTCCAGCTCGACGCAGGAGACATTTTCCCCGCCGCGTTTAATCATGTTGCAGCGTCTGTCGACAAAATAGAAATAGCCATCCTCATCCTGGTAACCCGAATCACCGGTATGTAACCAGCCCTCTGGTTCCAGCGCCCTGGCGGTTGCCTCCGGCTGCATGTAATACTCTTTGAAGATAGTCTTGCCGGGAATGCCTTTAATACAGATTTCGCCAATTTCTCCGGCGGGCAGCGGGCGATTTTGATCGTCGCGAATTTCAGCTTCATAGCTAAAACCCACGCGACCAATGGAAGGCCAGCGCCGTTTGTCTCCGGGACGGTCGCCAATAATTCCGACAATGGTTTCAGTCATACCATAAGAGGTCAGCAGCCTGACGCCAAAGCGTTCGGTAAAGGCGTCTTTTTCCTGCGCGGATAGATTGAGATAGAACATCACTTCGCGCAGATGATGCTGCCTGTCCGTTGGCGCGGCGGGCTGGACCATCAGCGTGCGGATCATCATCGGAATGCACTCGGTCACCGTCGCCTGATATTTACGTACCTGATCCCAGAATGCCCTGGCGCTGTACTTTTCCAGGAGCACAAAGGTGCTGCCGGCGGAAAAGGCTGGCATTGCGGCGGTACACTGGCAGTCGATATGAAACGCGGGCATCACCGTCATGTACACGTCATCATCGCGCAGGGCGATTTGCCAGGCAGAGTAGTAGCCTGCAAAACGCAGGTTGTAGTGGGTAATTACCACCCCTTTAGGCCGTGAGGTGGTGCCTGAGGTAAACAGAATTTCCGCCGTATCGTCAGTGGATAACGCGGGCGTATAGCACAGCGTGGTGGACTGGCGGGATTGCAGTTGGGTAAAGTGACTCACGCCGTCGTCAGCCGGAAGCTGCTCGCCAATCAGACAGATATGATTAAGCGGAGTGCTATTGTCCTGGCGTATTTCACGGTACATAGGATAAAACTGGGCGCTGGTAACCAGCAGACTCACCTGGCTGTTTTGCAGGATCCAGGCGCTTTCTTCGCCCAGTAAGCGGGCATTAATCGGCACCATAATGGCGCCGATTTTTGCCAGTCCAAACCAGCAAAAGATGAATTCCGGACAGTTATCCAGATGCAGCGCGACCCTATCACCCTTGCGGATCCCTAAGGAGTAAAAAAGGTTCGCCGTGCGGTTAATCTCTTCATTGAGCGAAGCATAGCTAAACTGCCGAACGATTCCCTCACAGGATTCGAAAATTAACGCCGTTTTATCTCCGTACACCCCGGCCAGGTCGTCCCACATCTGACGTAAGTTTTGTCCGCCAACGATATCCATATTGCTTTATCCACTGAAATCAGGCGTGAGCGCTAACCGGAAAACCGATTAGCGCATCGCGTTTAATCCTCAACTTTGGCCAGGCCTTTGCCGACCAGTTCCTTAATATCTGCTTCGCTATAACCAATGTTTTTCAGAATGGCGGCGGTATCCATGCCGTGTGACGGCATGCCACGCCAGATTTTCCCCGGGTTGTTTTTAAATTTCGGCATGATGTTCGGCCCCTTACAGGTGCGACCGTCCATTGTTTGCCACTGAGTAATCGATTCGCGGGCAACGTACTGCGGATTACCTTCCAGTTCCGGAATGGTGAGCACCTTCGCACAGGCGATATTCAGCTCAGCAAAGCGCGCCTGAACGTCGGCGATAGTGTGTGTTGCCAGCCAGGCGTCCAGTTTCTCTTCGACGAGCGGGCCGTAAGGGCATTCCACGCGATGGATGAGCTGCGTGCCTTCCGGAACTTCCGGCGTACCGAGAATGTGGGCCAGGCCAATATCTTTAAAACACTCGTTGATTTGCGTGATGCCGACCAACTCCATGACGATGTAACCATCGGCGCATTTATACAGGCCGCAACCGGCGTAGTAGGGGTCTTTCCCTTTCGTCATACGTGGACAGATTTCGCCGCCGTTGAAGTAGTCCATCATGAAGTACTGACCCATGCGCAGCATCACTTCGTACATGGCGATATCGATGCTTTCACCTTTACCCGTTTCGCGTACTTTGTGCAGGGCTGCCAGCGCGGCTGTCGTCGCGGTCATCCCGGAGAAGTAATCGGCGGTATACGGGAAGGCTGGCATCGGCTGATCAACGTCGCCGTTTTGGATCAGATAACCACTGAATGCCTGCGCGATGGTGTTATACGCCGGAAGATTGGTGTACTCCTCGGTACCATACTGGCCGAAGCCGGAAAGGTGGGCAATGACCAGTTTCGGGTTATGTTCCCACAGCACTTCATCAGTAATACCACGGCGGGCAAAGGCCGGGCCTTTACTGGCTTCAATGAAAATATCGGTGGTTTCCATCAGTTTCAGAAACGCTTCCCGACCTTCATCTTTGAAAATATTCAGCGACAGGGCGTGCAGGTTGCGGCGTGAGAGCTGCGGGTAGTTAGGCTGTACGCGGATGGTATCGGCCCATGCGACGTTTTCAATCCAGATAACCTCGGCGCCCCATTCGGCGAACATCTGTCCGGCGAATGGACCGGCGATTTCGATTCCTGAAAAAACAACGCGTACCCCAGCAAGCGGGCCAAAGGTTGGCATTGGTAAATGATTCATCATTTTTCTCCTGGCATTTTTTGTGGTATGTAGGCCGGATAAGCACAGCGCCATCCGGCATGATTGCCTGATGGCGACGCCCCGCGTCTTATCAGGCCTACAAGGGATCGATTAGCGGTATTGCTTAAGTACCGCACGACCCAACGTCAGGATCTGCATTTCATCAGAACCACCAGAAACACGGTCAACGCGCAGGTCACGCCAGAAACGCGTGATGCGGTGGTTGCCCGCGATACCAACACCTCCCAGTACCTGCATGGCGGTGTCTACCACTTCAAACGCGGCGTTGGCGCAGAAGTATTTGCACATTGCCGCGTCGCCGGAGGTAATAGTCCCGTTATCTGCTTTCCACGCGGCTTCCAGCAGCATATTTTTCATGGAGTTCAGTTTGATCGCCATATGCGCAAACTTCTCCTGAATCAGCTGGAAACGGCCAATAGCTTCACCAAACTGCACGCGCTGATTCGCGTAACGCGCAGCGTCTTCAAAAGCGCACATTGCGGTACCGTAGTTGGTCAGCGCGACGAGGAAGCGCTCATGGTCAAACTCTTCTTTCACGCGGTTGAAGCCGTTACCTTCCCGACCGAACATGTCTTTCTCGTCCAGTTCAACGTCGTCAAAGGTGATTTCACAGCAGCTGTCCATGCGCAGACCGAGTTTCTCCAGTTTGTTGACCTTGATACCTGCTTTGCTCATGTCCACAAACCACTCGGTGTAAACCGGTTTATCCGGCGATGCACCGTCTCTCGCCATGACCACGATGTACGGGGTATAGGCGCTACTGGTGATAAAGCACTTACTGCCATTGAGATAAACCTTACCATTTTTGCGTGTATAAGTGGTTTTCAGACTACCAACATCCGATCCCGCTCCCGGTTCGGTGATAGCAGAGTTCCACATCTGCTTACCGGTGCCCCGGAAGGCCATGATTTTATCAATTTGCTCCTGAGTTCCTTCACGCAGGAAAGTGTTAAAACCTCCCGGCAATTGGTACAACACGTAAGTTGGCGCGCCAAGACGTCCCAGCTCCATCCAGACGGCAGCGACGGTAACAAAACCCGCTTCCAGACCGCCGTGTTCTTCCGGGATCAGCAGGCTATCAATACCCATATCCGCCAGTGCTTTTACAAAACGCTCAGGGTAGACGCTGTCACGATCGCACTCGGCAAAATAAGCTTCCCAGTTCTCACTGGCCATCAGTTCGCGAATACCGGCGACAAACAGCTCCTGTTCGTCATTTAAGTTGAAATCCATCTTTCAGCCTCTTGATCAATTGGGTTAATAAGAATTACTTGTCTTTCCAGTGCACTTTGGCGTCTTTAATAAAGGACAGCGTCACCATAATGTTGACGAAGAACAGCGGGCATCCTCCGGCGATAATCGCGGTCTGAATCGGCTTCAACCCACCCAGCGCCAGCAGAACGATACCGATGATGCCGACCAGCACCGACCAGCCGATACGCACTAACAGAGGCGGCTCTTCACCATCGCGAACTTCACGACAGGTCGACATCGCCAGGGTGTAAGAGCAGGCGTTAATCAGCGTGACGGTGGCAATAAAGCAGAGGATGAAGAAGCCCCACATGGTGGCGGTGCTGAGCGGCAAGGCGGCCCAGGTTTCGATAATGGCGCGCGCCACGCCGTGTTGTTCAATCAACTGCGGAATGTTGAGGATGTTTTTATCCATCAGCAGCAGCGTGTTGCTGCCCAGCACTGTCCACAGGATCCAGGTAGACGCGGTCAGACCCATCACCATCCCGAAGCACAGTTCACGTACGGTACGACCACGGGAAATACGGGCCAGGAAGATACTCATCTGGATGGCGTAAATAACCCACCACGCCCAGTAGAAAACAGTCCAGCCCTGTGGGAAGCCGCCTTTACCGATGGCGTCGGTATAGAACAGCATCCGTGGCAGGTGCATTAACAGCATCCCGACGGAGTCGGTGAAGTAGTTCATGATGAAGCTGGCGCCGCTGACGATAAACACCCAGCCGAGCATCAGGAAGCTCAGGTAGCTACGCACATCGCTGGCGATTCTGACCCCTTTTTGCAGGCCGCAGGCCACGCAAATCGCGTTCAGAATGATCCAGCAGGTAATGATGATGGCATCCAATTGCAGCGTATGCGGAATACCGAACAGCCATTGCATACACTCGGTGACCAGCGGGGTAGCCAGACCGAGACTGGTGCCCATCGCGAAGATCAGCGCCACCAGGTAGAAGTTATCGACGATGGTACCGAACAACCCTTTCGCATGCTTTTCACCGACGAGCGGTACCAGCGTGGAGCTGGGACGGATGACATCCATCTTGCGTACAAAGAAGAAGTAGGCGAAGGCCACGGAAAGGAAGCTATAGGTTGCCCACGGTAGCGGCCCCCAGTGGAACAGGCTGTACGCCAGACCTATCTCTTTCGCGCCGGTGGAGTTTGGTTCTAGGCCGAACGGCGGGGTGGAGATATAGTAGTAGATCTCAATAGAGCCCCAGAACAGAACCGCAGCTGATGTACAGGAGGCGAACATCATGAAAATCCAGCTGGCGGTGCTAAACTCCGGTTTTTCGTCGCCTAATCTCTTTTTAGCATAGGGGCCAAAAACCAGCCAGAACCAGCCGAAGAGCATGACGACCATATACCATTCAAATGCCCAACCCCAGACGTTGGTGACATAACTGAATACCGCATTAATAACGACGTTAGCGGCATCAAGATCTCTGACTGTTAGCCAGCAAAGTATCCCGACAATTATTAATGGCGGAAAAAAAACCTTCGGTTCAATTCCCGATTTTTTCTTTTCATTTTTCATAAGTGAATTCCAGTGTGAAAACGAAATTTATTTAGCGTGCCAGTCCATGAACGTTTGTTTATTTATTATTAATGATTTGTTGATAAGTTTTTAACCTCTGGGACGCCTCAATGAGTAACTCATGATGGGTATTCACTTCGGGTGATTCTGTTATCTTCGTCACACTTTTTTGCGTTGATTATTTTGTGTCTAAATTTTGATTTTTTCTTTATTTATCAATTTGTTGGTTGTGGTTTTTTAACTTTTTTAAGTATCTGACGTTCAATATTGTTGAGCCAGCAAACAATATTGAAAATTTTCATATTTGGCATATTTCTTTCAATATTGGTGAGGTGCGTAACACTATTGAAAGTTACGAATATCAATGTGTGACATTTTCAATATTGGTGATTAAGGTTTTATTTCCGAATTAAAGAGCGTGATATCTGTATTTAACACCGCCGATATAAATACGTTTCCTTCATGATTTCTGGAGATGCAATGAAGATAATTACTTGCTACAAATGCGTACCTGATGAGCAGGATATTGCGATTAATAATGCTGACGGAACACTCGATTTCAGCAAAGCGGATAGCAAAATCAGCCAATATGATCTGAATGCAATTGAAGCTGCTTGCCAGTTAAAACAGCAGTTGGGAGACGCTCAGGTTGTCGCCATGAGCGTTGGCGGCAAAGCGCTGACTAATGCAAAAGGGCGCAAAGATGTCCTCTCTCGTGGCCCTGATGAACTGATTGTGGTCATTGACGATCAATTTGAGCAGGCGCTGCCGCAACACACCGCTACCGCGCTGGCCGCTGCCGCGCAAAAATCAGGTTTCGATCTGCTTATCTGCGGCGACGGTTCTTCCGATCTTTATGCTCAGCAGGTTGGTTTGCTGGTGGGCGAAGCGTTGAACATTCCGGCGATTAACGGCGTGAGTAAGATCCTCTCTCTTACCGACAGCACATTGACGGTAGAACGCGAACTGGAAGATGAAGTTGAAACGCTGAGCATCCCGCTCCCGGCGGTGATCGCGGTTTCCACCGACATTAACACCCCACAAATCCCTTCGATGAAAGCCATTCTTGGCGCGGCGAAAAAACCGGTTCAGGTCTGGTCGCCTGCGGATATCGGGCTGAACAGCGTACCCGCGTATTCCGCACAACAGGTTGCCGCACCGAAGCAGCGCGAGCGTCAGCGTGTGGTGATTGAAGGTGACGGTGAAGAACAAATCGCCGCGTTTGTCGAGAATCTGCGCAAAATCATTTAATTATCAGGGGATGTTATGAACAAATTTTCCAGTGTCTGGGTATTCAGCGATACCCCTTCTCGTCTGCCCGAACTGATGAGTGGCGCGCAGGCTGTAGGTGAAAAAGTTAACGCGTTCGTACTGAACGAAGCGGATAGCGCGACAGCATGTCACTTAGGCGCGGATCATGTCTGGCTGCTCAGCGGCAAACCAGAAGACCGCATGATCGAAGACTACTCTGCTGCGATGGCTGAGACTATTCGTCAGCATAGCGAGGGCGGCGCGGTGCTGCTGCCGAATACGCGTCGGGGCAAGCTGTTGGCGGCAAAGCTGGGCTATCGCTTGTCGGCTGCGGTTTCCAACGACGCCAGCGACGTCGCCCTGCAGGATGGAAAAGCGGCGGTTAAACATATGGTCTACGGCGGTCTGGCGATAGGGACAGAGACCATCGCTTCGCCGTTTGCCGTGATCACACTCAGCAGCGGAACGTTTGACGCACAACAACCGGATGCTTCCCGCAGCGGCGAGATGCACACCGTGCAGTGGCAGGCTCCGGCCACTGCCGTGACCCGCACCGCAACCCAGGCGCGTCAGAGCAACAGCGTTGACCTCGACAAAGCGCGTCTGGTGGTCAGCGTGGGACGCGGCATCGGCAGCAAAGAGAATATCTCGCTGGCCGAAGCGCTGTGCCAGACGATTGGCGCCGAGCTGGCCTGTTCTCGCCCGGTGGCGGAAAACGAGAAGTGGATGGAGCACGAGCGCTACGTCGGTATCTCCAACCTGATGCTCAAGCCTGAACTGTATCTGGCGGTGGGGATCTCCGGGCAGATCCAACACATGGTCGGCGCCAACGGCGCGCAGACGATTTTCGCCATCAACAAAGATAAAAACGCGCCAATCTTCCAGTATGCGGATTTTGGCATCGTTGGCGATGCGCTGAAGATCCTGCCTGCGCTGACGGCTGCCTTAGCGCGATAAACCATTTCGGGCAGGATGCGAAGGTATCCTGCCGCTGACAGGAGTACGTATGTCCGAAGATATCTTTGATGCCATCATCGTGGGTGCAGGTCTGGCCGGTTCGGTTGCGGCGCTGGTGCTTGCTCGCGAAGGTGCACAGGTGCTGGTTATCGAGCGCGGCAATTCTGCTGGCGCGAAGAATGTCACCGGTGGGCGCTTGTATGCACATAGCCTGGAACGCATCATTCCCGGCTTTGCGGATCAGGCCCCCATTGAACGCATGATCACCCACGAAAAACTCGCCTTTATGACCGACAAAGGGGCGATGACGATGGATTATTGCAACGACGAGGACGCCGCATCGTCGCAAGTTTCTTATTCCGTTTTGCGCAGTAAATTTGACGCCTGGCTGATGGAGCAGGCCGAAGAGGCGGGGGCGCAACTGATCACCGGTATTCGCGTCGATAACGTCGTTCAGCGTGATGGCAACGTCGTGGGCGTGGAAGCCGATGGCGATATTCTGGAAGCCAAAGTCGTAATCCTCGCTGACGGGGTGAATTCTCTGCTGGCTGAAAAGCTGGGCATGGCCAAACGCGTTGAGGCATCGCATGTTGCTGTCGGCGTGAAGGAACTGATCGAACTGCCGAAGTCGGTCATTGAAGATCGTTTCCAGTTACAGGGCAACGAAGGTGCCGCCTGTCTGTTTGCCGGGGCGCCAACCGATGGTCTGATGGGCGGTGGCTTCCTGTATACGAATGAAACAACCCTTTCCCTGGGGCTGGTCTGTGGACTTCATCATCTGAAAGACGCGAAAAAATCGGTCCCGCAAATGCTGGAAGATTTCAAACAGCATCCGGCAGTTGCGCCGCTGATCGCCGGTGGCAAGCTGGTGGAATATGCCGCACACGTTGTACCCGAGGCGGGAATGAATATGCAGCCTGAACTGGTGGGCGATGGCGTACTGATTGCCGGGGATGCTGCCGGCATGTGTATGAACCTCGGCTTTACCATCCGTGGTATGGATCTCGCCATATCCGCAGGCGAAGCGGCGGCGAAGACGGTGCTTTCGGCGATGAAGCGCGACGATTTTAGCAAGCAATCGCTGGGGGAATACCGTCAGCATCTGGACGAAGGTCCGATGCGCGATATGCGTATGTATCAGAAACTGCCGGCTTTTCTTGATAATCCCCGCATGTTTACCGCTTATCCCGAAATGGCGGTCAATATCGCGCGCGACCTGTTCACCGTGGATGGCTCCGCGCCGGTGCCCATGCGTAAAAAAATCCTGCGCCATGCGAAGAAAGTGGGCTTCATCAACCTGATGAAAGATGGCCTGAAAGGAGTGACCGTATTATGACATCTCCCGTTAATGTGGACGTCAAACTGGGCGTCAATAAGTTCAATGTGGATGAAGACAGCCCGCACATCATTCTCAAAACCGATCCTGATAAACAGGCGCTGGAGGTGCTGATTAAGGCCTGTCCGGCGGGACTGTATAAAAAGCAGGACGACGGCAGCGTTCGTTTTGATTACGCCGGGTGCCTGGAGTGCGGAACGTGCCGGATCCTCGGCCTTGATACGGCGCTGGAAAAATGGGAATACCCGCGCGGGACGTTTGGCGTGGAGTTCCGCTACGGCTAATAAGTACGAAGTTGTGCCCCCGTTGGCCGGATAAGATGCGGTAGCGTCGCCATCCGGCAATCATGTGGCGCCAATGCCGGATGGCGGCGGAAACGCCTTATCCGGCCTACAGATGACGCTTTGCCCGTGTTGAAACAGGACATCACCATGCCGCAGCCCAGGAACTTTGACGACCTTAAATTCTCCTCCATCCATCGCAGAATTATGCTGTGGGGAAGCGGCGGCCCGTTCCTTGATGGCTACGTGCTGGTGATCATTGGCGTGGCGCTGGAACAACTGACGCCGCTATTGCACCTTGATGCTGAATGGATTGGCGCGCTCGGCGCGGCTACGCTTGCCGGACTGTTTATCGGCACCTCGTTGTTTGGCTATATTTGCGATAAAGTCGGGCGGCGTAAAATGTTCCTGCTTGATATTATCGCTATCGGCGTTATCTCCGTGGCGACCATGTTTGTTTCCACGCCGCTTGAATTGCTGGTGATGCGCGTTTTAATTGGCATTGTTATCGGCGCGGATTACCCTATCGCCACTTCCATGATTACGGAGTTTTCCAACACCCGCCAGCGTGCGTTCTCCATCGGTTTTATCGCCGCGATGTGGTACGTCGGCGCGACCTGCGCCAACCTGGTGGGTTACTGGCTGTATGACATGGAAGGCGGCTGGCGCTGGATGCTTGGCAGCGCCTTTATCCCGTGCTTAATCATTTTGATTGGCCGCTTTGATCTGCCGGAATCGCCACGCTGGCTATTGCGAAAAGGACGGGTAAAAGAGTGCGAACAAATGATGATCAAACTGTTCGGCGAACCGGTCTGCTTTGACGATGAGCCGCCGCAGGAGACCCGCTTCCTGCAACTGTTTAATCGCCGTCATTTCCCGTTTGTACTGTTCGTTGCGGCTATCTGGACCTGTCAGGTAATCCCGATGTTCGCTATCTATACCTTTGGGCCGCAGATCGTCGGGTTACTCGGCTGGGAGCAGGGGCGCAACGCGGCGCTCGGCAATGTGGTGATTAGCCTCTTTTTTATGCTGGGCTGTATACCGGCGATGTTCTGGCTAAACAGTATTGGCCGTCGCCCTCTGCTTATTGGCAGCTTCGCCATGATGACTATCGCGCTGGCGCTGCTGGGGCTGGTGTCAAATCTGGGCATCATACTGGTCGTGGTGGCGTTTGCGGTATACGCCTTCTTTTCCGGCGGGCCGGGCATACTGCAATGGCTTTATCCTAATGAACTCTTCCCGACGGATATTCGCGCTTCGGCCGTGGGGGTCATCATGTCATTAAGCCGCATCGGAACCATTGTCTCCACCTGGGCATTACCGATTTTTATTACTCGTTACGGCATTAATAACGTCATGCTGATTGGCGCGTTGATTTCGTTAGTCGGGCTTGGCGTATCGGTGATGTTTGCCCCGGAAACTCGCGGCTTGACGCTAACACAGACCGGAAACATGACTTTGCGCGGAACGCCATCGGATAACCCTCGTTAAGAGTGTTCTGCATTTCTCCTTGCTTTTCGCCAATAACGCTACAGTTAACAGTCACATGCTAAAACAACTGAAAAGCAGGGAGAACACCATGCAAAAACGTCTTATGACCGCACTGTTTACCGCAGCAACACTATTCACCGTCGCAGGATGCTCTTCTAACCAGGCGGTTGAAACCACGAATGGCAAAACTATTGTCACCGACGGGAAACCCGAGGTCGATAACGATACCGGTATGGTGTCTTACAAAAACGCCGCCACCGGGAAAACCGAACAGATTAACCGCGATCAGCTGAAAAATATGAGCGAGCTGGATAATTAATTCAATTTTTTCTGATTAGCCGCTCAATAATATTCTCTCTTTATGCGCATCCATTTATTCCCATGCGAATAAACGGATGCCTGAACAGGCAGGGACGCCGGAAAACGTCGAAATACGTTAGACCATTCGCCCGTGTTCCCGCTTTCCCCACCGCGCTGTCCGCTTACATGAGGTTACACTCATCGACATTTCTCTGAACAGCGGCTCAACATTTCCCGGAAAAAAACATATCGCAGGGCATTTATCCTTATGATTAGGTATAAATGACCAGGTATAAGGAACAGGAGTCTGTAATGAAACTGAAACTAATACCTTTTTATTTGCTCGCGCTATTTTCTGCCGCCTCCGGAGCTACGGAGATAAACGCCTGCAAAGACCTGATCGGAACATGGAAAACCACGGCAGATAACCCGCCTTATACCATGACAATATTGCCGCCAGTAGAAGGCTGCGGGGAAAAATGTGTGAAACTGAACGTACAGTATGAACTTGACGTGACTCACCGCAACGCGCTTTATTGCCATGAAGGACAAGAGGGGGTAAAAGGGCAGGGCCCCATGGTGATAGCATTTGAAGGGGCGTATGGTGGACACGCTATTGGAACCTATAACCGACAGCTGCAATTACTTTGGGCTGGCGTAATACCGAAAAATAAAAAGGGGAAATGGATAACGAAAATGGAAAATTACTGGTTCAGGCAGGTAAAAGCGCACTAAATATTACCTTAAAACAGCCCGCAAAACCGTCTTATTCACGAAGGGCTTACTGCCTGCGCGCGCACATTCCAACGGCTTGCCTGCCCCGGATGAACTGTTGATAAAAAAGAGGGCCAGCATCTGTTTCCAGACGGCCCTGAGTGGATTGTGACGGAACATGGCACCTTGCTGGCGCTCTCTTATTATTTCATGCCTGTGCCCTCGTTATGGCGCAATCAGAGCTTTATTTCGTCGCATCGTTATAAACTTCGGCAACGGCTTCAAAATTCGGACCATGCTCACGTGCAGCGATAATATGGTAATATTTTCCGCCTTTCGCATCGGCTAATGCTGACAGTTTTTCGCGTAGATCAGAGGGTGAGGAAATCTGCCCGCCACTCTGGGACACATTTATGGTGCCGACCTTAACCAGTTTGAAGTGGCTGATTTCTTGCTTAGAGACCTGCTCTGCCGCAAGCGTGCTGAATGAAGCAACCGTTGCCAGTAATGCGGCGGCAATAATGCGTTTTTTCATGGTTCTGTTCCTGTTGCATTGATGATAAGGTTTGCGCAATATCAGTAATCCGTAACGAAATTATTTATCCCCTTCATACTTCAGGTTGCTTACGGGTTGGCTACGGATTACTCGGCCCACCTATGGGCCTCGCCCTGACGGGCCGTCGCACGCGACGTTCAAATCTGCTCCCGGCAGATTTGCCGCTCACCCCAGTCACATAATTATCTATGCTCCAGGGGACTCACTCCCTTGCCGCCTTTAAGCAACTCGAATTATTTTGGGTATATAACCTCGGTTGATTATCTGAAAATAGACTTATTTGGTGTGACCGTCTTATATCTTGTTATAGTCACCTCTTTATGTTGTTGTCAATGTAAAATAATGCACTGTCAGTTAAAAAGAAACTTAACCCCCTGTAAATAATAGTTTTTATATTATTTCTTGTAATGACGGAATTTTTATTGAATCACGCGGCAATACGATAGTTTTATTCATAAGCAATATAACAGAATTGAGTTATGTTTTAATTTCCCAGAGTGATATTACCGGTTGTATGTCTATGGTTGCGCGGCCTGTTACTGATAGTGTTTCTTTCGGGGAGATTTTCTTGTAGCGGCATAGGGTAATCACCGTAGCTGAAGGGAAAAGGCACGAACACAGCGCTATAGAGTATGTTTAATAATGTATTTTTTTATGAAGTAATGTCTGCAGTTGTATCTCTAAAATAAAAACAATGAACTTTTCATCTAAATAATTTTTCAGTGAATTATGGTTGTTTATTAATATATTTCTAATTTGAAATACAAATCAATTTATAACACATATTCTTACCCGGAAGGCATTGATACATATCCACGTTTCCTCGTACAGTAATAAATGAATATGTGATAAAGTTACTGACTACAGGTATAATAATATGAGTAATAAAAAAAATCTGTCCGCAGAAGAGACGGATCTTACGCGTAGGAAACTGTTAACCAGTGCCGGTATTCTTGCCGCAGGCGGTATGTTATCCGGCGCGGTAAAGGCTGATGAAAAATGCGCCGTCAAGGCGAAACCGGCGTGGGATAAACCGTTTACCGGCGAAATCCCGGAAAAATTGCCAGAAGGATATAATATTCTGTTAGTCGTGACCGACCAGGAGCGTTTTTTTCCTACGTTTCCTTTCCCGGTACCCGGCAGAGAGCGGCTCATGAAAACGGGGGTGACATTCTGTAATCATCAGAATACCAGTAATGTCTGTACGCCTTCCCGCTCCGTATTGTATACCGGCTTACATATGCCCCAGACAAAGATGTTTGATAATCTGGGATTACCCTGGATGCCTTATGACCTTGACCCCGCTCTTGGAACCACAGGCCATATGATGCGGGAACTGGGATACTATACGGCCTATAAAGGTAAGTGGCATCTTACAGAAAAACTGGAGAAGCCTTTGCCTGACGAAAAAGATGAGGATATTGATGTCGGGGATATTCCTGAACCAGAATTACATAAAATTATGGAAAAATATGGTTTTGCTGACTATCACGGCATCGGCGATATTATTGGCCATAGTAAAGGCGGCTATTTTTATGATTCAACCACCACGGCTCAGACTATAAATTGGTTAAGATGCAAGGGGCAGCCCTTGAATGACCAACACAAGCCCTGGTTCCTGGCCGTTAACCTCGTTAATCCTCATGATGTCATGTTTATTGATACCGATAAAGAGGGAGAAAAGGTACAGTGGCGTGGCGAGTTGGATCAGGATGATAATACCCTGGCGCCCACGCAGCCGCCGGAAAACGAGCTTTATCAGGCAAGCTGGCCGAACTATCCGCTGCCGGCAAACAGGCATCAATCATTCAATGAGCAGGGAAGACCGCCGGCGCATCTTGAATACCAGACGGCGCGCGCTGCGCTGGAAGGGCAGTTTCCTGATGAAGATCGTCGTTGGCGTAAACTGCTTGACTACTATTTCAACTGTATCCGCGATTGTGATACTCACCTTGACCGGATATTAAATGAACTTGATGCCCTCAAGTTAACTGATAAAACGATTGTTGTATTTACTGCCGATCATGGCGAATTAGGCGGAAGCCATCAGATGCACGGTAAAGGCGCTTCCGTTTATAAAGAACAGATCCATGTACCGATGATTATTTCCCACCCGGCGTACCCCGGTAATAAGAAATGTCAGGCGTTGACCTGTCATCTTGATATCGCGCCGACATTAGTTGGGCTGACCGGTTTGCCGGAAGAAAAACAGCACCAGGCGTTAGGCAACCGCAAAGGCGTTAATTTTAGCGGATTGCTAAAAAACCCGGAAGGCGTTGCGGTTAATGCGGTGAGAAATGCCAGCTTATATTGCTATGGCATGATCTTGTATACCGATGCCCATTATCTCCACCGCGTTATCGCGCTACAAAGAGATAAACAAAAAACGGTGGCGCAAATCAAGCAGGAAATATCCCATTTGCATCCTGATTTCAGCCATCGTTCAGGGACGCGGATGATTAACGATGGCCGTTATAAGTTTGCACGCTATTTCTCGCTAAGGGAGCATAATACGCCGGAAACCTGGGAGGATCTTATTAAGTACAACGATCTTGAACTTTACGATCTTAAAAATGATCCCGATGAGAACCATAACCTTGCTGCTGATAAACAGAAATATCAGGATCTCATTCTTACGATGAATGAAAAACTGAATAAAATTATCAAGGACGAAATTGGCGTGGATGACGGCAGTTTTATGCCGGATGCGGCCCATGAGCCGTGGGATCTTACTATTGAGCAGTTTAACCGCATGGCGAAAGATTAAGAGCCTGGCCATTAGGCTATTTTATTCGCCATTTTGGGACCGGGCAGTGCTCAAAATCCTCACGTACTACGTGTACGCTCCGGTTTCTGCGCGCTGGTCGGCCCCAAACTGGCTTCAACAATTACGCCTGGTGGGCCAGGCTCTAAGTACCTGACCCATTAGGTTAATTTATGCGTCGGCGATCTGGCATCCAGCGTGTCTGGAGGTTCAGATGCTGTTGGCGCTGCGCTTATTGGGCCTGTGTCATCATGTAATGGATTGATATTACAGTCATTACAGGCAAATTTAGCGCAGCGCCGCCCGACAAGAAGGCCTTAAACCGATTGGTCAGCGATTTAAGGCTGCTATCATCACCGACCTTTCCACACCGGATCGCGCTTTTCCGCAAACGCCTGCGGCCCTTCGAGAGCGTCTTCCGGGGGCAGGATGGCGTCAACTCCTTGCTGGCGTTAATTCAATTTTTTCTGGTTAGCCGCTCAATAATATTCACTATTAGCCTGGCGAATTTGTCACTACACTTTGTGATAAAAAACAGATCATCACAGGCTAATCATGATCCTCATTATTTATGCGCATCCGTATCCGCATCATTCTCATGCGAATAAACGGATGCTTGAACAGGCAGGGACGCTGGAAAACGTCGAAATACGTTCGCTTTATCACCTCTATCCCGATTTCAATATTGACGTTGCCGCCGAGCAGGAGGCGCTGTCGCGCGCGAGTCTTATCGTCTGGCAGCATCCGATGCAGTGGTACAGCGTCCCTCCTTTACTCAAATTATGGATGGATAAAGTCCTCACCCACGGCTGGGCTTACGGTCATGGCGGTACGGCATTACACGGTAAACATCTGCTGTGGGCGGTAACGACCGGCGGCGGTGAAAATCACTTTGCTATCGGCTCCCATCCGGGATTTGACGTCCTTTCTCAGCCGCTACAGGCGACGGCGCTCTATTGCGGCCTCAAATGGCTGCCGCCGTTTGCCATGCACTGCACGTTCATTTGTGATGATGACACCTTACAGGCGCAGGCGCGTCAGTATAAACAGCGTTTACTGGCATGGCAGGAGGTGAATCATGGATAGCCATACTCTACTGCAGGCGCTGATCTATCTTGGTTCGGCGGCGTTGATTGTGCCGATTGCGGTACGTTTGGGCTTAGGAGCGGTGCTGGGGTATCTGATTGCGGGGTGTATTATCGGCCCCTGGGGACTACGGCTGGTGACGGACGCCGAATCTATTCTGCATTTTGCGGAAATCGGCGTCGTGCTGATGTTGTTTGTTATTGGGCTTGAGCTGGACCCGCAACGGTTATGGAAGCTGCGCGCCTCGGTATTTGGCGGCGGCGCGTTACAGATGGTGGTCTGCGGCGGACTGATTGGTCTGTTCTGTATGTTTCTTGGCCTGCGTTGGCAGGTGGCGGAACTGATTGGCATGACGCTGGCGCTTTCGTCCACGGCTATCGCCATGCAGGCAATGAATGAGCGTAACCTGACCGTTTCACAAGTAGGACGTAGCGCATTCGCAGTGCTCTTGTTCCAGGATATCGCGGCGATCCCGCTGGTGGCGATGATTCCGCTGCTGGCCGCCAGCGGCGCATCCACCACGCTTGGCGCGTTTGCGCTATCGGCGTTGAAAGTCGCAGGCGCGTTGGCGCTGGTGGTGCTGCTGGGACGCTACGTCACGCGCCCGGCGCTGCGCTTTGTCGCGCGTTCTGGTTTGCGGGAAGTGTTCAGCGCCGTGGCGCTATTTCTGGTGTTTGGTTTCGGCCTGTTGCTGGAAGAGGTTGGGCTGTCAATGGCGATGGGCGCGTTCCTGGCGGGCGTTCTGCTGGCGAGTTCGGAATATCGTCATGCGCTGGAAAGCGATATTGAACCCTTTAAGGGGTTGCTGCTGGGGCTGTTCTTTATTGGCGTCGGCATGTCGATTGATTTCGGCACGCTGGTGGAGAATCCGCTGCGCATTCTGCTGTTGCTGGCCGGTTTTCTGGCAATCAAAATCGTCATGCTGTGGCTGGTCGCGAGGCCCCTGGGTGTACCGGCAAAACAGCGTCGCTGGTTTGCCGTCTTATTAGGCCAGGGAAGTGAGTTTGCGTTTGTGGTTTTTGGCGCGGCGCAAATGGCGGGTGTACTTGAGCCGGAATGGGCAAAAGCGCTGACGCTGGCGGTCGCGCTGTCGATGGCGGCAACGCCGATTTTTCTGGTGCTGCTGACGCGCATGGAGAAGACCGCGACGGGTGAAGCGCGCGAGGCGGATGAAATCGACGAAGAGCAGCCGCGGGTTATTGTGGCCGGGTTTGGACGATTTGGGCAGATAGCCGGGCGTTTGCTGCTGTCGAGCGGGGTGAAGATGGTGGTGCTCGATCACGATCCCGATCATATCGAAACGCTGCGTAAATTCGGCATGAAGGTTTTTTATGGCGACGCGACGCGTATGGATTTGCTGGAATCTGCCGGAGCGGCGAAGGCGGAGGTATTGATTAACGCCATTGACGATCCGCAAACCAATTTGCAACTGAGTGAACTGGTGAGGTCGCATTTCCCGCATCTGCAGATTATCGCCCGCGCCCGTGATGTCGATCATTACATCCGCCTGCGCCAGGCAGGTGTGGCGATGCCCGAACGTGAAACCTTCGAAGGCGCGCTCAAAAGCGGGCGACAGGCGCTGGAAGCGCTGGGGCTGGGGCGTTATGAAGCCCGCGAGCGCGCGGATCTGTTCCGCCATTTTAATACCCGGATGGTGGAAGATATGGCGAAAGGGGAAAACGATCCGTTATCTCGCGCCGCCGCCTATAAACGTACCAGCGCGATGTTGAGCGAAATTATTACCGAGGACCGGGAGCATCTGTCGTTGATTCAGCGCCACGGCTGGCAGGGAACGGCTGGGGGCAAACATTCCGGGGAGGCCGCTGATGAACCCGAGGTCAAACCGTCAATCTAAAGTAAAAAATGTGATGTTCTGCAAACTTTACTGCTAATTGGCTGTTTTTGAACTACTGTAATGCTGGCGCTCCACATCAAATGAGTGGCGTCGCCAGCAGAACGAAAAATTTTCGTGCTCATCCTCTTTTCGTCAGTCGACGAAAGATTGCGCTTTACGTATAGTGGCGGCAATTTTTTTTGTATCAGGAAATAATTAATGATCAGTCTGATTGCGGCGTTAGCGGTGGATCGCGTCATCGGTATGGAAAACGCCATGCCGTGGAACCTGCCTGCCGATCTCGCCTGGTTTAAACGTAACACGTTAAATAAACCTGTCGTTATGGGACGTCACACCTGGGAATCCATCGGACGCCCCTTACCGGGACGTAAAAATATTGTTATCAGCAGCCAGCCGGGCACCGACGATCGCGTGCAGTGGGTGAAGTCTGTCGATGAGGCGATTGCCGCTTGCGGCGATGCGCCGGAAATTATGGTCATTGGCGGCGGGCGCGTGTACGAGCAGTTCCTGCCAAAGGCGCAGAAGCTTTATCTGACGCATATTGATGCGGAAGTCGAAGGCGATACCCATTTTCCGGATTATGAACCGGATGACTGGGAATCGGTATTCAGTGAGTTTCACGATGCCGACGCGCAGAATTCTCACAGCTATTGTTTCGAGATTCTGGAACGTCGTTAACGCTGTAGTGCCGGATGGCGTCGAAACGCCTTATCCGGCCTACTCTTGAGCCGGATGTAGGCCTGATAAGCGTAGCGCCATCAGGCATAAACCTATCAGGCGTTGACCGCTTCGCCTTCGCCCATATCCATCTGGCGGTTTGACGGCTGCACAAAATACTGTTTATCTTCCCAGCGTAAACAGGTCAACTCCCCGCCCCAGCAGCAGCCGGTATCCAGCGCGTAAATACCTTCCGGCGTCCCTTTCCCTTCCAGCGACGCCCAGTGCCCGAACGCAATACTGTAAGCCTCGCTCACCGGCCCCGGAATGGCGAACCACGGCTTCAGCGGCGCAGGGGCATTTTCCGGCGACGCTTTACTGTACATATCCAGTTGACCGTTAGGAAAGCAGTAACGCATACGGGTAAAGGCATTAGTAATAAAGCGTAGCCGCGCCAGACCGCTTAACTCCGGCGACCAGTTATTTGGCATATCGCCATACATCGCGTCGAGGAAAAAGGGGTACGAGTCGCTCGACAGCACCGCTTCAACATCGCGGGCGCACTCTTTTGCCGTCTGCAAATCCCACTGCGGGGTAATACCCGCATGCGCCATGACCAGCTTTTTCTCTTCATCTACCTGCAACAGCGGCTGACGGCGTAACCAATTCAACAGCTCATCGGCGTCCGGCGCTTCAAGAAGCGGGGTCAGCCGGTCTTTAGGTTTGTTGCGGCTAATCCCGGCGAATACGGCCAACAGGTGTAAATCGTGATTCCCCAGCACCAAACGCACGCTATTGCCAAGCGATTTGACGTAGCGTAACACGTCCAGCGAACCGGGACCGCGGGCGACCAAATCGCCAGTCAGCCACAGAGTGTCTGTGTCTGGCGTAAATTCCACTTGCTGTAATAAGGCGATCAGTTCGTCGTAGCAACCGTGAACGTCGCCGATGAGATAAGTTGCCATTGTTATAATTTTAGTGAATGAGTGTAGGGACGGCGAGTCGAAACACGGGAATGTCGATGGTAAAGGCGTCGCCATTTTCATCGATCATTTCGTAATGACCCTGCATGGTGCCCAGCGGCGTTTCAATTACCGCGCCGCTGGTGTACTGATACTCTTCGCCAGGCGCAATGCGCGGCTGGACGCCAACCACACCTTCGCCCTGGACTTCGGTTTCACGGCCATGACCATTGGTAATCAGCCAGTAGCGGCCCAATAGCTGCACTGGCGCCCGGCCCAGATTGCGGATGGTTACGGTATAGGCAAAAACGTAACGTTCATCGTCAGGTGAGGATTGCGCCTCAATGTAGACGCTTTGCACCTGAATACACACTCTGGGCGAATTGATCATGTTTAACTCTCCTTCAAAGGCGCGTTTTCCGACAGATAATTGGCCATCTGGCAGTACTGCGCGACAGAGATATTTTCCGCGCGCATTGCCGGGTCAATACCCATTTCCGTCAACGTCTCAACGCTAAAAAGATTGCCGAGACTGTTACGGATCGTTTTACGGCGCTGGTTAAAGGCCTCGGTGGTAATACGGCTCAACACGCGAATATCTTTAACCGGGTAAGGCATTGTTGCGTGTGGAACCAGACGCACCACGGCGGAGTCCACTTTGGGCGGCGGCGTGAAGGCGGATGGCGGCACTTCAAGCACAGGGATCACCTGACAGTAATATTGCGCCATCACGCTTAAACGACCATACGCTTTGCTGTTCGGCCCTGCAACCAGACGATTTACCACTTCTTTTTGCAACATAAAGTGCATGTCGGCAATGGCATCAGTATAGCTAAAGAGATGGAACATCAGCGGGGTGGAGATATTATAGGGCAGATTGCCGAACACACGCAGCGGTTGGCCCAACTGCGCAGACAGTTCGCCAAAGTTCATGGTCATGGCGTCCTGCTGATAAATAGTCAGCTTCGGCCCTAAGAACGGATGGGTTTGCAAACGCGCCGCCAGATCGCGGTCAAGTTCAATGACCGTGAGCTTATCCAGTCGTTCGCCGACCGGCTCCGTCAGCGCCGCCAGACCGGGGCCGATTTCAACCATCGCCTGGCCTTTTTGCGGATTAATAGCAGAAACAATACTGTCGATCACAAACCGATCGTTGAGAAAGTTTTGCCCGAAGCGTTTACGGGCTAAATGGCCCTGATGGACTCGATTATTCATTGGGTATTAACAATCATTTTGATGGCGAGATTAAGCGCCGTAATAAAACTGCCGACATCCGCTTTTCCACGACCTGCCAGTTCAAGCGCGGTGCCGTGGTCAACGGAGGTTCGAATAAAAGGTAGGCCGAGCGTAATATTCACTCCCCGACCGAATCCCTGGTATTTTAGCACGGGCAGGCCCTGATCGTGGTACATCGCCAGCACCGCGTCGGCATTATCGAGATATTTGGGCTGAAACAGCGTATCAGCAGGTAGCGGCCCGTTGAGTTTCATCCCCTGCGCCCGCAGCTCGTCGAGCACCGGAATGATGGTGTCTATCTCTTCCGTGCCCATATGACCGCCTTCGCCCGCGTGCGGATTCAGGCCACAGACAAGAATGCGCGGTTCGGCAATACCAAATTTGGTCCGCAAATCGTGATGCAAAATAGCAATCACTTCGTGCAAAAGCGCAGGGGTGATGGCGTCTGCAATCGCCCGTAGCGGCAGATGCGTGGTCGCCAGCGCCACGCGAAGTTCTTCGGTTGCCAGCATCATCACGACTTTTGTCGCCTGCGAACGCTCTTCGAAAAACTCGGTATGACCGGTAAACGGAATGCCTGCGTCGTTAATAACGCCTTTGTGCACGGGGCCTGTGATCAGCGCGGCAAATTCACCGTTCAGACAGCCATCACACGCTCGCGCCAGCGTCTCTACCACATAGGGGCCATTTTCTACCGTCAACTGACCGGGGATGGCAGGCGCGCGCAGCGAGACCGGCAATAGGGTCAGCGTTCCCACGGGCTGCGGCGCAGCGGGGACATCAGGCGAGTAAGGGAGAAGCGAGAGGGGCAGGCCGAGCATGGCGGCCCGCTCCGTCAGGAGCGCGCCGTCCGCACAGACGACCAGTTCAATCGGCCACGCGCGTTGCGCCAGTTGGACAACAAGATCGGGGCCAATCCCGGCGGGTTCGCCGGGAGTAATAACAACGCGTTGCGCACTGCTCATTAGTTACTCAAAATCTTAACATAAGCGCTGGCGCGCTGTTCTTGCATCCAGGTCGCCGCTTCTTCTGAGAATTTACGGTTCATCAGCATACGATAAGCGCGATCTTTCTGCGCCGCATCGGTTTTGTCTACCTTACGCGTATCCAGCAATTCGATCAGATGCCAGCCGAAAGAGGAGTGTACCGGCGCGCTTATTTGGCCTTTATGCAGCTTCGTCAGCGCGTCGCGGAACGCCGGATCGAAAATATCTGGCGTAGCCCAACCCAAATCACCGCCCTGGTTAGCGGAGCCCGGGTCCTGAGAGTACTCTTTCGCCGCAGCGGCAAATGTGGTTTTACCACTCTTAATGTCAGCCGCGATTTCTTCCAGCTTCAGGCGCGCCTGCTGATCGTTCATGATCGGCGACGGCTTAAGCAGAATGTGACGAGCGTGAACTTCGGTCACGGAGATACTCTGGCTCTGACCGCGCAGGTCATTTACTTTCAGAATGTGGAAGCCGACGCCGGAGCGAATCGGGCCGACAATGTCGCCTTTCTTCGCAGTGCTCAGCGCCTGGGCGAAAATCCCCGGCAGCTCCTGGATGCGGCCCCAGCCCATCTGACCGCCTTTTAGCGCCTGCTGGTCGGCAGAGTAGGTAATCGCCAGTTTGCCGAAATCTGCGCCGTTACGCGCTTCTTCAACAATGCTTTCCGCCTGGCGCTGCGCGTCGTTAACCTGCTCGGAGGTTGGGTTTTCCGGCAGAGCAATCAGGATATGGCTCAGGTTCAGCTCGGTGCTGGCGTCGTTTTGGGTGCCAATCTGTTTTGCCAGCGCGTCAACTTCTTGCGGCAAAACGGTGATACGGCGACGAACCTCGTTGTTGCGCACTTCAGAGATAATCATCTCTTTACGAATCTGGTTACGGTAGGTTGAATAGTTCAGCCCATCGTAAGCCAGACGGCTGCGCATCTGATCCATCGTCATATTGTTTTGTTTGGCGATGTTGGCGATGGCCTGATCCAACTGCTCATCCGTGATCTTCACCCCCATCTTCTGACCCATCTGCAGGATAATTTGATCCATAATCAAACGTTCCAGGATCTGGTGACGCAGCGTGGCGTCGTCCGGAAGCTGCTGACCTGCCTGACCCGCGTTGAGTTTGACTGATTGCATTAAGCCATCAACGTCGCTTTCCAGCACGACGCCATTATTGACGACGGCTGCGACTTTATCGACTACCTGGGGGGCAGCGAAACTGGTATTCGCGATCATGGCGATACCGAGAAGCAGCGTTTTCCAGTTCTTCATACTTTTTCCATTTCAATTAACCGCAATGCGGATTACGTTGTAAATCAATCAGATTACATAGAGCTTTGGTACGGCAGAATGTTCGAACGCAACATTTCTTGCGTGCCGAGGCCGTAGTTAGAGCTCAAACCGCGCAGCTCAATGTTGAAGCCAATCGCGTTATCATAAATCGCGTGTTGTTTATCGTTATCCCAACCGTTCAGCTTACGTTCGTATCCGACGCGGATCGCATAGCAGCAAGAGTTGTACTGCAAGCCGAGCATCTGGTCTGCAGGTTTGCTCGAATTGGTATCGAAGTAGTACGCGCCGACAATCGACCAGCGATCGGCAATCGGCCAACTTGCCACCGCGCCCACCTGGTTGATGCCGTTTTTATACTGCTCTGCCGTGGAATAATACGAAGGCAACGTAGCCTGAATATATTCCGGGCTGGCATAGCGGTAGTTCAACTGTACCAGACGATCCTGATCCCGACGGTATTCGAGGCTGCTGCTGCTGGTAGCGACGCTATCCAGACGGGTATCGTACTGCACTCCGCTACGCAGCCCCCAGCGTTCTGAAATACGCCAGTAAGTGTCGCCTGCCCAAACCAGCGAACCGGTTTTGTCGTCATTCTCCCATTTAATGTTGTCATCGCCGGTGCGAGACTCCGTGAAATAGTAGATTTGACCAACAGAAACGTTAAAACGTTCAACGGCGGCATCATCATAAACGCGTGTTGTGACGCCGGTCGTGACCTGGTTGGCGGAAGCAATACGGTCGAGACCACCATAAGTGCGGTCGCGGAACAGGCCGTTATAGTCGGATTGCAGCAAAGAAGAATCGTAGTTATAGATGCCGCTCTGGTCGCGGTACGGCACATACAGGTACTGCACGCGTGGTTCCAGCGTCTGGGTATACCCCGGCGCCAGCATCGCCATATCGCGTTCGAAGACGAGCTTACCGTCGACTTTAAACTGTGGCATGACGCGGTTAACCGAATCTTCCAGTTTTTTGCTGTTATTGGCGTTGTACCAGTCCAGATTCGTTTGCTGATAGTGCGTCGCCATCAGCTTCGCTTCGGTGTTCAGGCTGCCCCAGCGGTTGGAGAGCGGCAAATTGATGGTTGGCTCCAGGTGGACGCGGGTCGCTTCCGGCATATTGTCTTTGGTGTTGACGAAATGTACCGCCTGGCCGTAAATCCGGGTATCAAACGGCCCGAGATCGTTATAGTAGTAGTTAACGTCTAACTGCGGCTCCGCAGAGTAGCTGCTGGTGTTCTGATCGTTAAACACCTGGAATTGCTTGGTCGACACCGTAGCGTCAAAGTTTTGTACGGCGTAGCCGACGCTGAATTTCTGCGTTGCGTAGCCGTCGGTACTCGAACCGTACTTACTGTCGAAATCATTAAAATAGCTGGAGTCGCTGACTTTGGTGTAATCGACGTTAAAACGCCACACCTGATCCATCACGCCTGAGTGCTGCCAGTAGAATAACCAGCGGTGCTTATCGCCCTCTTTGGGGTGATCGTCCTCGTAGACTTTATCAGAAGGCAGATAATCTAATTCCATCACTCCCTCGCCTGCCTGCGTGAGATAACGGAATTCGTTCTCCCACATAATATTGCCGCGGCGGTGCATATAGTGCGGGGTGATGGTGGCGTCCATATTGGGCGCGATGTTCCAGTAATACGGTAAGTAGAACTCGAAATAGTTCTTGGTCGTGTATTTCGCGTTCGGGATCAGGAAACCTGAGCGACGTTTGTCACCGACGGGGAGCTGTAAATAGGGGCTATAAAAGATCGGAACCGGACCTACTTTAAACCGGGCGTTCCAGATCTCCGCAACCTGTTCTTCACGGTCATGGATGACTTCACTCCCCACCACGCTCCAGGTATCGGAGCCAGGCAGACAGGAGGTAAAGCTGCCGTTTTCCAGAATGGTATAGCGGTTTTCGCCGCGCTGCTTCATGAGATCGGCTTTACCGCGTCCCTGACGGCCCACCATCTGGTAATCGCCTTCCCAGACGTTCGTGTCTTTGGTGTTCAGGTTCGCCCAGCCCTTCGGCCCTTTAAGGATGACCTGATTGTCATCATAATGCACATTACCCAGCGCATCGACGGTGCGTACAGGTTCCGGCTGACCTTCCGCCTGCTTCTGATGAAGCTGCACTTCATCCGCTTGCAGGCGGCTATTCCCCTGCATAATGTCCACGTTGCCGGTAAAAACGGCATCGTCCGGGTAGTTACCTTTAGCGTTATCGGCATTGATAGTAACCGGCAGATCGTTGGTATCGCCTTTTACCAGAGGACGATCGTAGCTCGGCACGCCCAACATACACTGTGAGGCGAGATCGGCTGCCAGCCCCTGATGACTATAAAGGGCGCTGGCGATCATGGTGGCCAGAAGAGTGGGAATACGTTTTTTCATACGTTGTATTTATTGTTCCATCATCGGTAGCGTTGCGCGTGACAAACGGTCACAGCCTAACTTACTCATCTTCGCTGCGCCAGTGTTAATCCTGCCGTTTAGCGTCTGTGGTGTTAGGCACGGCATTGAATGACAGGTATGATAATGCAAATTATAGGCGATGTCCCACAATTGACCGTAGCCTTCATTCGCAGAAAAGCACCTTATTTTGTGGGAGATAGCCTCACCGATAGCGTAACGTTTTGGGGAGTCTATGCAGTACTGGGGAAAGATAATTGGCGTCGCCGTAGCCCTGATGATGGGCGGCGGCTTTTGGGGCGTGGTCCTGGGTCTGCTGGTGGGCCATATGTTCGACAAAGCCCGCAGCCGAAAAATGGCGTGGTTTGCCAACCAGCGGGAACGGCAGGCGCTGTTTTTTGCCACCACCTTTGAGGTGATGGGCCACTTAACCAAATCAAAAGGACGGGTGACGGAAGCGGATATTCATATCGCCAGTCAGTTGATGGATCGCATGAATTTACACGGCGATTCACGTACTGCCGCGCAGAACGCCTTTCGGGTCGGAAAAGCGGATAATTACCCATTACGTGAAAAGATGCGGCAGTTTCGTAGCGTCTGCTTCGGGCGTTTTGATCTGATCCGGATGTTTCTGGAAATTCAGATCCAGGCGGCGTTTGCCGATGGCTCGCTGCACCCTAATGAGCGGGAAGTGCTGTATGTGATTGCGGAAGAGTTAGGTATTTCCCGCGTACAGTTCGATCAGTTTCTGCGCATGATGCAGGGCGGCGCGCAGTTTGGCGGTGGTTATCATCAACAGTCCGGCGGCGGCTGGCAGCAGGCGCAGCGCGGCCCGACGCTGGAAGATGCCTGTAATGTGCTGGGGGTTAAAACCACCGACGATGCAACCACCATTAAACGCGCTTATCGCAAACTGATGAGCGAGCATCATCCGGACAAACTGGTCGCGAAAGGTTTGCCGCCGGAAATGATGGAAATGGCGAAGCAAAAAGCGCAGGAAATTCAGAAAGCGTATGAGCTAATCAAAGAACAGAAAGGCTTCAAGTGATTGAATTGCCGGATGCGGCTAGCGCCTTATCCGGCCTACGTTAATGAATGTAGGCCGGGCAAGCGAAGCGCCCCGGCATAAATTGGCTCAGAATTTAAAAATCTGCCGGGACTTTAAACGTCATGCTGTTACCGTAAGCGGGATGGGTAATGGTCAGCATTTCGGCGTGTAACTGCAAACGCGGCGCCAGCGACAACGCTTCCGGCGAGGCGTAAAACCGATCGCCTAAAATCGGGTGGCCTAACGCCAGCATATGCACACGAAGCTGATGCGAACGTCCGGTGATCGGTTTTAGCACCACGCGGGCGGTATTATCCGCCGCAAACTCCACCACGTTATATTCCGTTTGCGCCGGTTTGCCGGTTTCATAACACACTTTCTGCTTTGGCCGGTTCGGCCAGTCGCAGATGAGCGGTAAGTCGACCAGTCCTTCCGCCGGGGAGGGATGCCCCCATACGCGCGCCACATACTGCTTTTTCGGCTCACGTTCGCGGAACTGGCGTTTTAGCTCCCGCTCCGCGGCTTTGGTCAGCGCCACTACAATCACGCCGCTGGTGGCCATATCCAGACGATGCACCGACTCTGCCTGCGGGTAGTCGCGCTGGATACGCGTCATAATGCTGTCTTTGTGCGCTTCCAGACGCCCCGGCACGGACAACAGGCCGCTGGGCTTATTGACCACCATAATGTGCTCATCCTGATACAGGATAACCAGCCAGGGTTCCTGCGGCGGATTGTAGTTTTCCATCCCCATGTACGGCTCCGTTATTGGTGCGTGACGACGATAAGACGCAGCGCGTCCAGACGCCAGCCTGCCTGATTCAGGCTTTCCAGCACCTGCTGACGGTTACTGTCGATAGCGGCAAGTTCGTCGTCGCGAATGTTCGGGTTGACGGCGCGCAGCGCTTCCAGACGCGACAGTTCCCCGGACAGTTTTTCATCCGCCTCGCGACGCGCGTTATCAATCAGCGCTCTGGCGGACTTTTCAATCTGCGTCTCACCCAGTTGCAAAATGGCGTGGACGTCCTGTTGCACGGCGTTCACCAGTTTGCTGCCGGTGTGGCGATTCACGGCGCTGAGCTGGCGGTTGAAGGTTTCAAACTCGACCTGGGCGGCCAGATTGTTGCCGTTTTTATCTAACAGCATACGTACCGGCGTCGGCGGCAGGAAGCGGTTCAGTTGTAGCTGTTTCGGCGCCTGCGCTTCCACGACGTAAACCAGTTCGACCAGCAGCGTGCCGACGGGCAGCGCTTTATTTTTCAACAGCGAAATGGTGCTGCTGCCGGTATCGCCGGAGAGGATCAGATCCAGTCCGTTACGGATGAGCGGATGTTCCCAGGTAATAAACTGCGCATCTTCGCGAGACAGGGCTACGTCACGTTCAAACGTGATAGTACAGCCGTCTTCCGGCAGGCCGGGGAAATCCGGCACCAACATGTGGTCAGACGGCGTCAGCACGATCAGATTGTCGCCGCGATCGTCCTGGTTAATGCCGACGATATCGAACAGGTTCATGGCGAACGCGATCAGGTTGGTGTCGTCGTCCTGTTCTTCAATGCTTTGTGCGAGCTGTTGGGCTTTTTCTCCGCCGTTGGAGTGGATCTCCAGCAGGCGGTCGCGGCCCTGTTCTAACTGGGCTTTTAGCGCTTCATGCTGTTCGCGGCAGGATTTGATCAGATCGTCAAACCCGTCGGTTTCTTCAGGCGCGGCCAGATAGTTAATCAGACTGGCGTAGGCTGAATCATAAATCGCGCGACCGGTCGGGCAGGTGTGCTCAAAGGCGTCCAGCCCTTCGTGATACCAGCGAACCAGCACCGACTGGGCGGTTTTTTCCAGGTACGGGACGTGGATCTGGATATCATGCGCCTGGCCGATACGATCCAGACGACCAATACGCTGTTCCAGCAGATCCGGGTTAAACGGCAAGTCGAACATCACCAGATTGCTGGCAAACTGGAAGTTACGTCCTTCGGAGCCGATTTCAGAACATAACAGCACCTGCGCGCCGGTATCTTCTTCGGCGAACCAGGCGGCGGCGCGGTCGCGTTCGATAATCGACATGCCCTCATGGAACACGGCGGCGCGGATGCCTTCGCGTTCGCGCAGCACCTGCTCCAGCTGTAACGCGGTGGTCGCCTTAGCGCAGATCACCAGCACTTTTTGCGAACGATGGCTGGTCAGATAGCCCATTAGCCACTCAACGCGTGGGTCGAAGTTCCACCAGGTGCCGGTATCGCCTTCGAACTCCTGATAAATTTGTTCCGGATAGAGCATATCGCGGGCGCGATCTTCCGCGCTCTTACGCGCGCCCATAATGCCGGAGACCTTAATGGCGGTCTGATACTGGGTCGGCAGCGGCAGTTTTACCGTATGCAGTTCACGTTTCGGGAACCCCTTGACGCCGTTACGGGTGTTGCGGAACAGAACGCGGCTGGTGCCGTGGCGATCCATCAGCATCGACACCAGCTCATCACGGGCGGCCTGCGCGTCGTCGCGATCGCTATTAGCGGCCTGCAACAGCGGTTCAATATTCTGTTCGCCGATCAGATCGCCCAGCCTGTTCAGTTCGTCGTTGCTGAGTTTATTGCCCGCCAGCAGCATGGCCACCGCATCAGCGACAGGGCGGTAGTTTTTCTGTTCTTCGACAAACTGTTCGAAATCGTGGAAACGGTTCGGATCGAGCAGGCGCAGACGGGCGAAATGGCTTTCCATCCCCAGTTGTTCTGGCGTGGCGGTCAGCAGCAGCACGCCCGGTACGCGTTCAGCTAACTGTTCGATGGCCATATATTCACGGCTCGGCGCATCGGTACTCCACACCAGATGATGCGCTTCGTCGACCACCAGCAAATCCCACTCGGCGTCGCACAAATGTTCCAGACGCTGCTTATTACGGCGGGCGAAATCCAGCGAGCAGATCACCAGTTGTTCGGTTTCAAACGGGTTATACGCGTCGTGCTGCGCTTCGGTATAGCGTTCGTCATCGAACAGCGCGAAGCGCAGGTTGAAACGGCGCAGCATTTCTACCAGCCACTGGTGTTGCAGGGTTTCCGGAACGATGATCAATACGCGTTCCGCCGCGCCGGATAATAACTGTTGATGCAGAATCATCCCGGCTTCAATGGTTTTACCTAAGCCCACTTCATCCGCCAGCAGTACGCGCGGCGCGTGGCGACGACCCACATCATGAGCGATATTAAGCTGATGCGGGATCAGGTTGGTCCGCTGACCACGCAGGCCGCTGTATGGCATCCGGTACTGCTCGCTCTGAAATTTACGGGCGCGATAGCGCAGCGCGAACCGATCCATTCGATCGATTTGACCGGCGAACAGACGATCCTGGGGCTTACTGAAAACCAACTTGCTGTCGAGCAGAACTTCGCGCAGCGTCACATTGGTCTCTTCGGTATCCAGGCGGGTGCCGACATAAACAAGCAGGCCATTTTCTTCTTTTACTTCATCGATATGTAGCTGCCAGCCTTCATGGCTTGTAATCGTATCGCCAGGGTTGAACATGACGCGGGTCACGGGAGAATCACTACGCGCATACAGGCGGTTTTCCCCCGTGGACGGGAAAAGTAAGGTGACGGTTCGCGCATCCATCGCAACAACGGTTCCAAGTCCCAGCTCGCTTTCTGTATCGCTGATCCAGCGTTGACCAAGTGTAAAAGGCATATGTGTTCGGCTCTATATCTTTAATTGCAGGCATTACTCGCCATTCCCAGGCGACAGCACTGGATAATTGCGAGTATACGACCCCGCTACCAGGCTAATGTGGTAGTGGCGTTAATTAGGTCCAGGAATGGAAAGGGCGCTATGGTACTGGAAGGCGGCGCTTTCGTCACGCGTCAAAATAGCCCCAGTTGCCCGGTCAGTAGTGTAGCAAAATTATCTTCAACGAAGGGAAGAATTCCTTCCGCCACGGGTTGTAGCTGGCGGGTAAGATAGTGTTCGTAATCCAGCGGCGACTGCTGGTAATCCACGGGCTCGGGGCCGTTAACAGTCCAGACATATTTTATGGCGCCGCGATTCTGATACTGCGCCGGACGACCCCGCTTCAGGTTTTGTTCATCCGCCAACCGGGCGGCGCGAACGTGCGGCGGGATGTTACGTTGGTACTCATGTAAAGGGCGACGCAGACGCTTGCGATAAACCAGCTGCGCGTCCAGTTCGCCCGCCATCAGTTTATCAATAGTCTCGCGCACATAGTCTTGATAAGGTTCATTGCGAAAAACGCGCAGATACAGCTCCTGTTGAAAGCGCTGCGCCAGCGGCGTCCAGTCGGTCCGCACCGTTTCCAGACCTTTAAATACCATGCGCTGACTGTCGCCTTCCTGAATCAGGCCCGCGTAGCGTTTTTTACTGCCAGTATCCGCGCCGCGGATGGTCGGCATCAGAAAACGGCAAAAGTGGGTTTCAAACTCCAGCTCCAGCGCGCTGGTCAAATTTTGCTGTTGTAACGTCTGCGCCCACCATTCGTTCACGTGACGCACCAGCCTGTGCCCGATTTCCGCCGCGTCGGCTTCTGAATGCGCGCGCCGGAGCCAGACGAAAGTGGAATCGGTATCGCCATAAATTACGTTATAACCCTGCGCCTCAATCAGCGCTTTGGTCTGGCGCATAATCGCATGGCCGCGCATGGTGATTGACGACGCCAGACGGGGATCGAAAAAGCGACAGGCCGTGGTGCCGAGTACGCCATAAAAGGCGTTCATAATGATTTTAAGCGCCTGCGAGAGCGGTTTATTACCCTGACGTTTGGCTTCATCGCGCCCGTGCCAGATTTGGCTAACAATTTCCGGCAGGCAGTGCTTTTCTCGTGAAAACCAGGCGTCAAGGAAACCTTCGGTACTGTGTTCCGGATCCGGCTGCGCCATGCCTTCGACCAGCCCGACGGGATCAATCAAAAACGTGCGGATAATCGACGGGTACAGGCTTTTATAATCCAGCACCAGTACTGAATCGTATAATCCGGGTTGTGAATCCATTACGTAGCCGCCGGGACTTGCCAGCGGCGGCACTTCGCCGAGATTGGGCGCGACATAGCCGGCGCGGTGCATTCGCGGAAAGTAAAGATGCCCAAATGCGGCGACCGAACCGCCGTGGCGATCGACCGGCAGGCCGTTGATCGTCGCGCGTTCCAGCAAAAACGGCATGATCTCGGTTTTATGGAAAATGCGCGTGACCAGCTCGCAGTCTTTCAGGTTGTAGGTGGCGAGGGCGGGTTTATCCTGGGCAAAGCGGCGATCGATCTCATCCATACGATCCCAGGGATTATCAATGGATTTTCCTTCGCCGAGCAGTTCCTGCGAGACGGCTTCCAGCGAAAAAGACGAAAAATTCCAGAACGCGGATTTAAGCGCGTCGATACCATCGATAATGACTCGCCCTCTGGCCTGGGCGAAAAAAACGCCGTTTTTGAAGCCATGTTCGCGCCACTCCAGTTCGCTATTGTCTCGCCCCAGCCGTAAAGGGATACGGTAGCGTTCGGCATGTTTTTGCAGCATACGCAGGTCGAACTGCACCACGTTCCAGCCGATGATGACGTCGGGATCATGTTCGGCAAACCAGGCGTTGAGTTTTTCCAGCAGCTGCGGGCGGCTGGCGACATACACAAGCTCGAAGTCCAGTTGGCGGTCATCGCCATTCGCCGGGCCCAGCATATAAACGGTACGCTGGCCGCAGCCTTCCAGACCAATGCAATACAGTTCGCCGTGTCGCGTGGTTTCGATATCCAGCGAGACCCATTTTAGCGGCGGTCGATAGTCGGGGTGGGGTTTAAGACGCGCATTGCGGATAACGCCGTTGCGCATCTCGCCGTCTACCCAAACGGGCGACGTAATAAAACGCTCCATCAGGTAACGTTCCGGCGGGCGTACATCCGCTTCATAAACGGTGACGCCGTTTTCGCGCAGCAGTTTCTCCATCCGCATAAGCTGGCGGTGAGTACGGCAATACAGACCGGAGACCGGCTGACGATGAAAGTCTCGCAGCTGGAGCGGCGTCAGGCGATAGTCTTTTTCCGCCTGTAGCAGCGAGGCGGCGCGGGAGGTCTGGCTGGTCGGAATAAACGCCACGGACTCTTGCGGCGCCAGCGTCGCCTGCACAGGGCCGTTGTCTGTCGCCAGCCAGAAAGAGACCTCCGTTCCTTGCGGCGTATCCCGCCAGTGCCGGGTTAAAATGAAACCTGCCTGCGCCACGATGATTACCTGTCTAAAAAATTCACGCTAATTATAACCTGTTTTAGGGGGTAATACTGTTATTTTGTACAGGCATATAACGTAAAAGCCGATATCCGCTGTAATAAAAAGTTTCTCGCAGTAAGAAGCGGGTTTTCGCCCACCAGGATTTATAGCGGGTGGATCGCGTGGGTGATGAGCGGCTATCGATACCATTATCCTGAGCGATAGTTTTCAGACGCAGCATATGCAGCGGATCGCTGACCAGTAACGCTGTGCGCCATTGTTGTTGCCGCTGTATCTGTTTTGCGTAACGAATATTTTCGCGCGTCACGGTAGAGCGCTCTTCAATAAAAATCGCCTTAGCCGGAATGCCTTTTTCCAGAACGTATTGACGGGCTATCGCCGCGTCGGAAACCGTTGCGCCAGCGCCGTAGCCGCCGGTTAATACCAACGCGCGGACAATGTGTTGTTGGTAAAGCCAGATGGCATGATCCAGTCTGGCCTGAAAAACGGGAGAAGGCGTTTTTCCGCTAACGCCTGCTCCTGCGACAATCGCGCAGTCAGCTACGCGCGTCTGGTCTTGCTGACTGAACTGATAAATAGCGATAGCGTTATTGATAAACACCGTGGCCATAATGAGAATTATGCCTGCCGCGATTCTGGTGATGTAGCGATATTTCATGAATGAGTTCGTTCCCCGTGACGGGTGTAATGAATATTTTAACGATAAAAGAACTTTTAGCGTCAGATATTTTTGCTGACGTGTATTTATCAATATAATGATGTCGGTGTAGACAGCTGATATAATTATCCTATAACTGCTAATTTTGAATCATGTTTATTTACAATTTTTATCCATAGGTTGGCTGTTTTGTGTCAAGTCTGTTTCCATACATTAAGTATTTTTCAGAATAGTGCTTGCTCGAATTTGTTACTTATTTCTCGGATTAACAAAAAAGCGATATTTTTTGTTTGTTTTAATTAATGAAAAGTGTAAGAATTTTATTTGAAACATCCGCACCGTCAGGTAGAAATATAATATTCCAATTGGCCGCTATGGTTAAATAAAAATGGATTACAGTGCGAATTCGTCGGGAACTCTCTGCATAATTTAATTTTTATTTTAGAATATAATTTTATTTTGACTTTCAGGTGCGGGTGTTTTTATCAAAATGTGTGGTATTCGGGAATTATCTTTTATGAATGTGAATATGCAGGCGTGTCCGGTAGGGAACGCACGTTATCTTTTCGTCAATACTCAACGCGCTAACCCTTCCATAAAAACCGTGAGTCGATTTTTTGAGTATAAAACATGGACAGATCAGATTTGGCGTACCGAAATTATTGAAAACGGCAATGCTTTTTTTCACTGGCAAGGGCACGACAGAAAAAACGGACATCTGGATACCATTATTAACTATCTGTTAAATGGGCAACGCTGGCAGTCAACAATCGAAGATTATATTTTCTTCCATGCGCTGGAAGGAAAAGTGTTGCAGGGACATTATGATAATATTATTGAATATGTGAGTTCTGATAATTACGTCTATCAAAGCGCATTTGCTGAATATATCACCGACCAGACTCATCAACGCGCCCCCAATGGGACGCGTTTTTAGAGGCATTACTGCCCGTAATAGGCTTTTGCGCCGTGTTTGCGTAGATAGTGTTTATCCAGCAGGGATTGCTGCATGTCGGGCAACTGCGGCGCAAGCTGGCGGCAGAAGATCCCCATATAGGCCACTTCTTCCAGCACGATGGCGTTATGCACTGCATCCTCGGCATTTTTACCCCAGGCAAACGGGCCGTGCGAATGGACAAGCACGCCGGGCATTTGAGCGGCGTCAATACCTTGTTTTTCAAAGGTTTCAACAATGACATTGCCCGTTTCCCATTCATACTCGCCATTAATTTCCGCTTCGGTCATTTTGCGAGTGCAGGGAATCGTACCGTAGAAATAGTCGGCATGGGTGGTTCCTGTCGCCGGAATCGGCTGACCCGCCTGCGCCCAGATAGTCGCGTGGCGCGAATGGGTGTGTACGATGCCGCCGATAGTCGGAAATGCCTGATATAACAAACGGTGGGTTGGCGTATCGGACGACGGTTTCTTATGACCTTCAACGACTTCACCGGTCTCCAGGCTGACCACCACCATATCGTCAGCGGTCATGACGCTATAATCGACGCCGGACGGCTTAATCACCAGTACGCCGCGTTCGCGATCGACGGCGCTGACGTTACCCCAGGTGAGGGTGACCAGGTTGTGTTTTGGCAGCGCCAGATTGGCTTCCAGTACCTGGCGTTTGAGATCTTCTAACATTGTTTTCTCCCTGCCGGATGGCGCTTCGCTTATCCGGCCTACGAGCGACGGTGTGCCGGATGGCGACACAAATGCCTTATTCGGCCTACAGGACCGTAGGCCCGGTAAACGCAGTGCCACCGGGCATTCAGACTTCACTTTTAGCGTTTTAAACCGTAATACACCTCGTTCCAGCGCAGCGCGTCCTTAAAGGCCGGCAGACGGGTATCGTTATCAATTACCGCGATTTCGATATCGTGTATTTCTGCGAACTGGCGCATATCGTTCAGATCCAGCGCGTGGCTGAAGACGGTATGGTGCGCGCCGCCAGCCAGAATCCACGCTTCGGAGGCGGTCGGCAGATCCGGCTGCGCCTTCCACAGCGCGTTAGCCACCGGCAGTTTCGGCAGGGAGTGCGGCGTTTTTACGGTGTCAATGCAGTTGACCAGCAGGCGATAACGATCGCCGAGGTCGATCAGGCTGGCGACGATCGCCGGGCCGGTTTGGGTATTGAAAATCAAACGCGCCGGATCTTCCTTACCGCCAATGCCGAGGTGCTGGACGTCGAGGATCGGTTTCTCTTCCACCGCGATGGAGGGACACACCTCCAGCATGTGCGAGCCGAGCACCAGATCGTTGCCTTTCTCGAAGTGGTAGGTGTAATCCTCCATAAATGAGGTGCCGCCCTGCAGACCGGTTGACATCACTTTCATAATGCGAAGCAGAGCGGCGGTTTTCCAGTCGCCTTCGCCCGCAAAGCCGTAGCCCTGTTGCATAAGACGCTGTACGGCCAGACCCGGGAGTTGTTTCAGACCGTGTAAATCTTCAAAGGTAGTAGTGAATGCGTGGAAGCCGCCCTGTTCCAGGAAACGCTTCATACCGAGTTCAATACGCGCCGCTTCCCGCACGTTCTGGCGTTTATCGCCGTGGATCCGGGTGGCGGGCGTCAGGGTATAGCTGCTTTCATACTCGTCAATCAGAGCGTTGATATCGCCGTCGCTGATGGAGTTCACCACCTGCACCAGATCGCCGACCGCCCAGGTATTGACCGAGAAGCCAAATTTGATTTGCGCGGCCACTTTATCACCGTCAGTCACTGCGACTTCACGCATATTGTCGCCGAAGCGGCAGACTTTTAGCTGGCGGGTATCCTGTTTAGAGACCGCCTGGCGCATCCAGGCGCCGATACGCGTATGGGCCTCTTTATCCTGCCAGTGGCCAGTGACGACCGCGTGCTGCTGGCGCATCCGCGCACCGATGAAGCCGAACTCGCGGCCGCCGTGCGCAGTCTGGTTCAGGTTCATAAAGTCCATATCGATGCTGTCCCACGGCAGGGCGGCGTTAAATTGGGTATGGAATTGCAGTAGTGGTTTGTTAAGGATACTCAGCCCGTTGATCCACATTTTGGCCGGGGAGAAGGTGTGCAGCCAGACCACCAGCCCCGCGCAGCGATCGTCATAATTGGCGTCACGACAAATAGCGGTAATCTCATCCGG
Organism: Salmonella sp. SAL04196; assembly: GCF_046550835.1. Classification (NCBI taxonomy): domain Bacteria; kingdom Pseudomonadati; phylum Pseudomonadota; class Gammaproteobacteria; order Enterobacterales; family Enterobacteriaceae; genus Salmonella; species Salmonella sp. SAL04196. The sequence goes on from NZ_JBGDXE010000003.1 coordinate 346,757, forward strand.
CGAGGTGCCCAGCGGTTTTAATACCAGCTTACATGGCAGTTTGGCTTCGGTATTCAGTGCGTTGACCACATGCTCGGCATGTTGGGTGACCTGACGCAGGGTTTCTGCGCCATACAAATGCTGGCTGCCAATCACAAACCATACTTCATAATTATCAAAAATCGTCATTGTCGTGTCCTTAATGAGTCAGGATTGCCTGATTGGCCGGGGTCGTTGGCGCCGGCGCGGCAGTCGGAAGATAATGTTGTTCTGCACTTAGCGCCCACTGCTGGTAGCGGCGGTAAAGCTGTTCGAAGCGTTGAGCCTGTTCAGGGCGGGGGCGCAGAGTGCGTTCTACCGCGCTCGCCATGCTTTGCTGGGCGGCAGGAATATCGGCATGGACTTTCGCAGCGACGGCGGCAAAGATAGCGGCGCCTAATGCGCAGCACTGGTCGGAAGCGACGATCTGCAACGGACGATTCAGTACGTCGCAGCAGACCTGCATAATGACCTGATTTTTACGGGCGATGCCGCCAAGCGCCATCACGTTATTGACCGCGATACCCTGATCGGTAAAACACTCCTGAATGGCGCGCGCGCCGAAGGCGGTTGAAGCGACCAGACCGCCAAACAGCGCTGGCGCGTCGGTGGCGAGATTGAGATCGGTAATGACGCCTTTCAGACGCTGATTAGCGTTTGGCGTGCGGCGACCGTTAAACCAGTCGAGCACCACCGGCAGGTGATCCAGGGACGGATTTTTCGCCCAGGCGTCGGTGAGCGCTGGCAGTAGCTGCTTCTGGCTGGCGTTAATCTGGGTTTTCAGTTCCGGGTGCTGCGCGGCAAGTTGTTCCAGCGGCCAGCTCAACACGCGGCTAAACCAGGCGTAGATGTCGCCGAAAGCGGACTGGCCCGCTTCCAGACCGATAAAGTTCGGCACCACGCTGCCATCAACCTGACCGCAAATGCCTTTCACGGCGCGATCCCCGACGCTCTGTTTATCCGCAATCAGAATGTCGCAGGTAGACGTGCCGATGACTTTTACCAGCGTATTGGGCTGCGCGCCCGCGCCGACCGCGCCCATGTGACAGTCGAACGCGCCGCCGGAAATCACTACGCTTTCCGGCAAGCCGAGGCGCTGCGCCCATTCGGCGCACAGGGTGCCCACGGGCAGATCGGCGGTGAAGGTTTCGCTAAATAACGGGTAGCGCAGATGACGGTTAATGCACGGATCGAGTTCATCAAAGAAGCTCGCGGGTGGCAGGCCGCCCCAGCTTTCATGCCACAGCGTTTTGTGCCCGGCGCTGCAGCGGCCACGGCGGATATCCTGCGGGCGAGTGGTGCCGGAAAGCAGCGCCGGCACCCAGTCACACAGCTCAATCCACGAGACGGCGGCCTGCGCGACGGCGCTATCCTGACGGGTGACGTGCAGAATCTTCGCCCAGAACCATTCGCTGGAGTAAATGCCGCCAATATAGCGGGAGTAGTCGACCTTACCTGGCTTATGGCACAGACGAGTGATTTCGTCGGCCTCTTCCACGGCGGTGTGATCTTTCCACAGCACAAACATCGCATTCGGGTTCTCGGCGAACTCCGGACGCAGCGCCAGGACGTTACCGTCGGCGTCAATCGGCGCTGGCGTAGAACCGGTGCTGTCAACGCCAATGCCAACGACATTTGCGCGTTGCGCGGAGCTTAATTGTGCCAGAACGGCTTTCAGCGCGGCCTCCATTGACTCCATGTAGTCGCGCGGATGATGACGGAACTGGTTGTTCGGGCCGTCGCAATAACGGCCTTCTTGCCAGCGCGGATACCACTCTACGCTGGTGGCGATCTCGTCGCCGGTGGCGCAGTCCACTGCCAGAGCGCGCACTGAATCACTGCCAAAATCGAGGCCAATTGCAATTGCCATCGTCTTACTCCATCCAGAAAAACAGGTATGGAGAAACAGTAGAGAGTCGCGGCAAAAACCGTCAGGCAGGATCCGCTAATCTTATGGACAAAAATGCTAATGCTTTGCAAAGTGTGACGCTGTGCAAATATTCAATGTGGACATTCCAGCCATAGTTATAGACACTTCTGTTACTTAATTTTATCGCCTGAACTGTACGCTTTTGTTACAAAGCGCTTTTCACAAGCGGGGTTGATACGTGCTTTCATTAAGCGCAAGGTCTTGCGGAGACGTAAGCTCTGTCGTCCTGGTCAATATGGACAATTTGTTTCTTCTCTGAACATCGGGGGGTAGAGAAATCATGGCTGAAACGCAAAATGATCCGCTATTGCCGGGATATTCATTTAATGCCCATCTGGTCGCCGGACTGACGCCAATTGAAGCGAATGGATATCTGGATTTTTTTATCGATCGTCCGTTGGGTATGAAGGGATATATTCTTAACCTGACCATCCGCGGAGAGGGCGTCATTAATAATAATGGTGAGCAGTTTGTCTGTCGGCCTGGCGATATATTATTGTTTCCGCCGGGCGAGATTCATCACTATGGACGGCATCCGGACGCCAGCGAGTGGTATCACCAGTGGGTTTACTTCCGGCCCCGCGCCTACTGGCAGGAGTGGCTGACCTGGCCGACAATCTTTGCCCAGACAGGATTTTTCCGCCCGGACGAGGCGCGCCAGCCGCATTTCAGCGAACTGTTCGGGCAGATCATCAGCGCCGGGCAAGGGGAAGGTCGCTATTCTGAGCTACTGGCGATCAATCTGCTGGAGCAGTTGTTGCTCAGACGTATGGCGGTAATTAATGAGTCGTTGCATCCGCCGATGGATAGCCGTGTGCGCGATGCCTGCCAGTATATCAGCGACCATCTCGCGGACAGTCATTTTGATATCGCCAGCGTCGCCCAGCATGTCTGCCTGTCGCCCTCCCGGTTATCGCATCTGTTCCGCCAGCAGTTAGGCATTAGCGTATTGAGTTGGCGCGAAGATCAGCGTATCAGCCAGGCGAAACTCCTGCTTAGCACCACGCGAATGCCGATAGCGACCGTTGGGCGCAATGTTGGATTTGACGATCAGCTCTATTTTTCGCGGGTATTTAAAAAATGCACCGGGGCAAGTCCTAGCGAGTTCAGGGCCGGATGTGAATAAAAAGTGAATGATGTGTCCACAAAGATGTCATAAGCCGTAACTATTCGGATAATTGACGGCTTGACGAAGGGGGACGGGGTAAGCAGAATCCCTGCTTCATCACGCTGACGGACACACTATGCAAGCACTGCTGGAACACTTTATCACCCAATCCACTCTGTATTCGCTTATCGCCGTGTTGCTGGTCGCCTTCCTGGAATCGCTGGCGCTGGTGGGGTTGATTTTACCCGGCACGGTACTGATGGCGGGGCTGGGCGCGCTTATCGGCAGCGGCGAGCTCAATTTTTGGCATGCCTGGCTGGTGGGTATTATCGGCTGTCTGATGGGCGACTGGATTTCGTTCTGGCTGGGGTGGCGCTTTAAAAAGCCGCTACACCGCTGGTCTTTTATGAAAAAGAACAAGTCGCTGCTGGATAAAACCGAACACGCGCTGCATCAGCACAGTATGTTCACGATCCTGGTCGGACGTTTTGTCGGCCCGACGAGGCCGCTGGTGCCGATGGTGGCAGGGATGCTGGATCTTCCCGTGGCGAAATTTATTGGGCCGAACTTGATTGGCTGTTTGCTGTGGCCGCCGTTTTATTTCCTGCCGGGTATTCTGGCGGGAGCGGCAATCGATATTCCTTCCGATATGCAGAGCGGAGATTTCAAATGGCTGCTGCTGGCGACGGCGTTGCTGCTGTGGGGCGGAGGCTGGCTATGCTGGCGGCTGTGGCGCAGCGGCAAAGCGGCAGTCGATCGTTTAACCGCGTATCTCCCCCGCAGCCGTTTGCTGTATCTGGCGCCGTTGACGCTCGGGATCGGCGTGGTCGCGCTGGTGGTGCTGGTTCGCCACCCGCTGATGCCGGTATATATCGATATTCTGCGCAAAGTTGTGGGTTACTAATGATTCCTTTGCCGGATGGCGGCTTCGCCTTATCCTGCTTACAAAATATGAGATTTGATGCCCAATAGCGCTGAGGCGCTGGCTTGACCGCTTAGTAGCTCGTCTGTTTTGCCTTGCCACGCAATGCGTCCGTCGGCCACGACGATTGACCGGGGCGCAATTCGCGCCGCATCTTCCACGCTGTGCGAGACCATCAACAGCGTGAGCTGTCGCTCGCGGCAGATATCGCTGACCAACGTCAGCATCTCCTGACGCAGCGCGGGATCGAGCGCGGAGAACGGTTCATCCAGCAGCAGTACCGGCTGTTCACGTACCAGGCAGCGCGCCAGCGCTACCCGCTGACGCTGGCCGCCGGACAGTTCGCCCGGTAAACGCGTCATCAGACTCTCAATGCCCATCTGATGTGCGATAGCGTCCCGTTTTTCCCGCTGGCTGGCGTTGAGCGTTAACCCAGGGTTTAGCCCCAGACCGATATTTTGCTGCACATTCAGGTGGCTGAATAAATTATTCTCCTGAAACAGCATTGAGACCGGACGGCGTGAGGGCGGCGTAAGCGTATGATCGTCGCCGGCAATCAGTAGCGTACCGCTGGCAGGCTCAAGAAAACCGGCAATTAAATTCAACAACGTGCTTTTCCCCGCGCCGCTGGGGCCAAGAATCGCCACCTGCTCGCCGCGTTCTACCGCCAGCGTAAAACGCATCGGCAAATGATGGTAAAGCCAGGTGATATCAATCAGTTTTAGCATGTCGGCCCGGTAGTTTCTCTATGAGGGTAAATAACGTAAAGCAGAGCAGCAGCAGTATCAGCGCGGTCACCGCGCCGTCCTGGCTGCGGTAGGAGCCGATCTGCTGATACAGATAAAACGGCAGCGTGCGGAAATTGTCATTGCCGAAAAGCGCGACGACGCCAAAATCACCGATAGAAAGTACGCAGGCAAACGCCAGCGCCTGCGCCAGCGGACGTTTCAGCGCCCGCAGTTCCACGACCTTTAACCGCGACCAGCCTTCAATTCCTAATGACTGGCACAGCATTCCATAACGGGCGGTAATATCGCGCATTGGGTTTTCCAGGACTTTTAGCGCGTAGGGGATTGCCATCAGCGCATTGGTGAAAATCACGATGCCGTCGGCGGATTCCGGTAAGCCAACGCTGCTATTGAGCAGTAAAAAGAAGCCTGTCGCCAGCACGATCCCCGGCATCGCGAGGATCAACATCCCGCTGAGTTCCAGCGTTTGTCCGGCGAATAGTTGCTGGCGTTGGCGTAGCTCGCGGCTACTCCACAGCAGCATCATGGTCAGCACCACACACAGAACGCCCGCCGCCAGCGCAATGCGTAGCGATGTCCAGACAGCCTGCCACAGAATGGGTTGCGCCAGCACCTCCGGCAGGCTGCGGTTGACGCCATCGACCACCACGGCGACCAGCGGCGGAAGCAGCAGCAGCAGCGCCAGCACGATTAATAAGGCGTCAGTCAGACGGCTGTGGAGACGATCGTCAGGATCGCGCCAGCCCTGCGTCAGAGTCATCCCCGGCGCAATCGCTTTGCTCAACCGTTGGCTTAGCAGTACCAGCGCCAGGCAGCAGACCATCTGGATTAATGCCAGCATCGCCGCGCGGGCAGGATCGTAGTCATAACTGAGCGCCTGAAAGATAGCCAGCTCGATAGTGGTGGCCTGCGGGCCGCCGCCGAGCGACAGAACCGTTGCGAAACTGGCGAAGCAGAGCATAAAAATCAGCGCCGCGACGGGCGGAATTTGGCGGCGCAGCCACGGCCATTCGACAAAACGGAAAAAATGCCAGCCGCGCATACCGAGCTGGGCGGCGAGCTGGCGCTGCTCGCCGGGAATGCTTTCCAAAGATTGCAGCAACAAACGGCTCGCCATTGGCAGGTTAAAAAAGACGTGCGCCAGTAAAATGCCCTGCAAGCCGTAGGGGGAGAATGTCCACTGAAGCCCCAGCATCTGCCACAGCGAGGCCAGCCAGCCCTGACGGCCATACACGCTAAGAATGCCGAACACGGCAACCAGTACCGGCAGAATCAGCGTCATGGCGCACAGACGCAGCAGCACCAGACGCCCAGGAAAACGGCGTCGATAAAGCGCGCGGGCGAGAAAAACCGCCGGGACCACAGACAGCACTGCGGACAGAAACGCCTGCCAGAATGAGAAGCGCACCACATGCCACAGGTAGCTATCCCGCCAGATTGTCGACCACGCGCCCGCCGGCGCGTTCAGCCAAAGCGCCAGAAAGGCCGCCAGCGCGACGGTTATCATCAGCGCGGCGGCGCACAGCCCCGGAATCAGCCAGCCGGGAATTAACGGCTGACGGCGCGTTGCCATTCGCTAATCCATGCCTGGCGTTGTGCTGCCACTTGTTGCGGCGTGAATTCCAGCGTTGTGGCGGGTTTGGCCAATGATTCAAACCCTGCGGGTAAGGCGACGTCCGCTACCGGGTACATCCAGTTGCCGGTGGGTATGGCGTTCTGAAACGCCGGAGAAACCATAAATTTGAGAAATTTCTCCGCCAGTTCCGGCTGCTTACTGGCGACGGTACGCGCCGCGACTTCTACCTGTAAGTAATGGCCTTCGCTGAAGTTCGCGGCGGCGTAATTATCCTTCTTCTCTTCAATAATGTGATACGCCGGAGAGGTGGTGTAACTGAGCACCAAATCGCTTTCACCTTTCAGAAATAAACCGTAGGCCTCGCTCCAGCCTTTCGTCACCGTCACCGTTTTGGCCGCCAGTTTTTGCCAGGCCTGCGGCGCGTTATCGCCATAGACTTTGCGCATCCACAGTAACAGCCCCAGCCCTGGCGTACTGGTACGCGGGTCCTGATAAATTACCCGCCATTTTTGATCGCTCTCGACCAGTTCTTTCAGGCTTTTCGGCGGATTTTTCAGCTTGCTTTTATCGTAGACAAAGGCGAAATAGCCGTAATCGAACGGCACAAATGTGTCGTTTTTCCAGCCGCCGGGCACCTTGACCGCCTCATTCGCCACGCCGCTTTTGGCAAAGAGTTTAGTTTGCGTGGCCGCTTCCAGCAGATTGTTGTCCAGCCCCAACACCACATCGGCTTTGCTGTTCCTCCCCTCCATCCGCAGGCGGTTGAGCAGCGAAACGCCATCCTCCAGCGCCACCAGTTTCAGCTCGCAGTTGCAATCGGCTTCAAACGCTTTTTTCACCGCCGGGCCTGGCCCCCAGTCGGCGGCGAACGAGTCGTAGGTATAGACGGTGAGAACGGGTTTGGCGAAAGCAGGCGCCGCGCACAGGAGTAAAAGCGGAAGATATTTTTTTAACACTTTGCACCTCAGTTAAAGAGTGGCAAAGGACTTGAGAGGTAGCCTCAAATCCCTTCGCCGGCATTATCCGGATCAGGTTCGACGGGTATTTTCTCAGCGCGCGCATGAGCGCGGCACCCCGTTGAGTTCGGCGTTAGTGTAGTGATTTTGTTGCCGGGCAGCAATCAAGAGCTGGCGTTAAGGATCTGGCGGCGCAAACCACGCCGATTTAAAATCAAACCAGCCGAGGGTATTCATGCGCAGCCCGCGCATACTGCGCTGTCCCTGGATAATCAGCCAGTGGTGGATCAGCGGCACAATCGCTTTGTTGGCCAGCAGTTGCTGGCACCAGTTCGCCAGGTTCATCTCGCCAGCGCGCCACTGCGCGGCGTCGTCCTGCCAGTCGCGCGGAATGCAGTTCTGCAAGAGCGGTACTTCGCACAGGTGCGCGAACAGCGAGAAATCCAGCGGCAGCGTAAAGTTAGCGCTATTGAGCCAGATATCGCTTTCGATCTCGCCGGCGTGCCATTGATCGTAGTCGATCTCCTGAATATGCAAATGCACCTGATGTTCAGCCAGAAGCGCGCTCATGATACGGGCGATAACCCGGTGCTCAATGTGTTCGCGATAGAAGGTCAGCGTGAGGGTTTCCAGACCGGCGGGTTTTTCGCCCGGGCCTGGACGGGCGTGATGCCAGCGCGGTAAAAGCCCATAGGCCGGGAACCAGAGCTGCTGTAGCGGTTCATCGGCATGATAGAGTAAATTGGTGGGGGAGAGGACGTGGCTTACCCATTCTCTGACCTGCAGATGCGCGCCGCGCGGCGTTCTGGCGTCGAATAGCAGGTAATAGCACCCCTCTTCCAGTCGGCTTTCTATCGCTTTTTCACCGCCTTGTATCGGCCCTTCCAGCATCAAGCCGCAGGCCGGTTCTTCACTGATATCCGGCAGTACCCAGACGTTCACTTCGTCTATCAACGCCCGATAGCCGAAGTAGTCATCAAAGGCGAGTATCTTGAGTTGGTTCGGCGTATTACGCCGCACGGCATAAGGCCCGGTGCCGATAGGGTGGCTGGCGAAATTAGCCAGCGTTTCCCACTCCCGCGGCAAAATCATCGCCGGGACCTGGCCCAGCAGCCACGGCAACCAGCGATCCGGCTGTGAAAGATGAATATCCAGCGTCCACGCGGTAGGGGAGTCTATCTTTGTGATGTGCGAGTAAAGCGGAAGCGTATTGATACGCGTCAGCGAGGCGATGACATCTTCCATCTCCAGCTCGCGGCCATGATGAAAATGAATGCCGGGGCGCAGGTAGAAGCGCCACAGTAAAGGGGAAATTTGCTGCCAGTGGTGCGCAATGTCCGCTTCCAGTTCCCCGTTTTCCTCATTTACCCGCGTGAGCGAACTGAAAATTTGCCGGGCAATATGAGTTTCCGAGCGACGTAATGCGGTTCCCGGCAGGAGATTGTGCATCGGACGATAGTAAAGAACCCGCAGAATATGCCGCCCCTGGCGGAAGCTGCGTCCCAGATGGGAAATCAGCATTTGCCTGACAGCGCTTTTATCGCCGACCAGTTGTACCAGTTGATCGATTCGATCTTGTTCCAGCAGGTCTTCCGCCCGCTGCTGTTGCAGCGCCAGTCCGGTATACAGGAACGTCAGACGCGAACGCTTTCCGCGTCCAACTTCGGCTTCCCATGTTAGCCAACCGCGCGCCTGCATCGTATTTAGCAGCGTACGCATATGGCGACGCGAACAGTTCAGCAGATCCGCCAGCTCATTAAGCGTGGTGTCTTGCGTTTTACCGTCACAACATTGCCAGAGACGGATAAATTGTTGTTGCAGGCGACCTGAGGGCATAAAAGGGGAACTCCGATGAAAAACTCAGCAATTTTATTATCCCTATATTAGGCCAATAATATCTTTCGATGAAGCAAGAGGAAGAGGTCACTATGCACCAGTTCTGGTTGAGATATTTTGCCGTGACGGAAAAAACGTCCTGGCTGGCTTGCCTGAGCGCGCCGCAGCGCTTAAAAATGCTCGCGGAACTGATGCAGTGGGAGGCGACCGATTGAAGCCAATTGCAGACATCATGTGTGACTGAGTATTGGTGTAGGCGATAGCCTAAAATCACCCGCCAGCAGATAATATCTGCTGGCTTTTTTTATTTCGGCGGTTTCTGTGGTCACGCAGGTGGTGACCGGGCGAGTAAAAATCGTATAAAAAATGCCGGAATATCCCCGGCATGAGCGACTGATGAGTAACCCGGAGCTTGATGGCGCTACGCTTATCAGGCCTACAGAATATAATGGCAACCGGGTGATATTGCATAACCTGTAGGCCCGGTAAGGCGTGAAGGGTTACCGCATAAATGCCGGTTGTTTATTTTCGTAGGCGGCAATCGCGTCTTCGTGCTGCAGCGTCAGCCCAATGCTGTCCAGACCGTTCAACATGCAGTGGCGGCGGAAGTCGTCGATTTTAAAGCTGTAGGTCTTATCGCCTGCTTTCACCACCTGTGCTTCCAGATCCACTTCAAATTTAATGCCCGGATTGGCTTTCACCAGGGCAAACAGCTCATCGACCTGTGCGTCGCTCAGGGTTACCGGCAGCAGTTGATTATTGAAACTGTTGCCGTAGAAAATGTCGGCGAAGCTTGGCGCGATCACCACTTTAAAGCCGTAATCGGTCAGCGCCCACGGCGCGTGTTCGCGCGACGAGCCGCAGCCAAAGTTTTCTCGCGCCAACAGAATCGACGCGCCTTGATATTCCGGAAAGTTCAACACGAATTCCGGATTTGGCTGTTGGCCCTTTTCGTCCAGGAAGCGCCAGTCGTTAAACAGATGGGCGCCAAAACCGGTGCGCGTAACCTTCTGCAAAAACTGTTTAGGGATAATTGCATCGGTATCGATGTTGGCGGCATCCAGTGGGACAACCAGGCCGGTATGCTGGGTAAATTTCTCTGCCATGGTAGTTTCCTTATTTGATGCTGCGAATGTCGGCGAAGTGGCCGGTAACGGCGGCAGCGGCGGCCATCGCCGGGCTGACTAAATGCGTGCGACCCCCGCGGCCCTGACGGCCTTCAAAGTTACGGTTGCTGGTGGATGCGCAGCGCTCGCCCGGGTTCAGGCGGTCATTATTCATGGCCAGGCACATGGAACAGCCCGGTAAGCGCCATTCAAATCCTGCTTCGATAAAGATCTTGTCCAGACCTTCCGCTTCCGCCTGCGCTTTCACCGGACCTGAACCCGGCACCACCAGCGCCTGCACGCCAGGCGCGACTTTGCGCCCTTTGGCGACTTCCGCCGCCGCGCGCAAATCTTCAATACGCGAATTGGTACAAGAGCCGATAAAGACTTTATCAATAGCAACGTCCGTTAACGGTACGCCCGGCTGTAAGCCCATATAAGCCAGCGCTTTTTCGGCGCTGGCGCGCTCAACCGGATCGCTAAAAGAGGCGGGATCGGGGATGATGTCGGTGACGGAAATCACCTGGCCCGGATTCGTGCCCCAGGTCACCTGCGGCGCGATCTCTTCTGCTCGCAGGGTGACGACAGTATCAAAGGTCGCGCCGTCATCGGTTTTCAGCGTTTTCCAGTACTCGACGGCTTCGTCAAAATCGCGGCCCTTCGGCGCGTGCAAACGCCCTTTTACGTAGTTAAAAGTGGTTTCATCCGGGGCGACCAGACCGGCTTTGGCGCCCATCTCAATCGCCATATTGCACAGCGTCATGCGGCCTTCCATACTCAGCGCGCGGATAGCGTCGCCGCAAAATTCAACCACGTGCCCGGTGCCGCCGGCGCTGCCGGTTTTACCGATGATCGCCAGCACGATGTCTTTGGCGGTAATGCCCGGTGCGGCGTTGCCCGTGACTTCAATCTTCATGGTTTTAGCGCGCCCCTGTTTCAGAGTTTGCGTCGCCAGTACATGTTCTACCTCAGAAGTGCCGATGCCGAAGGCCAGCGCGCCAAACGCGCCGTGGGTGGCGGTGTGGGAGTCGCCGCAGACGATGGTCATGCCCGGCAGGGTGACGCCCTGTTCCGGCCCCATCACATGGACGATGCCCTGATATGGGTGATTCAGGTCATACAGCTCGACGCCGAACTCGTTACAGTTCTTAATCAGCTCCTGCATCTGGATACGCGCCATTTCACCGGAGGCATTAATGTCTTTAGTCTGCGTCGAGACGTTGTGATCCATCGTGGCGAAGGTTTTCCCTGGCTGACGTACCGGACGATGGTGCGCGCGCAGACCGTCAAACGCCTGCGGAGAGGTGACTTCATGCACCAGGTGGCGGTCGATGTACAGCAGCGGCGTTTCGTTTGGCGCCTCAAAGACCACGTGGGCATCAAATAATTTTTCGTATAACGTTTTGGCCATGATTACACCCCTTCTGCGACATAGCGGGCGATAATATCGCCCATCTCATCGGTACTGACTGCGGCAGCGCCCCTGGCTAAATCGCCGGTGCGAACGCCCTCTTCTAATGCGCGATTGATCGCCTGTTCAATGGCCGTTGCCGCATCGTTGGCATCCAGGCTGTAGCGCAGCAGCAGCGCCAGCGACAGGATCTGCGCAATTGGATTGGCGATATTTTTCCCGGCGATATCCGGCGCGGAGCCGCCAGCCGGTTCATACAGGCCAAACCCTTGCTCGTTCAGGCTGGCGGAGGGCAACATCCCCATTGAGCCGGTGATCATGGCGCATTCGTCGGACAGAATGTCGCCGAACAGGTTAGAGCACAGCAGTACGTCAAACTGCGACGGGTCTTTAATCAACTGCATGGTGGCGTTATCGATATACATGTGCGCGAGTTCCACATCGGGATACGTTTTCGCGACATCATTGACGATCTCACGCCACAGGATAGAGCTTTGCAGTACGTTGGCTTTATCAATAGAGGTGACTTTACGGCGGCGTTTACGCGCCGATTCAAAGGCGATACGGGCAATGCGCTCGATCTCAAAGCGGTGATAAACTTCGGTATCAAAGGCTTTTTCGTACTGACCGCTGCCTTCACGGCCTTTTGGCTGTCCGAAATAGATCCCGCCGGTCAGCTCGCGCACGCACAGGATATCGAAACCGTTAGCGGCGATATCGGCGCGCAACGGGCAAAATGCTTCCAGTCCCTGATACAGTTTCGCCGGACGCAGATTACTGAATAATTTGAAATGTTTGCGCAGCGGCAGCAGGGCGCCGCGCTCCGGCTGGCTTTCCGGGGGCAAATTTTCCCATTTCGGGCCGCCGACGGAGCCAAACAGAATGGCATCCGCCTGCTCGCACCCTTCAACGGTGGCTTTCGGCAGTGGATGACCATGATTGTCGATAGCAATACCGCCGACGTCATAGTGGCTGGTGGTGATACGCATATCAAAACGGCTGCGTACCGCATCCATAACTTTCAGGGCTTGCGCCATGACTTCCGGGCCGATACCGTCGCCCGGCAGTACGGCAATATGATAGTTCTTCGACATTACACGGTTTCCTTGTTGTTCTCTTTATTTTGAGCTTTGCGTTGCAATTCTTTTTCAACTTCGGCTGCGCGCCAGATATTGTTCAGTACGTGCACCATCGCTTTGGCGGAGGATTCGACGATATCCGTCGCCAGCCCGACGCCGTGGAAGCGGCGACCATGATGGTTCACGACGATATCGACCTGACCCAGCGCGTCTTTGCCCTGGCCTTTGGCGTTCAGGTCGTATTTAACCAACTCAACGTCGTAGCCAGTGATGCGGTTAATCGCCTGATAGATGGCGTCGACCGGGCCGTTGCCGTTCGCCGCCTCGGCCTTGATCTCTTCACCACAGGCCAGCTTCACGGAAGCAGTGGCGATATCGCTGGAGCCGGACTGCACGCTGAAGTAATCCAGACGGAAATGCTCTGGTTCTTCTTGCTGTTTATTAATAAACGCCAGCGCTTCCAGGTCATAGTCGAACACCTGGCCTTTTTTGTCCGCCAGCTTCAGGAACGCGTCGTACAGGTGGTCCATGTTGTAGTCTGTGTCCTTGTAACCCATCTCTTCCATGCGATGTTTCACGGCGGCACGGCCAGAGCGGGAGGTCAGGTTCAGCTGTATCTGGTTCAGACCGATGGACTCTGGCGTCATGATTTCATAGTTTTCGCGGTTCTTGAGGACGCCATCCTGGTGGATGCCGGAAGAGTGGGCGAAAGCGCCGCTGCCGACAATCGCTTTGTTGGCCGGGATCGGCATGTTACAGATCTGGCTGACGGTCTGGCTGGTGCGCCAGATTTCGTGGTGATTGATGTTGGTGTGTACGTTCATGATGTCTTTGCGCACTTTAATCGCCATGATCACTTCTTCCAGTGCGCAGTTACCGGCACGTTCTCCGATACCGTTCATCGCGCCTTCAACCTGACGCGCGCCCGCATGTACTGCCGCCAGCGAGTTGCCTACTGCTATCCCTAAATCGTCGTGGGTATGAACGGAGATGATAGCTTTGTCGATATTGGGGACACGTTCATACAGGCCGGAAATGATTCCCGCGAACTCAAACGGCATGGTATAGCCCACGGTATCGGGAATATTAATGGTTCTCGCGCCGGCGTTTATAGCGGCCTCCACCACGCGCGCCAGATCGTCAACAGGCGTCCGGCCAGCATCTTCGCAGGAGAACTCTACGTCATCAGTGTAATTACGCGCCCGCTTAACCATGTATACCGCGCGTTCGATGACCTCATCCAGCGTGCTGCGCAGCTTGGTGGCGATGTGCATTGGCGAGGTGGCGATAAAAGTATGGATGCGAAACGCGTCGGCGACCTTCAGCGCCTGTGCCGCGACGTCGATGTCTTTTTCTACACAACGCGCCAGGGCGCAAACGCGGCTGTTTTTAATGGTGCGGGCGATGGTTTGGACGGATTCAAAATCACCCGGAGAAGAGACCGGGAAGCCCACTTCCATGACATCAACACCCATGCGCTCAAGGGCCAGGGCAATCTGCAGCTTCTCTTTCGCGCTCAGGCTGGCCTGTAACGCTTGTTCGCCGTCGCGTAAGGTCGTATCAAAAATAATGACTTGCTGGCTCATGATGTGGTCCTTGTCTCCAGGGGCGCCTTGCGTCAGGCATAAAAAAACCCGCGCAACGGCGCGGGTTTTGTTTGACTTCGAGCTGACTTAATGTTGAATGCCGCCCACCGGTCTACCGCGCACAATAAATGCGTTGAGTAGTAGTAGCCCAGTGAAACGAACGATATGTGACATTAATTCAGCTCCAGCGAATGCGTTATGCTTTTAGTGGTACTGGATATGCCGTTTAATGTCAACTCTATTTTCTGTCGCCATTGCATTTTGTTGACCATATCCGGATACGTACTTTAGCTAATTGTGCTGGGCTACGCGTCCAATAAAGGATAAAAGAACGAGTGGACATTCATACTTTTCATTGTTTGAAATATTTAGGCATTTTTGTTTGCAAATTGGTTAGGGGAATGGCCTGTTAAAGGTATGCTAAAGGTTTGGTTTATCTTTTTGATTTATTTTATATTTTAACAAATAACCTTGTTTACTTAATGGATAAGGATAAAGTTATTGATAAATTAATGTTAACTTTTTAGCTATTAATAATATAAACATTTAATTGAAACTTAAATGATCATTCACTTGGTGTATGATTGTGTATTCGCCATAGTTATGGTTATATTGCTTGCGTAATTTAAACATTATGAATCGCAATGGTGTGACTCAGGACACATTACGCTTGCGCTGGCATTCTATTTGTCTCTGTCAGCGTCTTTATGTTTTCCGAATTTTAACGCTTTCCCTTTTTCTTATTTTATATGCATGGTAAATCATATTTTCAGGAATTATTTCTGCCTTCAGCCAGAAAAAGGGAGTTAAGCGTGACAGTGGAGTTAAATATGCCAGAGGTCAAAACCGAAAAGCCGCATCTTTTAGATATGGGCAAACCACAGCTTCGCATGGTTGATTTGAACCTATTGACCGTGTTCGATGCGGTAATGCAAGAGCAGAATATTACGCGCGCCGCCCACACGCTGGGAATGTCGCAGCCTGCGGTTAGTAACGCCGTAGCGCGTCTGAAGGTTATGTTTAATGACGAACTTTTTGTTCGATATGGACGAGGAATTCAGCCGACTGCCCGTGCATTTCAGTTATTTGGTTCAGTCCGTCAGGCGTTGCAATTGGTGCAAAATGAATTGCCGGGATCGGGGTTTGAGCCGACCAGCAGCGAACGTGTATTCAATCTTTGCGTGTGCAGTCCGCTGGATAATATCCTGACGTCACAGATTTATAATCGTGTAGAAAAAATTGCTCCAAATATTCATGTCGTTTTTAAAGCGTCGTTGAATCAGAATACTGAGCATCAGTTACGCTATCAGGAAACCGAGTTCGTTATTAGTTATGAAGAATTCCGTCGCCCTGAGTTTACCAGCGTACCGCTATTTAAAGATGAAATGGTTTTAGTCGCCAGCCGTAAACACCCGCGTATTAGCGGCCCGCTACTGGAAGGCGATGTTTATAATGAACAACATGCGGTTGTTTCTCTCGATCGTTATGCGTCATTTAGTCAGCCGTGGTATGACACGCCGGATAAACAGTCGAGCGTGGCTTATCAGGGCATGGCGCTTATCAGCGTTCTGAACGTGGTTTCGCAGACGCATTTGGTCGCTATTGCCCCGCGCTGGCTGGCGGAAGAGTTTGCGGAGTCGCTGGAGCTGCAAATATTGCCGTTACCTTTAAAACTGAATAGCCGGACATGCTACCTTTCCTGGCATGAAGCGGCTGGGCGTGATAAAGGGCACCAATGGATGGAAGATTTATTAGTTTCTGTTTGTAAGCGATAAAACCGGGCAGAATAAATCAGAAACAAATTCTGGTTTATTCTGCTTTTTATCGTATATCAAAAATTTTATGCTGAATTAACGGTGAGCGATTCTTTTCGTCGCTGTGAAAAATAGATGAATTGCTGTAAGTCTGCATTTATAAGCGATTATTTATTACCTGGTGTGATTCAGACGGAGTATTTCTCCATTTCTTCTCTTCTTGCCTCCTGATTATTCTAACCTTCCCCATCTTTACGTCATTCCACCCAATTGCCAGGCGTGATAGCGAGCGGTTAAGGTGTCCGTCAAACCGTGATGACAGGTATAAAGTGGAGGCAAGCCGTGGAGATGTTGTCTGGAGCCGAGATGGTCGTCCGATCGCTTATCGATCAAGGCGTAAAGCAGGTGTTCGGCTATCCTGGAGGCGCAGTGCTTGATATTTATGATGCGCTACATACCGTTGGAGGGATCGATCATGTGCTGGTGCGTCATGAACAGGCCGCGGTGCATATGGCGGATGGCCTGGCGCGAGCCACTGGCGACGTTGGCGTGGTGCTGGTGACTTCCGGACCGGGAGCGACCAATGCGATTACCGGGATTGCTACGGCCTATATGGATTCCATTCCGCTGGTGATTCTTTCCGGCCAGGTCGCCACCTCATTGATTGGCTATGATGCCTTTCAGGAGTGCGACATGGTGGGGATTTCCCGACCGGTGGTCAAACATAGCTTCCTGGTCAAACAGACGGAAGATATTCCCCAGGTGCTTAAAAAGGCCTTCTGGCTGGCGGCAAGCGGACGTCCTGGGCCGGTGGTCGTGGATTTGCCAAAAGATATTTTGAATCCGGCGAAAAAAATGCCGTATGCCTGGCCGGAAACGGTCAGTATGCGCTCTTACAATCCCACAACATCAGGTCATAAAGGACAAATTAAGCGTGCCTTGCAAACGCTGGCGTCGGCAAAAAAGCCGGTGGTCTATGTTGGGGGAGGGGCGATAAGCGCGGCCTGCTATACGCCGCTGCGCCACATCATTGAAACCTTTAACCTGCCGGTGGTCTCTTCATTAATGGGACTGGGCGCGTTTCCTGCTACTCATCGCCAGTCGTTAGGAATGCTGGGAATGCATGGCACTTATGAAGCCAATATGACCATGCATAACGCCGACGTGATTTTCGCTGTTGGCGTACGATTTGACGACCGCACGACGAATAATCTCGCTAAATATTGTCCGAACGCGACGGTATTACACATCGACATTGACCCGACGTCCATATCCAAAACGGTTAACGCTGATATCCCGGTGGTGGGCGATGCCCGCCTGGTACTGGAACAAATGCTGGAGCTACTGGCGCAGGATGCGCCGTCTCAGCCGCAGGATGATATTCGTGACTGGTGGCAGCAGATAGAGATCTGGCGCGCCCGTCAGTGCCTGAAATATGACGCGGAAAGCGAAAGCATTAAACCCCAGGCGGTGATTGAAACCCTCTGGCGTCTGACGAAGGGCGACGCTTACGTGACGTCCGATGTAGGACAACACCAGATGTTTGCCGCCCTCTACTACCCGTTCGATAAACCACGTCGCTGGATTAATTCCGGCGGGCTCGGCACGATGGGTTTTGGCCTACCGGCTGCGCTGGGCGTTAAAATGGCCCTGCCGAAAGAAATGGTGGTCTGCGTGACCGGCGATGGCAGTATACAGATGAACATTCAGGAGCTATCGACAGCCTTACAGTATGAACTGCCGGTACTGGTTCTGAATCTGAACAACCGTTATCTGGGGATGGTGAAACAGTGGCAGGATATGATCTATTCCGGTCGCCATTCTCAGTCTTATATGCAGTCGTTACCGGATTTTGTGCGCCTGGCGGAAGCATATGGCCATGTTGGGCTGCAGATTAACCGTCCGGATGAGCTGGAAAGTAAACTCAGCGAAGCCCTTGAGCATGTGCGTAATAACCGACTGGTGTTCGTCGATGTCACCGTTGATGGCAGCGAGCATGTCTATCCGATGCAGATTCGCGGGGGCGGGATGGACGAAATGTGGTTAAGCAAAACGGAGAGGACCTGATGATGCGCCGGATTTTATCGGTATTACTGGAAAACGAATCTGGGGCGTTATCGCGGGTTATCGGCCTCTTTTCGCAACGCGGATATAATATTGAAAGCCTGACCGTCGCGCCGACGGACGATCCGACGTTGTCGCGCATGACTATCCAGACGGTAGGCGATGAAAAAGTGCTTGAGCAAATTGAAAAGCAACTGCACAAGCTGGTTGATGTGCTGCGCGTCAGCGAGCTGGGACAGGGAGCGCACGTTGAGCGGGAAATCATGCTGGTGAAAATCCAGGCCAGCGGCTACGGACGGGAAGAGGTGAAGCGTAATACGGAAATTTTCCGTGGTCAGATTATTGACGTTACGCCAACGCTGTATACCGTTCAACTGGCGGGTACCAGCGATAAACTGGATGCTTTTCTGGCCTCGCTGCGCGACGTGGCGAAAATTGTTGAAGTGGCGCGTTCAGGCGTCGTCGGGCTTTCGCGCGGCGATAAGATTATGCTGAGCAGATTTGCCGGATGACGACGCGCGTGCGTTTTATCCGGTCTACAGGCTGATATCTGGCCCAGGTCCGATAAGCGTAACGCCATCAGGCAGGTTTGCCGGATATCAGCCAACAGGAATTATCGCCCAACCCAATATCACCGGTTGGGCTTTTTTTTGCGAAATCCGTGGTAACCCGGAATAAAAGCGGTTGCCGGAGTGATCAAACTGCGCTTAGATGTTAACGATTTTAACCCATGCCGACATAAAGGTTATGGTTTGTACAATTTACACAAGGGGCAATTGTGAAACTGGATGAAATCGCTCGGCTGGCCGGTGTCTCGCGCACAACTGCAAGCTACGTTATAAACGGTAAAGCAAAGCAATACCGCGTGAGCGACAAAACCGTAGAAAAAGTCATGGCGGTAGTGCGTGAGCACAATTACCATCCTAACGCTGTGGCTGCCGGGCTGCGTGCTGGACGCACACGTTCCATTGGTCTGGTGATCCCGGACCTTGAAAACACGAGCTACACCCGTATCGCAAATTATCTTGAGCGCCAGGCACGCCAGCGTGGCTACCAACTGCTGATCGCCTGTTCTGAAGATCAGCCGGATAACGAAATGCGCTGCATTGAGCACCTTTTGCAACGCCAGGTGGATGCAATCATTGTTTCAACTTCGTTACCGCCGGAGCATCCCTTCTATCAGCGCTGGGCCAACGATCCGTTCCCCATCGTCGCGCTCGACCGCGCGCTGGATCGCGAACATTTCACCAGCGTGGTCGGCGCCGATCAGGATGATGCCGAGATGTTGGCGGAAGAGCTGCGTAAATTCCCGGCGGAAACGGTGCTTTATTTGGGCGCGCTGCCGGAGTTGTCCGTCAGTTTCCTGCGCGAGCAGGGGTTCCGCACCGCATGGAAAGACGATCCGCGGGAGGTGAATTTCTTATATGCCAACAGCTATGAGCGCGAAGCCGCCGCGCAGCTGTTTGAGAAATGGCTGGAAACGCATCCTATGCCGCAGGCGCTCTTTACGACATCGTTCGCGCTATTACAGGGCGTGATGGACGTTACGCTGCGGCGCGATGGAAAACTGCCCTCGGATTTGGCGATTGCGACCTTCGGCGATCATGAGCTGCTGGATTTTCTGCAATGCCCGGTACTGGCGGTGGCGCAGCGTCATCGTGATGTCGCGGAACGCGTGCTGGAGATTGTGCTGGCAAGTCTTGATGAACCGCGTAAACCGAAACCTGGCTTAACGCGTATTCGGCGAAACCTGTATCGTCGCGGCATTCTGAGCCGTAGCTAAAGGACCGGCGGTAAAAGACTCTCTCTTCTGCCGCCGTCAAACAAATGCGTATCAGTAAAAATATCCCTTAAATAATTAAGATTATTCCTTAAAATTATCCGAAAATTCTTTTTTATTACCTTTCTTTTGTCCGAAATCGTCCATATTCCACTAATTAAGACGTAACGAGTCTTTTCCTTTGTCTTGTTTTGTTACAAGCAGGCAAGAAATCGTCGAATTAACAGCCACTTTTTGTCTTTGGCGCGACAGTCGCTCGTAGGCGCTGGTATAGCAGGCGCTGCACACGTTAAACAGGCACTGTTAACACGGTGCAATATGTCCTAAAATGCCGCTCGCGTCGCAAACTGACACTTTATATTTTTCTCGGATTATATTGAGTCCGTTTTAAACGGCGGTGGGTCTTTGGTTTTTTTCTTACAAATATTCATAACGTTAATTTGGCTTGCGCGCTGGACGGAAATTAATCAACGCAGATATTCGCCGTAAACATTGGCTTTTTTACTTCGGTAAGCGTTGTGACTTGCTTGACAAGCTTTTCCTCCGCTCCGTAAACTCCTTCGAGTGGGAATTTGTGGGATAAAGTGGTAAGAAGGGGTGAGACTGGCATGTTCCGGGGGGCAACGTTAGTCAATCTCGACAGTAAAGGGCGCCTGACCGTGCCGACCCGTTATCGGGAGCAACTGATCGAGAGCGCTACCGGTCAAATGGTATGTACCATTGACATCCATCACCCATGCCTGCTGCTTTACCCCCTGCCTGAATGGGAAATTATTGAGCAAAAGTTATCTCGTCTGTCGAGCATGAACCCGGTAGAACGTCGCGTACAGCGTTTACTGTTGGGCCATGCCAGCGAATGTCAGATGGATGGTGCAGGTCGATTACTGATCGCGCCAGTTCTGCGGCAACATGCCGGACTGACGAAAGAAGTGATGCTGGTTGGACAGTTCAACAAATTTGAGCTGTGGGATGAAACGACCTGGTATCAACAGGTCAAGGAAGATATCGACGCTGAACAGTCAGCTACCGAAACGTTATCGGAGCGGCTGCAGGACTTGTCTCTATAAGATGATGGAAAATTTTAAACACACTACGGTACTGTTGGATGAAGCCGTTAATGGGCTGAATATTCGTCCGGATGGTATCTATATTGATGGCACATTTGGTCGCGGCGGCCACTCGCGCCTGATCCTCTCGCAACTGGGCGAAGAGGGGCGCTTGCTGGCGATCGATCGCGATCCGCAGGCGATCGCTGTTGCGCAGACCATTAATGATCCTCGCTTCTCCATCATTCATGGACCTTTTTCCGCGTTGGCTGATTATGTAGCCGAGCGCGAGCTTACCGGCAAGATTGACGGGATCCTTCTCGATCTTGGCGTCTCTTCTCCGCAGCTTGACGATGCGGAGCGCGGTTTTTCATTCATGCGCGACGGTCCGCTGGATATGCGAATGGACCCCACGCGCGGCCAGTCTGCCGCCGAGTGGTTACAAACGGCGGAGGAGGCGGATATCGCCTGGGTGCTGAAAACATTCGGCGAGGAGCGTTTTGCCAAACGTATTGCTCGCGCCATTGTTGAGCGCAATCGCGAACAGCCGATGACCCGCACCAAAGAGCTGGCGGAAGTGGTTGCGGCGGCGACCCCGGTAAAAGACAAATTCAAACATCCCGCGACCCGTACCTTCCAGGCGGTGCGCATCTGGGTAAACAGTGAACTGGAGGAGATAGAGCAGGCGCTAAAAAGCTCGCTCAGCGTACTGGCCCCAGGCGGGCGGCTTTCAATCATCAGTTTCCACTCGCTGGAAGACCGTATTGTGAAACGCTTTATGCGTGAGCAAAGCCGCGGTCCGCAGGTACCGGCTGGATTACCGATGACGGAAGCGCAGCTCAAAAAACTGGGCGGTCGTGAGTTACGAGCGTTAGGCAAGTTGATGCCGGGTGAAAAAGAGGTAGCTGAAAATCCTCGGGCCCGTAGTTCAGTTCTGCGTATCGCAGAGAGGACGAACGCATGATCAGCAGAGTGACAGAAGCCCTAAGCAAAGTGAAGGGATCGATAGGAAGCAACGAGCGCCATGCCTTGCCTGGCGTGATCGGTGACGATCTTTTGCGGTTCGGGAAGCTGCCACTCTGCTTGTTCATTTGCATCATTTTAACGGCGGTGACGGTGGTCACGACGGCGCACCATACTCGTTTACTCACCGCGCAGCGTGAACAACTGGTTCTGGAGCGCGATGCATTGGACATTGAATGGCGCAACCTGATCCTTGAAGAAAATGCGCTCGGCGATCACAGCCGGGTGGAGCGGATCGCAACGGAAAAGCTGCAAATGCAGCATGTTGATCCGTCCCAAGAAAATATCGTAGTGCAAAAATAAGGATAAACGCGACGCATGAAAGCAGCGGCAAAAACGCAAAAATCGAAACGCCAGGAAGAACAGACCAACTTCATCAGTTGGCGTTTTGCGTTGCTGTGCGGCTGTATTTTACTGGCGCTGGTTTTTTTACTTGGACGCGCGGCGTGGCTACAGATTATCGCCCCGGATATGCTGGTGCGTCAGGGCGATATGCGTTCGCTGCGTGTTCAGGAAGTCTCCACCTCACGCGGTATGATTACCGACCGTTCCGGGCGTCCACTGGCGGTCAGCGTACCGGTTAAGGCGATCTGGGCCGACCCGAAAGAAGTTCATGACGCCGGCGGCATCAGCGTTGGCGATCGCTGGAAAGCGCTTTCTACTGCGCTAAATATCCCGCTCGATCAGCTCTCCGCCCGTATCAACGCCAACCCGAAAGGGCGTTTTATTTATCTGGCGCGCCAGGTAAATCCTGACATGGCGGACTACATCAAAAAACTCAAACTGCCGGGGATTCATTTGCGTGAAGAGTCCCGCCGCTACTACCCGTCAGGAGAAGTAACCGCTCACCTCATCGGTTTTACCAACGTCGACAGTCAGGGGATTGAAGGCGTTGAAAAGAGCTTTGATAAGTGGCTTACCGGTCAGCCTGGCGAGCGAATCGTGCGTAAAGACCGCTATGGTCGCGTGATTGAGGATATCTCCTCCACTGACAGTCAGGCAGCGCACAACCTGGCGTTAAGCATTGATGAACGCTTACAGGCGCTGGTTTACCGCGAACTGAACAACGCGGTGGCGTTTAACAAGGCGGAATCCGGTAGCGCGGTGCTGGTCGATGTCAATACCGGTGAAGTACTGGCGATGGCGAATAGCCCTTCCTATAACCCCAACAACCTTGCCGGTACGCCGAAAGACGCGATGCGTAACCGTACCATCACCGACGTATTTGAACCGGGTTCTACGGTTAAGCCGATGGTGGTGATGACCGCGCTTCAGCGCGGTATCGTCAACGAAAATACGGTGTTGAATACCGTTCCATACCGAATTAACGGCCACGAAATTAAAGACGTGGCGCGCTACAGCGAATTAACCCTGACCGGGGTTCTACAGAAGTCGAGTAACGTCGGCGTATCCAAACTGGCGTTAGCGATGCCGTCCTCAGCGTTAGTAGATACTTACTCACGTTTTGGGCTAGGAAAGGCGACCAATTTGGGGTTGGTCGGAGAACGCAGTGGCTTATATCCTCAAAAACAACGGTGGTCCGACATAGAGAGGGCCACCTTCTCTTTCGGCTACGGGCTAATGGTAACGCCGTTACAGTTAGCGCGAGTCTATGCAACGATCGGCAGCTATGGCATTTATCGCCCGCTGTCGATTACCAAAGTTGATCCGCCTGTACCCGGCGAACGCATCTTCCCTGAATCCACCGTACGCACCGTGGTGCATATGATGGAAAGCGTGGCGCTGCCGGGCGGCGGCGGCGTGAAGGCGGCAATTAAAGGCTACCGTATCGCGATTAAAACCGGTACGGCGAAAAAAGTGGGGCCGGACGGTCGCTACATCAACAAATACATTGCTTACACCGCAGGCGTCGCGCCTGCGAGTCAGCCGCGCTTCGCGCTGGTGGTTGTCATCAACGATCCGCAGGCGGGTAAATACTACGGCGGTGCCGTTTCCGCGCCGGTATTTGGTGCCATCATGGGCGGCGTTCTGCGCACCATGAACATCGAACCGGACGCGCTGACAACGGGCGAAAAAAATGAATTCGTAATTAATCAAGGCGAGGGAACAGGTGGCAGATCGTAATTTGCGCGACCTTCTTGCTCCGTGGGTGGCTGGACTACCCGCGCGAGAACTGCGAGAGATGACGCTCGACAGCCGTGTGGCTGCGGCGGGCGATCTCTTTGTAGCAGTGGTGGGTCATCAGGCGGACGGGCGTCGATATATCCCGCAGGCGATAGCGCAAGGCGTAGCTGCCATTATTGCAGAGGCGAAAGACGAGGCGAGCGACGGTGAGATTCGCGAAATGCACGGCGTACCGGTCGTCTATCTCAGCCAGCTCAATGAGCGTTTATCTGCGCTGGCGGGCCGCTTTTACCATGAGCCATCTGAAAACATGCGTCTGGTGGCGGTGACCGGCACCAATGGCAAGACCACCACCACCCAACTACTGGCGCAGTGGAGCCAGTTGCTCGGCGAAACCAGCGCAGTGATGGGGACGGTAGGTAACGGACTGTTGGGTAAAGTGATCCCGACGGAGAACACAACCGGTTCCGCAGTGGATGTTCAGCATGTGCTGGCCAGTCTGGTTGCGCAGGGCGCGACCTTCGGCGCGATGGAAGTCTCTTCTCACGGCCTGGTGCAGCATCGCGTGGCAGCGCTGAAATTTGCCGCCTCCGTGTTTACTAATTTGAGCCGCGACCATCTCGACTATCATGGCGATATGGCGCATTACGAGGCGGCAAAATGGATGCTTTATTCCACCCACCATCACGGTCAGGCAATCGTCAACGCCGATGATGAAGTTGGACGCCGCTGGCTGGCGTCGCTACCCGATGCGGTCGCGGTATCAATGGAAGGGCATATCAACCCTAACTGTCACGGTCGTTGGCTGAAAGCGGAGGCGGTGGAGTACCACGACCGCGGAGCGACGATTCGTTTTGCTTCAAGCTGGGGTGAAGGCGAAATCGAAAGCCGCCTGATGGGCGCGTTTAACGTCAGCAACTTACTGCTGGCATTGGCGACGCTACTGGCGCTGGGCTATCCGTTAACGGATTTGCTGAAAACCGCCGCGCGTTTGCAGCCGGTTTGCGGGCGGATGGAAGTGTTCACTGCGCCAGGCAAACCGACGGTGGTGGTGGATTACGCGCACACGCCGGATGCGCTGGAAAAAGCGTTGCAGGCGGCGCGCCTGCACTGCGCCGGAAAATTGTGGTGCGTCTTTGGCTGTGGCGGGGATCGTGACAAAGGTAAGCGCCCACTCATGGGGGCCATTGCCGAAGAATTCGCGGATATCGTCGTGGTGACTGACGATAACCCGCGTACCGAGGAGCCGCGCGCCATTATCAACGATATTCTGGCCGGAATGCTGGACGCCGGGCAGGTCAGGGTAATGGAAGGCCGCGCTGAGGCGGTAACCAATGCCATTATGCAGGCAAAAGACAATGACGTTGTGCTGATTGCAGGTAAAGGGCACGAGGATTACCAGATTGTCGGCACGCAGCGTCTTGATTATTCAGACCGCGTGACCGCAGCGCGTTTGCTGGGGGCGATCGCATGATTAGCGTAACGCTCAGCAAAATTGCCGATGTCCTTGGCGCCGAACACCGCGGGGCGGATCTCACGCTCGATACGGTCATTACCGACACACGGAAAGTGACGCCGGGATGCCTGTTCGTGGCGCTGAAAGGGGAACGCTTTGATGCGCATGATTTTGCTGATAAAGCAAAAGCGAACGGCGCTGGCGCCCTGCTGGTCAGTCGTCCTCTGGATATCGATCTTCCGCAGGTGATTGTAAAAGACACGCGTCAGGCATTTGGCCAACTGGCCGCCTGGGTACGTATGCAGGTACCGGCGCGGGTGGTGGCGTTAACCGGTTCGTCCGGCAAAACCTCGGTCAAAGAGATGACCGCCGCGATTCTTAGCCAGTGCGGAAATACTCTGTATACCGCAGGCAATTTTAACAACGACATCGGCGTGCCGATAACGCTGCTGCGCTTAAACCATGATTATGACTATGCGGTAATCGAGTTAGGCGCTAACCACCAGGGAGAAATCGCCTGGACCGTTAGCCTGACGCGCCCGGAAGCGGCGCTGGTCAATAACCTGGCGGCGGCGCATCTGGAAGGCTTCGGCTCGTTGGCTGGCGTGGCGAAAGCGAAAGGCGAAATCTATACCGGTTTGCCTGAGAACGGTATCGCGATTATGAATGCCGATAATAATGACTGGCTGAACTGGCAAAGCATTATTGGCGATCGTCAGGTGTGGCGCTTTTCGCCGAATGCGGCAAACAGCGACTTTACCGCTGCGAATATCCACGTGACGTCACACGGTACCGAATTTACCCTGCAAACGCCGATGGGCAGCATTGATGTGCTGCTGCCGTTGCCGGGGCGGCACAATATTGCCAACGCGCTGGCGGCCGCTGCTTTATCAATGGCGGTGGGGGCGACGCTGACGGCGGTTAAAGCAGGGCTGGCGGCGTTAAAAGCTGTACCCGGGCGTCTGTTCCCGATTCAGCTAAGTGAAAACCAACTGGTACTGGATGACGCTTATAACGCCAACGTCGGTTCGATGACCGCCGCTGTGCAGGTCCTTTCTGAAATGCCCGGCTACCGCGTGCTGGTGGTAGGCGATATGGCCGAGCTGGGCGCAGAAAGCGAAGCGTGCCACCTCCAGGTTGGCGAGGCCGCAAAAGCGGCGGGTATTGATCGCGTGTTAAGCACCGGAAAACTCAGTCAGGCTATCAGCCACGCCAGCGGCGTCGGCGAACATTTTGCCGATAAAGCCGCGCTCATTGCGCGTTTACACGCTCTGCTTCAGGAGCAACCAATGATGACTATTTTAGTGAAAGGATCACGCAGCGCCGCGATGGAAGATGTGGTTCATGCGTTACAGGAGAAAGGTTCATGTTAGTTTGGCTGGCCGAGCATTTGGTCAAATATTATTCCGGCTTTAACGTCTTTTCTTATCTGACGTTTCGCGCCATCGTCAGCCTGTTGACCGCGCTGTTCATCTCTTTATGGATGGGCCCGCGTATGATCGCTCGTCTGCAAAAACTCTCTTTTGGCCAGGTGGTACGTAACGATGGCCCGGAATCGCACTTCAGTAAACGCGGTACGCCGACGATGGGCGGCATCATGATCCTGACGGCGATTGTGATTTCCGTTCTGTTATGGGCTTACCCGTCTAACCCGTACGTCTGGTGCGTGCTGGTGGTATTGATCGGCTACGGCATTATCGGTTTTGTCGATGACTATCGCAAAGTGGTGCGGAAAGATACCAAAGGGCTGATTGCTCGCTGGAAATATTTCTGGATGTCGGTTATCGCGCTCGGCGTGGCCTTTGCGCTTTATCTCGTCGGGAAAGACACGCCCGCGACCCAACTGGTGGTGCCGTTCTTTAAAGATGTTATGCCGCAATTGGGGCTGTTTTACATTTTGCTGTCCTACTTTGTCATCGTCGGTACGGGTAACGCCGTAAACCTGACCGACGGGCTTGATGGTCTGGCGATTATGCCGACTGTTTTCGTTGCCGCCGGCTTTGCGCTGGTGGCCTGGGCGACCGGGAACATGAACTTCGCCAATTACCTGCATATTCCGTATTTACGCCATGCGGGCGAGCTGGTGATTGTCTGTACGGCGATTGTCGGCGCGGGATTAGGATTCTTGTGGTTTAACACCTATCCGGCGCAGGTTTTTATGGGCGATGTCGGATCGCTGGCGTTGGGCGGCGCGTTGGGCATTATCGCCGTGCTGCTGCGTCAGGAGTTCCTGCTGGTGATTATGGGCGGCGTCTTTGTGGTGGAAACTCTGTCGGTCATTCTGCAGGTGGGTTCCTTTAAACTACGCGGACAGCGTATTTTCCGTATGGCGCCTATCCATCACCACTATGAACTGAAAGGCTGGCCGGAACCGCGCGTGATTGTGCGCTTCTGGATTATTTCGCTGATGCTGGTCCTGATTGGCCTGGCAACGCTGAAGGTACGTTAATCATGGCTGATTACCAGGACAAAAACGTCGTCATTATTGGTCTGGGCTTAACCGGACTCTCTTGCGTGGACTTTTTCCTTGCCCGCGGCGTGACGCCTCGGGTGATGGATACTCGCGTGACGCCGCCGGGTCTGGATAAGCTGCCGCAAGAGGTTGAGCGTCACGTTGGCGGCCTGAACGACGAGTGGCTCTTAGCGGCGGATTTAATCGTCGCCAGCCCTGGCATCGCCCTGGCGCATCCCTCTCTTAGCGCTGCCGCCAGCGCTGGAGTGGAAATTGTCGGCGATATCGAACTGTTTTGCCGCGAAGCGCAAGCGCCGATTGTGGCCATCACCGGCTCGAACGGCAAAAGCACCGTGACCACCTTAGTGGGCGAGATGGCGAAAGCGGCGGGCGTCAATGTCGGCGTTGGCGGCAATATCGGTCTTCCGGCGCTGATGCTGTTGGATGCCGATCGCGAATTGTACGTGCTGGAATTATCCAGTTTCCAACTGGAAACCACGTCAAGTTTGCAAGCGGCGGCGGCAACGGTGCTCAACGTCACTGAAGATCATATGGACCGGTATCCGTTTGGTTTGCAACAGTACCGGGCGGCGAAACTGCGCGTCTACGAGAAGGCGAAAGTGTGCGTGGTGAATGCCGATGACGCGTTGACGATGCCGGTACGCGGGGCCGATGAGCGCTGCGTCAGCTTTGGCGTCAATATGGGTGATTATCACCTTAATCGTCAGCAGGGCGAAACCTGGCTACGAGTCAAAGGCGAGAAGGTGCTGAACGTGAAAGAGATGAAGCTTTCCGGTCAGCATAACTATACCAATGCGTTAGCGGCGCTGGCGCTGGCGGATGCCGTAGGTCTGCCGCGCGCCAGCAGTTTGAAGGCGTTGACGACATTTACCGGTCTGGCGCATCGCTTCCAGCTGGCGTTGGAGCATAACGGCGTACGTTGGATCAATGACTCGAAAGCGACTAACGTCGGCAGTACCGAAGCGGCGCTAAACGGTTTGCATGTGGACGGTACGCTACATCTGCTGCTGGGCGGCGACGGTAAGTCGGCAGACTTTTCTCCGCTGGCGCGCTATCTGACCGGCGACCGTATCCGCCTGTATTGCTTTGGGCGCGATGGCGCGCAGCTTGCCGCACTGCGTCCGGAAATCGCCCAACAGACTGAGACGATGGAAGAGGCGATGCGTTTGCTGGCGCCGCGCGTTCAGCCGGGTGATATGGTGCTGTTGTCGCCCGCCTGCGCCAGCCTCGATCAGTTTAAAAATTTTGAGCAACGGGGCGATGTCTTTACCCGTCTGGCGAAGGAGTTAGGTTGATGCGTTTATCTCTCCCCCGTCTGAGAATGCCGCGCGTACCAGGCTTTGGCCTCCTGGCCTGGCTGTTTGCGGCGCTTAAAGGCTGGGTGATGGCTTCGCGCGATAAAGACGCCGACAGTCTGATCATGTATGACCGCACGCTGCTATGGCTGACCTTCGGGCTGGCGGCGATTGGTTTTGTCATGGTGACGTCGGCCTCCATGCCAGTCGGGCAGCGCCTGGCGAACGATCCGTTTTTGTTTGCCAAACGTGATGCGCTCTATATCTTCCTGGCATTTTGTCTGGCGATGGTCACGCTACGTTTGCCCATGACCTTCTGGCAAAAATACAGCACGACGATGCTGATTGCGTCGATCATTATGCTGCTTATCGTGCTGGTCGTCGGGAGCTCGGTTAACGGGGCGTCGCGCTGGATTGCGCTGGGGCCGCTGCGTATTCAGCCTGCGGAGTTTACCAAGCTGTCGCTGTTCTGCTACCTCGCGAACTATCTGGTGCGTAAGGTTGATGAGGTGCGAAATAACCTGCGCGGCTTTTTAAAACCAATGGGCGTGATTCTGGTGCTGGCGGTGTTACTGCTGGCGCAGCCTGACCTCGGGACGGTGGTCGTACTGTTTGTCACCACGCTGGCGATGCTGTTTCTCGCCGGGGCGAAATTATGGCAGTTCATCGCCATTATCGGGATGGGCATCTCGGCGGTGATTCTGTTAATCCTCGCCGAACCGTATCGTATTCGCCGCGTTACCTCGTTCTGGAACCCCTGGGAAGATCCGTTCGGCAGCGGTTATCAGCTGACGCAGTCGCTGATGGCTTTTGGTCGCGGTGAGATATGGGGGCAAGGGCTGGGGAATTCGGTGCAGAAACTGGAGTATTTGCCGGAGGCGCACACCGATTTCATCTTCGCCATTATTGGGGAAGAACTGGGTTATATCGGTGTGGTATTGGCGCTTTTAATGGTATTCTTCGTCGCTTTTCGCGCGATGTCGATTGGCCGTAAAGCGCTGGAGATTGACCACCGTTTTTCCGGATTTTTAGCGTGTTCTATCGGTATTTGGTTTAGTTTCCAGGCGCTGGTAAACGTTGGCGCGGCCGCGGGGATGCTGCCGACCAAAGGTCTTACGCTGCCGCTGATCAGTTATGGCGGGTCGAGTCTGTTGATTATGTCGACGGCCATTATGTTTTTATTACGTATTGATTATGAAACGCGTCTGGAAAAAGCGCAGGCGTTTACACGAGGTTCTCGATGAGTGGTCAACCGAAGCGGTTAATGGTGATGGCGGGCGGTACCGGCGGGCACGTGTTCCCGGGACTGGCCGTTGCGCATCATTTAATGGCCCAGGGCTGGCAGGTTCGCTGGCTGGGTACCGCCGATCGTATGGAAGCGGATTTAGTGCCGAAGCATGGCATCGACATTGACTTTATTCGGATCTCCGGTCTGCGCGGTAAAGGCGTAAAAGCGCTTCTGGCGGCGCCGCTGCGGATTTTTAACGCCTGGCGGCAGGCGAGGGCGATCATGAAGCGGTTTAAGCCGGATGTCGTACTGGGAATGGGCGGTTATGTTTCCGGCCCCGGCGGTCTTGCTGCCTGGTCATTGGGTATTCCGGTCGTTTTGCATGAGCAAAACGGTATCGCCGGACTAACCAATCAGTGGCTGGCCAAAATCGCGACCACGGTGATGCAGGCGTTTCCCGGTGCGTTCCCGAACGCGGAAGTGGTGGGTAACCCGGTGCGTACCGACGTACTGGCGTTGCCGTTGCCGCAGGTGCGTCTGGCCGGTCGTGACGGCCCGATTCGCGTGTTGGTGGTCGGCGGTTCTCAGGGGGCGCGAGTCCTGAACCAGACGATGCCGCAGGTTGCCGCCAGACTGGGCGATACGGTTACAATCTGGCATCAAAGCGGAAAAGGCGCGCAGCTCACGGTAGAGCAGGCATATGCCGGGGCGGGACAACCGCAGCATAAGGTAACGGAATTTATCGATGACATGGCCGCCGCCTATGCGTGGGCGGATGTGGTGGTATGTCGTTCCGGCGCTTTAACGGTGAGCGAGATCGCCGCCGCCGGATTACCGGCGATATTTGTGCCGTTTCAGCATAAAGACAGGCAGCAGTACTGGAATGCGCTGCCGTTAGAAAACGCCGGCGCAGCTAAGATTTTTGAGCAGCCGCAGTTTACTGTAGAGGCTGTCGCCGACACCCTGGCGGGGTGGTCGCGCGAGGCGTTGTTAACCATGGCGGAGCGTGCCCGCGCGGTATCCATTCCGGATGCTACCGAGCGCGTCGCCAGTGAAGTCAGCCGGGTTGCCCGGACATAATTTGTGGCGGTGCCTTTTGCATCGCAGGGTTTTTCTACCCTCAATAATTTGGGTTGCAGGCAAGCCAACGCATCTGCAATTTGAAGTATGGCGGGTATTGGAGTTAATGGCGTAAAGAATGAATACACAACAACTGGCAAAACTGCGTTCCATCGTGCCCGAAATGCGTCGCGTTCGGCACATTCACTTTGTTGGCATCGGTGGTGCTGGTATGGGCGGTATTGCCGAAGTTCTGGCCAATGAAGGGTATCAGATCAGTGGTTCCGATTTAGCGCCGAATCCGGTGACCCAGCAGTTGACGAGCCTGGGGGCGACGATTTTCTTTAATCATCGTCCGGAAAATGTGCGTGATGCCAGCGTGGTCGTCGTTTCCAGCGCAATTTCCGCGGATAACCCGGAAATTGTCGCGGCGCATGAAGCGCGTATTCCGGTTATTCGCCGTGCGGAAATGCTGGCGGAACTGATGCGTTTTCGCCACGGCATCGCCATTGCCGGGACGCACGGAAAAACCACAACGACCGCGATGGTGTCCAGTATTTATGCCGAAGCGGGGCTGGACCCGACTTTCGTGAATGGCGGACTGGTGAAAGCCGCAGGCGTTCATGCGCGTCTGGGCCATAGTCGTTACCTGATTGCCGAGGCAGATGAGAGCGACGCGTCCTTCCTGCATTTGCAGCCGATGGTCGCGATCGTCACCAACATCGAAGCCGACCATATGGATACCTATCATGGCGACTTTGAAAATTTAAAGCAGACGTTTATTAACTTCCTGCATAACCTGCCGTTCTACGGTCGCGCGGTAATGTGCGTCGACGATCCGGTCATCCGCGAGCTGCTGCCGCGGGTGGGGCGTCAGACCACGACGTATGGCTTTAGCGAGGATGCTGACGTCCGCGTAGAAGATTATCAGCAGATTGGGCCGCAGGGGCACTTTACGCTGTTGCGCCAGGGAATGCCGGATCTGCATGTCACATTGAATGCGCCGGGTCGCCACAATGCCCTGAATGCCGCTGCGGCAGTGGCGGTAGCGACCGAAGAAGGCATCGACGATAACGCTATCCTGCGCGCGTTGGAAAGCTTCCAGGGGACTGGGCGTCGTTTTGACTTCCTCGGCGAGTTCCCGCTTGAGCCGGTGAATGGTAAAGCCGGGACGGCGATGCTGGTGGATGACTATGGCCATCATCCGACTGAAGTAGACGCCACCATTAAAGCTGCGCGAGCAGGGTGGCCGGATAAAAACCTGGTGATGCTGTTTCAGCCGCACCGTTACACGCGCACGCGCGATCTGTATGACGATTTCGCCAATGTGCTGACCCAGGTTGATGCGCTGCTGATGCTGGACGTTTACCCGGCGGGCGAAGCGCCGATTCCGGGCGCGGATAGCCGTTCTTTATGTCGTACGATTCGTAATCGGGGAAAAATTGACCCGATTCTGGTTTCCGATCCGGCTCAGGTTGCGACAATGTTAGCGCCGGTGCTGACGGGTAACGACTTGATATTAGTGCAAGGCGCAGGAAATGTTGGCAAAATTGCGCGTTACTTATCTGAAATCAAGCTGAAGCCGCAAATCCAGGAGGAAGAACAACATGGCTGATAAAATCGCGGTCCTGTTGGGCGGAACCTCTGCGGAGCGGGACGTTTCGTTAAATTCCGGCGCGGCAGTGTTGGCCGGGTTACGTGAAGGCGGCATTGATGCGCATCCCGTCGATCCGCAAGAGGTCGATGTCGCGCAGCTTAAAGCAATGGGCTTTCAGAAGGTCTTTATTGCGTTGCATGGCCGCGGCGGTGAAGATGGCACCTTACAGGGAATGCTTGAACTGCTCGGCCTGCCCTATACCGGCAGCGGCGTGATGGCCTCGGCGCTTTCAATGGATAAACTGCGCAGTAAATTGCTGTGGCAGGGCGCAGGCTTACCGGTTGCGCCGTGGGTCGCGCTGACGCGCGCTGAGTTTGAAAAAGGCCTTAGCGAAGAACAAAAAGCGCGAATTTCGGCGCTGGGTTTACCGCTGATCGTCAAACCCAGCCGTGAAGGCTCCAGCGTCGGTATGACGAAAGTAGTAGAAGAAAATGCTTTACAGGGTGCGTTATCATTGGCTTTTCAGCATGATGACGAAATACTGGTTGAGAAATGGCTGTGCGGTCCGGAATTTACGGTGGCGATAGTTGGCGAAGAAATTTTACCGTCAATTCGTATCCAACCGGCAGGAACCTTCTATGATTATGAGGCGAAGTATCTCTCTGATGAGACTCAGTATTTCTGCCCTGCCGGTTTAGAAGCGTCCCAGGAAGCCGCGCTACAGTCTCTCGTCCTGCAGGCATGGAAAGCTTTAGGCTGCACGGGATGGGGGCGTATTGACGTCATGCTGGACAGCGATGGTCAGTTTTATCTGCTGGAAGCCAATACTTCTCCGGGGATGACCAGCCATAGTCTGGTGCCGATAGCGGCGCGTCAGGCGGGAATGAGCTTCTCGCAGTTAGTGGTACGAATTCTGGAGTTGGCGGACTGATATGTCGCAGGCTGCGCTGAACACGCGAAACAGTGATGAAGAGACACCTTCTTCACGCCGCAATAATGGAACGCGTCTTGCAGGTATTTTATTTCTGCTGACGGTACTGTGCACCGTGTTTGTTAGCGGGTGGGTCGTGTTAGGGTGGATGGAAGATGCGCAGCGTTTACCGTTATCAAAGCTGGTATTAACCGGCGAGCGTCACTACACGCGTAACGATGATATCCGTCAGGCGATACTGGCTCTGGGCGCGCCGGGAACCTTCATGACGCAGGATGTGAACATTATCCAGAGCCAGATTGAGCGTTTGCCGTGGATTAAACAGGCCAGCGTCAGAAAACAGTGGCCTGATGAATTGAAGATTCATCTGGTTGAATATGTGCCGATTGCGCGTTGGAATGATCAACATATGGTCGATGCTGAAGGGAACACCTTCAGCGTGCCGTCAGACCGCATCGGCAAACAGGTTTTACCCATGTTGTATGGCCCGGAAGGCAGCGCGAGTGAAGTGTTGCAGGGATACCGCGAGATGGGGCAGGTGCTGGCTAAGGATAAATTCACTCTAAAGGAAGCGGCGATGACCGCACGTCGCTCCTGGCAATTGACGCTTAATAACGGCATTAAGCTCAATCTCGGCAGGGGCGATACGATGAAAAGGTTGGCTCGCTTTGTAGAACTCTATCCGGTTTTACAGCAGCAGGCGCAAACCGATGGCAAACGGATTAGCTACGTTGATTTGCGTTATGACTCAGGTGCGGCAGTTGGCTGGGCGCCGCTCCCCCCTGAGGAATCTAATCAGCAACAGAATCAGGCACAGGCAGAACAACAATGATCAAGGCGACGGACAGAAAACTGGTAGTAGGACTGGAGATTGGCACCGCGAAGGTTGCCGCTTTAGTAGGGGAAGTTCTGCCCGACGGTATGGTCAATATCATTGGCGTGGGCAGTTGCCCATCGCGGGGTATGGATAAAGGCGGGGTGAATGACCTTGAGTCAGTGGTGAAATGCGTTCAGCGCGCCATTGACCAGGCGGAATTGATGGCTGATTGCCAGATCTCCTCGGTATATCTGGCGCTTTCCGGCAAACATATTAGCTGTCAGAATGAAATTGGTATGGTGCCCATTTCCGAAGAGGAAGTGACGCAGGAAGATGTGGAAAACGTCGTGCATACTGCGAAGTCAGTGCGCGTGCGCGATGAACATCGCGTGCTGCATGTGATTCCTCAGGAGTACGCCATTGACTACCAGGAAGGCATTAAAAATCCGGTCGGTCTTTCCGGCGTGCGTATGCAGGCGAAAGTACATTTGATTACCTGCCACAACGATATGGCAAAAAACATTGTCAAAGCTGTTGAACGTTGTGGTCTGAAAGTTGACCAACTGATATTTGCCGGACTGGCGGCCAGTTATTCCGTGTTAACGGAAGATGAACGTGAACTGGGCGTCTGTGTCGTGGATATCGGCGGTGGTACAATGGATATCGCCGTTTATACTGGCGGCGCGCTGCGTCATACCAAAGTGATCCCTTACGCGGGGAACGTGGTGACCAGCGATATCGCTTATGCCTTTGGTACGCCGCCGAGCGATGCTGAAGCCATTAAAGTCCGCCACGGTTGCGCGCTGGGTTCCATCGTCGGTAAAGACGAGAGCGTTGAAGTACCGAGCGTAGGCGGGCGTCCGCCGCGCAGCCTGCAACGTCAGACGCTGGCGGAAGTGATTGAGCCGCGTTACACCGAGCTGCTCAATCTGGTCAACGAAGAGATATTGCAATTACAGGAACAGCTTCGCCAACAAGGGGTAAAACATCACCTGGCGGCGGGGATTGTGTTAACCGGCGGCGCGGCGCAAATCGAAGGGCTTGCTGCTTGCGCTCAGCGCGTGTTTCATACGCAGGTGCGTATCGGCGCGCCGCTGAATATTACCGGTCTGACGGATTATGCCCAGGAGCCGTATTACTCAACGGCGGTGGGATTGCTTCACTACGGGAAAGAGTCCCACTTAAACGGTGAAGCAGAAGTGGAAAAACGTGTTACGGCATCAGTTGGCTCGTGGATCAAGCGACTTAATAGCTGGCTGCGAAAAGAGTTTTAATTTTTTATGAGGCCGCCAGATATTACGGCCTCAGGCGACAGGCACATGACGGAGAGAGATTATGTTTGAACCTATGGAACTAACCAACGACGCGGTGATTAAAGTCATCGGCGTCGGTGGTGGCGGCGGTAACGCTGTTGAACACATGGTGCGCGAGCGCATCGAAGGTGTTGAATTCTTCGCGGTGAATACCGACGCTCAGGCGTTGCGTAAAACGGCGGTTGGCCAGACCATTCAAATTGGTAGCGGCATTACCAAAGGTCTGGGCGCCGGCGCTAACCCGGAAGTCGGTCGTAACGCGGCGGACGAAGACCGTGAAGCGCTGCGTGCGGCGCTTGAAGGCGCAGACATGGTATTTATCGCGGCAGGCATGGGCGGCGGTACCGGTACCGGCGCGGCGCCAGTGGTTGCTGAAGTGGCAAAAGATTTAGGTATTCTGACCGTTGCCGTGGTGACTAAGCCTTTCAATTTTGAAGGCAAAAAGCGCATGGCATTTGCGGAGCAGGGTATCACCGAGCTGTCCAAGCATGTGGACTCGTTGATCACCATCCCGAACGACAAGCTGCTGAAAGTGCTGGGCCGTGGTATCTCCCTGCTCGACGCGTTCGGCGCGGCTAACGACGTGCTGAAAGGCGCGGTTCAGGGTATCGCAGAGCTGATCACCCGCCCAGGCCTGATGAACGTCGACTTTGCTGACGTGCGTACTGTGATGTCTGAAATGGGCTACGCAATGATGGGCTCCGGCGTGGCGAGCGGTGAAGACCGTGCGGAAGAAGCGGCTGAAATGGCTATTTCTTCTCCGCTGCTGGAAGATATCGACCTGTCCGGCGCGCGCGGCGTGTTGGTCAACATTACGGCGGGCTTCGACCTGCGTCTGGACGAGTTTGAAACCGTCGGTAACACTATTCGCGCGTTTGCGTCGGATAACGCCACCGTGGTTATCGGTACCTCTCTGGACCCGGATATGAATGATGAACTGCGCGTGACGGTAGTGGCGACCGGTATTGGTATGGACAAACGTCCGGAAATCACCCTGGTCACCAATAAACAGGTGCAGCAGCCGGTGTTGGATCGTTATCAGCAGCACGGTATGGCGCCGCTGACGCAGGAGCAAAAAACGGTCGCGAAAGTGGTTAACGACAATACACCACAGGCGGCGAAAGAGCCGGATTATCTGGATATCCCCGCATTCCTGCGTAAGCAAGCTGATTAAGAATTAGCTGGAATTTGGGATTCTGGGCTCTTTGTGCTAAACTGGCCCGCCGAATGTATAGTACACTTC
This sequence comes from Salmonella sp. SAL04196, assembly GCF_046550835.1. Taxonomy (NCBI): domain Bacteria; kingdom Pseudomonadati; phylum Pseudomonadota; class Gammaproteobacteria; order Enterobacterales; family Enterobacteriaceae; genus Salmonella; species Salmonella sp. SAL04196. Next base: position 384,198 of record NZ_JBGDXE010000003.1, read on the forward strand.
GGTTGGATAGGTAATTTGGCGAGATTATACGATGATCAAACAAAGGACACTTAAACGTATCGTTCAGGCGACTGGCGTCGGTTTACACACCGGCAAAAAAGTCACCCTGACATTACGCCCTGCGCCGGCCAATACCGGGGTCATCTATCGTCGCACCGACTTGAATCCACCGGTAGATTTCCCGGCCGATGCCAAATCTGTGCGTGATACCATGCTCTGTACGTGTCTGGTGAATGAGCATGATGTACGGATTTCAACCGTTGAGCACCTGAACGCTGCTCTGGCGGGCTTAGGTATCGATAACATCGTTATTGAGGTTAATGCCCCGGAAATCCCGATCATGGATGGCAGTGCCGCTCCGTTTGTCTACCTGCTGCTTGATGCCGGTATTGATGAACTGAACTGCGCCAAAAAATTCGTACGCATCAAAGAGACTGTTCGGGTTGAAGATGGCGATAAATGGGCTGAATTCAGACCGTACAATGGTTTTACGTTGGATTTCACCATCGACTTTAACCATCCGGCGATCGATTCCAGCAGCCAGCGCTACGCGATGAACTTCTCTGCGGATGCGTTCATGCGCCAGATCAGCCGTGCGCGTACCTTCGGTTTTATGCGTGATATCGAATATCTGCAGTCCCGCGGCCTGTGCCTGGGCGGCAGCTTCGATTGTGCCATCGTTGTTGACGATTATCGCGTATTGAACGAAGACGGCCTGCGTTTTGAAGATGAATTCGTTCGTCACAAAATGCTTGACGCGATCGGTGACTTGTTCATGTGTGGTCACAATATTATTGGTGCGTTTACCGCGTATAAATCCGGTCACGCATTGAATAACAAATTGTTACAGGCAGTCCTGGCAAAACAGGAAGCCTGGGAATTTGTGACCTTCCAGGACGACGCAGAACTGCCGTTGGCTTTCAAAGCGCCTTCGACGGTACTGGCATAACGACATACGCTGTCGTATAAAATTCGACTGGTTAACCTGGCACTCTCTCCGGCCAGGCGAGCCAGTCGTTTTTTTTACTATTCTTTATCTGCGCTTTCCTTAATACAGCCATTTTGACAGGGTTAAATGGAAACACGGCGCGTTCGCTGTTTTCTTAGCCGATTTTCACCTTAGCTTCTCGTCATTACTGCTGTAGCGCGTACGCTTTAATGATAAGATTTGTGCGCAAATTGTTTTGATTCCGTAAGCCCATGAGGGGCATATCAGGTGGCAATGACGTGAGTGGAATACTGACGCGCTGGCGACAGTTAGGCAGACGATACTTCTGGCCGCATCTCTTATTAGGGATGGTCGCGGCGAGTTTTGGTTTGCCCGCGCTCAGTAACGCCGCCGAAACCAATACGCCTGCAAGGACGACCGCCAGCACCGCGTCTAAAGTTAACTTTAGCCATCTTGCGCTGTTAGAAGCCTCTAACCGTCGTCCCAATTTCACCGTAGATTACTGGCATCAGCACGCTATTCGCACGGTGATTCGCCACCTTTCTTTTGCAATGGCGCCGCAAACGCTGCCCGTTGCCGATGCGCCGTCGCCATTACAGGCGCATCATATCGCCTTACTGAATACGCTCAGCGCGATGCTCACGCAGGAGGGCACGCCGCCGGCGATTGTTCGCCGCCTCTCCCTGGCGTATTTTGCGCCACAAACCGCATTTAGCATCCCGGCCTGGATAAGTCAGGCGCAGGGTATCCGCGCCGGTCCGCAACGTCTCAGCTAACGAAAAAAGACCCTTTTACTTTATTTGTAGCTCCGCGGCGCGGGGCATTTGAGACTTTATTATGCTAATCAAATTATTAACCAAAGTATTCGGTAGCCGTAACGATCGTACGCTGCGTCGTATGCGTAAGGCCGTCAGCCTTATTAATGCGATGGAACCGGAGATGGAAAAACTCTCCGATGACGAACTGAAAGCGAAAACCAACGAATTTCGCGCCCGTATTGAAAAAGGCGAAAGCGTAGAGAGCCTGATTCCGGAAGCGTTCGCGGTGGTGCGTGAAGCCAGTAAACGCGTCTTTGGGATGCGTCACTTCGACGTTCAGCTATTGGGTGGTATGGTGCTCAACGATCGCTGTATCGCCGAAATGCGTACTGGTGAAGGTAAAACGCTGACCGCAACGCTGCCAGCCTACCTGAACGCGCTGTCCGGTAAAGGCGTTCATGTGGTAACCGTGAACGACTATCTGGCGCAGCGTGACGCCGAAAACAACCGTCCGCTATTCGAATTCCTCGGCATGTCCGTTGGTATCAACCTGCCAGGTATGCCTGCGCCAGCTAAACGTGAAGCTTACGCTGCCGACATCACTTACGGCACTAACAACGAATACGGTTTTGACTACCTGCGCGATAACATGGCGTTCAGCCCGGAAGAGCGCGTGCAGCGTAAACTGCATTATGCGCTGGTGGATGAGGTCGACTCCATCCTGATCGATGAAGCGCGTACGCCGCTGATTATTTCCGGCCCGGCGGAAGATAGCTCGGAAATGTACAAAAAAGTGAACAAAATCATTCCGCACCTGATTCGTCAGGAGAAAGAAGATTCTGACACTTTCCAGGGAGAAGGCCACTTCTCCGTTGATGAGAAAGCGCGCCAGGTTAACCTGACCGAACGCGGTCTGGTGCTGATCGAAGAGCTACTGGTGCAAGAAGGCATTATGGATGAAGGCGAGTCGCTCTACTCGCCTGGCAATATTATGCTGATGCATCACGTCACCGCCGCGCTGCGCGCGCACGCGCTGTTTACCCGTGACGTGGATTACATTGTGAAAGACGGCGAAGTCATCATTGTTGATGAACATACCGGTCGTACCATGCAGGGGCGTCGCTGGTCTGACGGTCTGCACCAGGCGGTAGAAGCGAAAGAAGGCGTTGAAATTCAGAATGAAAACCAGACGCTGGCGTCTATTACCTTCCAGAACTACTTCCGTCTGTATGAAAAGCTGGCCGGTATGACCGGTACGGCGGATACTGAAGCCTTCGAATTTAGCTCTATCTATAAGCTGGACACCGTCGTTGTTCCGACCAACCGTCCGATGATCCGTAAAGATTTGCCGGATCTGGTCTACATGACCGAAGCGGAAAAAATCCAGGCCATTATCGAAGATATTAAAGAGCGTACCGCGAACGGTCAGCCAGTGCTGGTCGGGACGATTTCTATCGAGAAATCTGAAGTGGTCTCCAGAGAGCTGACCAAAGCGGGCATCAAACATAACGTCCTGAACGCAAAATTCCACGCCAACGAAGCAGGCATCGTTGCGCAGGCTGGTTATCCAGCGGCGGTCACTATCGCTACTAACATGGCGGGTCGTGGTACCGATATTATGCTGGGCGGTAGCTGGCAGGCGGAAGTCGCCGCGCTGGAAGCGCCGACGGAAGAACAGATTGCGCAGATTAAAGCGGACTGGCAGGTACGCCATGACGCGGTTCTGGCTGCCGGCGGTCTGCATATCATTGGCACCGAGCGCCATGAATCCCGCCGTATCGACAACCAGCTGCGAGGCCGTTCCGGTCGCCAGGGCGATCCGGGTTCTTCCCGTTTCTACCTGTCGATGGAAGATGCGCTGATGCGTATTTTCGCCTCCGATCGTGTCTCCGGTATGATGCGTAAACTGGGGATGAAGCCGGGCGAAGCGATTGAGCACCCGTGGGTGACGAAAGCTATCGCTAACGCGCAGCGTAAAGTAGAAAGCCGTAACTTCGATATTCGTAAGCAACTGCTGGAATATGATGATGTGGCGAACGATCAGCGCCGTGCAATTTATACCCAGCGTAACGAACTGCTGGATGTGTCTGACGTGAGCGACACCATTAACAGCATTCGCGAAGATGTCTTTAAGGCGACTATCGACGCCTACATTCCGCCGCAGTCGCTGGAAGAGATGTGGGATATCCCGGGTTTGCAGGAACGCCTGAAAAACGACTTCGACCTGGAGCTGCCGATTGCCGAATGGCTGGATAAAGAGCCGGAGCTGCATGAGGAGACGCTGCGTGAGCGCATCCTGGCGCAGTCTATCGAGGTGTATCAGCGTAAAGAAGAGGTGGTTGGCGCTGAAATGATGCGTCATTTCGAAAAAGGCGTGATGCTGCAAACGCTCGATTCCCTGTGGAAAGAGCATCTGGCGGCGATGGATTACCTGCGTCAGGGTATTCATCTGCGCGGCTATGCGCAAAAAGATCCGAAGCAGGAATACAAGCGCGAATCCTTCGCTATGTTCGCCGCGATGCTGGAATCGCTGAAATATGAAGTGATCAGTACCCTGAGCAAAGTCCAGGTACGCATGCCGGAAGAGGTCGAAGCGATGGAAATGCAGCGTCGCGAAGAGGCGGAGCGCCTGGCGCAGATGCAGCAGCTAAGCCATCAGGATGACGATACCGCCGTGGCTGCCGATCTGGCCGCCCAAACAGGCGAACGTAAGATTGGACGTAACGATCCTTGCCCTTGCGGTTCCGGTAAGAAATACAAACAGTGTCACGGTCGCCTGAGCTAATGCGATAAACTTACCGGCCTGATAAGACATAATGTGTTGCCATCAGGTCGGTGCTGGCATCATTGCCGAAGGGCGCTACGCTTATTCGGCCTGGCATTGAACACAGATAAAAAGGCGCAGGCGGCTGCGCCTTTTTTATGGATGCAACAAGATGAAAAAACTGCAAATCGCGGTTGGGATTATCCGCAACCCGAACGATGAAATTTTTATTACCCGACGCGCCGCGGATGCGCATATGGCGAACAAGCTGGAATTCCCCGGCGGAAAAATTGAAGCCGACGAAACACCAGAGCAGGCGTTGATCCGGGAGCTACAGGAAGAGGTGGGGATTACGCCAACACAGGTAACATTATTCGACACTCTGGAATATCAATTCCCGGACCGACACATTACGCTGTGGTTTTGGCTGGTTGAACGCTGGGAGGGCGAACCGTGGGGGAAAGAAGGACAGCCGGGACGGTGGATCGCGCAGAACGCGTTGAATACGGACGATTTTCCGCCAGCCAATGAACCGATTATTCGTAAATTACGCCAATTTGCGCCTTAGTGGGGGATCGCAACACGATCCCCATCGATCTTATTAGCGATTTAATGTCGACATAATTTCCGGCCAGTAGCGGGGGCCGGCCGCGGCGTCGTGAGGAAAAACCGCCTCAATTGCCGCCAGCTCTTGCGGGCTTAGGGTCAGTGATAACGCGCCAGGGTTTTCTGGCGCAGTGGCGGCTACGTTTCTGTTATAGCCTAATCTCGCCGATTTTATTTGTATTATCCCGGCCGCGCGCATATGGCGCCAAAACTACGCGTATTTATTGATTATTTTTGTCATAAGGCGATATTGCCGTCTCAACAGAGCCCTCTCCGTTAGCGCTCTTCGCTCCAGTCGTCGCTATCAGACTGGTCGCCGCTGCTGGCGATTCGTTTCTCTTCGGCGGCCCATTCGCCCAAATCAATTAACTGACAGCGTTTAGAACAAAATGGGCGGAAGGGGCTAATTTCCCCCCAGACGACCGGTTTACCGCAGGTCGGACAGTTTACGACGGTCACGTCAGACATTTTTACTCCTTAGCAACAGGCCAGTTCAAAATCAAGACGCTCCGGCACCAGACCATTTTCACTATCCAGCGGCATAAAGCGAATGGCAAAACGGCTCTTATGGCCGGAAATTTGCGGATAAAGTTGTGAATCGAGCGTCAGCATAAGACGCAGCAAATCGGCGTCGTCCCCGTTATCCTGATAAAAACCGTTCAGGCTGGTTTGCTTACGGAAAGGTGCTGAATTACGGATCAGATCAAGCACCAGCGTCAGCGCCTGGGTGAGGGGATTCAGGCTGGCAAGCCAGCTTTCAATCTGGGCGTCGCGCTGCGCCTGTTGTAGGTGCAACCAGATATGTAGAGTGGGTAAATCGAAACTGCAACAGCCGCCAGGAATACTTAGGCGTTGACGCACAAGGGCAATCAAGCGATCTTCGCGTAGCTGCTGGCCAATCCTCGGGGCGGAGATCAGCACGCTGCCCGCGGATTTTAACTGCTGGCGCAGGGCTTCAATACGGTCTTGATCGACGCCGGGAACCTCAACCCAGGCCTGTAATTTACGCTGCTGGCGCTCCAGTTCTTTCAGCAGTTCGGTACGGACTTCGCCCCGTTCGAACACATCCAGTAGATCGCTGATGTTACGGAAAAAATGCAGTGCGCCAGCATGGTCTGCAATTGGCAGGTTGATGGAGAGCTGTTGGATCAAAAACTCTATGCGCAGCCACGTACGCATCTTCTCATTGAGAGGGTGTTCAAATAGGACCTGGGTGTGCATTACGGTTTTTCCTGTGAGACAAACTGCGACGCGAGCTTAAGATAACTGGCGTGCAGGCGGGCCACATCTGATGCGATAGCATCCGGTGCGCCGTTATTATCAATAACATCGTCCGCCACGGCAAGGCGCGCTTCACGCGTCGCCTGCGCAGCGAGAATGTGTTCAACATGCTCGCGCGTAACATCATCACGCTGCATTGTGCGCATAAGCTGCGTTTCGGGCGTAACGTCAACCACCAGTACGCGGTTGGCTTTTTGATACAGCCTGTTTTCAACCAGCAGAGGCACAACCCATAACACATAGGGCGACGTAGCCTGTTGAAACTGTCGTTGGGTTTCCTGCTGAATTAAGGGATGAAGCAGAGCGTTAAGCCAGGCTTTTTCTTCCGGATGCGAAAAAATACGCTCACGCAGCGCCCGGCGACGTAACGTGCCGTCGGCGGCGATAAGTTCAGAACCAAAATGTTCCGCTATTGCGTTCAGGGCGGGCTGCCCTGGCTCAACCATCTGGCGCGCGATAATATCCGCGTCGATGACGGTTATTCCGAGGTCAGCGAAGGCATCAGCGACGGTACTTTTACCGCTGCCAATACCGCCGGTTAAGGCTACGGTATACCTCATATCTCCAGCTTCCGGAATTTTAGTTTGATAATCAAAAGGTTAAATTTTAAACATACAAAGACGATGCGCTCTGAGCATTAACCTACTATTCGCCAGGTAAATTTATGGGATTGTAACGTAAAAAAAGAGAATTTCGCAGTCTTGTACGGCCATGATTAGTGCGTATGATAGCGTCACTGGAGTTGTGAGTTTCGATTTTTCGCCATTAACCCCAGGAATCCGCACATGCGTATTGAAGAAGATCTGAAGTTAGGTTTCAAAGACGTTCTTATCCGTCCTAAACGTTCTACCCTCAAAAGCCGTTCCGATGTCGAACTGGAACGTCAATTCACCTTTAAACACTCAGGTCAGACCTGGTCTGGCGTACCGATTATCGCGGCCAATATGGATACCGTCGGGACGTTTGAAATGGCGCAAGCATTGGCCGGGTTTGATATTCTGACTGCTGTACATAAACATTATACCGTTGAAGAGTGGGCAGCTTTTATCAACAAGGCTTCGGCTGATGTTCTCAAGCATGTGATGGTTTCCACCGGGACCTCTGATGCTGATTTCGAAAAAACCGTGCAGATTCTGGCGCTGAATCCTGCGCTGAACTTTGTCTGTATTGATGTGGCCAATGGCTATTCAGAACATTTTGTGCAGTTCGTCGCGAAAGCACGTGAAGCATGGCCGACAAAAACAATCTGCGCAGGCAATGTGGTAACGGGCGAGATGTGCGAAGAGCTTATCCTCTCCGGCGCCGATATCGTGAAAGTGGGAATTGGTCCCGGCTCCGTATGCACGACGCGTGTAAAAACTGGCGTTGGTTATCCGCAACTGTCGGCGGTTATCGAATGTGCTGACGCGGCGCATGGCCTGGGCGGCATGATCGTCAGCGATGGCGGCTGCACCATGCCAGGCGACGTAGCAAAAGCCTTCGGCGGCGGTGCGGATTTCGTTATGTTGGGCGGCATGCTGGCGGGTCACGAAGAGAGCGGCGGCAGCGTGGTAGAAGAGAACGGCGAGAAATTTATGCTGTTCTACGGCATGAGTTCGGAATCTGCGATGAACCGTCATGTCGGCGGCGTCGCGAAATACCGCGCGGCAGAAGGTAAAACGGTTAAATTGCCGCTGCGTGGGCCGGTGGGCAATACTGCCCGCGATATCCTGGGCGGTCTACGCTCAGCCTGCACTTATGTCGGCGCGTCTCGCCTGAAAGAGTTGACCAAACGCACCACCTTTATTCGGGTGCAGGAACAAGAAAACCGCATTTTCAATAGCCTCTAATATTCTGGCTGGCGTAAATGTGCGCCAGCCTTATCCCATCCCGCTCATCGCGTCTCCCAGATGAAAAATCGGCAAATACATCGCCACCACCAGCGTACCGATAATTAAGCCGGTGATGATCAATAACGCCGGTTCCAACAGCGACGCCAGATTATCGGCCAGCGCCAGCGTAGTTTCACTGTGGTGACGGGCAAGGTTATGCAGCATGATATCGAGTGAACCGGACGCTTCGCCCGTTCTGACCAGTTGCAGGCATAGCGGACTAAATTCCTGGGTATTTTTTAGCGCCAACCAGACCGGATTGCCCGCGGCGATCTCCTGATGTACCTGCGTTAAACGCTGTGACCAGTAAGGGCAGCCGAGACTCTCGATAGCGCTTTCCAGTCCCTGAAGAAAAGGAATGCCTGCGCTTTGGGTCAATGCCAGTACGGTGAATATTTGCGCTAGTTTCTGGCCTCTTATCAGGCGACCCATAACGGGGAGCCGTAGCAGAAGACGCTGCCGCTGCGCTTGCCAGGACGGCTTTTGTTTTACCCTGCGGTGAGCGATAGCAACGAGCATCGTCAGGAACAAGATGAGCCAACCCCATGCCGACCCCCATTGCGCTATCGCGATAATACCGCGCGTCAGAAGAGGGAGCGGGGTATTAAAGCTACGGTAAATGGCGGCAAATTCCGGCAGAACAAAGTGCAGCATGGCGAAAACGACCAGAGCGGCCATTGTCAGAATAATGGCGGGATAGCGCAGCGCCTTTTTCACGCTAACCGTAATCTGCCGCTGCGCTTTTTGCTGACGGGCCAGTTCAAAGCAGCAGTCGGCCAGTTTGCCGGTCAGTTCTCCGGTGCGGATCATCGTCTGGTAGAGCGGCGGAAATACCTGCGGCCAGGAGACTAATGCGCTGGAAAAAGGGACGCCCTGTTCAAGCTCGTGAGCCAGCGTGCGCAACAGCGCTTGCCATTGTCGGTGGGGATGCTGTTTCGCAAGGAGTTCCAGCCCTTCAGAAAGCGTCAGCCCGGCATGAATGAGCGTGGCCAACTGATGAATAATTTCAGCGCTTTGCTCTTCTTTCCACAGTGCGGCGTTAACGCCCATGCGCTTGATGCGAAGCGGCATAATGCGCTGATGTTGCAGGGTGATGATCAGCGCCAGACGATTGTCCACCCATACAACGTCTTGTTCCAGTTGACCTTTATCGTTAACGCCTTGCCAGCGCCAGAGCTGTTTAACGCTCATGGGGCATTCCCAGAACGCGCAGTATCTCTTCAAAGGACGTCATGCCTTGCTCAACGGCGCGACAGCCATTTTCAAAAAGCGTCCCTGTACCGGTCTGTTGGAGGTGGGCTTCCAGTGCTTGCGCCGATGCGCCGCTCGCAATTAACTGACGTAATGTCGGGGTAACGGTTAACACTTCGAATAACGCGGTTCGGCCATAAAAGCCGTGGTAGCAATGCTGACAGCCGCTTGCCTGCCAGCGCGGTAGCGCGCTGGGCCAAAGATTGGGCGATAGCACCACGGGATCGCTCAGGCGCTGTTTGCAGTGCGGGCAAAGCTTCCTTACCAGGCGTTGCGCTACCACCAGCGTAAGCGCCGATGAGATCATCCAGCGTGCTACGCCCATTTGCTGCAAACGTATCAGGGTTTCGCTGGTGGAGTTTGTATGGAGCGTTGAAAGTACCAGATGGCCCGTTTGTGCCGCCTTAATGGCGATTTCTGCGGTGTCGCCGTCACGAATTTCACCTACCATGATGATGTCAGGGTCCTGGCGTAAAAGCGCGCGCAGCACATTTTGAAAGGTGAGCCCGGCGCGGGGATGGATCTGCGTCTGGTTAATCCCATCCAGTGGAATTTCTATCGGATCCTCAACGCTACAGAGGTTGATACCCGGCATATTCCGGGTTTGTAGCGCGCTGTATAGCGTGACTGTTTTTCCGCTACCGGTGGGGCCAGTCACCAGTACCAGCCCCTGAGGTTGCTGTAGGGCTTGTCTAAAAGCGGTAAGTTGTGCCCCGTACATGCCCAGCGTGTCCAGATCCAGCGTTTGTTCAACCTGATGCAACAACCGTAAGACGACTTTTTCGCCTTCTTTACAGGGAAGCGTGGCGATACGAAAAGAGATGCTGTCGCCCGCCAGGTCAACGGTAAATTGCCCGTCCTGCGGCAGCCGATGTTCAGCGATGTCCAAATTTCCCAGGACTTTCAATCTGGCCGTCAGCGCAAGCCCCGTCTCTTTGGCGATGTCCTGCAGAATATGAAGAACGCCGTCGATGCGGAGTCTTATCCGGTAGCGGCTGGCGCCTGGTTCGAGATGGATATCAGAGGCGCGTTTCGCCATCGCCGAGCGTAATGTCTGATTGAGAAGCTGGGCCGCGGTTTCTCCGCCTTTCGCGGCGTTTGCCGAGGGAGCCTGATCCGGCTTATGCCGATGATTTTCCATTTGCTGGCGAGTCCAGCACACAATATCAATCTGTTTTTGCGTGGCGAAATGCAGAGCGTCCAGTAACGCATGAGAGGGCGCGTCGACCACCGCAACAGTGATACTGTTGCTGGCGCTATTGATCAGTACAGCCTGATGACGTTGACACAAGGTGTTGAGCTGAGCGTCTTTCATCTTGTCTCCTTAGTTGGCGTCAAAACGGAAGACATCTTCACAAGCCTGTTGTAACGCGCTGTCGCTTTGAATATTGCAGTTACGCGTCCAGCCGGTAATGCCGTTAGCATTGTCCCAGGCGGGCGTCATGATGACGCTAAGCCCGCTCAGACTCTCCTGGCCGGTAAGCGTGATGACGCCTTTTTCCACGCTCATGCCCGAAACATAACGGGTGATGACGGGCGAGGGGATACCGTTGATGCCCGCATCGCATGTGCTCGTCCCACCATGTTCCAGAGCGCAGAGTTCGACGGCGGTACGGTAGGGGACAAACGTTTGCAACATATCCGTCAGCGCCGCTTTACGCAGATAGTTCTGGTAAGCCGGAATGCCGATGGCGCTTAAAATGGCGATGATGCCAATAACGACCATCAGTTCGATAAGCGTGAAACCGCGTTGTTTTTCCATTGTTCGCTCCTTGAGTTAGCTGGCGCTACTGTGGCAAACGCGGCAAGAGCGGGCGAGCGGCAAAAGGTAAAACGGGAAGGCGGATTCTGAAGATTTTCGCTGCGTTACATGACACGACAACGTTATTGCGAGGCGCTACGAATATTTTACCGAATAATGGCGCGGATCTCCGGACAGGTGATTTATAGACCCGACGGCACAGCGCCATCGGGCGGAGAGGATCAGCAAAAACGCATGGAGAGATCGAGCGCGCGTACGTGCTTGGTCAGCGCGCCAACGGAGATGAAATCCACCCCGGTTTCAGCAAATTCGCGTAAGGTTTCCGCGGTGACGTTGCCGGATACTTCCAGCCGCGCCTGGCCGTTGACGCGTTTCACCGCCTCGCGCATCTGGTCGGTGTTGAAATTATCCAGCATGATAATATCCGCGCCTGCTTTCAGCGCATCGTCCAGTTCATCCAGATTTTCGACCTCGACTTCTACCGGCACGTCCGGATGTAACCAGAACGCTTTTTCCACCGCCTGACGAACCGAACCGGAGGCGATGATATGGTTTTCTTTAATCAGGAACGCGTCAGTGAGGCCCAGACGATGATTGGCGCCGCCGCCGCATAAAACCGCATATTTGAGCGCGGTGCGCAGACCCGGCAGCGTTTTACGCGTGTCGAGCAACTGGGTTTGGGTGCCAGCCAACAGTCCAACGTAGCGGCGTACTTCACTGGCGACGCCGGAAAGGGTCTGGACAAAGTTTAGCGCCGTGCGCTCGCCGGTCAGCAATACGCGAGCGGGGCCGTTCAGTTCAAACACTGTTTGGTTGGCATAAATGGCGTCGCCGTCATCGACATGCCAGGTGAGGCGTACATCATCGCCCGCCAGTTGGATGAAGACCTCTTCAACCCAGCGCTTGCCGCAGAAAACGCCGTCTTCACGAGTGATCACCGTGGCATGGGCTTGCGTATCTGCCGGCAAAAGTTGCGCGGTGATATCGTTGCCAGCATCGACTTCTCCACCTAAATCTTCACGCAGCGCCTGAGCAACGGCGGCAGGGATATCGAGATTAATGCGTTCCAGTAGCGCGTCACGTCGGTCGTCTGGGTTATAACGGCGAGGCGGCATGATAAAACTCCAAATTGCTAACGAATCATAAGGTAGAAACATGCTACTCTGAAGCAGCTATAAGCACCACTCAAAAGGAGACTCTGCATGTTGCCAGATAAGGGTTGGTTGGTAGAGGCGCGACGCGTCCCTTCTCCGCATTATGATTGCCGTCCGGATGACGAAAAACCGTCCTTGCTGGTGGTGCATAATATTAGCCTGCCCCCCGGCGAGTTTGGCGGTCCGTGGATCGATGCATTATTCACCGGAACGATAGATCCAGACGCCCATCCTTTTTTTGCAGAAATCGCTCATCTTCGTGTTTCGGCCCATTGTCTGATTCGTCGCGACGGTGAAATCGTCCAGTATGTGCCTTTTGATAAGCGTGCGTGGCATGCGGGCGTATCAAACTATCAGGGGCGGGAACGTTGTAATGATTTCTCCATTGGTATTGAGCTGGAGGGGACGGATACGCTGGCTTATACCGATGCGCAGTATCAGCAGCTAGCCGCCGTGACGCGCACGCTTATCGCTTGCTATCCGGCGATCGCCGACAATATGACCGGACACTGCAACATTGCGCCTGACCGTAAAACGGACCCTGGCCCTGCCTTTGACTGGCCGCGCTTTCGCGCTTTGGTAGCCCTTTCGTCGCACAAGGAGATGACATGACGCTGTTTACGACATTACTGGTGCTGATTGTCGAGCGCCTGTTTAAGCTGGGCGAGCACTGGCAGCTCGATCATCGGCTGGAGGCGCTATTCCGTCGGATTACGCATTTTTCGATGTTGCGCACGATGGGAATGACGGCGATCGCGATGGTGGTGACTTTTCTACTGCTCCAGGCGTTAAAAGGGCTGCTATTTAACGTGCCGACGCTGGTGGTGTGGATTCTCCTGGGCGTGCTGTGTATCGGCGCGGGCAAAGTGCGAGTACATTATCACGCCTGGCTGAAAGCGGCGTCCCGTAACGATCCGCATCCTTGTGAGGCGATGGCCAGCGAGCTTACGCTAATCCACGGCGTGCCGCCGGATTGTAATGAGCGTGAATTTTTGCGTGAGCTGCAAAATGCGTTGTTATGGATAAATTTCCGTTTTTACCTCGCACCGCTATTTTGGTTTATCGTTGGCGGTCCGTGGGGGCCGGTAACGCTGGTGGGCTATGCGTTTTTACGGGCCTGGCAGACCTGGCTGGCGCGCTATCAGACGCCACACCAACGTTTGCAATCCGGCATTGACGCTATTCTTCATGTGCTGGACTGGATTCCGGTACGTCTGGCGGGCGTAGTGTATGCATTACTGGGGCATGGCGAGAAAGCGTTGCCGGCCTGGTTTGCCTCGCTGGCGGATCTGCATACTTCGCAGTATCAGGTGCTCACACGTCTGGCGCAGTTCTCACTGGCGCGCGAACCGCATACTGACAAAGTAGAAACCCCCAAAGCGGCGGTATCGATGGCGAAGAAGGCCTCGTTTGTGGTGGTGGTGATTATTGCGTTGCTCACCATTTATGGGGCATTAGTGTAGCGTTGTGCCGATGGCGCTAACGCTTATGCGGCCTACAATGGAAAAATCTGTAGGCCCGGTAAGCGTTAGCGCCACCGGGCAGTGCAACGGCTTAGATCGTATCGGCTGGCGGTACGCCAAAATCAGGCATCCCGTTTTCGTCCCAGCGCACCCGTTTCAGACGCGTATGGCGGTTGGGATCGTACAACGGATCGCCTTCAATTTCGGTGTAATTTCTCGCGTGGTACACCAGTACATCTTCACCTTCCGGCGTTTGCGTAAAGCTGTTGTGTCCCGGCCCATACTGGCGATTCTCATAGCTGGTGGTAAAGACCGGGCGCGGTGATTTATGCCAGTTGGCCGGATCGCGCGGATCGTCGTTTACGTTAATCCACAGTAACCCCATACAGTAGTTTTCATCGGTGGCGCTGGCCGAATAGCTGATAAACAGCTTGTCGCCATGCACCACGACGGCCGGACCTTCGTTAACCCAAAAACCCCGACACTCCCAGTCGTACTCTGGCTTACTGAGTCTTACCGGCTCGCCTTTAAGAGTCCACGGGTTTTCCAGTTCAGCCAGATAAATATTTGAGTTACCGGCAATATCCGGCGCTTTTTGCGCCCACAGATACCACTGTTTTCCCTGATGATAAAAAGTGGTGGCATCGAGGGCGAAGGTATCAAACGGTGTTTTAATTTGACCTTTCTCCGTCCACTTGCCGGTGAGTGGGTCGGCATCGGCGCACTCCAGGGCAAACATGCGGTGCTGGAACATTCCCAGCTTATCAAGCGCTTGAGTATGGGTAGCGGCAAAATAGATGTACCACTTACCGTTGATGCGGTGCATTTCCGGTGCCCAGATGAGCTGGCTCATCGGGCCGCTTTCCGGTTTGCGCCAGACGACAACGGGGTCGGCGGCGCGCAACCCTTCCAGCGAATCAGCCCGGCGGATTTCCAGCCTGTCATATTCCGGTACGGAGGCAATAAAGTAGTAATCGCTGCCGTCGCGTAAAATAAACGGATCGGCACGTTGTTCAATAAACGGGTTTGGCCAGTTTGCCATCAGGCTTTCCTTACGCTTTCAGCGGCTTTGAGCTCCTGCAACTCACTCAATTCGCGGTAATTAGTGCGACGTTTTTCCAAATCGTCCTGGATTTTTTTCATCAGTTCACGGTCAACTTTCAGCAGACGTACCACGCCTGCGGTAATCAGATAGCCAACGCCAGGGATAACGGTAAACAACAGCATAATACCGTTCATCGCCGAAGCGCTTTGCGCTTTGGCGCTGGCGTCATAACCGTACCAGGAGAGCAAAAAGCCGACCATCGCCCCGGCAATCGCCAGGCCCAGTTTCAGGAAGAACAGATTACCGGAGAAGCTAATACCGGTAATGCGTTTGCCGGTTTTCCATTCGCCGTAATCATCGACGTCCGCCATCAGCGACCAGTGCAACGGGGAAGGGATCTGATGCAGAATATTGAGCAGGAAGTAGAGCGCCACTATCATCACGGTAGCTTTCGGATCAAAGAAATAGAACGCGCAGGAGAAAATCGCCAGCGCGATATTGGTCCAGAAAAATACCTTCAATTTACACCAGCGATCGGTTAAGACTTTTGCCAGCATACTGCCGATCATCATACCGACCACGCCAAGGCTAATAAAAAGCGTAGCGAAATGGGTGCTTTGTCCCATCACCCAGGTGACGTAATACATGGTCGCCGCCATACGGATAAACCCCGGGCAGACGTTACATAAGGTCAATAGCAGAATGCGTACCCATTGATCGTTTTTCCACACGTCTTTGAAATCATTCTTCATATCATCGTGCGTCGGAATGGCAGGGCGAACGCGTTCGCGGACGCTGGCAAAGCAGAACAGAAACATACCCATGCCGATAATCGCCAGCACGGTCATCGCCAACTGATAGCCTTTGGCTTTGTCGCCGCCGCCAAACCAGTCCACCATCGGCAATAGCGTTAACGATAACAACAGCGTCGCGATGCCGACTAACACGAAGCGATAAGCCTGACAGGCCACGCGCTCTTTTGGATCGTTGGTGATCACGCCGCCCAGTGAGCAATAGGGAATATTGATGGCGGTGTAGGTCACGGAAAGCAGAAAATAGGTGACGAAAGCATAGACAACTTTGCTGTTATAGCCCCAGTCCGGCGTCGTGAACATCAGCACGCTGAACAGCGCGTAGGGAAATGCAATCCACAGTAGCCAGGGGCGGAAACGACCATATTTACTTTGGGTACGATCGGCAAGCGCGCCCATCACCGGATCGGTAACGGCATCGATAACGCGTACTGAAAGGAGTAAAACACCGACTAACGCCGGGGCAAGACCAAAAATATCCGTATAAAAATAATTAACAAACAGCATGATAGCGCCAAAAATAATGTTACATCCGGCGTCACCCATGCCATACCCGATTTTCTCTCTTACCGAAAGTCTGCCCTTATCCATTGAGACTTCTCCCCATCAGATGATGGCGGTAATTATTCGCCTGCGAGCTTTTATTTGCGTAGCAGGATCACGCCGCTGATATGGATAAAATGGTTATACGTGGGAAACTGTGAGACAGATAACACCCTCCCCGGACGGGGAGGGCGGAAAAGTAACGCCACGATCAGTGGGCTTTCACCGTTTTTGCCGTTTTTTCTTTACACAGGTAGCCGACGCCCAGGATGAGCAGCCATACCGGAATCAGCCACACGGAGATCGCCATACCTGGCGTCATCAGCATAATGATCAATACCGCCGCCATAAACAGCAGACAGAGAACGTTGCCGAACGGATAAAACAGGGCCGGGAAGCGGGTTTTCACGCCCTGCTGCTGTTTTGCGCGACGGAACATCATATGGGCAAGGCTAATCATCGCCCAGTTAATGACCAGCGCGGAGACCACCAGCGCCATCAGCAGTCCGAATGCGGACTCTGGGGCCAGGTAGTTGAGCAGCACGCACAACGCCGTCACGACGGCGGAAACCAAAATGGAGCTCACCGGCACGCCGCGTTTGTCGACGTTCAGCAGCGCTTTCGGCGCATTTCCCTGCTGGGCCAGACCGAACAGCATACGGCTGTTGCAGTAAACGCAGCTGTTATAAACCGATAGCGCGGCGGTGAGAACCACGATATTCAGCGCATTGGCGACAAACGTATCGCCCAGTTCATGGAAGATAAGGACAAACGGGCTGGTATCGGCGGTGACGCGAGTCCATGGCAGCAGCGAAAGCAGGACCGCCAGCGAGCCGATATAAAAAATCAGGATGCGATAGATAACCTGATTGGTAGCTTTGGGGATGCTCTGTTCCGGGTTATCGGCTTCAGCGGCGGTGATCCCTACCAGCTCCAGTCCGCCAAACGAAAACATAATAATGGCCATCATCATCACCAGCCCGGTCCAGCCATGCGGCAGAAAGCCGCCCTGTTCCCACAGGTTGCGCACGGTTGCCTGCGGACCAGCGGTATCGCTGAAGAGTAACCACGCGCCGAACAGAATCATAGCGATGACGGCGATCACTTTAATAATGGCGAACCAAAACTCCATCTCACCGAACACTTTAACGTTGGTCAGGTTGATGGCGTTGATAATCACAAAGAAGGCTGCCGCAGAAGCCCAGGTGGGGATCTCCGGATACCAGAACTGGATATATTTACCCACTGCGGTCAGTTCCGCCATGGCAACTAATACGTACAGCACCCAGTAGTTCCAGCCGGAAGCGAATCCGGCAAAGCCGCCCCAGTATTTATAGGCGAAGTGGCTAAAAGAGCCGGCGACCGGTTCTTCAACCACCATCTCCCCCAGCTGGCGCATAATCAGAAAGGCAATAAAGCCTGCAATCGCATAGCCCAGGATAATTCCTGGCCCCGCCGACTGAATAACGGAGGCGCTTCCCAGGAACAAGCCTGTCCCTATCGCGCCGCCCAATGCGATAAGCTGAATATGGCGGTTTTTCAGGCCGCGCTTGAGCTGCTCGCCGTGCTGCTGACTGTCCATTATAAAACCTCGTGTATCGGGCGCGGTTTATTCATAACGCGCTTATTTTGAACGATGCAGTAGTGCGTGTGTAAGTTTGCAATTCCGCTTTTTGTATTGATTTATTTACAAGCTCGTTTTTTAAAATGTCACTTCAACTCTTTCGTCTTGATCAGAATAATGGTATGTGGCCGCGAATGCACCTGCTTTGTGCAGGGGTGATGACGAGTTGCGTAAAAAGAAAGCACTTGTAAATACCTCCTTTTATTTTCCCTTACAGATGTTAATTTGTTTTTATTCATTTTTTATGCATAAAAATGCATTTAATCTACTGTTGAATCGGTTCAGATGAGATTTTTTATCGTTTCAAATACGTTAAATCTACCTCCTGGTGGGTAAATTTAACATTTGTGCACAGTTACAGTTTTGAAACATGATTTCTGTAAAATTGTTAAAATGTGCCTCCTTTACTGATTTCAATCAAAACCTGTATGGACAGAAGGTGAATACTTTGTTACTTTAGCGTCACAGACATGAAATTGGTAAGACCAATTGACTCCGGGCAAATGGCTTAAGACAGGAAATCATGGCCTACAGCAAAATCCGCCAACCAAAACTCTCCGATGTGATCGAGCAGCAGCTGGAGTTTTTAATCCTTGAGGGAACATTGCGTCCCGGAGAAAAACTCCCACCGGAACGTGAACTGGCAAAACAGTTCGACGTCTCCCGTCCCTCCTTGCGCGAGGCGATTCAACGTCTCGAAGCGAAGGGATTGTTGCTTCGTCGTCAGGGCGGCGGAACCTTCGTGCAGAGCAGCCTGTGGCAGAGCTTTAGCGACCCGCTGGTGGAACTGCTCTCCGATCACCCTGAATCCCAGTTTGACCTGCTCGAAACGCGCCATGCGCTGGAAGGCATTGCGGCTTATTACGCGGCACTGCGCAGCACCGACGAAGATAAAGACCGTATTCGCGAGCTGCACCACGCTATTGAGCTGGCGCAAGAGTCCGGCGATCTGGATGCCGAGTCTGAAGCCGTGCTCCAGTATCAAATCGCCGTCACCGAAGCGGCGCACAACGTGGTATTGCTTCATCTGCTAAGGTGTATGGAGCCGATGCTGGCGCAAAACGTGCGGCAGAACTTCGAATTGCTGTATGCGCGTCGGGAGATGCTGCCGCTGGTGAGTACGCATCGCACCCGTATATTTGAAGCCATTATGGCCGGAAAACCAGAAGAAGCGCGTGAAGCGTCACACCGCCATCTGGCGTTTATCGAAGAGATTATGCTGGACAGAAGCCGTGAGGAGAGCCGTCGTGAACGTGCTTTACGCCGTCTGGAACAGCGCAAGAATTAGTTTTTTCTGGCAGAACGTTAACCAGAAGATGTTGTGAATAACGCGCAAAAATGTGCGCGGCAACTAAACGCAGAACCTGTCTTATTAAGCTTTCTGACGAAAGTTTAATGGGACAGGTTCCAGATAACTCAACGTATTAGATAGATAAGGAATACCCCCATGTCAGAACGTTTCCCAAATGACGTGGATCCGATCGAAACTCGCGACTGGCTACAGGCGATCGAATCGGTCATCCGTGAAGAAGGTGTTGAGCGCGCTCAGTATCTGATTGACCAACTGCTTTCTGAAGCTCGCAAAGGCGGCGTGAAAGTCGCGGCAGGCGCAGGGGCCAGTAATTACATCAACACTATTGCCGTTGAAGACGAACCGGAATACCCGGGCAATCTGGAGCTGGAACGTCGCATTCGTTCTGCTATCCGCTGGAACGCCATCATGACCGTGCTGCGTGCGTCTAAAAAAGACCTTGAGTTGGGCGGCCACATGGCGTCCTTCCAGTCTTCCGCCACGATCTATGATGTCTGTTTCAACCATTTCTTCCGTGCGCGCAACGAACAGGATGGCGGCGACCTGGTTTACTTCCAGGGCCACATCTCTCCGGGCATCTACGCTCGCGCGTTCCTGGAAGGTCGTCTGACCCAGGAACAGATGGATAACTTCCGTCAGGAAGTTCACGGCAATGGCCTCTCTTCCTATCCGCACCCGAAACTGATGCCGGAATTCTGGCAGTTCCCGACCGTCTCTATGGGGCTGGGCCCAATCGGTGCTATCTACCAGGCGAAATTCCTGAAATATCTGGAACACCGTGGCCTGAAAGATACCTCTAAACAGACCGTTTACGCCTTCCTCGGCGACGGCGAGATGGATGAGCCGGAATCCAAAGGCGCGATCACCATCGCCACCCGTGAAAAACTGGACAACCTGGTCTTTGTTATCAACTGTAACCTGCAGCGTCTTGACGGCCCGGTCACCGGTAACGGCAAGATTGTTAACGAACTGGAAGGCATCTTTGCAGGTGCTGGCTGGAACGTTATCAAAGTCATGTGGGGCGGTCGTTGGGATGAACTGCTGCGTAAAGACACCAGCGGTAAACTGATCCAGCTGATGAACGAAACCGTTGACGGCGACTACCAGACCTTCAAATCCAAAGACGGCGCTTACGTACGTGAGCACTTCTTCGGTAAATATCCGGAAACCGCAGCCCTGGTGGCCGACTGGACCGATGACCAGATTTGGGCGCTGAACCGTGGTGGTCACGATCCGAAGAAAGTCTACGCGGCACTGAAAAAAGCGCAGGAAACCAAAGGCAAAGCGACGGTAATCCTGGCCCATACCATTAAAGGTTACGGCATGGGCGACACCGCGGAAGGTAAAAACATCGCTCACCAGGTTAAGAAAATGAACATGGACGGCGTGCGTTACGTCCGCGATCGTTTCAACGTGCCGGTTGCCGATGCTGATCTCGAAAAACTGCCGTACATTACCTTCCCGGAGGGTTCTGAAGAACACAAATACCTGCATGAACGTCGTCAGGCGCTGCATGGCTACCTGCCAAGCCGTCAGCCGAACTTCACCGAGAAGTTAGAGCTGCCTCAACTTTCAGATTTCGGCGCGCTGCTGGAAGAGCAAAGCAAAGAGATTTCCACCACTATCGCTTTCGTGCGTGCTCTGAACGTGATGCTGAAGAACAAGTCGATCAAAGATCGCCTGGTACCGATTATCGCCGACGAAGCGCGTACTTTCGGTATGGAAGGTCTGTTCCGTCAGATTGGTATTTACAGCCCGAATGGTCAGCAGTACACCCCGCAGGACCGTGAGCAGGTTGCTTACTACAAAGAAGACGAGAAAGGCCAGATTCTGCAGGAAGGGATCAACGAGCTGGGCGCAGGCGCATCCTGGCTGGCTGCGGCGACCTCTTACAGCACCAACGATCTGCCGATGATCCCGTTCTACATCTACTACTCCATGTTCGGGTTCCAGCGTATCGGCGACCTGTGCTGGCAGGCTGGCGACCAGCAGGCTCGCGGCTTCCTGATCGGCGGGACTTCCGGTCGTACAACGCTGAACGGCGAAGGTCTGCAGCACGAAGATGGTCACAGCCACATTCAGTCGCTGACTATCCCGAACTGTATCTCTTACGACCCGGCTTACGCTTACGAAGTGGCTGTCATCATGCATGATGGTCTGGAGCGTATGTACGGTGAGAAACAAGAGAACGTTTACTACTACATCACCACGCTGAACGAAAACTACCACATGCCGGCCATGCCAGCAGGTGCCGAGGAAGGTATCCGTAAAGGTATCTACAAACTCGAAACCCTCGAAGGTAGCAAAGGTAAAGTTCAGCTGCTGGGCTCCGGTTCTATCCTGCGTCACGTGCGTGAAGCGGCACAGATCCTGGCGAACGACTACGGCGTAGGTTCTGACGTGTACAGCGTAACCTCCTTCACCGAACTGGCGCGTGATGGTCAGGATTGTGAGCGCTGGAACATGCTGCACCCGCTGGAAACCCCGCGCGTACCGTACATCGCTCAGGTGATGAACGACGCTCCGGCTGTAGCATCTACTGACTATATGAAACTGTTCGCCGAGCAGGTTCGTACTTACGTACCGGCTGACGACTATCGCGTACTGGGTACGGATGGCTTCGGTCGTTCCGACAGCCGTGAGAACCTGCGTCACCACTTCGAAGTTGATGCTTCTTATGTGGTTGTTGCAGCGCTGGGCGAACTGGCTAAACGTGGCGAAATCGACAAGAAAGTGGTAGCGGATGCGATTACCAAATTCAACATCGATGCAGATAAAGTTAACCCGCGTCTGGCGTAAGAGGTAAAAGAATAATGGCTATCGAAATCAAAGTACCGGACATCGGGACAGATGAAGTTGAAATCACCGAGATTCTGGTCAAAGTGGGCGACAAAGTGGAAGCTGAACAGTCGCTGATCACCGTAGAAGGCGACAAAGCCTCTATGGAAGTCCCGTCTCCGCAGGCTGGCGTCGTGAAAGAGATCAAAGTCTCTGTCGGCGACAAAACCGAGACCGGTGCACTTATCATGATTTTCGATTCCGCCGACGGTGCAGCTGACGCTGCACCTGCTAAGGCAGAAGAGAAGAAAGAAGCGGCGCCGGCAGCAGCACCTGCTGCGGCAGCGGCGAAAGACGTTCACGTTCCGGATATCGGCAGTGACGAAGTTGAAGTGACTGAAGTGATGGTGAAAGTGGGCGACACCGTTGAAGCTGAACAGTCGCTGATCACCGTCGAAGGTGACAAGGCCTCTATGGAAGTGCCGGCGCCGTTCGCGGGCACCGTGAAAGAGATCAAAGTGAACACCGGTGATAAAGTGTCTACCGGCTCACTGATTATGGTCTTCGAAGTGGCGGGCGCAGCGCCTGCCGCAGCACCAGCGAAAGCGGAGGCCGCTCCGGCTGCGGCTGCTCCAGCAGCAGCGACGGGCGTGAAAGACGTTAACGTACCGGACATCGGCGGCGACGAAGTTGAAGTCACCGAAGTGATGGTCAAAGTCGGCGATAAAGTTGCCGCTGAACAGTCGCTGATCACCGTGGAAGGCGACAAAGCCTCCATGGAAGTGCCTGCGCCGTTCGCGGGCACCGTGAAAGAAATCAAAATCAGCACCGGCGATAAAGTGAAAACCGGTTCTCTGATTATGGTCTTCGAAGTAGAAGGCGCAGCGCCTGCGGCCGCTCCGGCTAAACAGGAAGCGGCGGCGCCGGCTCCGGCGGCGAAATCTGAGAAGCCTGCTGCCCCGGCTGCCAAAGCGGAAGGCAAGTCTGAGTTCGCTGAAAACGACGCTTACGTTCACGCTACCCCGCTGATTCGCCGCCTGGCGCGCGAGTTTGGCGTCAACCTGGCGAAAGTGAAAGGCACCGGTCGTAAAGGTCGTATTCTGCGCGAAGACGTTCAGGCGTACGTGAAAGATGCTATCAAACGCGCGGAAGCTGCGCCGGCTGCTGCGGGCGGCGGTATCCCGGGTATGCTGCCGTGGCCGAAAGTGGACTTCAGCAAGTTTGGTGAAGTTGAAGAAGTGGAACTGGGCCGTATCCAGAAAATCTCTGGCGCGAACCTGAGCCGTAACTGGGTGATGATCCCGCACGTTACGCACTTCGACAAAACCGATATCACCGATCTGGAAGCGTTCCGTAAACAGCAGAACGCCGAAGCTGAGAAGCGCAAACTGGATGTGAAATACACGCCAGTGGTCTTCATCATGAAAGCGGTTGCCGCTGCTCTGGAACAGATGCCGCGCTTCAACAGCTCTCTGTCCGAAGACGGTCAGCGTCTGACCCTGAAAAAATACATCAACATCGGCGTGGCGGTTGATACCCCGAATGGCCTGGTGGTTCCGGTCTTTAAAGACGTGAATAAGAAGAGCGTGACCGAGCTGTCTCGTGAACTGACCACCATCTCCAAAAAAGCGCGTGATGGTAAGCTGACCGCTGGCGAAATGCAGGGTGGTTGCTTCACTATCTCCAGCATCGGCGGCCTGGGAACTACCCACTTTGCGCCGATTGTCAACGCGCCGGAAGTGGCTATCCTCGGCGTTTCTAAGTCGGCGATGGAACCGGTGTGGAATGGGAAAGAGTTTGTGCCGCGTCTGATGATGCCTATCTCTCTTTCTTTCGACCACCGTGTGATCGATGGTGCTGATGGTGCGCGTTTCATTACCATTATCAACAATATGTTGTCTGACATTCGCCGTCTGGTGATGTAAGCGAAAAAGCCGGCCCGACGGCCGGCTTTTTTTTGATAATCTCATGGAGTTTGTGAGGTTATTAGCGAAAGCGATAATTCGTGATCCGTTTGTTGTTTCAAAATTGTTAACAATTTTGTAAGATACGGGCGGATAGAACGACCCGGTGGATGATGGGCGATCAAGTACCCCGGACCGCCGGATACAAATAAAGAGGTCATGATGAGTACTGAAATCAAAACTCAGGTCGTGGTACTTGGGGCGGGCCCGGCAGGCTATTCTGCCGCTTTCCGTTGCGCTGATTTAGGTCTGGAAACCGTAATTGTAGAACGTTACAGCACCCTTGGCGGTGTTTGTCTGAACGTCGGCTGTATCCCTTCTAAAGCGCTGCTGCACGTAGCAAAAGTTATCGAAGAAGCCAAAGCGCTGGCTGAACACGGTATCGTCTTCGGTGAGCCGAAAACCGATATCGACAAGATTCGTACCTGGAAAGAGAAAGTGATCACGCAGCTGACCGGCGGTCTGGCGGGTATGGCCAAAGGCCGTAAGGTGAAAGTGGTCAACGGTCTGGGTAAATTCACCGGGGCGAACACCCTGGAAGTTGAAGGCGAAAACGGCAAAACCGTGATCAACTTCGACAACGCGATCATCGCGGCAGGTTCTCGTCCGATCCAATTACCGTTTATTCCGCATGAAGACCCGCGCGTATGGGATTCTACCGACGCTCTGGAACTGAAAGAAGTGCCGAAGCGTATGCTGGTCATGGGCGGCGGTATCATCGGTCTGGAAATGGGTACCGTATACCACGCGCTGGGTTCAGAGATTGACGTGGTTGAAATGTTCGATCAGGTTATCCCGGCGGCTGATAAAGACATCGTTAAAGTCTTCACCAAGCGCATCAGCAAGAAATTCAACCTGATGCTGGAAACCAAAGTAACTGCCGTTGAAGCGAAAGAAGACGGTATCTACGTTTCGATGGAAGGCAAAAAAGCCCCGGCTGAAGCGCAGCGCTATGATGCGGTTCTGGTGGCGATCGGTCGTGTGCCGAACGGTAAAAACCTCGACGCGGGCAAAGCAGGCGTGGAAGTTGACGACCGTGGCTTTATCCGCGTCGACAAACAGCTGCGCACCAACGTGCCGCACATCTTCGCTATCGGCGATATCGTCGGTCAGCCGATGCTGGCGCATAAAGGCGTTCACGAAGGCCACGTTGCCGCTGAAGTTATCGCCGGGAAGAAACACTACTTCGATCCGAAGGTTATCCCGTCTATCGCGTACACCGAGCCAGAAGTGGCATGGGTTGGCCTGACCGAGAAAGAAGCGAAAGAAAAAGGCATCAGCTATGAAACCGCCACCTTCCCGTGGGCAGCTTCTGGCCGTGCTATCGCTTCTGACTGCGCAGACGGTATGACCAAACTGATTTTCGACAAAGAATCTCACCGCGTGATCGGCGGGGCGATTGTCGGCACCAACGGCGGCGAGCTGCTGGGTGAAATCGGTCTGGCGATCGAAATGGGCTGTGACGCGGAAGACATCGCGCTGACCATTCATGCGCACCCGACTCTGCATGAGTCCGTGGGCCTGGCGGCGGAAATCTTCGAAGGTAGCATTACTGACCTGCCGAACCCGAAAGCGAAGAAGAAATAATCTTCTGTAGGTGGCAATGCGCCATTCGACACAGAAAAGCGGCTTTACAGCCGCTTTTTTTATGCATGGCAAATCAGATGTGTCAAATGATGGCGAAGGATAACGAAACCGCAAAATTTATCTTTTCCGCAGCAGTGCGCTTTTCAAACCTTATGCCGTCGGTAGTGCCTTTGTCAGTCATTTTCGACCAACTAATTGTTTCATAAGAAATACCTCTCCTTACTTTGTCATCACCCTGAAATTAGTAACGCTATAAAATAATAGCGAGCTAATTATGAGGTTTGATATATGAAACTTTTTCTGACAACAGCAGCGCTAACCGCGACGTTGATCTCCGGCATGGCATTTGCCAGCGATCCCGTCATCCCCTGGGCGACTAACAGCGGCGGTACGGAAAGTACGCATATTGCGGCAATGGGCGAGGATTTGAATGCGCAGCATCAGCAGATCACCCACACGCATGAAGGCGTATGGGCGGCCAATTCCGGCAGCATTCAGGCTGATGAAGCCGCGCTGACCAGCAACAAGCCGCCGGTACAAGGCCACCCGGAATTAATGCCGCATCAGGGCTAATGATCATGGCCTGGCGATAACGCCAGGCGCTTACGGGTTATTCGGCGACCTGCCACTGCGCGTCTGGCGCAAAACGCGTGATAGCCTGAACTTTACTCTCCGTCTCTTTGCCTAAATCCGCCTGATAAATACGATCGTCCTGGTTGACCATAAAACTCATCACCCCGGTTTCGCCGTAATGCATCGGCCAGGCCAGAAGCGCCGCGCCGTGACCGTCGTTATCGCTGATAATACGGAAATGGTAGCCGTGGTAACCCTCATCTGGCGCTGCGGGGCTAAAGTTTGGGCCTAAGGGACTGGGGGCGTCGCCTGCTTTGGTTGGCCAGTACAGGCCATCTTTTTGGCCTTCGCTACTGATTATCCTGTGCGCCCAGCGATGGTTTTGTAAGTAATAGTCCTGCTGCGCATCAACGTAAGCATGCATAGCCTGTAAGGTAGAAAGTTCATTTCGCCCAATAGTACGGGTGAGGATCTCATTCCCGGCTGCCGCCATATCAAAGCGCCAGCCGCCAGCCTCTTTCACCATGGGCACCGGGAGCTGCCAGTCTTCTCGTCCGACATTCAGGTGCGCCGTATTGTCTTTTTGTACAATGCGATGGCCTTCGCGCCAGTCACGGTTGAAGCGGGCCACGGCCTCGGGATCGGCGCCTTCCGGCGGCAGAAATTGCCGCCAGTCATCGCCCAGTAGCGCGGTAAGCTGCGTTTCGTTTTTTCCGGCTACCGCCGCGGCGAAGGCGCTGGCGGCCGCTTCCGGGGAGGGGAACCGTTCCTGCGCGTAGCCCAGCAAGGGTAACGACAGTAACAGAGCGCTTAACATAACCTTTTTCATTATCTGCTCCGGTTAACGGCGATGAAATTCATGATGTTCAGAAAAATGTTCCCGCGCGGCGGCGTGTTGCTCGGTGTTTAAGTGGCTGCCGCGACGGCTTTCCAGGCCGCGTAGCTGTTGCGATTGCCATGACGGCGATCGACTGTCGTTCCCGCTAAACACATTGGCGTGCATATTCTGGCGAAATGCCTGACGCTGCTGCGGCGTAGAGGATGCGATCCGCTGATGCGCCGCGTTACGCTGTTGCTGCGATAAGGGATGCTGCTGCGTCTGGGATTTCAGCGTCGCGCTATGCTGCTGCGCCGTCTGTCGACGCGCGCTGTCATACTGATTGTCATAACCGCGATAATTATTACGCCGGGCTATCTGATTTAATTGTTGTGAGGCCGCTTTACGCTGGGCATCGCGGGTGCCTGGCGCTGGCAAAGAAGCGTTCGCTGTATGGCTGCGCTGTTGGAATTGCGTCATGGCCGTCTGGCGCTGACTGTCGCGAGACACTGGCGCTTGCTGCGTTGCGCTTAACCCGCCGCTAACATTGGTGGGATGGAACCGTTGCGCAACGGTATTATTCGGATAGGGGACGCCATTGCGCCAGGCGGGATTATGCTGCCAGCCCATCGTTTGGCCCGGCAGGTTTTGCCCGGATATCCGGTTGAAATTATTGACATTGATATTGATATTATCGCCATTGTGTTGATAACCGTTACCACCATGATGGTAATCATCATCATGATGGTCGTCGTCATGGTGGTGATGATCGTCGTCATCCCAGTCTATGCTGCTGAACAACGCATAGGTGGTGGCGACGCCCAGACTATAACCAAAACCTTTAACAAAACTATCGGCAAACTGCTGTCCCGGAGGGGGCGGTAAATACACCGGCGGATAAGCGGTATTGGGCCAGGCGCCATACACCGTCGCGGGGTTATAGTTCGGCACGTACACCACCTGCGGATTCGCGGGTTCAATTTTGATGACGGTCGACGGTGTCGCTGGCGTACTGGCGGATGTGGTGGTTGTCGTCGTGACGGCGCTAGAAGCGCTGGACTTCGGCACGCTGGTGACGGTTTGCTGCGGCGTTGATTTTAGCGAACCGGTTTGTTGAGCGAGCAGACGCAACCTTTGCACCGCATCCATCACATCCTGTGGCTGGGCTAAGAACGCATCGCCCAGGTTTTGCACCCATTGCGGATTCTCGCCCATAAGCGCCATCAACTGGGGAAAGGCGACCAGCGATTTGACGCTGGGATCCCACGGTTGGCTGGCCACCGCCTGAATAGCGGCATCGCCCTGCAGCGTGGGGTTATCTCGCGACCACTGGACGGCCTGAACCACGTTCGCCGGGTAGGTGGAGGCCATGAGCACCTGCGAAAGCAGGGCATCGGGATAAAGCGCGACAGGCGCGACCCATTGATCGATTTGCGCAGTGGTAAAGGTCGTTTTCGCGACAGGCGCGGGCACAGCGGTCTGCGTTGGCTCAGGGGCGGGAGCCGCCGCCTGCGCGGGCGCTTCGGGAGCGCGGCTTTTAACATACAGTACGCCCGAAGCGGCAAATAACCCGGCACTGCAGACAAGGGCAATGAGATGGGGTTTAAAGGGCAACGTCATTTTATCTCTCCCGATTCCAGAGAATCGCTATGGTCATTATGCCTGCCGCCGACGGGGTGCAGTTTCGCGTGAGTATAAAGGGACGATAGTTTAATTTTTAGCTAATGTTGGGATCGATAACGTTACGTGACGATCAAAGCACGAAATGAGGTAAGCATTTATGGCTGTAGCTCCCGTCTCAGTAGAGCATTAGACCATCCTTAACGATTCAGCCACTTTTTTATGTTGCTTTTTTGTAAACAGATTAACACTTAAAGAAAATCCTGTTATTGTGCCTTATGCGGTACCGGGCATTTACCCTACTAACTACTGTCTCACAGGAGCGTGAAGAGAATCGCCCATCAACAAAAGCGCCGCATTATGACAATGAGAGCGAGGAGATATCGTCGTGCTAGAAGAATACCGTAAGCACGTAGCTGAGCGTGCTGCCCAGGGGATTGTGCCAAAACCTTTAGACGCAACCCAAATGGCTGCGCTTGTCGAGCTGCTGAAGACCCCGCCTGTGGGCGAAGAAGAATTCCTGTTAGACCTGTTGATCAACCGCGTTCCTCCTGGCGTAGATGAAGCCGCTTATGTTAAAGCCGGTTTTCTCGCTGCTGTCGCGAAAGGCGACACCACCTCCCCGCTGGTCTCCCCAGAAAAAGCCATTGAACTGCTGGGCACCATGCAGGGTGGTTACAACATTCATCCGCTGATTGATGCGCTGGACGATGCGAAACTGGCGCCGATTGCGGCCAAAGCGCTGTCCCACACCCTGCTGATGTTCGATAACTTCTACGACGTAGAAGAGAAAGCCAAAGCGGGCAACGAATATGCCAAACAGGTGATGCAATCCTGGGCCGACGCCGAATGGTTCCTGAGCCGTCCGCCGCTGGCGGAAAAAATCACCGTCACTGTTTTCAAAGTGACCGGCGAAACGAATACCGACGATCTCTCTCCGGCGCCGGATGCGTGGTCGAGACCGGATATCCCGTTACATGCGCAGGCGATGCTGAAAAACGCCCGTGAAGGCATTGAGCCGGATCAGCCAGGCGTTGTTGGCCCCATCAAACAAATCGAAGCATTGCAGAAAAAAGGCTACCCGCTGGCCTACGTGGGTGACGTGGTGGGCACCGGTTCTTCCCGTAAATCCGCGACCAACTCCGTGCTGTGGTTCATGGGCGATGACATCCCGAACGTGCCGAACAAGCGCGGCGGCGGTCTGTGCCTCGGCGGCAAAATTGCGCCTATCTTCTTTAACACTATGGAAGATGCGGGCGCACTGCCGATTGAAGTTGACGTTTCTAACCTGAATATGGGCGATGTGATTGACGTCTACCCGTACAAAGGCGAAGTGCGCAACCACGAAACCGACGAGCTACTGGCAACCTTCGAACTGAAAACCGACGTGCTGATCGACGAAGTGCGTGCCGGTGGCCGTATTCCGCTGATCATCGGCCGTGGCCTGACCACCAAAGCGCGTGAAGCGCTGGGTCTGCCGCACTCTGATGTATTCCGTCAGGCAAAAGACGTGGCGGAAAGCAGCCGTGGCTTCTCGCTGGCGCAGAAAATGGTCGGTCGCGCCTGCGGCGTGAAAGGTATCCGTCCGGGCGCATACTGCGAACCGAAAATGACCTCCGTCGGTTCTCAGGATACTACTGGCCCGATGACCCGCGATGAGCTGAAAGACCTGGCCTGTCTGGGATTCTCCGCCGATCTGGTCATGCAGTCGTTCTGTCACACCGCAGCCTATCCGAAGCCGGTTGACGTCACCACGCACCACACGCTGCCGGACTTCATTATGAACCGTGGCGGTGTCTCTCTGCGTCCGGGCGATGGCGTTATCCACTCCTGGCTGAACCGTATGCTGCTGCCGGACACCGTGGGGACCGGCGGTGACTCCCATACCCGTTTCCCGATTGGTATCTCTTTCCCGGCGGGATCTGGCCTGGTGGCGTTTGCCGCCGCGACCGGCGTGATGCCGCTGGATATGCCGGAATCCGTGCTGGTGCGCTTCAAAGGCAAAATGCAGCCGGGCATCACCCTGCGCGATCTGGTACACGCCATTCCGCTGTACGCCATCAAACAGGGCCTGCTGACCGTTGAGAAGAAAGGCAAGAAAAACATCTTCTCTGGCCGCATTCTGGAAATTGAAGGTCTGCCGGATCTGAAAGTTGAGCAGGCATTTGAGCTGACCGATGCGTCCGCCGAGCGTTCCGCGGCAGGCTGTACCATCAAGCTGAACAAAGAGCCGATCATTGAATACCTGACCTCCAACATCGTCCTGCTGAAGTGGATGATTGCGGAAGGCTACGGCGACCGTCGTACGCTGGAACGTCGTATTCAGGGTATGGAAAAATGGCTGGCGGACCCGCAACTGCTGGAAGCCGATGCCGACGCGGAATACGCGGCAGTGATCGACATCGATCTGGCGGATATCAAAGAGCCAATCCTGTGTGCGCCGAACGATCCGGACGACGCGCGTCTGCTGTCTGACGTGCAGGGCGAGAAGATCGACGAAGTGTTCATCGGCTCCTGCATGACCAACATCGGCCACTTCCGTGCCGCCGGTAAGCTGCTGGATAACCATAAAGGCCAGTTGCCAACCCGCCTGTGGGTAGCGCCGCCAACCCGTATGGACGCCGCGCAGCTCACCGAAGAAGGTTACTACAGTGTGTTCGGTAAGAGCGGTGCGCGTATTGAGATCCCTGGTTGTTCCCTGTGTATGGGTAACCAGGCGCGTGTGGCTGACGGTGCGACGGTGGTCTCTACCTCTACCCGTAACTTCCCGAACCGTTTAGGTACCGGTGCGAACGTCTTCCTGGCTTCTGCGGAGCTGGCGGCGGTGGCGGCGCTGATCGGCAAACTGCCGACGCCGGAAGAGTACCAGACCTTTGTGGCGCAGGTGGATAAGACGGCGGTGGATACTTACCGTTACCTGAACTTCGACCAGCTCTCTCAGTACACTGAGAAAGCGGACGGCGTGATTTTCCAGACTGCGGTTTAATTTGCCTGACGGGGTCAGGCTTACCATGCCTACGCCTCTTATTGCCCGGTGGCGGCTACGCTTACCGGGCCTACAACACCCATCGCAACTGCGGTGGGTTTTTATTTTCATTCCGCCTGCTGTTCCCGCTTTTTTTCTTCTCCGCTGCTGCGATAATGACTGTAAGGGCTTTGCAGAGGAAAACAATTATGGATTACGAATTTCTGCGCGACGTTACCGGAGGGGTAAAAGTACGAATGTCGATGGGCCACGAGGTGGTCGGTCACTGGTTTAATGAAGAGGTTAAAGACAATCTCTCGCTACTGGATGAAGTAGAACAAGCCGCGCGTACGGTCAAAGGCAGCGAACGCTCCTGGCAACGAGCAGGGCATGAATACACGATCTGGATGGACGGCGAAGAGGTGATGATTCGCGCCAATCAGCTGGATTTTTCCGGCGATGAGATGGAAGAGGGGATGAGTTATTACGATGAAGAGAGTTTATCCCTGTGCGGCATGGAGGATTTTCTGCGGGTCGTCGCCGCGTATCGGGAATTCGTCAGTAAAGCCTGACCCTCTCTTCGTTATTGTCCCGCAACGCCAGTCGACGGACAGTTGGGGGCGTAGTGGAAACGAAATCACCACACATTCCAGCCGGGAGTATCCCGGCTTTTTTATTGCAGAATGATTTTTTGATTTTTATTAATCATTTTAAAACTGTGATCTGACGCGTTTGTGATCTTAATTTGATTGAATATAATCGTTATGATTTTATTCAATCACAACAAGCAACAGGCGGTAAGACCATGAACATCAAAAAAGCAATAGAGCGCGTACCCGGCGGCATGATGGTCGTACCGCTCGTTATTGGCGCAGTCATTAACACCTTCGCTCCACAGGCGCTTGATATCGGCGGTTTTACCACCGCCTTATTTAAAAACGGCGCGGCGCCGCTGATTGGCGCTTTTCTGCTGTGTATGGGAGCCGGTATCAGTGTGAAAGCCGCACCCCAGGCGCTATTGCAGGGCGGGACGATTACGCTCACTAAGTTGCTTGTCGCCATCGGGATTGGCCTGGGCGTGGAGCATCTTTTCGGCGCGGAGGGTATTTTTGGCCTGAGCGGCGTGGCGATTATCGCGGCGATGAGCAATTCGAATGGCGGACTTTATGCTGCGCTGGTAGGTGAGTTCGGCAATGAGCGCGACGTCGGCGCTATCTCTATTTTGTCTCTTAATGATGGCCCTTTCTTTACGATGATTGCGCTGGGCGCGGCAGGGATGGCGAACATTCCCATTATGGCGCTGGTGGCGGTGCTGGTTCCGTTGGTTGTCGGCATGATCCTCGGCAATCTTGATCCTCATATGCGCGATTTTTTGACCAAAGGCGGCCCGCTGCTCATTCCTTTCTTTGCTTTTGCGCTGGGGGCGGGCATCAACCTGGAAATGTTACTGCAAGGCGGACTTGCCGGAATTCTGCTCGGCGTGCTGACAACGTTTGTTGGCGGTTTCTTTAATATCCGCGCAGATCGTCTGGTTGGCGGAACTGGCATTGCCGGGGCGGCGGCCTCCAGCACCGCGGGTAATGCCGTTGCGACGCCGCTGGCTATTGCGCAGGCCGACCCTTCGCTCGCCGAGGTGGCCGCTGCTGCCGCTCCGCTGATTGCCGCCTCGGTGATCACCACGGCAATCCTGACGCCAGTGTTGACCTCCTGGGTTGCGAAAAAACAGGCGCGTCAGGCTTCTTTGGAGAAAAACGCATGAAAATGATAGTCATCGCCGACGATTTTACCGGATCGAATGATACCGGCGTCCAGTTGGCGAAGAAGGGGGCGAGAACGGAAGTCATGTTGAGCGCGTCGCAAAAACCGTCCCGCCGCGCCGATGTGTTAGTCATTAACACCGAAAGCCGGGCGATGCCCGCAGATCAGGCGGCATCTGCCGTTTATGCCGCGCTTTCCCCGTGGTGTGAGACATCGCCAGCGCCGCTGGTGTACAAAAAAATCGACTCTACATTTCGCGGCAATATCGGAGCCGAAGTGACGGCGGCTATGCGCGCCAGTCAGCGAAAACTGGCCGTTATCGCCGCCGCGATCCCTGCGGCTGGACGCACGACGCTTGAAGGAAAATGTCTGGTTAATGGCGTCCCGTTACTGGAAACCGAATTTGCCAGCGATCCGAAAACGCCCATTGTCTCTTCCCGTATTGCCGAGATAGTGGCGTTGCAAAGTGAGATCCCTGTGTATGAAGTCTTTTTGCAGGATGTTCGACGCGGTGGGTTAAGCGCCTTACTTACGGCTTATGCGGCTGAGGGCGAAGGGATTATCGTCGTGGATGCGGTGGAAGAGCGGGACCTGACGTTGATTGCGCAAGCAGCGTGTGAACAACCGTCGATGCCGCTGCTCGTCGGCGCCGCTGGTCTGGCGAATGCGTTGCCGGTTGAACTTTTTATGCAAGACCGGCAGCGGCTGCCGGTACTGGTGGTGGCCGGTTCGATGAGCGAAGCCACGCGACGTCAGGTGGATAATGCGCTGTGCCGGGGACGTGCGGAGGTCGTGGATATCGATGCCGCGCGCATGGTGTCGGATCGCGCGGAGCAGGAAATCGCGTCTGTCGTAGAGCAGGCCTGCGCGCTGTTAAGTCAGCATCGACATACGATTTTACGCACCAGCCGTCGCGCAGAAGATCGACAGTTAATCGACGCGTTGTGCGAAAAATCCGCGATGAGCCGTCAGCAATTGGGCGAGCGACTGAGCCAGCGGCTTGGCGTCGTCACGTTAAACATTATCGGGCAGGCGCGGATTGGCGGGCTGTTTCTGACCGGCGGCGATATCGCTACCGCCGTCGCCGGCGCACTTGGCGCTGAAGGTTATCGCATTCAGAGCGAGGTGGCGCCCTGTATTCCCTGTGGAACGTTTGTAAACAGCGAAATTGACGATCTGCCGGTCATTACCAAAGCGGGCGGATTCGGTTCAGACAGTACGTTGTGTGACGCGCTTTATTATATTGAGGAGATGTATTGTGGAGACTAAAACCGTTGCCATTACTATGGGCGATCCCGCGGGCATTGGGCCGGAAATTATTGTTAAAGCGCTAAGCGAAGACGGTCTCAACGGCGCGCCGCTGGTGGTTATTGGATGCCTCGCAACGTTGAAACGTTTACAGGCGAAGGGCATCACGCCGAACGTCGAGTTACGGGCCATTGAACGGGTTGCCGAAGCGCGTTTTGCGCCCGGCATCATTCATGTGATTGATGAGCCGCTGGCGCAGCCGGAGGCGCTGGAGGCCGGGAAAGTTCAGGCGCAGGCGGGGGATTTAGCGTATCGCTGCGTGAAGCGCGCCACCGAGTTAGCGTTACGGGGCGACGTACAGGCTATCGCTACCGCGCCGCTGAATAAAGAGGCGCTGCACCTGGCAGGGCACAACTATCCGGGCCATACCGAGCTGCTTGCGACCCTGACCCATAGCCGTGATTACGCGATGGTACTTTACACCGATAAACTAAAAGTGATTCACGTTTCAACGCATATCGCGCTGCGAAAATTCCTTGATACGTTAAGTACCACGCGTGTCGAAACGGTGATTGGTATTGCTGATACTTTCCTCAAGCGTGTGGGTTACGTTAAACCGCGTATCGCCGTGGCAGGCGTGAATCCTCATGCGGGCGAGAATGGCCTGTTTGGCGATGAAGAGACGCGTATCCTGACGCCAGCCATTACCGATGCCCGCGCAAAAGGTATGGACGTTTATGGGCCATGCCCGCCGGATACTGTATTTCTCCAGGCTTATGAGGGGCAATATGATATGGTGGTGGCGATGTATCATGACCAGGGGCATATCCCGTTGAAATTGCTTGGATTTTATGATGGTGTGAATATCACCGCGGGGCTGCCATTTATTCGGACCTCTGCCGATCATGGCACCGCATTTGATATCGCCTGGACGGGAAAAGCAAAATCTGAGAGCATGGCCGTATCGATCAAACTGGCAATGCAACTGGCATAATTCCCTGTTATGAAAGGACAACACCGTCTGGATCTCATTGTGGCGTATCTGAAAAACCATACGCTGGTTACGGTAGAACAGCTGGTTGAGGCGGTTGACGCATCACCAGCCACTATCCGTCGCGATTTGATCAAGCTGGATGAGCAGGGTGTGATCAGCCGTAGTCATGGCGGCGTGGCGCTGCGGCGTTTTGAACCCGCCCAGCCCACCACCAATGAAAAACAACTGCGATCGCCCGCTGAAAAACGGGCGATCGCACGCGTTGCCGCATCGCTGGTGAATGCTGGCGATGCCGTCGTGCTGGATGCCGGTACGACAATGATGGAGCTGGCGAAATGCTTAACCCATCTTCCGCTGCGGGTCATCACCGTCGATCTGCATATTGCGCTGTTTTTAGCTGAGTTCCGGCAAATTGAAGTGACGATTGTCGGCGGTCGTATCGATGACAGCAGTCAGTCCTGTATCGGTGAGCATGGGCGTAAGCTGTTGCGCAGCGTTTATCCGAACATCGCGTTTATGAGCTGTAATTCATGGGGGGTAAAAACGGGCGTGACGACCCCAACGGAAGATAAGGCCGGGCTTAAACAGGAGATTATTGCTAATGCGCAGCGCAAAGTGTTGCTGGCGGACAGCAGTAAGTATGGCGTGCATTCGCTCTTTAATGTGGTGCCGCTTGAGCGCTTTAATGATGTGATTACCGACGTCAATCTGCCGCCGTCAGCGCAGGTTGAACTGAAAGGGCGCGCTTTTGCGCTAACGCTGGTGCAGCCGGAGTGACAGCGCCGTCAGGCGCTGCCAGTGGTGAATCAGACCGCAGAAATATTGCGGCCGTAGTAAATCTCGCGCATCTCTTTCCACAGCGCGGCGGTGATCTCCTGGCGTTCGGTTTCAGTGAGATCTTCCGGTTTGGTGTGAAACATGTAGTGCTTAAGATCGAACTCTTTAAGCAGCATCTTGGTATGGAAAATATTTTCCTGATACACATTTACGTCCACCATGTCATACAGCGACTTCATATCTTCCGACATAAAATTCTGAATAGAATTAATCTCATGATCGATAAAGTGCTTCATACCGTTGACGTCGCGGGTAAAGCCGCGCACGCGGTAATCGATGGTGACAATATCGGACTCTAACTGGTGGATCAGGTAATTGAGCGCTTTTAGCGGTGAAATCACCCCGCAGGTTGACACTTCGATGTCGGCGCGAAAGGTGCAAAGCCCGCCTTCCGGATGGCTTTCCGGATAGGTATGCACACAGATATGGCTCTTATCGAGGTGCGCCACCACGGTTTCCGGCAGCGGGCCGGGATGTTCGGTTTGATCGATAAGTTTCGGGTCGATCGGCTCTTCGCTCACCAGAATCGTGACGCTGGCGCCCTGGGGTTCATAATCCTGACGGGCGATGTTCAGGATGTTCGCGCCGATAATGGAGCATGTCTCCGACAGGATCTCGGTCAGTCGGTTGGCGTTATAGAGTTCATCGATATAGGCGATATAGCCATCGCGCTCTTCTGCGGTTTTGGCGTAGCAGATATCGTAAATACAAAAACTCAGGCTTTTCGTCAGATTGTTAAAGCCATGCAGTTTCAGCTTTTTCAATTTTTATCACCTCCTTAACGTCACTGTGCGGACAGTGCGTCATGTAGATATTGCGGTAGCGCAAATGCAGCGGCATGAATAGCCGGGTTGTAATAGCGACATTTGAGGCCGGCGGCATGAAAACGCGCCTGAATAATTTCGCTCGACAGGTGACGAAGAGCGTCGTTGTCCGTCGCCCAGGCGAAGGTCATGATGCCGCCGTAATAGGTCGGAATCGCCGCCTGGTAGAAGCCGACATCGCTGAAGTAATGACTCAGCTTGCGGTGGCTGTCGAGCGCTTCATCCTGTTGCAGGAAGCACACGCCGTTCTGGGCGACAAAAATGCCGCCCGGATTCAGGCAACGCTTACAGCCTTCATAAAAGGCGGAGGTAAACAGGCTTTCGCCGGGGCCTATCGGATCGGTACAGTCGGAAATGATCACATCAAAGGTCTGATGGGTCTGATTGACGAAATTCACGCCGTCGTCGATTACCAGCGTAAAGCGCGGATCGTCGTAGCTGCCGGCATTGTGGTTGGGTAAATACTGGCGGCAAAACGAGACTACGCCAGCGTCTATCTCCACCATGGTGATGGTTTCGACGTTTTTATGCCGGGTAACTTCACGTAGCATTGCGCCGTCGCCGCCGCCGATAATCAGAACGTGTTTCGCATGACCGTGCGCCAGCAGCGGGACGTGGGTCATCATTTCATGATAAATAAACTCGTCGCGTTCGGTGGTCTGTACCACGCCGTCCAGCGCCATCACGCGGCCAAAAGCGGCGTTTTCAAAGATGATTAAATCCTGGTGATCGGTTTTTTCATGATACAGAACGTTGTCTACGGCAAAGTATTGACCAAACTGGTCGTGTAGCGTTTCATGCCACATCGTATTTTCGGCCATTGGCTGATACCTCCATTGTTAACACCCGTAAAAAAAGGGCGCAACATCATAGCTAACAATGACCGTGGATGCACGGTCATTATTTCAGCAATAGGATCGCGGAGGATTATTTAACGTAGGCTAACAGGCTCAGAGAATCGCGGGCCAGAGCTTTGCATTTTTTAGCGACCGGAATACCGATGCCGCTAAGATCGCGGTAGCTGTCTTCGCCCAACGATTTCATATCGAAGGTGTCGTAGTTACTCAGGTCCCACTGATTTTGCTGGGCGAAAAAGACCAGCGCACGGCGAATCTGACTGTTGGGTAAATTTTGGTAACCACAGTCATTTTTCAGAAAAACGAAAACCGCCGTTAAATCGGCCATATCTTCAGCTTCGGATTCAGTAAGCGCATAGCTATTTGCGCATAAGGCCATCAGGCTGCCAAACAACACGGGTCTGAAAAACGTCTTCATTGCTTCTACCACGGCATCAGGGAAAGTCAACGTTAGCATACTGAGAACGTAGCGACGACTTTTATTATCAGGATTGGTCGCGGCGTTTTCATTCTTATTGTATTGCTGTCAGGAATGGTAAAGACGTGTTGCTGGCTTGACCTTCCCGTTAGGGCAGGGTCTAAGCTTAGACACCCGCCTGTTCATTATAAGGAAATGATTATGTTACGCCGTGATTTCTTAAAATATTCAGTGGCGCTGGGGGTTGCATCAGCGCTGCCGCTGTGGAGCCGCGCCGCTTTTGCCGCCGAACGTCCCGCGTTGCCTATTCCTGACCTGTTAACGGCAGATGCGAGCAACCGTATGCAGTTAATTGTTAAAGCCGGACAGTCGACATTCGCCGGTAAGAACGCGACAACCTGGGGCTACAACGGTAATTTGCTGGGGCCAGCGGTACAGCTTCACAAAGGAAAAAGTGTGACCGTTGATATCCATAACCAACTGGCCGAAGACACGACGCTTCACTGGCATGGTCTGGAGATTCCGGGCATCGTCGACGGCGGCCCGCAGGGGATTATTCCCGCAGGCGGAACCCGCACGGTGACGTTTACACCGGAGCAACGCGCCGCGACCTGCTGGATTCATCCGCATAAACACGGCAAAACCGGGCGCCAGGTGGCGATGGGCCTTGCTGGACTGGTGCTGATTGAAGATGACGAGATTCGCAAATTGCGCCTGCCGAAACAGTGGGGCATCGATGATGTGCCGGTGATCATTCAGGACAAACGCTTCTCCGCCGATGGTCAGATTGATTATCAACTGGATATTATGACCGCCGCCGTCGGCTGGTTTGGCGATACGCTGCTGACCAATGGCGCTATCTATCCGCAGCATTCTGCGCCGAAAGGCTGGCTACGTCTGCGCTTGCTAAATGGCTGTAATGCGCGTTCGCTGAATATCGCCGCCAGCGATAATCGTCCGCTTTATGTGATCGCCAGCGACGGCGGCCTGCTGGCGGAGCCGGTGAAAGTCACCGAACTGCCGTTATTAATGGGCGAGCGTTTTGAAGTGCTGGTGGATATCAGCGACGGGAAAGCCTTTGATCTGGTGACGCTGCCGGTCAGCCAGATGGGAATGGCGATCGCTCCGTTTGATAAACCGCATCCGGTGATGCGTATCCAGCCGCTGCGGATTACCGCCTCCGGTACGCTGCCGGATACGTTGACGACGATGCCTGCGTTGCCGTCGCTGGAAGGGCTAACGGTGCGCAACCTGAAACTGTCGATGGACCCGCGTCTTGATATGATGGGGATGCAAATGCTGATGAAGAAATATGGCGCTCAGGCGATGAGCGGTATGGATCATGACAGCATGAACGCGCATATGCAGGGCGGCAATATGGGGCATGGCGAGATGGATCATGGCAACATGGATCACAGCGGGATGAATCATGGCGCGATGGGCAATATGAATCACGGCGGAAAATTCGACTTCCATAACGCTAACTTTATCAACGGCCAGGTCTTCGATATGAACAAACCGATGTTCGCGGCGCAAAAAGGCCGACATGAACGTTGGGTGATTTCCGGCGTGGGCGACATGATGCTGCATCCTTTCCATATTCACGGCACGCAGTTCCGTATTCTGTCAGAGAACGGCAAAGCTCCAGCGGCGCACAGAACGGGCTGGAAGGATACGGTACGCGTTGAGGGCGGTATCAGTGAAGTGCTGGTCAAGTTCGATCACGACGCGCCGAAGGAACATGCCTATATGGCGCACTGTCATCTGTTAGAACATGAAGATACGGGAATGATGTTAGGATTTACGGTCTAATCGCTGTCTCCGACGCAGGCCGGGTAAGGCGAAGCCGCCACCCGGCATAATGCCCGGCATACGCCGGGCATTAATGGTTATTTCGCGTCGTCAGGCAAAGCATAGGCGACGATATAGTCGCCCATCTTCGTACCAAACGAACCGTGGCCTCCGGCAGAAACGACCACATACTGCTTACCGTTTACCTCATAGGTCATCGGCGTTGCCTGGCCTCCGGCGGGTAAACGTCCCTGCCACAGTTTTTCTCCGTTGCTCATGTTATAAGCGCGCAGGTAGTTGTCGGCGGTCGCGGCGATAAACAGCACGTTACCGGCGGTTGAGATTGGCCCGCCGAGCATGGGCATCCCCATGTTGAACGGCACCGGAACCGGCATCGGGAACGGCATACTGTCGCGCGGCGTCCCTATACGTTTCTTCCACACGATTTCATTGGTCTTCAGATCCAACGCGGAAATATAGCCCCAGGCCGGTTGTTTACACGGCAGGCCAAACGGCGAAAGGAACGGATTCAGCGTGACACCGAATGGTACGCCGTACTGTGGCTGAATACCTGCTTCTGTACCGGTACCTTTCGCGTCTTTCGGCGGCTCCATCGGATTACCCGGGCCGCGTGGGATCAGCTTCGAGACAAACGGCAGCGCCATCGGGTTAGCGATAGCGACCTGACGGTCTGGATCGACGGAAATACCGCCCCATTCAAACATCCCCAGGTTGCCAGGGAATACCAATGTCCCCTGCTCGGACGGCGGGGTGAAGATACCTTCATAGCGCAACTGGTGGAACATAACGCGGCACACCAGTTGGTCGAACATGGTCGCGCCCCACATATCCGCGCCGGAGAGATCTTTTTTCGGGCGGAAGGTTAAATCAGAGAACGGCTGAGTTTTGGCGACGTAATCGCCTTTTGCCGCGCCTTGTGGGACCGGTTTTTCCGGAGCGGGCACGACCAGCTCGCCATTACGTCTGTCGAGCACAAAGATATTACCGGTTTTCGCTGGCGCATAGATAACCGGAACGGTGGTACCGTTAACGGTGATATCCGCCAGCGTCGGCTGTGCCGGCAGGTCCATATCCCACAGATCGTGATGGACGGTCTGATAACTCCAGGCCAGTTTCCCGGTGGTGGCATTCAGCGCCAGGATGGAGCTGGCATAACGTTCCTGCTCCGGCGTGCGGTTACCGCCCCAGATATCCGGCGTGGTCACGCCCATCGGCAGATAGACCAGATCCAGTTTCGCATCATAGGCGGCAGGCGCCCAGGAGTTCGGCGAGTTAAAGGTAAAAGCGTGCTCATCGGCTGGAATCGCGTTCGGATCTTTCGCCCCCGGATCGAAGGCCCACAGTAGCTTACCGGTATTAACGTCAAAACCACGGATAACGCCGGACGTTTCGCGGGTAGAGAAGTTATCCGTGACCGAACCGGCAATGACGATCGTTTTATCGGTGATAATCGGCGGCGACGTCGGTTCATACAGTCCCGGCGTGGTGTCCGGCATATTGGTTTGCAGATTCAGGACGCCTTTATTGGCGAAGGTTTCACACAGCTTGCCGGTTTCGGCATTCACCGCGAAAAGGCGACCGTCATTGACCGGGAGGATAATGCGGCGCGGACAGTCGGCGATGACCTCCGGCGAGGCGGTATCCGCTTTGGCCTCATGATAAGAGACGCCGCGGCAGGTCACATGCTGGAAAGACGAATCGGTCTTCAACTGAGGATCAAAATGCCACTTCTCTTTACCGCTGGCGGCGTCCAGCGCGAACAGACGCTGGTGAGCTGTACACAGATAAAGCGTATCGCCGACTTTAATCGGGGTCACTTCGTTGGTGATTTCGCCCGGATCGTTGGGTTGTTTCAGATCGCCGGTGCGGAAGACCCACGCTTCTTTCAGTTGGTGAACGTTATCCGCAGTGATCTGTTTCAGCGGCGAATAGCGTTGGCCTTCCTGATTACGTCCATAGGCCGGCCAGTCTTCGTCGGCGATCGACGAGCTTGTTGCGACGGGCGTGGCGTCGGCGCGAAGCGTTCCGTTGATCTCCTGCGGGTCGTTGAAGCCAGCCCAGGTCAGAATGCCGCCGCTAATCAGCAGCGCCACGACCAGTGCCGCTACTGCGCCGCTGGAAGGAACCACCAGCCGATGCCAGACAAACGGCAATATTAGCCAGATGCCGAAAAACACCAGGATATCGCTACGCGGCGTGAGCGCCCAGAAGTCGAACCCGACTTCCCACACGCCCCAAATCATTGTCGCCAGCAGCAAGGCGGCATACAGCCACAGCGCGGCACGTTTACTGCGCCATAGCAATCCGGCCACAACCAGCATCACGAGGCCCGCGATGGGGTAGTACCAGGAACCGCCAATAGCAACCAGCCAGACACCTCCGATAAGAAGATACAGCCCACAAAGCGCTGCAAAGAGGGCCGTCAGCGTCACGAGTAATCGTGGCGATCGTGCGTTATTTTCTGCCATAAAAAGACACCATCCCAAATTGTTAATTTTTTAGTAGCAATTAAGTATAGGAATTAACATGTGTGATCGTCATCACAAAATGAGCTTTCTTATCAAATGCCGCGAATGAATACGTTTGCTGTTATACTGCGTGCCTTGCGCGTCAATGCGGCGTTATTAGTCACCGGCATTGAGTGATTTGTCTTTAAATCATATGGTTATAAATATGAAACATACTGTTGAAGTCATGATCCCCGAAGCGGAGATCAAAGCACGTATTGCCGAGCTGGGTCGTCAGATTACCGAACGTTATAAAGACAGCGGCAGTGAAATGGTGCTGGTAGGTCTGTTGCGTGGCTCATTTATGTTTATGGCGGACCTGTGCCGTGAAGTCCAGGTTCCTCATGAAGTCGATTTTATGACCGCCTCCAGTTATGGTAGCGGCATGTCCACCACCCGCGACGTGAAAATCCTCAAAGATCTGGATGAGGATATTCGCGGTAAAGACGTGCTGATTGTCGAAGACATTATTGATTCCGGTAATACGCTGTCGAAGGTCCGTGAAATCCTGGGCCTGCGCGAGCCGAAATCGCTGGCGATTTGTACGCTGCTGGATAAACCTTCTCGCCGCGAAGTGGACGTGCCGGTTGAGTTCGTTGGCTTTTCGATTCCGGACGAATTTGTAGTCGGTTACGGTATCGACTACGCCCAGCGTTATCGCCATCTACCGTATGTTGGTAAAGTGGTGCTGCTGGACGAGTAAGCGCAGAAATGCCGGATGGCGTCGCTAAAGCGACTTATCCGGCCTATAGCTAATGGCTTATTGGTGGGGAATGTATTTCAGACTTAGGGCAGAGATACCCTTATGATAGCCGTTCTCCAGCGTTTTTTTGTTGGTGGCGGTGACGTCAAGATCGCGCAGCAGGCCATCATTGATACTGTACGCCCAGCCGTGAATGGTCACATTCTGCCCGCGTTTCCACGCTGACTGCATAATGGTGGAATGCCCCAGGTTATAGACCTGCTCCATGACGTTCAAT
Organism: Salmonella sp. SAL04196; assembly: GCF_046550835.1. Classification (NCBI taxonomy): domain Bacteria; kingdom Pseudomonadati; phylum Pseudomonadota; class Gammaproteobacteria; order Enterobacterales; family Enterobacteriaceae; genus Salmonella; species Salmonella sp. SAL04196. Next base: position 427,932 of record NZ_JBGDXE010000003.1, read on the forward strand.
TCATAGAGCGCGTCCAGACGTTGCTCTTCGGGCATTTTTCCCAACAGCGAGCTATGTTTAAGCCAGATGTCGCGGATATGCAGCAACCAGTTATTAATCAAGCCCAGCTCAGGGTTTTCTACCGCAGCCTTGATACCGCCGCAACCGGAGTGGCCGCAAATGATAATATGCTCAACTTCCAGAACATCTACCGCATACTGAACCACGGAGAGACAGTTCAGATCGGTGTGAATAACCAGGTTAGCCACATTACGGTGAACAAACAATTCGCCCGGTTCAAGCCCGGTTAAACGCTCTGCGGGAACGCGGCTGTCGGAACATCCAATCCATAGAAAGCGCGGTTTTTGCGCTTGCGCCAGTTTCTCAAAAAATCCGGGGTCCTCTTCCACCAGCATTTTTGACCATAGTGCATTGTTGCTGATGAGTGTATCTATGTCTTTCATGGAAGTTAACGACCTGTAACCAAATAAGTGCGTTGGGCTAATATAGGGCAACTCCGTAGTTATTTAAACCATATATAAAGTGTAAGAACGTAAAGTAAGTGAGAATTTATGACCATTGCGCTGGAACTTCAACAACTTAAAAAAACCTATCCCGGCGGCGTTCAGGCGCTGCGCGGCATAGATTTGCAGGTCGAAGCGGGGGATTTTTACGCGCTTCTGGGGCCAAATGGAGCAGGGAAATCGACCACCATCGGTATTATCAGCTCATTGGTTAATAAAACGTCCGGGCGCGTTAACGTTTTTGGTTACGACCTGGAAAAAGACGTGGTTAACGCCAAGCGACAGCTTGGACTGGTGCCACAGGAGTTTAACTTTAACCCGTTTGAAACGGTGCAGCAGATCGTAGTGAATCAGGCCGGTTATTACGGCGTGGAACATAAAGAGGCGGTTTTACGTAGCGAAAAGTATTTAAAACAGCTCGATCTGTGGGAAAAGCGTAGTGAACGCGCGCGGATGCTGTCCGGTGGGATGAAACGCCGCCTGATGATCGCCCGCGCATTGATGCATGAACCTAAGCTATTGATTCTCGACGAGCCGACGGCGGGCGTCGATATTGAATTGCGTCGCTCGATGTGGGGATTCCTGAAAGACTTAAACGCCAAAGGCACCACGATTATTCTCACCACCCACTATCTGGAAGAGGCGGAAATGCTGTGCCGCAATATCGGTATTATTCAGCACGGTGAGCTGGTGGAAAATACCTCCATGAAAAATCTGCTTTCAAAGCTGAAATCGGAGACGTTTATTCTGGATTTAGCGCCAAAAAGCCCGCTGCCTAAGCTTGCGGGTTATCAATATCGTCTGGTGGATACCTCGACTCTGGAGGTTGAAGTGTTGCGCGAGCAGGGGGTTAACAGCGTTTTTAGCCAACTGAGCGAGCAGGGGGTTCAGGTATTAAGTATGCGTAATAAAGCCAACCGTCTGGAAGAACTGTTTGTGTCGCTGGTGCATGAAAAACAAGGAGATCGCGCATGATGCAGCTTTACTGGGTTGCCCTTAAAAGCATCTGGGCGAAAGAGATCCACCGCTTTATGCGGATCTGGGTGCAAACGCTAGTGCCGCCTGTCATCACGATGACGCTCTATTTTATTATTTTCGGTAACCTGATCGGTTCGCGCATCGGCGAAATGCATGGTTTTAGCTATATGCAATTTATTGTGCCGGGCCTGATTATGATGGCGGTTATTACTAACTCCTACGCGAATGTCGCGTCGTCATTTTTTAGCGCCAAGTTTCAGCGCAATATTGAGGAACTGCTGGTCGCGCCGGTACCAACGCACGTGATTATCGCCGGATTTGTCGGCGGCGGCGTGGCGCGCGGGCTGTGCGTGGGGATTCTGGTGACGGCGATTTCGCTCTTTTTTGTGCCTTTCCAGGTGCATTCCTGGGTATTTGTCGCGCTAACGCTGATTCTGACCGCGATTCTGTTCTCGCTGGCCGGACTGCTGAACGCCGTGTTTGCGAAAACCTTTGACGATATCAGCCTGATCCCGACCTTTGTGCTGACGCCGCTGACCTACCTCGGTGGGGTATTTTACTCGCTGACGCTGCTGCCGCCGTTCTGGCAAGGGTTGTCGCACCTGAACCCGATCGTCTACATGATCAGCGGCTTCCGCTACGGCTTCCTGGGCATCCATGATGTGCCGCTGGTCACCACATTTGGCGTACTGGTGATCTTTATCGCCGCTTTCTACCTGCTGTGCTGGTCGCTGATCCAGCGTGGGCGCGGTTTGCGCAGTTAAGTGTTGACAGGGGAGATGGGGCGTTGGGTTGCACTTCGCTTCACCCCATCTACGGGGCCGTAATATCAATGGGTTACGGGTCTGTAGGGGGAGGCTTGCTGAAACCCAACGCTTCTCTCAGCGAATCTGAATCTCCAGCGTGGCGGTAGCCTGGTATTCTCCGGTGTGGGGAACATGTCCGGTGGTATTGACCGGCGCGGCGGTGAACTCGGTGCTGCCTCTACCGTCGGCGTAATCTTCAATCGGCAATTCGGCGCTGCCGCCGGGAACGATGGTCTTATCGTATTTATCGGAAATCCGTATCCCTAAATTCTCATTGTCGGTTTTCAGGTATTCCGGGTTGTGCGGATCGGTTTCTCCATTCAATGACATTGACAGGTTGGTGCCGTCCGCCACGTTGCTACAGGTAAAGTTTACCTGAGTGGTGACGTGCGAGTTCTGCGGACTGTCGCCGAGGTGACGAATATCTTTGCCCTCAATATCCGGCAGCCTGACCTCGATAACCTGCCCGGCGTTGATGGAACAGGACTGCGGCACGGTAATGGTCCCGGACATGGTGACGTGCGCGATAGGGGGAACGGAGGGGGGAATATTATCTCCACTGCTGCCCGGCGTTTTTGATAAATAGAGATTCATGATCGTTGTTTGCGGGATCGAGATTTCTCCGACCAAAGGATGAGTAATATAAATCCTTACCGTGCCTTTATTGCCCGCCGTCATTGATTTCATTTCTGCATCGCCACAGCCGCCTGCGGAGGCATCATTATTGCTGATTGAGGAAAACGGGACGGGAATATATTCGCCAAGCTTCCCGGCTATATACGCTTCGGTACCAATTTCCAGTTTGCCTGCCACGAGGACATAGTAATCCATATGTCCGTAGTATCGCGTCTCGCTGTGCGTGCCTTTCTGTGTCAGATCGCCGGTGGTCGCAGTGAAATAGTTGTACCCGCGATAATCACTGTTATCGCAGTCGCATTTAGCCGAATATTCTCCGCCTGCTGACCAGTGCTCTTCAACGATGGTTCCCGTCTGGTTCCCATCCGTATCGGTAATGGTTTGATTAAAACTAAAAGGAAAATCATGCGTGCCGCTGGTTGGTTGACACCAGCCGCTTCCGTTGCCCATCGTTCCGTCTGCCAGCGCATGGCCTGAAAATAGCGACAACGCCAGCAGCATCCATAAATTCTTCATTGTGTTCCTCACTGGCAGACGGCGTTCGCCATCACTATGCCGTTCATATTTTTGCTGATATCCAGACGGTAATCCGCGCGGCAAGAGGCGCTTCCCCAGTTCACCAGGAGCAGGCCCTCTTCCGGCAGGCCGCTGAGGAAGACCTGGCCTTTATCGCCGACGATACTGGCCAGGTTCGCATCCTGCCCATCGACGCTTGCCGTCGCGCCAAAGGGCACGGGCTCGCCATTGCTGCGCGTCAGCGTTAACAGCGCGCGATAGCCCTTATGCGTGTCATACGCCGCGCGCACCACCGCATTACGCGTCGGGTAGACAGTCTGGTTGTTGAGTGGAATATCCACGTTGTCGGCAAACGTGCTGCTGTCGAGCGAGATATCGTAGCGATAATACGGAGTGACGTTGGGGATCACCGTATAACCCCGGAAGTCGGTGGCGACGCCGGTCTGGTTTTCAACCGAAACGCCGCTGGCACCGGGCGCTTTAATTAAAATCGCCGCGCCGGTAATTGGCTGGCTCAGGGTAATACCGTTTTCGTGCGCCAGAATGCCGCCGCTGATGCCGTAGCTGACCTGTTGGCTATCTGGCGACTGATTGTAACCGGCGTTGAGGTTGGCATAAGTGCCTTTGTAGCTGGCGTTTACCCCGCCGGAATCACCGTCTTGTGTGCTGTGGCTCTGCTGTAACGACCAGTTCAGGTTTCTGTCACGCAGCGCGGTGCCGCTAAGGGTGGTGCTGTTCACCGTAGCATCGTGCTTACGCGTGTTCAGCATATAGCTGGCGTATAGCCTGGAATCGAACACCGTAAACGGAACATGCAGCGACAGCGTGAACAGCCGATCGTTCTGGTTATAACGATCGTCGTCGTTATCATCATCGTCATTATCCGATCGGTACTGGTAGGTGTTTTTGTTATAGCTGTAGCTTAACGTATAGCTCACCGGGCCCCAGCTATTGTTGTAGTTGGCGCTCAGAGATTCCATCTGCTGCGCGCTGTGCCAGTAATCTTCTTTTACCCAACTTAGCGTTAAGGAACCGAGCGTATCGCTAATTTGCTGGTTGACTGAAGCTTCAAAACGATTATGGCGCTTGCCGTAGTTATCATAAAAATCGTCGTCCGGGTTGATCACCTCGCTCAGCGAATTGTAGTTTTCGCTGGCGTAACGATAGCCGGCCAGCGAAAACGTGGTGCCCGTACTGACGACGCCCTTGCTGTAGCGGACGCGCCAGGATTGCCCGGCTTCTTTGCGGCCATCGTCAAATTTGGCGTGCGACCAGATACCGTCCAGGGAAATGGCCCCCAGCATCTGCATATTTTGCCCGACGCCGAAGGCGACGGACTGGTATTTATCGCCGGCAATCTGGCTGCCGCCGTACAGCGTGATACCCCACGGCAGGCCGTACAGCAGGGTCGCCTGGCCGAAGTCGTCCAGCGTGTGGTTGTCGTAATCACGATATTTACCCACGGTCACGCTGTATTTTGCCCGTCCGGTGCGCTGCAGAATCGGCAGCGAAGAGTAGGGCACGATAAAATGCTGTTCGCTACCGTCGGCTTCTTTTACCGTCACGTCGTAGTCGCCGTTGCTACCGGTGGGAAACATATCGTTGATTTCAAATTCGCCCGGCGAAACGGCAGTTTGATAGGCGATATAACCGTTTTGCCGCACGATAACCTGCGCGTTTGAACGGGCGATGCCGCGAATCGTCGGGGCGTAACCACGCTGGCTGTTGGGCTGCATTTGATCGTCAGAGGTGAGCTGGAGGCCGCGAAAAGGTACGCTGTCGAACACGTCGGATGGCGTATTGCTGTCTCCGGCGGTGAACTGGCTTTTCAGCGCGATAATGTCGCGCTGTAAATAGTTATAAACGCTGTTCCAGCTACCGCTCTCGCCGTTATTTGCGCTCCAGTTACTGTAGTTGCGAAAACGCCACGGCCCGAGGTTAAAACCCGGCTGGAGAGCGAGATACTTCGATTCCGCATCGTCGGAATCCTCACTGGAACCGTACTCTTTATAGCCGCTGAAACTGTAGTTCAGCATTAGCGCGGTAATTCCCTCCTGCCACTTTTCCGGCGGCACGTAGCCGCGCGCGTTGTTGGCGATGTAGAGTTGAGGGATGCTTATCGATAATGCCTGTTGCTGAAAATCAAACTGCTGGCTGGCACCGGGGATAGCGCTGAGATCGACGCAGCTTTTTTCACTCTCCAGCGTTGGAAAAAGGTCGGTTTTGACGCCGCTATCTTTTAGTTCCTGAAGCCGTAAACAGCCCTGTAATGCCTGTTGACCGTCACTGAGCGTCGTGAGTTGAAAATCAACGTTTCGCGCGCCGATTTCTGTTTTGTTGATAATGATAGTGACGTAATAGGTGCCAGGAAGTTGGCTTTTGTCGTTATCAAATGTCGACAGATCGACGCTTGTGCGATTCGCCTGCCCATGGTGTTCAATAAATGCCGGATTGAAATAGTCGCGCGCCCATGCAACATGTGCGAACGTGCTGCCCAGCGCGATACACACAGCGCAGCGCGATAAATAAAATCCCCTGTGTTGCCCTTTGCGCATCGGCACTCTCATCCCTGTCACTCTTCTCAAGGCGTTTGTTTATGTTCGGGGCCAGTACCGCCAAAATCGTTGATGATAGACCAGGCGATCGGGCCGCTGGCGGCGGCAGGCAGCGTGTACTGCGCGTTGCCGAAAGGCGCCACATAGCGCGGGGCTTTTACTTTTTGACTGCCAACGGAAAGGGTGGCGAAGTTCATATAATAGGGCGTGGGGTTCTTCACGGTGAGCGTGCGACCCTGACGCGACCACGTTAACCGATCGGCAACCTCTTCTGGCTTTTGGGTTAACGCTTTTGGCCGGTAAATCAGCTTAAATTCCGCTTTAACGGCCAGCATGAGCGTATTGTGCTTATTGTCCGGATTGCTGCTGGGAATCGATTTAATATCCAGCCAGTACAGCGACTCGCGATCTTCCGGCAAATTGCCGCCGGTACGGATAATTCGCAGTACGTTCTTTTGCCCGCCATTAAGGCGAAAAAGCGGCGGGGTGACCATAAACGGCGCATCGCCGATCGCCCCGGTTTCGCTGATCGATTGCGCCCAGGACTGAATTAAATAGGGAACGTTGTCGCTATTGCTTATCGATATGGATGCATCTTTGGCATCGCCGTGAAAAATAACCCGCGTTGTGCCGATGTTTATCCCTGCGGCATGCGCCAGCGAACCGCACAACAGGCAACAAAGCAACCCTGCTTTAGCCAATGAATTCATTGATGACCTCAATAAATAAATGGGCCAGCCGACGCTGGCCGCCAGGATCAGTTATATTGCAGATAGAATGTTGCGCTTGCATCGACATTTCCCGACCCAACGGGAACCGCGGTGGCGATATAGCGGGCGGTGAAAGGCATTGAGAGTGTCGTCACCCCCTCTTCTGTAGGGAGCGCGACTGCGGAAGACCATGCCTGAAGATCGTTAAAGGTCACTGGCGTACTGTCACCCGTTTTATCAAGAATTTGCACGCCAATATTCTGAGCATCAGCCTCATTTTTCAGGATGGTCGCATCGGTTCCGTCGAGCGTACCTTCAAAGCGCGCCTGTACATTGCTGTAGATGTTTGCGTCGCAGTTTTCGAGATCGATGGTGAAGCCTTTATCCCCTGCCGTTTGCCCTGCGGCAGTAAAAAGAGAGGCAAATTCGTTCTGTAATGTTACCTCTATTAATACTGAATCCGTTTTTACCGTACAGGCGTTTTGCTGAATGAGGCCGGTGATATGTACGGTGCCGTCTTTAGCGGCGTCTGCCAGCGCGGCGGGGGAGAGGGTGATGGCAGCCAGTGCCACAGCGAGTGTTTTTAAGGTGAGTTTCATTATCTTTGATCCTTTAAGATATTATAAATATTGACATAGTAGCAATATTTATTGTGTGGAAAGTTATTGTTCTTTTTATTCCCGAATGAGTAAATATGATGTTCGATGATTTTTGCGGCGCGAAGAAAAATTCAGAATACATAAATATAAAATATTTATAATATATATTTTATTGATTGTTTCGGTGGATATTTATTTAAGAATTGCCGTGATTATACTTTCAATGGGCCAGATTCTATGAAGGCTGCGAACATTTTTAAAAATAATGCAAATTTTTTTGAATAAAAAATGATCGTGGTCATAGAGTGTTGTTGGCCAAAAAAACATGCTGACATGCTGGATTGGAGCTCAATGGAGGAGAAGTTATGCTGGGATGGGTGATTACCTGCCATGACGATCGCGCACAGGATATGCTTGATCGCCTGGAGAGAAAAAATGGTCCGCTGGCGCAATGCCGGGCGGTCAATTTTTGGCGCGGCGTGAGCTCAAACATGTTGAGCCGTATGATGTGTGATGCCCTCCATGCCACCGACTCCGGTGAAGGCGTGATATTTTTAACCGACATTTCCGGCGCGGCGCCTTATCGTGTAGCGTCGCTGATGAGCCATAAACATTCTCAATGTGAAGTTATTTCAGGTGTCAGCTATTCATTGATAGAGGAAATGCTTCCTTTGCGAGAGTCGATGAGCAGTTCAGCATTTCGCGACCAGATTGTCGCGCTTGGCGCGCCGGATGTCACCAGTCTCTGGCATCAGCAGCAGAAAAACCCGCCTTTTGTATTGCTACATGATTTGTATGAGTTTTGATCAATACCATTGACGACGCTTTTGCTACAATAACGGCGTTTTTTCGCCTCGGTTATGATATATGGTTATGCGCGTTGTTCTTATCTTGCTGTTCTTTTTCTCCGGTAATGTGTTGGCTGCCTTGCCCGCTCGTTATATGCAAACGACGAAAGACGCCGCCATCTGGTCGCAGATTGGCGATAAAATGGTGACCGTAGGGAATATCCGCGCCGGACAAATTCTTTCCGTAACGCCTGTTGCGGCTGATTATTATGCCTTTAAATTCGGCTTCGGCGAGGGGTTTATCGATAAAGACCATCTGGAACCTGTGCAGGGAAAACAAAAAGTGGAAGATGGCCTGGGCGATCTTAACAAGCCGCTCAGCAATCAGAATCTGGTGACCTGGAAGGACACGCCGGTGTATAACGCGCCGGACATCAGTAGCGCCCCGTTTGGCGTATTGGTGGACAACTTGCGTTACCCCATTATTAGTAAGCTGAAAGGCAGGCTACATCAAACCTGGTATCAGATCCGTATTGGCGACAGGCTGGCTTATGTCAGCGCCATGGATGCGCAGGAAGACAACGGCATTCCGATTTTGACCTATCATCACATCTTACGTGATGAAGAGAATACCCGTTTTCGCCATACGTCCACCACGACTTCGGTTCGGGCATTCAGCAACCAAATGACCTGGCTTCGCGATCGCGGCTATGCCACGTTGACGATGTACCAACTGGAGGATTACATCCATAACCGCGCGAATTTCCCGGCGCGCGCGGTGGCTATCACCTTTGATGATGGCCTTAAATCGGTGAGTCGCTATGCGTATCCGGTATTAAAGCAGTACGATATGAAAGCGACGGCATTTATTATTTCATCGCGTATTAAGCGCCATCCGCAAAAATGGAATCCCAGGTCGCTGCAATTTATGAGCGTGTCCGAATTGCGCAAGATAAGCGATGTTTTTGATTTTCAGTCGCATACTCACTTTTTACATCGGGTAGATGGGCATCGTCGTCCGATTTTATATAGCCGCAGCTACCATAATATTCTGTTTGATTTTGAACGTTCGCGGCGGGCGCTCGCACAGTTTACTCCGCACGTATTTTATCTTTCTTATCCCTTTGGCGGCTATAACGCGACCGCGATCAAAGCAGCAAAAGACGCCGGTTTCCATCTGGCGGTCACCACGGTGAGAGGGAAGGTGAAGCCGGGAGATAATCCGATGCTGCTCAAAAGGCTGTATATTTTACGCACGGATTCGCTGGAAACCATGTCGCGGCTGATCAGCAACCAGCCGCAGGGGTAAGGACTATCAGGCAACCTGGACCGGAATGGCTTTCGCGGTACGCTTCATTTCGTTGTCGCCTTCAAAGTAGGCCACTTTCGGCCGCCATGTCCGGGCTTCTTCATCAGACATGGTGACGAAGCTGGCGATAATCACAATGTCGCCAACCTCAGCGCAGTGCGCCGCCGCGCCGTTCACCGAGATGATTCTGGAGCCGCGTTCAGCCGCAATCGCATAGGTTGAGAAACGTTTCCCATTGGTCACGTTCCAGATATCAATCGCTTCGTTTTCCAGAATACCGGAGGCATCGAGGAAATCCTGGTCAATGGCACAGGAACCTTCGTAGTGCAGGTCCGCCTGCGTGACTTTTACGCGGTGGAGCTTGCCTTGCAGCATGGTGCGAATCATAACATCTATACCCTGTCGTTTATCTTGACTAAGCAGGCGCTTGTGGCCTGCTTTGGAAATTCTCAGGCAGTATTGCCCGATTTTTAACCCCTGTCTACTGGGCTAATGTAACGCTTTGATTATCGATCAGACGCGCCTGACCCAGCCAGGCGGCGGCCAGAATCACGGCGCGTTTGCTGGTTTCCGTCAGTTCCAGCAGCGTGTCGGCATCACGGATTTGAATGTCGTCGGCACGGAAGCCTTTTTCATTCAATTCCTGTTCGGCAATGGCAATAATCTCTTGCAGCTCACGATTACCCGCAATCAGTTTTTCAGCGATGCTATTCATCACGTTGTGTAGACCTGGCGCAATTTTGCGCTGCTCTGCGGTCAGATAACTGTTACGTGAGCTGAGCGCCAGGCCGTCTTTGGCGCGGATAATCGGCACGCCGACGATCTCAATGTCATAACTCATATCCGCCACCATTTTGCGAATCAGCGCCAGTTGCTGGAAATCTTTCTCGCCAAAGCAGGCGATATCCGGCTGGATCAGGTTGAACAGCTTGCTGACGATGGTCGAGACGCCGCGGAAGTGGCCCGGACGGCTGGCGCCTTCCAGCATGGTGGAGAGGCCGGGAACATCAACGTACGTCTGGCCTTCCAGCCCCTGCGGGTAAATTTCCTCAACGGCTGGCGCAAAGACATAATCGACTTTGCGCTTGTTCAGCTTTTCACAGTCTTCCTGCAGCGTGCGCGGATAACGCACCAGATCGTCCGGCCGGTCAAACTGCATCGGATTGACGAAAATGCTGACGAACACCACATCAGCCCGGGCTTTTGCCTCATCGACCAGCTTCATATGACCGTCGTGCAGATTGCCCATGGTGGGAACCAGTGCGACGCGTTTGCCTTCCTGACGCAGACGACGGATATGCTGGCGCAGCAGCGGCAGGGTTTCAATGATTAGCACAACAAGACTCCTTGAGTTGCCTGATGATCCTGCCCGATGGCGCTGCGCTTATCAGGCCTACATCCGTTGAGGATCTGTAGGCCGGATAAGACGCGTCGCGTCGCCATCCGGCACGGTTAGAAAAATTAGTGAAAGCTGTGTTCTTCGCCCGGATAAACGCCGGACTCTACTTCAGCTATATACTGCCGTACAGCTGCGCGCATGTCGCCCGTTTCGGCAAGGAAATTTTTCGCAAATTTAGGGATATGGCCGCCGGTGATGCCGAACGCGTCGTGCATTACCAGGATCTGCCCGTCGGTAACGTTGCCCGCGCCGATGCCGATCACCGGAATCGACAGTGCTTCCGTGACGCGCTTCGCCAGTTCAACCGGCACGCATTCCAGCACCAGCAGCTGTGCGCCCGCCGCTTCTAAGGCCAGCGCGTCATCCAGCAGCACTTGTCCAGCGTCGCCGCGCCCCTGAATTTTATAGCCGCCGAAGATATTCACCGACTGCGGCGTCAGCCCAAGATGGCCGCACACCGGTACGGCGCGTTCGGTGAGCATTTTCACCGTATCAACCAGCCAGGCGCCGCCTTCGATCTTGACCATATTGGCCCCGGCGCGCATCACGATGGCCGCGTTTTCAAACGCCTGTTCCGGCGTGGCATAAGCCATAAACGGCAGGTCGGAGAGCAGCAGGCAGTTCGGCGCGCCACGGCGAACGGCGCGGGTATGGTAGGCGATATCTTCCACGGTGACCGGCAGGGTGGAGTCGTGCCCCTGAATTGTCATGCCCAGGGAATCGCCCACCAGCATCACGTTGATGCCTTCATCGGCGAACAGTTTGGCAAAGCTATAGTCGTAGGCGGTGATTGTCGCGAAGCGCTTCTTTTCCTGTTTGCATTTTTGCAGCAGTGAGATAGTGGTGGGTTTGCTCATAACCTCTCCGGCCATAATATTGATGAATAGAATGGCCGCATTGTAGGGGAATGATCGAAGAAAGTGTTAGCGCTTTGTGGGAAAGGAAAAAACCGGCAGAGGAGGTCTGCCGGAATAAACATCAGGGATAAGTAATGGTGAATTTACCCGTAGCTTTGAATTTTCCTGGGGTTATCGCTTTGTTACCATCCTGTTTCAGGGTCGCCTGGAAATTCATTACCTGCTCAGCATTCCCAATTTCGCTATTTTCGTAATCCGGGGAATTAGTAAAAGAATAAATAGAACTGCTGATGTTTGGCTTAAGTAAGGTCCAGTCAGCAGGGCTGTTTGGATTTTTCTCCCCTTCGATCATAACACCAATGCCACCAGCCGCTTCACTGCCGGTAAGTGTATTACCGAGCAAGGTGTTATCCTGCCCTCCTACCGTTGCAGAACTTAACGTAACATTCAATTCTTTAACGTAAGCGCAATTACTGAGCTTTATGGAAAATTTGCGGTTAATGGTATTCGCCGAAATGTCTTTGGCATTCTGTTCCCCAAATGGGACCGTTGAATTTGTTACCCCATCGCCTGTGACCGCATTGGCCTGGCAAGTAGGATAGTTAATCGTCAACTGATTTGGTGCTATATCGTAATATACATTATATGAGCCTGAGAAGGCTGGTGATGAAGCAAATTGATAATCATACGATTGTTCTTTTCGTAGCGAGACAGATAACGAAGTTGCTCCGGCAGGATTAAAAGAGTCATCAATATACAAATGATATTTAACCCACAGAACAATACCGCCTAATCCAAAATAGGTCCAGTTGGTTGGCCTCTGACAGAGTTCGAAACGACCATCCTTTGGCATGATATTTGTTAAATCAAATTTTTTTGCGCCGGACGTTTCTCCGTTGCTCCAGTTTACCCAGAATTTTTCATTCCAGTATTGGCCGCCAAAGTTGATGCTGGTGACTTCGATACCCATGTACATACCAGGAGTATTAGTTTCCCATAACATATTACCGTTGTAGGTTTTACCGGAGTTCTTGTAGCCATGATACAGTGTCAGGACATGGTTATCGCCATCTTTGTTACAACTTAGCCCAGTACCGGGGTCGAGTTCTGTCGCATCATTCGATACGGAGATTTCACGCAGCCCTGAGCCGTTATGAATAGCTATTGGATTAAGCATGTTTTTGGGCGCATAGGATTTTGTAAAATCCTGCATCGCTCCCCATACGTTTCCCCCTTCATTCTTTGTATATTGGCCTACATATAGTGACCAGCCATACGAAGGCGTCACAAAAGAAACGAAAGATAACAGTAATAATGATATGATTTTAATGACACTCTTTAGTCTTTGAGTGTTTAATAGCGTCAGTCGGTGATCGCATTTTGTTATCATAATAGTTAACTGGTCCTCACGTTATTCGTATTCAACATTTACCAGCACGCGGCTGCTGAGTTTGCCGGGGACGACCACGTCGTTACTGAGGACTTTCTGCATCCGGGCATAAAACGTCCATGAGGTATCGCTGTATGTCGTCGCGGCAAAGGTTGCCCGCGAGGAGCCATCGGTGTTCAGAACGTTATGGCGGGGTGACTCGGTGGTAAAAATCACTACGCCGACGTTGGAGGCACCGTCTGTGCTGGTCGCTAAATCATTGGCAAACACCTGCTTATTACCGGTAACGAACTGCCCGCTCTGTGGTAAGAAGTTAAACGTGACGTTCGTGATTGCGCCGCCGCTAACCGGGCAGCTTATCAACTTAATCAGAAATTCCTTGCCGCCCCCGTAGTCCGTTTCCGCCGTGATGCCATCGGCGAAGTAACTCGGCCCGACGGTCGCTAAACTGACTGTACCATTACCGTCAATTTCAATCTGGCAGGTATCTTTCTGCACGGTGGCGGTAAAATCCACGTTGGTGTCGGCATACAGCGGCGCGATAAACAGGGCTGTTGCCAGCCCTGAAAATAACGTGGCGAGCGTGAGTCTGCGCAAACGTCTCATTGGTATCACCATTACTGGTAAGTGATGGTGAAGGTGGTGGGGGAATAGAAGTCACCTGCTGTTAGCGCAGTGATTGCATAACCGGTAACCGGCACCATGCGAGCGCTTAACGGATAATCAACCGGTGTGGTTGAACTTGCACTGCTCAGATCAATCTCTTGCGCATTTTTGTTACGGCAGTGGAACTGGACGCTGTTAGAACCTTCCGGGGTATCTGTTGTCCAGAGTTCAACTGCGGTTCTCTGCGCTTTAGACGTCGCTGTGGAGGCGTTGGCAAATTCTGCGTTAGTCGAATCGTTGCCTGCGCAACCTGCATCTCTTGGCGCAATGACCAAAGAGGCTTTTTTATCTTTTAATCCCGCGCAGTCACTGAAGCGCAGTTTAAAGCTTTTGACTTTTGTTTTGGCAAAAACTTCCGAAATGTAGACGTTGCCAAATGCGATGGTATCGGTGGCGGTTTCACCGTCCAGCACCGATGCGGAGCAGGTTCCCGCCGTGATGTTGGCATTTACCGTTAAGTCCAGGCTGGCGGTGCCATCGGCCTGCGTCATTGTTGATACGCCCGCGGTCATGGTCGCCAGTGCGCCTAAGATTACGCCGCGCAATACTTGCTTTTTCATTATCATCGTCCCTGTTATTGATAAGTGAAGTTAAACGTAGCGGTAGAGCTGAAGGCACCCATGGTACCCGCGCCGTCGGTCAGTTCACGCAGCGCAACCGTCATCTCTACTTCGTTTGCTGTGCGCTCGTCGTCAGTCCAGGTAATTGAACCGGAGCCTGGCGTGAAATAGGTTTCATCGGTGGTGCTCTTACGCTTAAAGCCCATACCAATATTGCTGGCCGCATCGGACGCCGCAGACTGGTTTTTAATAAAGTTGCCGCTGGCATCCGCAGAGCTGCCGAGTGCGGTGGTAATTTTCGTCAGGGCGGCACTGCAATCTTTCGCCACAAACTTAAAGTTTTTCTGCGATTCCGCTGATTTTTTTATGATTTTATCCAACCCGACATCGCCGACATTCAGCGTATAGCCGCTGGTAGCATCACCCGATACGTTCGAGCCATCTAACGCCGCAATCGACATGCTGCACGTCGTGGCCAGCACGGTAGCGGTAAAGTCAACGTTGATATCTTCCGCCTGACTGGTCAGTGGAAATATCATCGCGAGCACAGAGGCTGCTAAAAGGTGCTTATTCCTTCTCATTGTCTATTCCATTTGATTTAAGGTTATTAACACGACAGGTTACGTGGTCTAACAGTAAGGTCTGGCTGGACCCTACCGTTTGTTGCGTTGCAGGCAACGCAAAGGTTGCTGAACAAGTTGCTGGCTGGTTTTCTTCAAACCAACGTACTGAGAGTTCGCCCGCATCGCTGATACCGCGAACAAAAGCCTGTCCGCCCTGGCCCATGTTGCCGATCTGCACATCGTTCTCGTAGATTTCTGCGCCAAACGGCAGAGCTTTGCCGTCATTGCGGGACATGTTAAGAATGACCGAGCGTCCCTGGTCGGTTTCAAAACTGGCTAAGACCACCGCGCCATCGCGCGGCACCAGAGTTGCGCTGGTGCTCTTAAGCTCAACGTCGTTTTCCAGTGTGTCGATATCGACATTGACCAGGTTTTCTCTGTAGGCGGAAAGCGAGTTTGTCGCGCCGTAGCCCCAGCGATCGATGGTGCTGTTGCCACCATTGATGCGTGCGCCTTTCGCGCCGGGGGCTTTTACCAGCACGATGGCATCGCTATTACCGAAGTTATCGTTAGTGAACGTCAGGCCGCCGCCATGCAGGACAAAGCCCCCGTTTGTCGCGAGCGAATATTGTCGGCTGCTATCGTTATTGGCAGAGGCTGAGGCCGAAATATCTCCCCACGGGGATTGATAGCTGGCATAGCCGCCGATATCAGAGATGCTCTTACCCTCTTTCTGCATGGTATAACCCGTATTTACGCTATAGTTCAGCATATTGTCTTTGCTGCTACCGCTACTGTTCATGCTCAGGTTATGGCCACCGTTAAAGTCCGTCCGCATCTGCGTGGAGAGGGTGTTAAAACCGGAACGGCGACTCTCCCCGCCAAGCAGGTTGGCGAGCGGAATACTCAGGTTGATATAGAGCGAATCATCTTTTTTACCGTCTTCATCCCAGGTGCGTTGCAGGTTGACGCTCATGCTGCCCCATGAGAAGCCTTTGCCGTAGCCCAGCGTATAATCGCTGCGGCTGTCGCCCGTCGCCCAGTAATCTGTCCAGGAGCCTGAGAGATAAAAGGAACCGTAATCCGTTTCGCCATACTGTAACGGCTGGCTGATGCTGAGGGTGAGCTGGTTTTTCAGGCGCGCAAAGTTATTCATGGTGTTGCGCTGGTCGTCATCCCCATATTTCGCTTCGTCGATCAACTGAAGCGCATCGTTCAGCCCCAGATAATTCTGGGTTGAATAGCGGTAGGCCGCCACGTTAAACGAGGTATCAGTGGCTTCAATCAGCTTGTTCCACGTTAAGCGGTAGCTCTGCCCCTGATAGGTTTTATCGTCAGGGATCTCCGTGCGGGAGTGGGTGACGTCCAGCGCGATGGCGCCAAACGGCGTGTTGAGGCCCATGCCGAGCAACCCCGCCAGGTAGTGATTATCGGTAGCCTGAACGCCAGTATAGGCGGTCAGATAGTTGTTCAAACCGTAATAGTAGGTACCCTGCGCGACATACGGATTATCGTGAAGATCGTCGTCATTCACTTCCCCGGCGCTGACATCCCAGCGCCCGACGCCGGGTTTTTGCATCTGCATTACCGAGGAGAAGGGCTGGCTAAAGGTACGCTTGCTGCCGTCGGCCTCTTCGATAGTGACGATGAGGTCGCTCCCGTAGCCAGAAGGGCTGAGATCGTTAATCTCGAACGGACCTGGCGGCACCGTTGATTCATAAATTTTGTAGCCGCCCTGGGTAATGGTGACTTTGGCGTTGGTATTGGCGACGCCGCGGATCACAGGGGCGTAGTTGGCAAGCTGTGACGGTAGCATACGGGAGTCACTGTACAGACGCACCCCGCGAATGCTGACCGAGTCGAAAGTCTCGCCAGTGGTGTACGCCTCGCCTAACATCAGTTGCGAGCGCAGCGCAGTGAGATCGCGCTGGATGTAGCGGTTCTGAAAATCGAAGTTACTGCCGCTGTTATTGTTCCAGTTATAGTTACCGTTGGCGCGAAAACGCCATGCTCCGAGGTTAATACCGGTATTGAAAGCGGCGTACATATTGTCGTTATCGACACCGTGATTGGTATTGTGATAGCCGTTAATGTTGTAGGAGAGGAGCGCGGCCGGGATTCCGTTTTCCCATAGCGACGGTTCCACATAGCCGTCATAACTTTTGTTAATCCATGCCTGAGGCACGACGATATCCAGGCGCTGGTCGCCCATATCAAACGTCACGCTGGATTGTTCAATCAGCGCTGGCAGGTTTAAGCAATCGCTGCTCTCGTCGTCGCCTTTCTTCAAAATGGCTTTTTCGCCGACGTTTTGCGGCGACTTAATGTGTAGCTGCGCCAGATTTTTCATGGTCAGGCAGGCCTCGGCGCTTTTTTTGCCGATATCGATAAACGGGATGGTCTGGCTGGCGACGGCCTTCTCATTGACAAACACTCTCACGGTGTACGTTCCCGCTGGCGTGGGGTTGCCATTAGAATAGCGGCTGACATCAATAGACGTAGCGCCATCGCCCATCAGAAATGTGCTGTCGTATTCAACGATGTCCGCAGCCAGGCCGGGCTGACTGTAAAACAACGCACAGCACATCGCGAGCAACGTCTTTTTTGGCATGGTCCTGGTTGTGGAAACGTTTTGCACCGTCTTTTTCATCCTGCTTTGTGATAACGTCATTACAGTGAAGCTGAGCCAGCGATGATGCCGCCGTAGTCATTAATGGACTGGAATTCCAGTTTGCCTGCGCTGGCGTTTTGCAGTCCTTTCACCGTGAAGGCGGCTTTGCCAAAGGGGGCAACCATGGTCGCGTCGACGTCATAGCGTTTTCCGCCGCTGGTGTAGGTGGCAGAGTTAAAGGAGACGTAATACGGAGTCGGGTTATCGGCGCGAAGAACGGCATGGCCCTGTTCGCTGGCGACCTGCCATTTCAGCTGTTTTGCCGCTTCTGCCGGGGCGCCCGGTAAACCCGTCGGGCGATAAAATAGTTTGATGCGGGTGCGAAACGCCAACTGGAGCAAATTCTTATTTTCTTCCTGGTTGGTATTTGCCTTCGGTGGAACTTCCAGCACGTTGAACCAGAAAACGCTTTCGCGATCTTTCGGTAGCGATTCTGTGGCGGTATACATAATTTTTATCGACTGCCCGCGCTTAGGTTCTATTCGTGATACCGGCGGCGTGGCGGCGAAGGGCGCTTTAATACTGCCCGGCTCGGCATTATCATTGCCGAGATCTATCCAGTTCTGAACTAATAATGGGCTTTTACCTTTATTTTCCAGACGCACGCTGACATCTTTTTTATTTGCATCATAAATAATACGCGTGCCAGAAATAATAATATCGGCCTGGCTGGCAGAGCTAAATAATGCCCCGGTCAGAGCGATAGCAGACAAAGTAAACTTTAAAGAGTGAGACATAAGCCGTCCTTGCTGTATTGAATATCCGAAACAGGGTAAGTAGCGCCGAAATTTGCTACTACCCTGCAATGTGCATCGTCTGTAATACTGTCTGTTAAAGACAGCGAGACTGATGACAAACACCGAAGCTGAATAAATGTTGGGTTTTATTTAACCCGTAAAAATTAACTCATTTATATTCATTGAGTTATTGGTTTTATGGGGCAAGACGCAGCCCAACATTAAACAGCACCAATAGCGTTGTCAGCAATCTGAGAGGCGACTATTACTCGTAAGTAAAGGTATAAATCGCATTGGTAGAGACCAGACCGGTTGTCACGCTGGCACCTGCATCAGACGATTTCACGTAAGACGCTTTAAAGTTGTAGGTTGCGATACCGTTGGTAAAGCTTTCTTCCATCGTGTTAGAAGGATCGTTGATTTTCACCAGCGAGAGAGCGTTGGCATCGTCAACATGGTGAACCGCGATATCAACCGCTTTCGCCGCCTCGATACCGCTGCGGGTCAGCGTTTCGTCGTTATCCAGGGTGCCCTTCGTATTGCTAAAAGAGGAGGACATCGTCAGATGTGATTTCACCAGGCCTGCGCCAGCATCGGAGCAGTCGATAATGATGGAGAAATCTTCTGCGTTTACACCTGCGGTGCTGTTTTGAACTTCTGCGGTAACATCGCTAACGTGTGCGGTTTTCAGAGTAACCGTACCGTCGATATTGCTATTACCAACAGCGGAGCTGACGACTTTTTTACAGGTTTCAGCGCTGACCAGACCTTCAAAATTAATACGACCACCTTCGACAGCCATAACGGAAGAAGAGCCTAAAGCCATAAATACGGCTGTTGCCAGGAGAACTTTTTTCATACTTGCATCCTTACAAAATGAGATAAATGTACCACTTCAATAAGATTAAAGAGGGACGGCATATTCTATGCATATATTTCATTATGTAAAATAACGAAATATTATATGTTTGTTTAAAAGATATTTGTGGTGAATTTTTTTTCAAAAGCAAAAATGCTGATTAGGTTTATATGTTTTTTAATGATGTTTAAAAACAAGATAGTACATTAAATCTGCAAAAAAAGCGGCTTTAGGGGGAGAGGGATGTTAATGAATTCACTGAATCAATTTAATAATTTTACATATAAATGACATTCATTTTTGCTAAACAATCTTTTAAGTGAAAATAACGATTGGATTTATTCCATTAATTAGTGAGCGAAGTAATAATACAGGTTTCTTAAAAATAATATTAATTAAAAATTACCAGTATGCTGGTGCGGGGGTATGTTGATGAACAAGCTGCGTCAGCGCGACGCCATCGTCGGGGAAGCGCAGTTTTGGAGCGATCTCAAACAGCGGCCACAGCATAAAGCCGCGGTTTTTCATGTCGTAGTGCGGAACCGTCAGACGGTCGGTGTTAATCACTTCATCGCCAAACAGCATAATGTCGAGGTCCAGCGTGCGCGGCCCCCAGCGTTCCGCTTTGCGCACCCGGCCCTGTTGCAGCTCAATGCGCTGGGTATGGTTAAGCAATTCTTCGGGGATGAGGGCGGTATCCAGCGCCACCGCGGCGTTCAGGTAATCGGGCTGATCCTGTGGGCCAAGCGGCGGCGTGCGGTAAAACGAAGAAACCGCAACGATACGGCTATCGGGAATGTTGGCGATAGCCTTCAGGGCGGCATTGACCTGCTCCAGCGGAGAGGCCAGATTACTGCCAAGCGCGATATACGCGATCGTCATACGGTGCCCTCGCGGCGCGGCGCGCGTTTGCGCGGACGTGAACGGCGGCGGCGTGGAGCAGGATCGTCGTCCAGCTCGTTGAGCATCCCTTTTTGTTCCGGCGGCGCGGAAGCCTGAAACTCGGCCCACCACTGCGCCAGACGTTGCAGCTCAGTATTATTTTCCACCTGAGCGCGCAGCTCCAGCAAATCAAACGCGGCGCGGAATTTAGGATGTTCCATCAGCTTCCAGGCGCGTTTGCCCTGACGACGGGACATCCGTAACTGAAGCTGCCAAATATCACGGGTAAGCGTGGTCAGACGTTTCGGGATCGCCAGCGAACGGCAGGCTTCATCCAGCACGTCATTCATGGCCAGCGCGAAAGCGTCGTAATAGGCCAGACCGCTCTCCTGAGCGATTTTTTGCGCCATTTCCAGCAGCGGATACCAGAACATGGCGGCAAACAAAAATGCCGGATTAACGCGCATTTCGTTACGGATGCGGTTATCCGTATTCTTCAATACCAGCGCAATGATGCGTTCCATTGCGCTGTCGCCGTTTTCGGTGAAATAACGCGTAATGGTAGGAAACAACGGCTGGAAGAGGTGGTATTCCCGCAGTTGTTGATAGGTTTCAAAACCGTTCCCCGCCTGCAACAGCTTCAGCGACTCTTCGAACAGGCGCGCGGGAGGAATGTCGTTTAGCAAGGTTGCCAGACGCGGGATTGGCTCAGCCGTTTCAGGGCTGATACGCATATTGAGCTTCGCAGCGAAACGCACGGCGCGCAGCATTCGAACCGGATCTTCGCGGTAGCGCGTTTCCGGATTGCCGATCAGGCGAATCACGCCTTCTTGCAGATCCTGCATCCCGCCGACGTAATCGCGCACGGTAAAATCCGCTACGCTGTAGTAAAGGCTGTTGATGGTGAAATCGCGGCGCTGGGCATCTTCTTCGATAGAGCCGAAGATATTATCGCGCAGCAGCATACCGTTTTGCCCACGCTGGGAGGTCGTACGGTCGCTTTCACTGCCTTCATGATGACCACGAAACGTTGCCACTTCGATAATTTCCGGGCCAAACATCACGTGAGCCAGGCGGAAACGACGCCCCACCAGACGGCAATTGCGGAATAATTTCCGTACCTGATCCGGTGTTGCGTTGGTGGTCACGTCGAAATCCTTCGGCTTTTTGCCGAGCAGGAGATCGCGGACGCCGCCGCCGACCAGGTAGGCTTCATAGCCCGCTTTGTTCAGCCTGTACAGTACCTTGAGGGCATTTTCACTGATATCTTTGCGGGAGATAGCGTGCTGTTCACGCGGGATAATCGTCATATGTGGACGGGCGACGGCTTGTTCTGCCTCGCTCTCCTCGCGGCTTAACACCTTACGGCAAAAATTAGCGACTCGGGTAAAAATAGCGCACCTCGGTAGTGTCATACATTAATAAGATCAACTTACTCTATGTCTTTCGCATTACGGCAGACGGGCGTAAGAGAACAACGCGACCTGGGCTGTAAGCATCATTAACGCCGCAGCAATGCGAAAGACGATGAGCAAAAATAGCGGCTAATCATAGCTCAGCGAGACGCATTTGAGAATGCCGGATTTACATTAGCCGATGTGGGTACGGCTGCAAGCCTCCAGTGCTCCACCGCAAAGCGTAGCAACTCCTCAACAGACATCTCCTGCCACGCTACGACGGCGCGTTGGCCTAAAAAGCGCAATGCCTGGATCAGTACCGGGCGCGGATCGCCTGTCGCAAGCGCAGGGGCATGATTTTGCTTGGAAAGTTTAGCGCCTTGTTCGTTGAGCGCCAGCGGAAGGTGCACGTAACCTGGCGCACGCCAGCCAAACTGTTTATACAGCGAAAGTTGTCGGACAGTGGGTTCGATTAAATCTGCGCCGCGGACGATCTCCGTCACTCCCTGAAAATGATCGTCGACCACCACGGCCAGATTATAAGCAAACAGTCCGTCGCGGCGGTGGATAATAAAATCTTCGCTCGCCAGCTGTGGGTCAGCCTGAATATCGCCGCGCAAGGCATCATGGAAACGCATCACCGGATGCTGCTGTTTAATTCTGACGGCGGCATTCTCCGGCCCGTGGTATAACGTCCGGCAATGGCCGTCGTAAATACCGCCCAGACGTTGAATGCGCGAGCGGGGGCAAGTGCAGTAGTAGCTCAGTCCCTGCTCGTGAAGCCAGGCCAGCGCCTCGCGATAAGCCTCATGACGCTGTGATTGCCATAAGACCTCGCCATCCCAGTGCAGGCCGTAATGTTCCAGCTGGCGCAGAATGGTCGCTGCGGCACCGGGAACTTCACGTGGGGGGTCGATATCCTCTATGCGAACGCGCCAAATTCCGCGTTGCGCACGGGCTTGTAAATAGCTGCCGAGGGCGGCGATTAACGAGCCGAAATGCAGTTCGCCGGATGGCGACGGCGCGAAACGGCCAATATAGTGTGAGTCAGTCATGCTGCGGGCAATAAAGAATAAGGCGGGAAAACTCCCGCCTGTCATAAATAGGGTAGAAACGAACGGGATTAACCCGCCATCTGTTTTTCGCGAATTTCAGCCAGCGTTTTGCAGTCGATGCACAGATCGGCTGTTGGACGCGCTTCCAGGCGGCGGATACCAATCTCCACCCCGCAGGACTCGCAATAACCGAAGTCTTCATCTTCCACTTTCTTCAGCGTCTTCTCGATCTTTTTGATCAGTTTGCGCTCACGGTCACGATTACGTAACTCCAGGCTAAACTCCTCTTCCTGCGCGGCGCGATCGACCGGATCGGGGAAGTTGGCGGCTTCGTCCTGCATGTGCGTCACAGTGCGATCGACTTCATCCCGGAGTTGATTACGCCATGCTTCAAGAATACGCTTGAAGTGCGATAGCTGGGCTTCGTTCATATACTCTTCGCCCGGTTTCTCCTGGTACGGCTCCACCCCAGCGATGGCGAGAATACTCAGGGACGATGTTTTACGGTTTTGCCCTTCTTGCATGTTGCTTCTCCTTAACACGCACTATCGATCCCCATGTTCGGGGGAAAATCAGGTCGCTATAAATAGCAGATGCTTTTCCGGATAGCAATTATCTAAACGTAACACTTGACAACCCTGTGAGGAAAAGCGTATTTACGCACGCGGCCAGAATACTTAATAATCAGGCTGTTATTCCACTACAACGTTATGGGTACTGGTTCGTTCAGTTCCATTTTTTGGGCTGAAAGTTCTGCTTTATAAGCTAAAACTTCCACGCCTTTATTCTGAGCCTCGCTCAATAGCTGCGCGTATTTTATATCGATATGACGTGCGGGTGAAAAACGTGTAATGGCGGAGTGCAGCACCGCGAACACCACCACCGCGCGATGACCTGCCGCCGCAACGCCCATCAACTCCCGAAGATGTTTTTGCCCTCGTTCGGTGATGGCGTCGGGAAAATAACCGTTTTCTTTTTCCGCTAACGTGACCGATTTCACTTCAATATAGCAGTCCGGGCGGAAATCTGCCTGTAACATAAAATCTATACGGCTGCGCTCGGCGCCATATTTGACTTCACTTTTCAGAATATTGTACCCCGCCAGCGCCGGCAGGCGATTCTCCTGAATCGCTTCTTTCGTTAGCTGGTTCGCCCGCAGCGTATTCACGCAAATGAATGCGCCGGATTGCGTTTCAGTCAATTCCCAGGTATGCGGATATTTGCGTTTAGTATTTTCTGATGTCGAATACCAGACGGTATCGCCTGGCGTGGCGCAGCCGGTCATTGCGCCGGTATTAGGACAGTGCAGCGTAAGCGTCGTACCGTCAGGGGTGATCACATCGGCTAAAAAACGTTTATAGCGCTGAATCAACGTAGCGCGTTGTAAAGGGGGGGAGAATAGCATCGACATTCCTTCATTATTATTCGCCCAGCGTCCAGCGCTGCAGCTCGGCATAGCGGGTACGGCCTTGCCCATACGAAGAGGCGTAAAGCGCAAATGACGTGACCGGAAATGACCAGCAAAAGCCCGGCGGCGGGATAGCCACCGTATGGCTGGCGTCGCGCAGCAGCGTAATATGCGGGTGAAAAGGCTGCGGGCTTTGGTAACAACCGCTGCGGGCGGCCTGCGCGCGCAGCATATTAGCCAACTGCAACAACCCGCGCGGCGGCTGGCGCATCCCCAGCCACACCACGCGTGAACGCAGCCACTGACCGGCGTCATCCAGATGTAGCGTAAAGCCCGGCTGGCGAATTCGTCCGGCCAGTTGCGCAAGCGCGCGCTGCTTATCGTTACTGACGTCGCCTAAAAAGGCCAGCGTCAGGTGCAGGTTCGCCGCTGCGACGGGGCGTCCGTCTTCAGACGCAAAATGAGCGGCGCGCCAGGCGATAATTTGCGTGCGCGCGTCGTCGGGTAAGTCAATCGCAAAAAACAGCCGTTTTGGCTCAGACATAGGGATACTCGGTTATGGATTAACACGATGCTACAATGCGGCGCAAAGAAAGTTAACCCCGTGGAGCCGTTTGTGACGTCATTGCCCGTTGCCGCCGTATTGCCTGAATTGTTGACAGCCCTAAAAACCGCGCCGCAGGTTTTGTTGTCCGCGCCTACCGGGGCGGGGAAATCCACCTGGCTGCCGTTGCAACTCCTGCAACTCCTGCAACAAGGTCCGGTTGCTGGAAAAATCCTCCTGCTTGAACCGCGTCGTCTGGCGGCGCGTAATGTCGCGCAGCGTCTGGCGGAAGCGTTGAATGAAAAGCCTGGCGAAACGGTAGGTTACCGGATGCGCGCGCAAAGCTGCGTGGGGCCGCGTACCCGGCTGGAAGTAGTGACAGAAGGCGTATTGACTAGAATGATTCAGCGCGATCCCGAATTACGCGGCGTGGGGCTGGTGATACTGGATGAGTTTCATGAGCGCAGTTTACAGGCGGATTTAGCGTTGGCGCTGTTGCTGGACATCCAGCAAGGGCTTCGTGACGATCTCAGGCTGTTAATCATGTCTGCGACGCTGGATAACGACAGGCTCTGTCAGAGACTGCCTGATGCGCCGACGATCGTCTCGGAGGGGCGCGCGTTCCCGGTAGAGCGACGTTATCAGCCGCTCGCGGCGCATTTGCGTTTTGATGAAGCCGTCGCGATGGCGACAGCGGAACTGCTGCGCCATGAAAACGGTTCGCTGCTGCTATTTTTACCCGGCGTAGGCGAAATACAGCGCGTTCATGAACATCTGGCGTCGCGGGTAGGGAGTGATGTCCTGCTTTGTCCGCTGTATGGCGCATTGTCTCTGGAAGCGCAACGCAAAGCGATTGTTCCCGCACCCGCCGGGATGCGTAAAGTGGTGTTGGCGACTAACATTGCCGAAACCAGTTTGACGATTGAAGGGATTCGTCTGGTCGTCGATAGCGCTCAGGAGCGCGTGGCGCGATTCGATGCGCGAACGGGACTGACGCGGCTGGTTACGCAGCGTATCAGTCAGGCGTCAATGACGCAGCGCGCGGGGCGCGCCGGACGACTGGCGCCGGGTATCTGTTTACATCTGCTGGCAAAAGAACAGGCGGAGCGGGCGGCGGCGCAAAGCGATCCGGAAATCTTACACAGCGACCTCTCCGGTTTGTTGATGGAGGTGTTGCAGTGGGGATGTCACGATCCGGCATCGCTTTTCTGGCTGGACAGGCCGCCGGAGGTGAATCTTCAGGCCGCCCGCCGTTTATTATTGATGTTAGGCGCGCTGGAGGGCGAGCGGTTAAGCGCGCGGGGGCGGAAAATGGCGGCAATGGGTAACGATCCGCGCCTGGCGGCGATGTTAGTCAACGCCGGCGAGGGCGATAGCGCCGCCACCGCCGCCATGCTCGCGGCCATCCTTGAGGACCCGCCGCGCGGCGGCGGTACGGATTTAAGCGTGCTATTTTCGCGGCGACAGCCGGGCTGGCAGCAGCGTAGCCAGCAGCTTTTAAAACGGCTGCAGGTGCGTAATGGCGAGCCGGATAGCGCGCTTATTATGCCGCTATTGGCCAGAGCGTTTAGCGACCGCATCGCGCGGCGTCGTGGTCAGGAAGGGCGCTATCAGTTAGCCAATGGTATGGGCGCGATGCTAGATGCGGATGACGCGTTGGGACGTCATGAATGGCTGATCGCGCCGCTGTTGCTGCAAGGTAGCGCCTCGCCGGACGCCCGAATATTGTTGGCGCAGCCGCTGGATATTGCCTCGCTGATTCAGGCGTGTCCTGATTTACTGCGCCAGTCTGACACGGTTGAATGGGACGAAGCGCAGGGAACGTTGAAAGCGTGGCGCAGAATGCGTATTGGACAGTTGACGGTTAACGTTCAGCCACTGGCGAAGCCGTCTGAAGAGGAGCTTCATCAGGCGATGCTGAACGGCATCCGCGATAAAGGTCTGGCCGTCCTTAACTGGACGCCGGAAGCGGAGCAGTTCCGTCTGCGTCTGCACTGTGCGGCGAAATGGCTGCCGGAATATGACTGGCCTGCCGTGGATGAGGCGTCGCTGCTGGCGACTCTGGAAAACTGGTTGCTGCCGCACGTGACAGGCGTACAGTCGTTACGGAGTCTGAAATCTCTGAATGTGACTCAGGCGTTACGGGGACTGCTTGACTATGCCATGCTGCAACGTCTGGATAGTGAACTGCCTGGGCATTACACTGTGCCGACGGGAAGCCGAATAACGATTCGTTATCATGAAGATAACCCGCCCGCTCTGGCGGTCAGAATGCAGGAAATGTTTGGCGAAGCGAAGACTCCAACCATCGCTCAGGGCCGCGTGCCGCTGGTGCTGGAGCTGCTTTCGCCTGCGCAGCGACCGCTACAGATTACGCGCGATTTAAGCGCTTTCTGGCAGGGGGCGTATCGAGAAGTGCAAAAAGAGATGAAGGGCCGTTACCCCAAACATGTCTGGCCGGACGATCCGGCGAATACGGCCCCAACGCGGCGCACGAAGAAGTATTCGTGACGTGTTATACGTTGCCTCCAGGCCGGATAAGGCGTTAATCGCCATCCGGCAAAAGGGTAAATTGAGAGATTTCTTCTTCTGTCGTCTGGCGGAAGAATAGAGAATCGGGCCTTTGCGCCTGTATGTTGCGGAGAAAAAGCATGGCGGGGAATGACCGCGAGCCGATTGGACGTAAGGGGAAACCGTCACGTCCTGTGAAACAAAAGGTGAGCCGTCGTCGGCAGCATGACGACGATTATGATGATGACTATGAGGATGAAGAACCGATGCCGCGTAAAGGTAAGGGCAAAGGGCGTAAGCCTCGTGGCAAGCGCGGCTGGCTGTGGCTATTGCTAAAACTGTTTATCGTTTTTGTGGTGCTGTTCGCCATTTACGGCGTCTATCTGGATCAAAAAATCCGCAGCCGTATTGATGGCAAGGTCTGGCAGCTTCCGGCGGCGGTATATGGCCGGATGGTGAACCTTGAGCCAGACATGCCTGTCAGCAAAAACGAGATGGTGAAATTGCTGGAAGCGACGCAGTATCGTCTGGTGACGAAGATGACCCGTCCCGGCGAATTTACCGTGCAGGCCAATAGCATTGAGATGATCCGTCGTCCGTTTGACTTCCCGGACAGCAAAGAAGGGCAGGTGCGCGCGCGGCTGACGTTCAGTGACGGGCGTCTGGAAACCATCGTCAATCTGGATAACAACCGCCAGTTTGGCTTCTTCCGTCTCGATCCGCGGCTTATCACCATGCTTTCTTCGCCAAATGGCGAGCAGCGTTTATTCGTCCCGCGCAGCGGTTTCCCGGATCTGCTGGTCGATACGCTGTTGGCGACGGAAGACCGTCATTTCTATGAGCATGATGGCATTAGTCTTTACTCTATCGGGCGTGCGGTGCTGGCCAACCTGACGGCGGGACGCACGGTGCAGGGGGCCAGTACGCTAACCCAGCAGCTGGTGAAGAACCTGTTCCTCTCCAGCGAAAGATCATACTGGCGTAAAGCGAATGAAGCCTACATGGCGCTGATCATGGATGCCCGTTACAGTAAAGATCGTATTCTTGAGCTGTACATGAACGAGGTCTACCTCGGTCAAAGCGGGGACAATGAAATTCGCGGTTTTCCGCTGGCGAGCCTGTATTACTTTGGTCGTCCGGTAGAGGAACTGAGCCTCGATCAGCAGGCGTTACTGGTTGGGATGGTTAAAGGGGCGTCGATTTATAACCCGTGGCGCAACCCGAAACTGGCGCTGGAGCGTCGTAACCTGGTGTTACGCCTGTTACAGCAGCAGAAAATCATCGATCAGGAACTCTATGACATGCTGAGCGCGCGTCCGCTTGGCGTACAGCCGCGCGGCGGCGTTATTTCACCGCAGCCAGCGTTTATGCAGATGGTTCGTCAGGAACTGCAGGCGAAGCTGGGGGATAAAATTAAAGATCTCTCCGGCGTGAAGATCTTCACCACCTTTGACTCCGTGGCGCAGGATGCCGCAGAAAAAGCCGTTGTCGAAGGCATTCCGGCGTTGAAGAAACAGCGTAAATTGAGCGATCTGGAAACCGCGATGGTGGTAGTGGATCGCTTTAGCGGCGAGGTGCGCGCGATGGTTGGCGGGGCGGAGCCGCAGTATGCCGGCTATAACCGTGCCATGCAGGCGCGCCGTTCCATCGGGTCGCTGGCGAAACCGGCGACCTATCTGACCGCGTTAAGTCAGCCGAACTTATACCGTCTGAACACCTGGATTGCCGATGCGCCGATTTCTCTGCGCCAGCCGAATGGTCAGGTCTGGTCGCCGCAGAACGACGATCGTCGCTACAGCGAAAGCGGGAAAGTGATGCTGGTGGATGCGTTAACTCGCTCAATGAACGTACCGACGGTCAATCTGGGGATGGCGTTAGGTTTACCGGCGGTAACCGATACCTGGACGAAGCTCGGCGTGCCGAAAGATCAGCTCAATCCGGTTCCGGCTATGCTGTTAGGAGCGCTGAACCTGACGCCGATCGAAGTGGCGCAGGCGTTCCAGACTATCGCCAGCGGCGGAAATCGCGCGCCGTTATCAGCGCTGCGTTCGGTTATTGCGGAAGATGGTAAGGTGCTGTACCAAAGTTATCCGCAAGCTGAACGCGCTGTACCGGCACAGGCGGCTTACCTGACGCTCTGGACAATGCAGCAGGTCGTCCAGCGTGGTACGGGGCGTCAGCTTGGCGCGAAATATCCGGGTCTGCATCTGGCGGGTAAAACCGGGACGACAAACAACAATGTCGATACCTGGTTTGCCGGTATCGACGGCAGCCAGGTGACTATCACCTGGGTAGGCCGTGATAACAACCAGCCGACGAAATTGTACGGCGCCAGCGGCGCGATGGCGATTTACCAGCGCTATCTGGCGAACCAGACGCCGACGCCTTTAGTTCTGACGCCGCCGGAAGATGTGGTGGATATGGGCGTTGATTACGACGGTAATTTTGTCTGTAGCGGCGGTATGCGCACTCTGCCGGTCTGGACGGACGATCCAAACACGCTGTGCCAGCAGGGCGAGATGATGCAGCAGCAACAGCAGCCGTCAGGCAATCCGTTCGATCAGTCGTCTCAGCCGCAGCAGCCTGCGCAGCAACAGCCGCCGAAAGAAGAGAAGAGCGACGGCGTTGCCGGCTGGATTAAGGAGATGTTCGGCGGCAATTAATCACGGTAATAGTGCCGGGTGGCGCTGTGGTTACCCGGTCTACACCGTTACGACTCCATTACGCGCGACGTAGGCCGAATAAGATGCTTACGTCGCCATCCGGCAAATCCCCTATAAATAACATTTCAGTCTAATTTATTAACCCTTCCTTTTCATCTGGTTGTTTCTTAACCCCTTAGTTTTCGTAGGGCCGCGTATCGCTTGCCATTGCGACGATATTTCGCCTATCATGCTGCGGTTATAATAATAATTATCGTTTACGTTATCATTCACTTTCATCAGAGATATACCAATGGCGCGTCTTAAAACTGCTCAGCCAAACTCCTCACTGCGTAAAATCGCAGTTGTAGTAGCCACAGCGGTTAGCGGCATGTCTGTCTATGCACAGGCGGCGGTTCAACCGAAAGAAGAAACCATTACCGTAACCGCAGCGCCTGCCGCGCAGGAAAGCGCCTGGGGACCGGCGGCAACCATCGCTGCAAGACAATCCGCCACGGCAACCAAAACGGACACGCCGATTCAAAAGGTGCCGCAGTCTATTTCCGTTGTTACCGCCGAAGAGATGGCGTTGCATCAGCCAAAGTCGGTTAAAGAAGCGTTGAGTTATACCCCTGGCGTTGCCGTGGGCACTCGTGGCGCGTCCAATACTTACGACTACCTGATCATTCGCGGTTTCGCCGCTGATGGCCAAAGCCAGAATAACTATCTGAATGGCCTGAAAATGCAGGGCAACTTCTATAATGATGCGGTGATAGACCCTTATATGCTGGAACGCGCGGAAGTGATGCGTGGTCCGGTTTCCGTTCTGTACGGGAAAAGTAGCCCTGGCGGTTTGCTGAATATGGTTAGCAAGCGTCCGACGACGGAGCCGCTGAAAGAAATTCAGTTCAAGATGGGTACTGACAGTCTGTTCCAGACTGGTTTTGACTTCAGCGACGCGCTGGATGAAGAGGGCGTATATTCGTATCGTTTGACCGGTCTGGCTCGTTCCGCCAATGCGCAGCAGGATCGCGCGGAAGAGCAGCGCTATGCGATTGCGCCAGCGTTCACCTGGCGTCCGGATGACAAGACAAACTTTACGTTTCTCTCTTACTTCCAGAATGAACCAGAGACGGGTTACTACGGCTGGCTGCCGAAAGAGGGAACGGTTGAGCCGCTGCCAAACGGTAAACGTCTGCCAACAGATTTCAACGAAGGGGCGAAAAACAATACCTATTCTCGTAATGAGAAGATGGTAGGGTACAGCTTCGATCATGAATTCAACGACACCTTTACCGTGCGCCAGAATTTGCGCTATGCCGAGAATAAAGTCTCGCAAAATAGCGTCTATGGTTACGGCGTTTGTTCCGATCCGGCAAACAGTTACAGCAAGCAGTGCGCGGCATTAGCGCCAGCGGACAAAGGTCATTATCTGGCTCGTAAATATGTTGTTGACGATGAGAAACTGCAAAACTTCTCCGTTGATACTCAGTTGCAAAGTAAATTTGCCACCGGTGAGGTGGATCACACGCTGCTGACCGGCGTCGACTTTATGCGTATGCGTAATGATATCAATGCCTGGTTTGGCTACGACGACTCCGTACCTCTGCTTGACCTCTATAACCCGGTGTACACTGATTTCGACTTTGCTTCGCGAGATCCAGCAACATCCGGCCCGTACCAGATTTTGAATAAGCAAAAGCAAACGGGTCTGTACGTCCAGGACCAGGCACAGTGGGATAAAGTCCTGGTAACATTGGGTGGGCGTTATGACTGGGCCGATCAAGAGTCTCTGAATCGCACTACTGGCATCACATCTAAACGTGATGATAAGCAGTTTACCTGGCGTGGTGGTGTTAACTATCTGTTTGATAATGGAATAACGCCTTACTTCAGTTATAGTGAGTCGTTTGAGCCGGCTTCACAGACGGGAGAGAACGGGAAAATATTTGCACCTTCGAAAGGTAAGCAGTATGAAGCGGGGGTTAAATATGTACCGAATGATCGGCCGATAGTCATTACCGGTGCGGTCTATCAGTTGACCAAAACCAACAACCTGATGGCTGATCCGGCGGGGTCTTTCTTCTCGGTTGAAGGCGGTGAAATTCGCGCCCGCGGCGTGGAATTAGAAGCGAAAGCGGCGCTTTCTGCAAGCATCAACGTCGTGGGTTCTTACACCTATACTGACGCCGAATACACGACGGATACGACTTATAAAGGTAATACTCCAGCACAGGTACCAAAGCATATGGCGTCGTTGTGGGGCGATTACACTTTCTTTGATGGTCCATTGTCCGGTTTAACGCTGGGGACTGGCGGGCGTTTCACGGGGTCAAGCTATGGCGATCCGGCAAACTCCTTTAAAGTAGGGAGTTATACGGTTGTCGATGCATTGGTACGTTATGACCTTGCGCGCGTAGGCATGGCAGGCTCCAACGTTGCCCTTCATGTCAATAATCTGCTCGACCGCGAATACGTCGCCAGCTGCTTCCAGACCTACGGCTGTTTCTGGGGCGCAGAACGTCAGGTCGTTGCAACGGCAACCTTCCGTTTCTAATTTCTTTTTGGGCACGGCTTGCCGTGCCCGTTTTACAAGTTGGCTGCGATGCAGGAAAACCACATTCATTCCGATACCACCTTTGCGCTGCGAAGCGTCGCCTTTCGTGTGCCGGGCCGCACGCTTTTACACCCTCTCTCGTTAACGTTTCCCGCAGGTCGCGTCACCGGACTTATCGGCCATAATGGTTCCGGTAAATCCACGCTGTTAAAAATGCTGGGCCGCCATCAGCCGCCTTCCGAAGGGGATATTCTGCTCGACAATCAGCCGCTGGCGAGCTGGAGCAGCAAGGCGTTTGCCCGCAAAGTTGCCTATCTGCCTCAACAATTGCCGCAGGCGGAAGGAATGACGGTGCGCGAACTGGTAGCGATTGGCCGCTATCCGTGGCACGGCGCGCTGGGGCGCTTTGGCGTCGCGGACCGGGAAAAAGTAGACGAGGCGATTACGCTGGTCGGCTTAAAACTGCTGGCGCATCGTCTGGTAGACAGTCTTTCCGGCGGCGAGCGCCAGCGCGCGTGGATTGCCATGCTGGTCGCGCAGGACAGCCGTTGTCTGCTGCTGGATGAGCCGACGTCAGCGCTGGATATCGCCCATCAGGTTGACGTGCTGGCGCTGGTGCATCGTTTAAGCCAGCAGCGCGGGCTGACGGTGGTTGCGGTGCTGCACGATATCAACATGGCGGCCCGCTACTGTGATTATTTAGTCGCGCTACGCGGCGGTGAAATGATTGCGCAAGGAACGCCTGCGGAACTGATGCGCAGTGACACGCTGGAGCAGATTTACGGTATCCCGATGGGTATCCTTCCGCATCCAGCGGGCGCGGCACCTGTGAGTTTTGTGTATTAATGCGTGATTTATATCCTCTTACTCGCCGCCGTTTATTAACGGCGATGGCGCTCTCGCCGCTGCTGTGGCAAATGAATACGGCGCAGGCTGCCGCTATCGATCCCCGCCGGATTGTGGCGCTGGAGTGGCTGCCGGTTGAGCTGCTGCTGGCGCTCGGTATTACGCCTTATGGCGTGGCGGACGTGCCAAATTATAAGCTGTGGGTTAGCGAACCGCCGTTGCCGGATTCGGTGATTGATGTGGGTCTTCGTACTGAACCCAATCTCGAACTGCTGACAGAGATGAAGCCGTCGTTTATGGTCTGGTCGGCAGGTTACGGACCCTCGCCGGAAAAATTGGCGCGGATCGCGCCGGGGCGCGGGTTCGATTTTAGCGACGGCAAAAAGCCGCTGGCGGTGGCCCGACGCTCGCTGGTTGAACTGGCGCAGACGCTGAATCTGGAAGCTGCGGCAGAAAAACATCTGGCGCAATACGATCGCTTCATCGCCAGCCAGAAGCCGCATTTTATCCGCCGCGGGGGGCGTCCGTTACTGATGACGACGCTTATCGATCCACGGCATATGCTGGTGCTCGGCCCGAATTGCCTGTTCCAGGAGGTGCTGGACGAGTATGGCATTGTCAATGCCTGGCAGGGTGAAACCAACTTTTGGGGCAGTACGGCGGTCAGCATCGATCGGCTGGCGATGTATAAAGAAGCGGATGTGATCTGCTTCGATCACGGGAATAGCACCGATATGAACGCGCTGATGGCAACGCCGCTGTGGCAGGCCATGCCGTTTGTCCGCGCCGGGCGCTTTCACCGGGTGCCCGCCGTTTGGTTCTATGGCGCGACCCTCTCCACGATGCATTTTGTCCGCATCCTGGATAACGTGTTGGGAGGCAAAGCGTGAGCAGAAAACGTGAAATACCGGAGGGCGGCGCGAAAAGCGCCTTATCCGACCTACGGTTCGGGCGCTTTGTAGGCCGGATAAGGCGAAGCCGCCATCCGGCGTTGCTGTTATTGGCGCTGTTTGTTGCCGCTTGCTGGCTAACATGGGGTAACTTCTCCGTTGCGCTACCGCGCAGTCAGTGGCAACAGGCTATCTGGTCACCGGATATCGACATCATTGAGCAGATGATTTTTCATTACAGCCTGTTGCCAAGACTGGCGATTTCGCTGCTGGTGGGCGCGGGGCTTGGGCTGGTAGGCGTCCTGTTCCAGCAAGTATTGCGTAACCCGCTGGCGGAACCGACCACGCTGGGCGTGGCGACCGGCGCGCAATTGGGGATCACGGTGACTACGCTATGGGCGATTCCCGGCGCGCTGGCGACGCAGTTTGCCGCCCTGACGGGAGCCTGTATCGTCGGCGCGCTGGTGTTCGGCGTGGCGTGGGGCAAACGTCTGTCGCCAGTGACCCTGATCCTCGCCGGGCTGGTGGTTAGCCTCTATTGTGGCGCAATCAACCAGTTACTGGTGATTTTCCACCACGATCAGTTGCAAAGCATGTTTTTATGGAGCACCGGAACGCTGACGCAAACCGACTGGAGCGGCGTGCAGCGTCTGTGGCCGCAGTTGCTGGGCGGTGTGATGCTCACGTTATTGTTGTTACGCCCGATGACGCTGATGGGGCTGGATGACGGCGTTGCGCGTAATCTGGGGCTGGCGCTGTCTTTAGCGCGTCTGGCGGCGCTGTCGCTGGCGATTGTGTTGAGCGCGCTGCTGGTCAACGCGGTGGGCATTATCGGTTTTATCGGCCTGTTTGCGCCGCTGCTGGCGAAAATGCTTGGCGCAAGATGTCTGCTGGCGCGCCTGATGCTGGCGCCGCTCATTGGGGCGCTTATTTTGTGGCTATCCGATCAGATTATCCTTTGGCTCACCCGCGTATGGATGGAAGTTTCCACCGGTTCAGTGACGGCGCTAATCGGCGCGCCGCTGCTCCTGTGGCTGCTGCCGCGGCTTAAAAGCATGAGCACGCCGGATATGAACGCCAGCGATCGTGTGGCGGCGGAACGTCGGCATGTCCTCGCTTTTGCCGTTGCCGGTGGCGCGCTCCTGCTACTGGCAACATGGGTCGCGCTCTCTTTTGGTCGCGACGCGCACGGCTGGACGTGGGCGAGCGGAACGCTGCTTGAGGAACTGATGCCGTGGCGCTGGCCGCGGATACTGGCGGCGTTAATGGCGGGCGTCATGCTGGCGGTGGCGGGCTGCATTATTCAGCGTCTGACCGGTAATCCAATGGCCAGTCCGGAAGTGCTGGGGATCAGTTCCGGAGCCGCGTTTGGCGTGGTGTTGATGCTGTTTTTGGTGCCGGGGAATGCCTTCGGTTGGCTACTGCCCGCCGGAAGCCTGGGCGCGGCGGCGACACTGCTGATTATTATGTTAGCCGCCGGACGCGGCGGTTTCTCGCCACAACGGATGTTGCTGGCGGGGATGGCGCTCAGCACCGCGTTTACCATGCTGCTAATGATGCTCCAGGCGAGCGGCGACCCGCGGATGGCGGAAGTGTTGACCTGGATCGCAGGATCTACCTATAACGCCACTGGCGGGCAGGTTACGCGAACCGCGATCGTGATGGTGATTTTGCTGGCAATTGTGCCGTTGTGTCGCCGCTGGTTAACGATTTTGCCACTGGGCGGCGATGCCGCGCGCGCGGTGGGCATGGCGCTTACGCCGTCGCGTATCGCGCTGCTGGCGTTGGCGGCTTGTTTGACGGCAACTGCGACGATGACCATTGGGCCGCTGAGTTTCGTTGGACTGATGGCGCCGCATATTGCGCGGATGCTCGGTTTTCGCCGGACGATGCCGCATATGGTCATCTCGGCGCTGGCAGGGGGCGTTTTACTGGTCTTTGCCGACTGGTGCGGCAGGATGGCGCTATTTCCGTATCAGATCCCGGCGGGACTGCTTTCAAGCTTTATTGGCGCGCCGTACTTTATCTATTTGCTACGTAAACAGAGCCGCTGAGTTTGCCGGATGGCGGCATAAATGCCTTATCCGGCCTACGGCGTAGAATGTAGGCCGGGTAATCGTCACCCGGCAATTCATCCTTTACAATTTCGCAAACACCCGGCGCGCGGCGTCAATAGTACTATTAATGTCGTCCATGCTGTGTGCGACCGACATAAAACCCGCCTCAAACGCCGATGGCGCCAGATACACGCCTTCCTCCAGCATCAGGTGGAAGAAACGCTTAAAGCGTTCAACGTCGCACGCCATCACGTCCTGATAGCAGGTTACGCTCTCAGCGTCGGTGAAGAAAATCCCGAACATGCCGCCGACGTGGTTGACGACCAGCGGAATATTCGCTTCTTCGGCAGCTTCCAGCAAACCTTCCGCCAGACGGGTGGTGAGCTCATCCAGCGTTTCATGAATGCCGGGCTGGGCGACTTCATTCAGGCAGGCGAAACCGGCCGCCATCGCAATCGGGTTGCCGGAAAGGGTGCCCGCCTGGTAAACCGGGCCCGTCGGCGCCAGCGCATCCATTACATCGCGACGACCGCCAAACGCGCCTACCGGCATCCCGCCGCCGATGATTTTACCCAGACAGGTCAGGTCCGGCACGACGCCGTAGTAATCCTGGGCTCCGGCCAGCGCTACGCGAAAACCGGTCATCACTTCGTCGATAATCAGCAGCGCGCCGAACTCATCGCACAAGGCGCGCAGACCTGGCAGGAATTCCGGCAGCGGCGGGACGCAGTTCATATTGCCCGCCACCGGCTCGACGATGATACAGGCGATTTCCTGCGGATATTGTTCAAACGCCGCGCGCACTGACGCCAGATCGTTATAAGTGCAGGTCAGCGTATGTTTCGCGAAATCTGCCGGCACGCCCGGTGAGTTCGGCTGACCGAGCGTCAGCGCGCCAGAACCGGCTTTGACCAGCAGACAGTCTGCGTGGCCGTGGTAGCAGCCTTCGAATTTGATAATCTTATCGCGGCCAGTAAAACCACGCGCCAGGCGAATAGCGCTCATGGTCGCTTCGGTACCGGAGTTCACCATGCGCACCATGTCCATGGTCGGCACCAGGTTGGTGACCAGTTCCGCCATTTTCACTTCCATTTCGGTTGGCGCGCCGAAGCTTAAACCGCGCTCCGCAGCTTCGATCACCGCATTGCGGATAGCCGGGTGGTTATGCCCCAGTACCATTGGCCCCCAGGAACCGACATAGTCGATATACGCTTTGCCATCGACATCGTACAGATACGCGCCGTCCGCTTTTTCGATAAACAGCGGGGTGCCGCCCACGCCAGTGAAGGCGCGAACAGGGGAGTTCACACCGCCGGGGATCAGCTCGCGGGCCGCGCTATAGAGATTTTCAGACTTACTCATGGAAAGATTCCTGGTTCGTAGAAAAAGTGAATACCCGCTATTCTAAGTTATTCAGAGAAGGTTATGAAAGTTTTACGCATTTGAAACAATACGATTTGCAGGGGATTTTCACGGCGTTGGCGAGTAGAATGCCGACTTTAGATTTGTATTACCAATTAATGATCTTCTGATGAAAACAGACACTTCCACCTTTTTAGCTCAGCAAATTGTGCGCTTACGGCGCAGAGATCAGATTCGCCGGTTAATGCAGCGGGATAAAACGCCGCTGGCCATCCTGTTCATGGCGGCCGTTGTCGGCACGCTTACCGGACTGGTTGGCGTCGCCTTTGAAAAGGCGGTTTCCTGGGTACAAAACATGCGCATTGGCGCGCTGGTTCAGGTCGCGGACCATGCGTTTTTGCTTTGGCCGCTGGCCTTTATCCTTTCGGCGTTACTGGCGATGGTCGGCTACTTTTTGGTACGAAAATTTGCGCCGGAAGCCGGCGGCTCGGGTATCCCGGAAATTGAAGGCGCGCTGGAGGAGTTACGTCCGGTGCGCTGGTGGCGCGTGTTGCCGGTGAAGTTTATCGGCGGGATGGGGACGTTGGGCGCAGGAATGGTATTAGGGCGCGAAGGGCCAACGGTACAAATCGGGGGCAACCTGGGGCGCATGGTGCTGGATGTTTTTCGTATGCGCAGCGCCGAAGCGCGGCATACGTTGCTGGCGACCGGCGCGGCGGCGGGGCTCTCTGCGGCGTTTAACGCGCCGCTGGCAGGTATCCTGTTTATTATTGAAGAGATGCGCCCGCAGTTTCGCTACAACCTGATTTCGATTAAAGCGGTGTTTACCGGCGTCATCATGTCGAGCATTGTGTTCCGCATATTTAACGGCGAAGCGCCGATTATTGAAGTCGGCAAACTGTCTGATGCGCCGGTTAACACGCTGTGGTTATACCTTATCCTCGGTATTATTTTTGGCTGCGTCGGGCCGGTATTTAATTCGTTGGTGCTGCGTACCCAGGATATGTTTCAGCGCTTTCATGGCGGCGAAATTAAAAAATGGGTGCTTATGGGCGGCGCGATCGGCGGCCTGTGCGGTATTCTGGGGTTGATTGAGCCGGAAGCGGCAGGCGGCGGATTTAACCTTATTCCTATCGCCGCGGCAGGTAATTTTAGCGTCGGGCTACTGCTGTTCATCTTTATTACCCGGGTGGTCACGACGCTGCTTTGCTTTTCTTCCGGCGCGCCGGGGGGCATTTTCGCCCCGATGCTGGCGCTGGGAACGCTGCTTGGTACGGCCTTCGGTATGGCGGCGGCAGTGCTTTTTCCGCAGTATCACCTGGAGGCCGGTACCTTTGCGATTGCCGGGATGGGGGCGCTGATGGCGGCGTCGGTGCGCGCCCCGCTGACGGGGATTGTGCTGGTGCTGGAGATGACCGATAACTACCAGCTCATTTTGCCAATGATTATCACCTGTCTTGGCGCGACACTATTAGCCCAGTTTTTGGGCGGGAAACCGTTATACTCAACCATCCTGGCGCGCACTCTGGCGAAGCAGGATGCGGAACAGGCGGCGAAAAACCAGAATGCGCCTGCGGGCGAGAATACTTGAACGAATTACCAGGGTATTAGATAATGACTGCCAATATTGGGTGAAAATTTATCCAATTACCGATGTCGTTTGGAGCAAAATATGAGTGATGACGTAGCGCTGCCGCTGCAGTTTACCGACGCAGCAGCGAATAAAGTAAAAAGTCTTATCGCTGACGAAGATAATCCGAATCTGAAACTGCGCGTGTATATCACCGGCGGTGGTTGCAGCGGCTTCCAGTATGGTTTTACCTTTGACGATCAGGTGAACGAAGGGGATATGACCATCGAAAAACAGGGCGTTGGCCTGGTGGTTGACCCGATGAGTTTGCAGTATCTGGTGGGTGGTTCGGTGGATTATACCGAAGGTCTGGAAGGTTCCCGCTTCATTGTAACCAACCCGAATGCGAAAAGTACCTGCGGGTGTGGCTCTTCCTTCAGCATTTGATTGCTGTTCGTTGTGCCGGATGGCGACGCGAGCGTCTTATCCGGCCTACAACATCTTTCCTGTAGGCCCGATAAGCGTAGCGCCATCGGGCAAAACAATATCAACGTCCGTTTTCATCCAGTGCAAACGTCGGCAATTTCAAATGCCAGCGAATGGCCGCCAGCCGAATGAACAGCGTGACGACCATACCCATCATGCTGGCGCTTTCCAGCGGTACTGAAAACGTATAAAACGCGGTGGCGTGAACAATCCCGCCGATAATACAGGCCGTGGCATAGATTTCGGTGCGTAGGATCATGGGAATCTCGCGTGCCAGAACATCGCGAATAATCCCGCCGCCGACGCCGGTAATCACGCCCATACAGACTGCCACTAATGGCCCCGTTTCAGCGAGGAAGGCTTTATTCACCCCAATGCCGACAAACACCGCCAGCCCGACCGCATCCAGTACCGGCAACATCCATTTCGGCAGACGTCTTGGCTGGCGAACCAGCAGGATGGTCAGCATACTGGTGACCATGGCGACGACCAAATCGGTAGGATCTTTAACCCAGAATACCGGGCCGTTATCCAGCGCCATATCGCGGATTGTCCCGCCGCCGACGGCAGTAACGACGCCGAGCACCAGGACGCCGAACGGGTCCATACGTAATTTCCCGGCCAGCAACACGCCAGAGATAGCAAATACAGCCGTGCCTACAATATCCAGCCAATAGACGAGCATTGTCGAATCCCCACTGGGAGCCTGGTAAGACAGGCTCTAATTCACCTGTGAAAGCGCATTACAGAGTTGTTTTGCGGCGAGGATAATACGCGGGCTTGCGCGTTCAAACCAGTCGCTGTTAAGCGGAATAACCGGAATTTTTAGCAGGTTTCCCCAGTATTGTTCAATTTTGAGAATTTCGCCCGCTTTTCCGGCCACGATAATAGCCTGGGGATGCCTTGCCAGCACCTGCTCACGGCTGACTTGCGGCCACGGCACGCGGCTGTCAGCAAAGACGTTTTCTCCGCCGCAGGTCGTCAAAACCTGATGTTGAATAGACCCTTTACCACTGGTAAACAGAGGATTCATGCCAAACTGAAGAAAGACGCGCTTTTTAGCTTTACCGGCATACTCGGCGTTGAGCGCGGCGTACTCGTTTAGCAATGTCTGCGCTGCCTGCTGAGCCTTTTCCGGCTGCGGGCTCCAGGCGGCCAGTTGACGGAGCGTGTCGGCGATCTGTTCGATGGTTACCGCGTCCACCCACATGACCTTAATACCTAATGACGTCAGTTGGTTTACCTGGCGTTCCGCATTACCGCCGCGCCAGGCGACGACCAGATCCGGCTTCAGCGCCACAATGCGTTCCAGATTCATTCCCTGCCAGGTAGAGACCTGTTCTATTTTTTGCGCTTCGGGCGGGTAGTCGGAATAGCTGCTGACGCCAACGGGCGTAATCCCGGCGGCAAAAGCGAGCTCCGTATTGGCGGGAGAGAGGGTAATGACGCGCGGCGCAGCGTAAAGCCACACCGGGAGCGTAAGCAGCAGGGCGACCAGCGCCCTGAACATTTGCTTAGCCATGCGCCAGTTTCTGTACCAGCGTCTCGACCATCAGAGTCGACTGTTTCGCCGCCACCGCGAGGAATTCGTCAAAGCTGAGGTGCGATTGCTGATCGGCCACGTCAGAAATAGCGCGTACCACCACGAACGGCACGTTGAAGTTATAGCAGACGTGTGCGATAGCGGTGGCTTCCATCTCTACGGCGACCGCGTCGGGGAAGTTATGCCGAATTTTTGCCAGCCCGACGGAGCCGTTAATAAACGCGTCGCCGCTAACAATAAGGCCGCGTACCGCGTTCAGATTCAGCTCTCTGATGCAGGATTCCGCGGCGGCGATCAGTTTATCATCGGCCTTAAATCCGGCCGGACAGCCCGGTAATTGCCCGTATTCATAGCCGAAAGCGGTCACATCAGCGTCGTGGTAACGCGCTTCGTCAGAGACGACGATATCGCCGACCTTCAGCGTGGACGCCAGACCGCCTGCGGAACCGGTATTGATGATCACGTCCGGTTTGCAGTGCTCCAGAAGCAACGTTGCGCCCAGCGCCGCCGCGACTTTACCGATACCAGATTTCAGCAACGCCACTTCGGTGCCGTTCAACTGGCCGGTGTAAATTTCGCAGCCGCCCAGAGTAATCGTCTGACGGTTGTCAATTTTGTCACGCAGCAGCGTAACTTCTTCTTCCATTGCGCCAATGATGCCGATTTTCATAGATTTACTCGCGATAAGTCAGTTTTGAGGGCATAGTTTATCATGCGCTTATGGGGAAGCGCATTTCTCAGGCGGGGAGAGGATATGGCATCGATCGATTTCCGAAATAAAATTAACTGGCATCGTCGTTATCGTTCACCGCAGGGCGTAAAGACGGAACATGAGATCCTGCGGATTTTTGAAAGCGATCGCGGGCGGATTATCAACTCTCCGGCTATACGCCGTTTGCAGCAAAAAACGCAGGTTTTCCCGCTGGAGCGCAATGCCGCGGTGCGTACTCGCCTGACGCATTCGATGGAGGTGCAGCAGGTAGGGCGTTATATCGCGAAAGAGATTTTAAGCCGCCTGAAAGAGCAAAACCGACTGGAGGAGTACGGTCTGGATGCGCTGACCGGTCCCTTTGAAAGTATTGTGGAAATGGCCTGCCTGATGCACGACATCGGTAATCCGCCGTTCGGTCATTTTGGCGAGGCGGCGATCAATGACTGGTTTCGTCAGCGGCTGCATCCGGAAGATGCGGAAAGTCAGCCGCTCACGCATGATCGCTGTGTGGTTTCCTCGCTACGGTTACAGGAAGGCGAAGAAAATCTGAACGATATTCGCCGCAAGGTACGTCAGGATATCTGCCATTTTGAAGGCAATGCACAGGGAATTCGTCTGGTACATACGCTCATGCGGATGAATCTTACCTGGGCGCAGGTTGGCGGAATTTTAAAATATACCCGTCCGGCATGGTGGCGAGGGCCGGTGCCGGATTCCCATCGCTATTTAATGAAGAAACCGGGCTATTATCTTTCTGAAGAGAAGTATATTGCGAGGTTACGTAAAGAACTGCAGTTAGCGCCTTACAGTCGCTTTCCATTAACGTGGATTATGGAAGCCGCAGATGATATTTCTTATTGTGTTGCCGATCTTGAAGACGCGGTAGAGAAAAGAATCTTTAGCGTTGAGCAGCTTTACCACCATTTATATCACGCGTGGGGCCACCATGAGAAGGATTCGCTGTTTGAGCTGGTGGTAGGAAATGCGTGGGAAAAATCACGCGCCAATACATTAAGCCGCAGTACCGAAGATCAGTTTTTTATGTATTTACGGGTAAATACATTAAATAAACTGGTGCCCTATGCCGCTCAGCGTTTTATTGATAATTTGCCGCAGATTTTTGCCGGTACCTTCAATCAGGCGTTGCTGGAAGATGCCAGCGGTTTTAGCCGCCTGCTTGAACTCTATAAGAATGTGGCGGTTGAACATGTGTTTAGCCATCCGGATGTAGAACAGCTTGAACTACAGGGATACCGGGTGATCAGCGGGTTATTAGATATCTATCAGCCGCTATTAAGTTTGTCGCTTAACGACTTTCGCGAGCTGGTGGAAAAAGAACGGTTGAAACGCTTCCCCATAGAATCGCGCTTATTTCAGAAACTTTCTACGCGCCATCGTTTGGCCTACGTGGAAGTCGTCAGTAAATTACCTACGGATTCGGCGGAGTACCCGGTACTGGAATATTATTATCGCTGTCGGTTGATTCAGGATTATATCAGCGGGATGACTGACCTTTACGCATGGGATGAATATCGGCGTTTGATGGCGGTCGAACAGTAAATGGACTTTTGTAAAGATGGACAATAAATTTTTACTTTTTCCAGAAACTTTGTTCCGGAACTTCGCGTTATAAAATGAATCTGACGTACACAGCAATTTTGCGTTACCTGTTAATCGAGATTGAAACACATGAAAAAAACCACATTAGCAATGAGTGCACTGGCTCTGAGTTTAGGTTTGGCATTGTCGCCTCTGTCTGCCACGGCGGCTGAAACGTCCTCTTCAGCAATGACTGCCCAGCAGATGCCAAGCCTGGCACCGATGCTCGAAAAAGTGATGCCATCGGTGGTCAGTATTAATGTAGAAGGTAGCACCACGGTGAATACGCCGCGTATGCCGCGTAATTTCCAGCAGTTCTTTGGCGATGACTCCCCGTTCTGCCAGGACGGTTCTCCGTTCCAGAATTCTCCGTTCTGCCAGGGCGGCGGTAACGGCGGCAACGGCGGTCAACAACAGAAATTCATGGCGCTGGGCTCCGGCGTAATTATTGACGCCGCAAAGGGCTACGTCGTTACCAACAACCACGTGGTTGATAACGCCAGCGTGATTAAAGTACAGCTTAGCGATGGACGTAAATTCGATGCTAAAGTGGTGGGCAAAGATCCACGTTCTGATATCGCGCTGATTCAAATTCAGAATCCGAAGAACCTGACGGCGATTAAGCTGGCGGACTCCGACGCGCTGCGCGTGGGGGATTATACCGTCGCTATTGGTAACCCGTTTGGTCTGGGCGAAACGGTGACGTCAGGTATCGTTTCGGCGCTGGGGCGTAGCGGCCTGAACGTAGAAAATTACGAGAACTTTATTCAGACCGACGCCGCGATTAACCGCGGTAACTCCGGCGGCGCGCTGGTGAACCTGAACGGTGAGCTGATCGGTATTAACACCGCGATTCTGGCGCCGGACGGCGGCAACATCGGTATCGGCTTCGCTATCCCCAGTAACATGGTGAAAAACCTGACGTCGCAGATGGTGGAATACGGCCAGGTGAAACGCGGCGAACTGGGGATCATGGGGACTGAGCTGAATTCCGAATTGGCGAA
Organism: Salmonella sp. SAL04196; assembly: GCF_046550835.1. NCBI lineage: Bacteria > Pseudomonadati > Pseudomonadota > Gammaproteobacteria > Enterobacterales > Enterobacteriaceae > Salmonella > Salmonella sp. SAL04196. The sequence goes on from NZ_JBGDXE010000003.1 coordinate 472,099, forward strand.
AGCGATGAAAGTCGACGCCCAGCGTGGCGCGTTCGTCAGCCAGGTGATGCCGAATTCGTCCGCGGCGAAAGCGGGTATCAAAGCCGGGGATGTCATTACCTCGCTGAACGGTAAACCGATCAGCAGCTTTGCGGCGCTGCGCGCTCAGGTCGGCACTATGCCGGTCGGCAGCAAAATCAGCCTCGGTCTGCTGCGTGAAGGTAAAGCGATTACGGTTAATCTGGAACTGCAGCAGAGCAGCCAGAGTCAGGTTGATTCCAGCACCATCTTCAGCGGGATTGAAGGCGCTGAAATGAGCAATAAAGGCCAGGATAAAGGCGTTGTGGTGAGCAGCGTGAAAGCGAATTCACCCGCCGCGCAAATTGGCCTCAAAAAAGGCGATGTCATTATCGGCGCTAACCAGCAGCCGGTGAAAAATATCGCCGAGCTGCGTAAAATTCTCGACAGCAAGCCGTCGGTGCTGGCGCTGAATATTCAGCGTGGTGATAGTTCTATTTATTTGCTGATGCAGTAATCACCTTTGTCCCCTTCCGCCATGGAAGGGGGCAACACTTTTCTGTGAAACCCCCCACAACTCCATACTTATTTGCACCGTTTTGTGCATTTGCACAATGTCGAGACTTGTCATCTTCCTTATGCTTGTGCTCTGCTCACAGGAGGGATTTATGGCTGGCTGGCATCTTGATACCAAAATGGCGCAGGATATCGTGGCGCGCACTATGCGCATCATCGATACCAATATCAACGTAATGGATGCCCGCGGGCGTATTATCGGCAGCGGCGATCGGGAACGTATTGGTGAATTGCACGAAGGCGCGCTGTTAGTGCTGTCGCAGGGCCGGGTTGTGGATATCGACGACGCCGTGGCGCGACACCTGCACGGGGTACGTCAGGGGATTAATCTTCCCTTACGCCTTGAGGGCGAAATTGTCGGCGTGATCGGTCTCACCGGCGAACCAGAGCATCTGCGTAAATATGGCGAACTGGTGTGTATGACTGCCGAAATGATGCTGGAGCAGTCGCGGTTAATGCACCTTTTGGCGCAGGATAGCCGTTTGCGCGAAGAGCTGGTGATGAACCTGATTCAGGCCGAAGAAAATACGCCGGCGCTGGTGGAATGGGCGCAGCGTTTGGGGATCGATTTGAACCAGCCACGTGTGGCGGCGGTGGTGGAAGTCGATAGCGGCCAGCTTGGCGTCGATAGCGCAATGGCGGAACTTCAGCAGTTGCAGAATGCGCTTACCACGCCGGAGCGTAACAACCTGATAGCCATTGTGTCTCTCACCGAGATGGTGGTGCTCAAACCCGCTTTAAACTCGTTTGGTCGTTGGGATGCTGAAGATCATCGTAAGCGCGTAGAGCAGCTTATCTCGCGAATGAAAGAGAATGGTCAGCTACGTTTTCGCGTGGCGCTGGGCAATTACTTTACCGGGCCGGGCAGTATTGCACGCTCATACCGCACGGCGCGCACCACGATGATGGTCGGCAAACAGCGGATGCCAGAAAGCCGCAGCTATTTTTATCAGGATTTGATGCTGCCGGTTCTGTTAGATAGCCTGCGTGGCGGCTGGCAGGCCAATGAGCTGGCGCGCCCGCTGGTAAAACTCAAAGCGATGGATAACAACGGATTATTACGTCGGACGCTGACGGCGTGGTTTCGCCATAATGTCCAGCCGCTGGCGACCTCTAAGGCGCTGTTTATTCATCGTAACACGCTGGAATATCGGCTAAATCGTATTTCGGAACTGACCGGGCTGGATTTGGGAAATTTTGACGATCGGCTGTTGCTGTATGTGGCGCTACAACTGGATGAACAGCGTTAAGTCCGGCGGCGCTTCGCTGACCAGACCAGGGGACTTGGGCGAAGTAGTAGGCCGGATTAGGCAAAACCGCCATTCGACAACGTAATCTCACAGCGCCCGAAGACGCTGTGATGGGGTGGGGTTAATTCGTGGTCAGGCGCTGCAATCCCCGCGCCGTGACCTGCCAGATCACGTGTTGCGGCTGCGGCCAGCTTTCGCCATTGAGCGGGTTGCGGATAACCGACTGGTCTGCGCCCTCGGCATGAAAGACCTCAATCGTATAATCCTCATCCAGCCCGCAGACGTCAGTATAGCCGCCAAGCTGCACCGAACCTTTTATCGACTGACGGTAAACCACCGTACCGCGCGTATTATAAATCGTCACTGCCGCATATTCCGTTGCGAAGTCGCTATGCGGCGCAATTGGGTATGCGGTAAAGATAAATTGTTGCGCACGGATGTCTATTTCCATACTGGCAAAACCATTTTCTTCCTTGCCAATAAGCTGCCAGCTGAATTTATCGCCATATAATGCGGCAGCATCGGAGGTATTTTTCTCTTCCGTTTGTTCCGGTGAGTCGACCTCCAGCCCATCGCTCACCACGCGCCAGCGGTTGTGTTTTTTCAGCGTGACGTTTTGCCCGGTCGTTTCATTGATGGCGCTGCAACGGTAAGGTTCGTCATGGAAGAGCTCAATGTACATTCCCGCTTGCAAAACAACCGTATCGCTATCGGCTGGATAGTGGGTGATGCCATCATAATGACGGCTATAGATAACCTCGCCGGACTCCTCCTTCACCGTGAGCGTGCTGTATGTCGCGGTATAGTAAGGATGAGGCTGATCGGCCTGTGTTTCTATTGTCATGCGCTGTTGCCGATTATCGTAAGCAAGCTGGCAAAACGTTCTGTCGCCTTGTCCGCGTAACTGCAACGTCACGCCTTTACCGATGCCTTCGCCCGGCTCGCTGTTATCCGCCGGCAGCACATCAACGCTGTCGCGCATTAACGCGCTACGGGTCGGCTCTTCAATGTGGGAGAGCATCAGCCAGAGATCGTTTTTGCAAGCGGCATAAGGTTGCGCCATTAATGAAGGGCAGGCGCGGATAGCATCTGCGCGATGGATAAACATAGCCTGGAGATCTGCGACAGGATCGTTGTTGAGCGAAAAATGATAAAGCCCTTCGCTATCAAGACGCAGTAACTGATATTTCGTCGACGAGACCAATGTCAGATAGCCCGGCGAGGCTTTCAGGCGGCCAGGCTCGGCATGATAAAGATAAAGGTGGTAGTGGTCGCTAAACGGCACCACAATTTTTCCGGTGGCGCAGTTTGTTCCGTTCATCTTACGTTCAAAAACCTTTTCGCCGCTGGCGGTTAACACCGTTATGCTGGCGTATAACGTATTCGCGAAGTAGCTGTGCGGCGTGGCGTTCGTGATATCCAGAACTAATTGTCTGGCCTCATGATCCACGGCTAAACGGGCGAAGGGCATGTCACCGTAGCCGAGGAAAATCAACTGCTCGTTATGCGCGGCGCTGTCCTGCAAGGCGGTGAAATTAACGGTAAGTGCGTTTTCCCCTTCGCGGATAACCACATAGTCCGTGTCCGGGCGGTATTTCTGCGATCGCCCTTTGGGCAGGGTGAGATGGTAAATGCCAATGGGCAGGGGAGTTAACGTGAGCGTACTGTCGTTGACGGGCAATGTATATGTGCTGCCGGCGTTGTCGTGTAGCGTTAAGACGCGTCCATAAAGTTGCTCCGGCTGATCGATATTCAGCGTTAGCGTGAGCGTTCCCGTTTTGTTCAGCGCCGCCAGCTCGGCGTTTTCAACCAGCCAGACAAAAGAGTCCAGCCCTAACTGTTGGCGCGCGCTTTCCCATTCGCGCTCCGGCAGCAGATCGTAAAGCGGCCAGACGGGTTTTACCGCCTGTGCGGCGATCTGCTCGCGGGTGAACGCATCGACCGGTAAGCCGCACAGCTGAATAAACGGCGCGACGTCATAACCTGAGGCTGTGGCGATGGCGTCCGCCAGCAGATCGGTCAGGCGATGCTCGCAGGGCAAAAAGTTTTCGTCAGCACCCAGCTCGCGGTAGTTCTGGTTAAACACCCGGAAGGCTTCTGTTCCGCCTTTAAATAACATCAGCATCAGAAATTGCAGGCGGGGGCGGACGCCCCAGGCGCTAACCGGCGTGCGATTCCGCAGATAGGTAATGAATTGCAATTCCTGCTCAGACTGCCGTCCGTAATTGTAGAGCCAGCCGTCGGTATAAAGATGGTTCCCCTGGTTCAGATTAAGCTGCTGGAAAAACGCGGCGTAAATGTTGTTCCACACCTCACCGACTGGCAGGTCGACGTCATTCATAAAGACGCCCTGATAGCCGTGACCGATTTCATGCAGAATCGTCCACTGCGTGGCGACATTATCGATCCACCCCTGGCTTAATGTTGCAGCCGTTTGCGCGCACCACCAGGGGAGATAATAAGCCGCGCCGACGCCGTGTTTATCCGCTTTAATAAAATAGCGGTTAGCGACATTTTGATTAAGCGGCGAAGCAGGGCTATCGCTGAGACCAGTCCAGTCATTATAGGCGTCGATCACTCGCGTATAGTAGGCATCCAGCGCGGTGATACCGGCGTTGATGACATTAGCGCGATCCGCCCAGGGCAGCAGAAAACGCACGCGGTCCAGTTCCAGCAGGGCAAAAGGCGACGCCTGTTCTTCCCAGGTCTGGAAAAAAGCGTCTTCGGATTGCCCCTTACGCCAGTGTGGCAAATTTTTATTGCTGGTTGGCTGTCGGTAGATCACCGAAAACTCGCCGCCCTGCGCAAAAAAGAGGGTATCAATAAAGGGAACGGAATCGACCGTTGTGCTGATCGTTTGCCAGTTGCCGTTCAGCGTAAGCGATTTCTCACACGCTGAGTCATTGCACAGCAGACGGAGTCTGGCGTTACCGGCGTTGTTATTTGGCTGGCGGATTTGCAGCTGCGTATTCGCTGGCAGAATAAATCCCAGCACCTGGCGGTCGTGCTCGCGCCCCTTTTCAAATTTGATGTTATCCAGTCCGGGGGCCGCAGGCAGCGAATAACATGTTAGCGTGATTTCCTGAGTCATATAACCTCCATAAATAGGGAGGATGAACATAGCTTTTTATTTTTATTAATAAATACAGCAGGATAACGAAATGATATGTATTGAGCCGCTGTGAGGCATAGTGATGAAAAATGGTGGTAGCCGTGAGGTGGATGAGAGGGAGCAGCAGAGTGAGAGGGGCCCGAAATGAAGCCCCGGCAGCTTTTTTATTTGCGGGTAAGCTTGTCCAGATCGGCTTCGATTTCACTGATCTTATTCGCGACGACGCTTTCCAGGTGGCGCAAGTCGTCGAGGATCTTACGTTTGAGATCGAGTTCTGAGCGGTCGCGCTGGCAGATTTGGTCCAGCTCGTCAATCACATAGCGTAGGTTAGGGCTAATCTCCTGTACTTCTTTATAACCCTGACCGATGCCATCGGCCACCACCGTTTTACGCTGGCGTGGATACTTAAACTTCACGCTTTTAGCAAAGAATTCACCTCTATCCTTTTGAAAATAGATTTTCAGGATATCGTTATTGGCTTCTTGCCGCAGGCTGTAACGATCGATTTCCTCAGGATTGGTAATGCCCAGACTTTTTAGATTGTCATACATAGCGGTATCCTTCATCACACTATAACTTTTGAATAATTAACGAAAAGTTGGTTTTTCGCCACCAATGGATACAAAAAAAGCGCGGTTGATCGCAGAAGACGTCTCGGCAACGTCATGAGTAAAAGGGCGGTGGTTATTGATAGTTTAAGTAATTCAACGCGATATTCCGTTTATAGAGAAAGCGTTTGAGGTCAGTGTGGAAAATTGACCGGAGGTAGTGGTCGATAACCTTGAGAGGCGGAGTCTATGTCCGGAACGTATAATGCTACTATTCGCCGGGTGGTGATTTCCGCCTGGATAGGAAACTCCATTGAATATTATGATTTTCTATTATACGGCCTGGCAAGCGCGCTGGTATTTGGCCCGCTTTTTTTCCCTGGCGCCAGCCCATTGACTGCAACGTTATCTTCTTTTGCCAGTTTCGGCGTGGGATTTATTTCCCGGCCGCTGGGCGCGCTATTTTTTGGCAACAGGGGAGATACGCTTGGGCGTAAAAACACGTTATTAATCACGTTAGGGGGGATGGGCGCGGTCACGTTTCTCATCGGTTGCCTGCCTTCTTACGCCAGTATTGGCGCGCTGGCGCCTGCCTTACTGGTTATTCTGCGTTTTCTGCAGGGATTTATGGTTGGAGGCGAATGGGGAGGCGCCATGTTAATGGTCGTGGAATATGCTGCTGGAAAGCACCGGGGGCGGTTAAGCGCGCTATCGCAAACAGGAGGACTCACGGGACAATTATTGGCGACAGGCGCATTTATAGTCGTGACCCAATTACCGAAGGAGGCGTTGTTATTGTGGGGATGGCGTATTCCTTTTCTGCTCAGTGCGCTTTTGGTGCTGCCTGGATTATATATGCGTCATCGTCTGGATGAGACGCCTGTCTTCCGTGCGTTTAAAAAGCAGCAGGCCATTAATCATAGGCAGCAAAAAGAAGAAAGGCCGGTGGTCAAAGTGGTACGAGAGCAATGGCGCAGCATTTTGCTGATTATAATTCTACGTTTTGCGGAAAGCGTTCCCTTTTTTCTTGCCACCGTCTTCGCGGTTTCCTGGGCGACGACGCAGCTTGGGATTGCCAGCCTGACTATTCTGTACATTGTAATGTTCACCTGTCTGCTGGCGTATCCCATGCACGTGCTATTTGGCATCATGTCGGATCGGCGTGGCTGCCGTCAGGTGTATATTTTCGGCGCGCTTTTTGTCGCGGCAATGGCTTTTCCCTTTTTCTGGCTGCTGGAAAGCCGTTCGCTCATACTGATGACAATGGGCTACGTTCTGCTTATTAACATTGGTCATAATTCACTGAATGCCGTGCAACCTTCTTTTTTCGCCGGACTGTTTCATCCGCCTGTACGCTACAGCGGTTCATCAATTGGCGCTCAGTTGGGGGCGGTTGTGGCAGGGGGATTCACGCCGTTTATCGCTAAAGCGTTAAGCGCAGTCTATGATAACAGTTGGACTTTGGTTGCCGGTTATGTCGTTTTGACTGCGTTGGCTTCGGCATTTGCGGCAAAGATTGCGCCGGAAACCGTGTTACCGCATTCGCCGTAATGCAAAGGGGGGCTGTCGCCCCCGCTTTTCACTCGCTTAATCAATAGTGCGCAGTAATTCGTTAATGCCCACTTTGCCACGCGTTTTGGCGTCGACTTTTTTCACGATCACCGCGCAGTACAAACTGTACTTACCGTCTTTTGACGGCAGGTTGCCGGAAACGACCACGGAGCCCGCCGGTACGCGGCCATAGTGAACTTCACCGGTTTCGCGATCGTAGATTTTGGTGCTCTGGCCGAGGTATACCCCCATGGAAATGACGGAACCTTCTTCGACAATGACGCCTTCCACGACTTCAGAACGCGCGCCAATAAAGCAGTTGTCTTCAATGATGGTCGGGTTAGCCTGCAGCGGCTCCAGTACGCCGCCGATACCCACGCCGCCGGAAAGGTGAACATTTTTACCAATCTGCGCGCAGGAACCCACCGTCGCCCAGGTATCAACCATGGTGCCTTCGTCAACGTAGGCGCCGATGTTAACGTAAGACGGCATCAGCACGGTGTTGCGGGCGATAAATGCGCCCTGACGAACGGCTGCAGGCGGAACGACGCGGAAGCCTTCTTTCTGAAAACGCGCTTCGTCGTAATCAGCGAATTTCATCGGGACTTTATCGAAGTAGCGGCTTTCCGCACCGTCGATAACCTGGTTATCGTTAATACGGAAAGAGAGCAGAACCGCTTTCTTCAACCACTGGTGAGTGACCCACTGACCGTCGATTTTTTCTGCGACACGCAGCGCGCCGGAATCAAGTAGAGAAATGACCTGGTTTACCGCCTCTCGGGTCACGGTATCTACATTAACCGGCGTAATATCGGCGCGGCGCTCAAAAGCGGTCTCAATAACGTTCTGTAACTGCTGCATTGTTAAACTCTTTCATATAAATAAACACACTACCCTTTATCGTTTGGATTGAGGGCCGCTGTCAACCGTTGTTGCACCTCAAGTTGCAGCACATTATTAAGTGCGCGCCGATCCGCTGTGGCGATTATGAATAAATCTTCTACTCGTTCACCAATGGTTGTAATTCGGGCGCCATGAAGCGAAATTCCCAGATCGGCAAAAATTTGTCCGACCCTGGCCAGCAGACCAGGTTGATCGAGCGCGATCAATTCCATGAATGATTTTCTGTCGGTATGGGTGGGCAAAAAATTGACTTCCGTTTCGACCGTAAAGTGCCGTAACTTTGCCGGTTGCCGACGCGGCTGCGGCGGCTGCCAGCTACGCTGCGTAATGGTCTGTTCAAGACCGGTGCGAATAACGTCATGGCGATCCGCCGCCAGCGGGCTGCCGTCTGGTTCCAGAACGATAAACGTATCCATTGCCATGCCGTCGCGAGTGGTAAAGATCTGCGCGTCATGGACGCTTAAATTACGCCTGTCCAGCTCGGCGCAGACGGCGGCAAACAGATAGGGTCTGTCCGGACTCCAGATAAAAATTTCGGTTCCGCCGCGCGTGGCTTGCGGACTGAGCAACACTAACGGTTGGCTCAGATCGTGCTGCAATAAATGGCGTGCGTGCCAGGCGAGCTGATTTGGACTATGACGAACAAAATAGTTAGCGCGACAGCGGGTCCAGATTTTGTGCAGCGCGGCTTCATCAATATTGTCCATTCGCAGCAGCGCCAGCGCCTGAAGCTGATGGTGACGCACGCGCTCACGCATATCCGGCGTATTTTGCATTCCACGTCTGAGCTGTTTTTCAGTGGCGAAGTACAGCTCGCGCAGCAGGCTCTGTTTCCAGCTATTCCACAAGGTTTCGTTGGTCGCGCAGATGTCCGCGACGGTCAGGCAGACCAGAAAACGCAGCCGTGTTTCGGTTTGCACCTCTTCGGCAAACTGCTTGATGACTTCCGGATCCTGGATGTCGCGGCGCTGGGCGGTGACTGACATCAGCAGGTGTTGGCGCACCAGCCAGGCGACCAGTTGCGTTTCGCGTGAGTTCAAACCGTGCAGTTCGGCGAAGGTGAGTATATCCTGCGCGCCCAGTACCGAATGGTCGCCGCCGCGTCCTTTCGCAATATCGTGGAACAGCGCGGCGATCAGGATCAGTTCCGGATGGGGAAGCCGCGGCCAGAGATCGACGCATAGCGGATGGCGCTGGCGCGTCTCTTCTTTCGCGAAGCTCTCCAGTTTGAGCATTACGCGGATGGTGTGTTCATCCACCGTGTATGCGTGGAACAGGTCAAACTGCATTTGTCCGACGATGTGCGACCACTGCGGCATATAAGCCCACAGTACGCTGTGGCGATGCATAGGCAGCAGGCCGCGGCTGACCGCGCCGGGATGGCGCAGCATACTAAGAAACAGAGTGCGCGCCTCCGGGATGTAACACAGCGGTTGGCTCAGGTGGCGGCGGGCGTGGCGCAAGTGGCGTAACGTCGTAGAGTAGATGCCGGTGATCGCGCTATTGCGCACCATCATATAAAACATGCGCAGGATCGCTTGCGGTTCGCGGATAAACAGCGTGTCGTCACGCAGATCAATGAGCGTGCCGCGCAGTTGAAACTCATCGTCAACAGGACGTGGTTTTTCATCCGCAGGCAGCGCCAGAATCGCCTCGTCAAATAGCTGAAGCAGCATCTGATTAAGTTCGCTCACCCGGCGCGTAACTCGGAAGTAGTCTTTCATCATCCGCTCAACCGGATCATTGCCCTCGCCGCTGTAGTTAAGGCGTTGAGCGACGCTTAACTGGCGGTCGAACAGCAGGCGGTTATCGTAGCGGCTGACCACCAGATGTAGCGCAAAGCGAATGCGCCACAGGATATGCAGGCACTCGTTGAGTTCCGCGCGCTCTGCGGGGGTTAAAAAGCCGAATCCCACCATCTCATCGAGCGAGGTAGCGCCGAAGTGACGTCGGGCGACCCACTGCAATGTATGGATATCGCGCAGGCCGCCGGGGCTGCTTTTAATATCCGGCTCCAGATTATAGCTGGTACCGTGATAGCGCTGGTGGCGCTGGTTCTGCTCTTCTACTTTGGCGGCGTAAAATTTGTCGGACGGCCAAAAACCTTCGCTGAAAATATGTTTTTGCAGTGCCAGAAACAGAGCAACATCACCGATCAGCAGGCGCGTTTCGATGAGGTTTGTCGCAACGGTTAAATCAGACAGACCTTCCAGCAGACACTCTTCCAGCGTACGTACGCTATGCCCGACATCCAGCTTGACGTCCCATAATAAAGTCAGCAGCTCGCCGACCTTTTGTGCCTGTTCATCGGGCAGCTTTTTGCGGCTTAAAATGAGCAGATCAATATCGGAAAGCGGATGCAGTTCGCCGCGTCCATAGCCGCCGACGGCGACCAGCGCCAGATCGGCAATCTGACCGAAACCGGCCTCAATCCACAGGCGTTGCAACAACTGGTCGATAAATTCGGTTCGGGCTTCAATAAGCTGTTCAGCACAAATGCCGCTGTCAAATGCCTCGCCCAGCCAGTGTTGAAAGATGTCGATGCGGGCTTTGATACCGGCGACGGTCAGTTCAGCGCGCGGCCAGACGCCAGGGTTTTGCGGCTGGTCAGGGAGGGTGGGGAGTGCGGTATTCGCGTGCTGTTCAGGAAGAGTATTCATATGCGCCACCCATTAAAAAGCCGGATAATGGCGTGAACGCCTTATCCGGCCTACGTATTTACTCTTCATCCTTCAAGTTGCTTCTACGTTGGCTGCGCTCGTTCACTCCAGTCACGTACTTATGTACGCTCCTGAAGATTCACTCTCTTGCCGCCTTGAGGCAACTCGAATGATTTTGAGTAAAGGTGTAATTTGTAGGCCTGATAAGATGCGAAGGCATCGCCATCAGGCAAAACATTATTCGTCGTGTGTGATGCTCGCCGGGATGGTGTCATCTTTACGCAGCGTCAGAATTTCACAGCCGTTTTCCGTTACCACAATAGTATGCTCGTACTGAGCAGACAAGCTGCGGTCTTTGGTTTTTACCGTCCAGCCGTCTTTCATGGTGCGGATACGGTAATCCCCGGCGTTCAGCATCGGTTCAATGGTAAAGGTCATGCCAGGCTGCAACACGACGCCGCCATCGTCTGCATCATAATGCAGCACCTGCGGTTCTTCATGGAAGCCGCGACCAATACCGTGTCCGCAGTATTCACGTACCACGGAGAAACCTTCGCCTTCGGCATATTTCTGGATGGCGGCGCCAATGGTGCGCAGGCGGATGCCCGGTTTCACCATTTTGATGCCCAGATACAGGCTCTCTTGCGTGACGCGGCACAGACGCTCGCCCAGAATGGTCGGTTTGCCGACGATAAACATCTTCGAGGTATCGCCGTGGAATTCATCTTTAATCACGGTCACGTCGATGTTGACGATATCACCATCTTTCAGATGTTTAGCGTCATCCGGAATGCCGTGGCACACCACTTCATTAATAGAGATACAGACGGATTTCGGATAGCCGTGGTAGCCGAGGCAGGCGGAGATCGCGTGTTGTTCGTTAACGATGTAATCGTTACAGATACGGTCCAGTTCGCCGGTGGTGACGCCCGGTTTGATATACGGTTCGATCATTTCCAGCACTTCGGCTGCCAGACGGCCCGCGACGCGCATTTTTTCGATGTCTTCAGATGTCTTGATTGAGATAGCCATGAATTCTGTCCATCAGTGCCGATGATTTCGGCAATAATTGTGTAAGTGCTGACAATGGTATCAGTCAGGGGTGTACCCTGCCAAATTGAGAATCATTCTGAACTTCGCCTTTCGTGCCACAAGTGCGTTGGCGACATTTTTTCACCCCAGTCACTTACTGGCCGTAAGCTCCAGGGGATGCAAAAATTTGCCGCCTGCTTGTAACACGAAATTCATCGTTCAATTCAGCACTGAGTGCCAACAATTATTGGTGTCGGTGGCGTATTTGTGGTATAAAGCGCGCCGGACTTCCGATCCATTCGAAGACTACACACGATGGACGGGAGCGACAAATCTCACTTTGTGTAACAACACACACGTATCGGCACATATTCCGGGGTGCCCTTTGGGGTCGGTAATATGGGATACGTGGAGGCATAACCCCAACTTAATCTATAGAGGTTTTAAATCATGGCAACTGTTTCCATGCGCGATATGCTCAAGGCTGGTGTTCACTTTGGTCACCAGACCCGTTACTGGAACCCGAAAATGAAGCCGTTCATCTTCGGCGCGCGTAACAAAGTTCACATCATCAACCTTGAGAAAACTGTACCGATGTTCAACGAAGCTCTGGCTGAACTGAACAAGATCTCTGCTCGTAAAGGTAAAATCCTTTTCGTTGGTACTAAACGCGCTGCAAGCGAAGCGGTGAAAGAAGCTGCTAACAGCTGCGACCAGTTCTTCGTGAACCATCGCTGGCTGGGCGGTATGCTGACTAACTGGAAAACAGTTCGTCAGTCCATCAAACGTCTGAAAGACCTGGAAACTCAGTCTCAGGACGGTACTTTCGAAAAGCTGACCAAGAAAGAAGCGCTGATGCGTACTCGTGAGCTTGAGAAACTGGAAAACAGCCTGGGCGGTATCAAAGACATGGGCGGTCTGCCGGACGCTCTGTTCGTTATCGATGCTGACCACGAGCACATTGCTATCAAAGAAGCGAACAACCTGGGTATCCCGGTATTTGCTATCGTTGATACCAACTCTGATCCGGACGGCGTTGACTTCGTTATCCCGGGTAACGATGACGCAATCCGTGCTGTTAGCCTGTACCTGGGCGCTGTCGCTGCAACCGTTCGTGAAGGCCGTTCTCAGGATCTGGCTTCCCAGGCGGAAGAAAGCTTCGTAGAAGCCGAGTAATAAGGCTTGATAACTCCCTAAAATAGTTCGAGTTGCAGGAAGGCGGCAAGCTCGAGAATTCCCGGGAGCTTACATCAGTAAGTGACCGGGATGAGCGAGTGAAGGCAACGCACCTGCGGCTCGAAATATGAAGGGGAGAGCCCTTATAGACCAGGTAGTATCACGTTTGGTTAGGGGGCCTGTATATGGCCCCCTTTTTCACTTTTATATCTGTGCGGTTTGATGCCGGGCAGATCAAATCTTTCGAGGATTTTAGAATGGCTGAAATTACCGCATCCCTGGTAAAAGAGCTGCGTGAGCGTACTGGCGCAGGCATGATGGATTGCAAAAAAGCGCTGACTGAAGCGAATGGCGACATTGAGCTGGCAATCGAAAACATGCGTAAGTCCGGCGCTATCAAAGCGGCGAAAAAAGCAGGCAACGTGGCTGCTGACGGCGTAATCAAAACCAAAATCGACGGTAACGTCGCTTTCATTCTGGAAGTTAACTGCCAGACTGACTTCGTGGCTAAAGATGCTGGCTTCCAGGCATTTGCTGACAAAGTGCTGGACGCCGCTGTTGCTGGCAAAATCACTGACGTAGAAGTCCTGAAAGCGCAGTTCGAAGAAGAGCGCGTTGCTCTGGTAGCGAAAATTGGCGAGAACATCAACATTCGTCGCGTAGCTTCCCTGGAAGGCGACGTTCTGGGTTCTTACCAGCACGGTGCGCGCATCGGCGTTCTGGTTGCTGCTAAAGGCGCTGACGAAGAGCTGGTTAAACAGCTGGCGATGCACGTTGCGGCAAGCAAGCCGGAATTCGTTAAGCCGGAAGACGTGTCTGCTGACGTGGTAGAGAAAGAGTACCAGGTACAGCTGGACATCGCGATGCAGTCCGGTAAGCCGAAAGAAATCGCAGAGAAAATGGTTGAAGGCCGCATGAAGAAATTCACCGGCGAAGTTTCTCTGACTGGTCAGCCTTTCGTCATGGAACCGAGCAAATCTGTTGGCCAACTGCTGAAAGAGCACAACGCTGACGTGACTGGCTTCATCCGCTTTGAAGTGGGCGAAGGCATTGAGAAAGTCGAGACTGACTTTGCAGCAGAAGTTGCTGCGATGTCTAAGCAGTCCTGATTTTCCTGAGGAGCCGCCTGAGGGCGGCTTCTTTTTGCGCCTCTCTTGTAAAATCAGCCGACGCTTGGCGTCTGCGCTGAAATGCGACGTACAATGTCGCCGGAATTAACTCATATCAATCGTTGACAGTCTCAGGAAAGAAACATGGCTACCAATGCAAAACCCGTCTATAAACGCATTCTGCTTAAATTAAGCGGCGAAGCTCTGCAGGGTACGGAAGGCTTCGGTATTGATGCAAGCATACTGGATCGTATGGCTCAGGAGATCAAAGAACTGGTTGAACTGGGTATTCAGGTTGGTGTGGTGATTGGCGGTGGTAACCTGTTCCGTGGCGCAGGTCTGGCAAAAGCGGGGATGAACCGCGTTGTGGGCGACCACATGGGCATGTTGGCCACCGTCATGAACGGCCTGGCAATGCGTGATGCGCTTCACCGCGCCTATGTGAACGCCCGCCTGATGTCGGCAATTCCTTTAAACGGCGTATGCGACAACTACAGTTGGGCCGAGGCTATTAGCCTGCTGCGTAATAACCGTGTTGTGATTCTGTCTGCAGGTACGGGTAACCCGTTCTTCACTACCGACTCTGCGGCCTGTCTGCGCGGGATCGAAATTGAAGCGGATGTCGTACTGAAAGCGACCAAAGTGGATGGCGTATTCACTGCCGATCCGGCAAAAGATCCTTCCGCGACCATGTACGATCAGCTGACCTACAGCGAAGTGCTGGATAAAGAGCTGAAAGTGATGGATCTGGCGGCGTTCACGCTGGCTCGTGACCACAAACTGCCGATTCGTGTTTTCAACATGAACAAACCGGGCGCGCTGCGTCGTGTGGTGATGGGCGAAAAAGAAGGGACGTTAATCACGGAATAATTCCCGTGAGCGCCAAATACGGGTAAGATTCTGTTCTATTGACGGGTCTTATTACCTGGCAGAAATTAAACGAGACTATACTTAGCACATCTTTGTATTGTGTGACCGTCTGGTCTGACTGAGACTAGTTTTCAAGGATTCGTAACGTGATTAGCGATATCAGAAAAGATGCTGAAGTACGCATGGAAAAATGCGTTGAAGCGTTCAAAACCCAAATCAGCAAAGTGCGCACGGGTCGTGCTTCTCCCAGCCTGCTGGATGGTATTGTCGTAGAATACTATGGCACTCCGACCCCGCTGCGCCAGTTGGCAAGCGTAACGGTAGAAGACTCCCGTACCTTAAAAATTAACGTGTTTGACCGTTCTATGGGGCCAGCCGTTGAAAAAGCGATCATGGCGTCAGACCTCGGTTTGAATCCAAGCTCTGCGGGCACCGACATTCGCGTTCCGCTGCCGCCGCTGACCGAAGAACGTCGTAAAGATCTGACGAAAATTGTCCGTGGCGAAGCGGAGCAGGCGCGTGTCGCCGTTCGTAACGTCCGCCGTGATGCGAACGATAAAGTAAAAGCTCTGCTGAAAGATAAAGCGATCAGTGAAGATGACGATCGTCGCTCTCAGGAAGAAGTACAGAAAATGACCGACGCGGCAATTAAGAAAGTGGATGCGGCGTTGGCAGATAAAGAAGCAGAACTGATGCAGTTCTGATTGATCTGTACGCAGATATAAACTCATTCCACCGCTAAACCTGGCGGATGAGTGGTGTACAAAGCGCCGCGCAGAAGACATTATCAGGTCTCCTGTGCGGCGTTTTGCTTTTTATTCCGTTTCAACACTTCTGGACGTTTCATGAAGCAATTAACCATTCTGGGCTCGACCGGCTCTATTGGTTGCAGCACACTGGACGTGGTGCGCCATAATCCTGATAGCTTCCGCGTTATCGCGCTGGTGGCGGGTAAAAATGTCGCCCGCATGGCGGAGCAGTGCCTGGAATTCTCGCCGCGTTATGCCGTGATGGACGATACGTCGAGCGCAGAACAGCTCAAAATAATGCTTCAGCAGCATGGCAGCCGCACCGAGGTTCTGAGCGGTCAGCAGGCTGCCTGTGAGATGGCGGCGCTTGATGAGGTCGGGCATGTGATGGCGGCCATTGTGGGCGCGGCTGGTTTACTGCCGACCCTGGCGGCGATTCGCGCAGGGAAGACGATTCTGCTGGCGAATAAAGAATCGCTGGTGACCTGCGGGCGGCTGTTTATGGACGAAGTAAAACGCAGCAACGCCCGGCTTTTACCCGTCGATAGCGAACATAACGCGATTTTTCAGAGTTTGCCGCAATCTATTCAGCATAATCTGGGATACGCTGACCTTGAGCAAAATGGTGTAACGTCGATTTTGCTTACCGGGTCTGGTGGCCCGTTTCGTGAAACGCCAATGTGCGATCTGGCAGCGATGACGCCGGATCAGGCATGTCGTCATCCGAACTGGTCGATGGGGCGGAAAATCTCCGTCGACTCCGCCACCATGATGAATAAAGGTCTGGAATACATTGAAGCGCGTTGGTTATTTAATGCCAGCGCACGTCAGATGGAAGTGTTGATCCATCCGCAATCGGTCATTCATTCGATGGTGCGTTATCAGGACGGCAGCGTCCTGGCGCAGCTTGGAGAACCTGACATGCGTACGCCTATTGCGCATACGATGGCATGGCCGAATCGCGTCGCGTCCGGCGCGCAGCCGCTCGATTTTTGCAAACTCAGCGCGCTGACGTTTAGCGCGCCAGATTATCAGCGTTATCCATGCCTGAAGCTGGCGATGGAGGCGTTTGAGCAAGGTCAGGCGGCAACGACGGCGCTCAATGCGGCAAACGAAATCACCGTTGCCGCGTTTCTGGCGCAACAGATTCGTTTTACCGATATCGCCGGGCTCAATTTAGCGGTGCTGGAGAGGATGGATTTACAGGAACCGGCAAGCGTTGAGGACGTATTGCAGGTTGACGCCATCGCGCGTGAAGTAGCCAGAAAACAAGTGATACGGCTCTCACGCTGACGATTATCCCGCGACAGAAGATCGTGCTATTTGTTAGCGTTGGGCTTCGGTGATATAGTCTGCGCCACCTGATCGCAGGTTTTTGGCTTTTTTCGGTCAGGTTAGCCGTGGTTTTACACGGCTTTTTTGTGGATACACAAAATCATTCAGGACGCATCGGGACGGCAGGCGAATACGTTCCCGGCGTGCGCAGACAGCGCACGACAGGGGCGATGACGCGCAGCCATCCGCGAAGCGGACCGAAGAGAATGTGTATAAAGGCTTCAGTATTCCTGAGTACCGCTAAATCCTTTCAGGGACAAAAAACGCGTTATGTTGTCTGCAACTCAACCAGTAAGCGAAAATTTGCCAGCGCATGGCTGCCGTCATGTTGCAATAATTATGGATGGCAATGGTCGCTGGGCGAAAAAGCAAGGGAAGATCCGGGCCTTTGGGCATAAAGCCGGGGCGAAGTCCGTCCGGCGAGCGGTCTCTTTTGCTGCCAATAACGGTATTGATGCGTTAACGCTGTATGCCTTTAGTAGTGAAAACTGGAACCGACCGGCGCAGGAAGTGAGCGCGTTAATGGAGCTGTTTGTGTGGGCGCTGGATAGCGAAGTCAAAAGCCTGCACCGCCATAACGTTCGCCTGCGTATTATCGGCGATATCAGCCGATTCAACTCACGTTTACAAGAACGTATTCGCAAATCAGAAGCGCTTACCGCCCATAATACGGGTCTAACGCTGAATATCGCTGCGAATTACGGCGGACGTTGGGATATTGTCCAGGGAGTCCGACAACTGGCGGAACAGGTGCAGGCTGGAGTGCTGCGCCCCGATCAGATTGATGAAGAGAGACTAGGCCAGCAAATCTGTATGCATGAGCTGGCGCCTGTGGATTTAGTAATTAGGACTGGGGGAGAGCATCGCATTAGTAACTTTTTGCTTTGGCAAATTGCCTATGCCGAACTTTACTTTACGGATGTTCTTTGGCCCGATTTCGATGAACAAGACTTTGAAGGTGCGCTGCATGCCTTTGCTAATCGAGAGCGTCGTTTCGGCGGTACCGAGCCTGGTGATGACAAAGCCTGATGGGGGTTGCTTTTGCTGAAGTATCGCCTGATTTCTGCTTTTGTGTTAATACCCGCGGTCATCGCTGCGCTTTTTTTATTGCCGCCGGTGGGGTTCGCCATTATTACGCTGGTTGTCTGTATGCTGGCCGCGTGGGAATGGGGACAGTTAAGCGGTTTCGCCGCGCGTTCACAGCGGGTTTGGCTGGCGGTGCTGTGTGGTCTGTTATTGGCGCTGATGCTATTTTTGTTGCCTGAGTATCATCACAACATTCGTCAACCGCTGGTTGAGATGTCGCTTTGGGCATCGTTAGGATGGTGGGTTGTCGCGCTACTGCTGGTGCTATTTTATCCCGGTTCGGCGGCAATCTGGCGCAACTCAAAAACATTGCGTCTCATTTTCGGTTTGTTAACTATTGTGCCATTTTTCTGGGGAATGCTGGCGCTGCGCGCCTGGCACTATGACGAGAATCATTACAGTGGCGCAATATGGCTACTCTATGTCATGATCCTGGTCTGGGGAGCGGACTCTGGCGCGTATATGTTTGGTAAATTATTTGGCAAACATAAGCTGGCGCCGAAGGTTTCCCCGGGTAAAACCTGGCAAGGGTTTATCGGCGGGCTTGCTACGGCTGCCGTGATCTCATGGGGTTACGGTATGTGGGCGAATCTGAATGTTGCGCCTGTTATCTTGCTGATTTGCTCTGTGGTGGCGGCTCTGGCTTCTGTACTGGGCGACCTCACCGAGAGTATGTTTAAGCGCGAAGCAGGAATTAAGGATAGCGGCCACTTGATTCCAGGCCATGGCGGCATTCTGGACCGAATTGACAGCCTGACGGCTGCCGTACCGGTCTTTGCTTGCCTGTTGTTACTGGTGTTCAGGACGCTCTAACGGAAGGTTTTATGCTGAGTATTCTCTGGAATCTGGCTGCATTCATCATCGCACTGGGCGTGCTGATCACTGTGCATGAATTTGGTCATTTCTGGGTTGCCCGGCGCTGCGGTGTGCGAGTTGAGCGCTTTTCCATCGGTTTTGGCAAAGCGCTCTGGCGTCGTACCGATCGGTACGGCACCGAGTATGTCATCGCCCTGATCCCGCTGGGCGGCTACGTCAAAATGCTGGATGAACGCGCCGAACCGGTAGCGCCAGAATTGCGTCGTCACGCCTTCAATAACAAAACGGTGGGCCAGCGCGCCGCAATTATTGCCGCAGGTCCGGTTGCGAACTTCATTTTTGCTATCTTTGCTTACTGGCTGGTCTTTATCATCGGCGTCCCTGGCGTTCGTCCGGTCATTGGCGAAATAACGCCCAACTCGATTGCTGCGCAGGCGCAAATTGCGCCTGGTACGGAACTTAAAGCCGTTGATGGTATCGAAACCCCTGATTGGGATGCCGTGCGTTTACAACTGGTGTCCAAAATTGGCGATCAGCAGACGACGGTGAGCGTCGCGCCGTTTGGCAGCGACCAGCGGCAGGACAAAACGCTTGATTTACGTCACTGGGCATTTGAGCCTGATAAGCAAGATCCTGTATCTTCTTTAGGGATTCGGCCCCGCGGGCCACAGATTGAACCGGTACTGTCAGAAGTGCAGGCGAATTCCGCAGCCAGTAAAGCGGGTTTGCAAGCGGGCGACAGGATCGTTAAAGTCGATGGTCAGCCGTTAACGCAGTGGATGAAATTCGTGACGTTTGTACGCGATAATCCCGGTAAGCCGTTAGCGTTAGAGATTGAAAGGCAGGGGAGCGCCTTGTCGTTGACGTTAACGCCGGATACGAAATCGGTTAACGGAAAGGCGGAAGGGTTTGCAGGCGTGGTGCCTAAAATTATTCCTCTGCCGGAAGAGTACAAGACTATACGCCAGTATGGGCCTTTTAGCGCCATCCTCGAAGCCACGGATAAGACGTGGCAGTTGATGAAGCTGACGGTCAGTATGCTGGGTAAATTGATAACCGGTGATGTGAAACTGAACAACCTCAGTGGGCCGATTTCTATCGCTCAGGGGGCTGGGATGTCAGCGGAGTTCGGGGTGATTTATTACCTGATGTTCCTTGCGCTAATCAGCGTGAACTTAGGGATAATTAACCTGTTTCCGCTGCCCGTTCTTGACGGGGGTCATCTGCTGTTCCTGGCGATTGAAAAGCTTAAGGGCGGGCCGGTATCCGAGCGGGTTCAAGACTTTAGTTATCGCATTGGCTCGATTTTGCTGGTGTTGTTAATGGGGCTTGCACTTTTCAATGATTTCTCTCGGTTGTAAGAGAGTTAGTTAGGAAGAACGCATAATAACGATGGCGATGAAAAAGTTGCTCATAGCGTCGCTGCTGTTCAGCAGCGCCACCGTATACGGTGCTGAAGGGTTCGTAGTGAAGGACATTCATTTCGAAGGCCTGCAGCGAGTCGCCGTTGGTGCGGCTCTCCTCAGTATGCCGGTGCGCACAGGCGACACGGTTAATGATGAAGATATCAGTAACACCATTCGCGCTCTGTTCGCCACCGGCAACTTTGAGGACGTCCGCGTCCTGCGCGATGGTAATACCCTTCTGGTTCAGGTAAAAGAACGTCCGACCATTGCCAGCATCACTTTCTCCGGGAACAAGTCGGTGAAAGATGACATGCTCAAGCAAAACCTCGAAGCGTCTGGCGTACGTGTTGGCGAGTCTCTGGATCGCACCACGCTGTCTGATATCGAAAAAGGTCTGGAAGACTTTTACTATAGCGTAGGTAAATACAGCGCCAGCGTTAAGGCGGTCGTCACGCCGCTGCCGCGCAACCGTGTTGATCTTAAACTGGTGTTCCAGGAGGGCGTATCGGCGAAGATCCAACAGATCAACATCGTCGGTAACCATGCCTTTAGCACCGAAGAACTCATTTCTCATTTCCAGTTGCGTGACGAAGTGCCGTGGTGGAACGTCGTCGGCGATCGTAAATACCAGAAACAGAAGCTGGCGGGCGACCTTGAAACCTTGCGCAGCTACTATCTGGATCGCGGCTACGCGCGTTTCAATATTGACTCCACGCAAGTGAGTCTGACGCCGGATAAGAAAGGGATCTACATCACCGTCAATATCACCGAAGGCGATCAGTACAAGCTTTCCGGGGTTCAGGTAAGCGGTAACCTGGCCGGACATTCCGCTGAAATTGAGAACCTGACGAAAATTGAACCGGGCGAGCTCTATAACGGCACCAAAGTGACCAAAATGGAAGATGACATCAAAAAGCTTCTGGGTCGCTATGGTTACGCCTATCCGCGCGTGCAGTCACAGCCTGAAATTAACGATGCTGACAAAACCGTAAAACTGCGCGTGAACGTCGATGCGGGCAACCGTTTCTACGTGCGTAAGATCCGCTTTGAAGGCAACGATACCTCAAAAGATTCCGTTCTGCGCCGTGAAATGCGCCAGATGGAAGGGGCGTGGCTGGGCAGCGACCTGGTTGACCAGGGTAAAGAGCGTCTGAACCGTCTCGGCTTCTTTGAAACCGTCGACACCGACACGCAGCGCGTTCCGGGTAGCCCGGATCAGGTTGATGTGGTGTACAAGGTGAAAGAGCGTAATACCGGTAGCTTCAACTTCGGTATCGGTTACGGTACAGAAAGCGGCGTGAGCTTCCAGGCCGGCGTTCAGCAGGACAACTGGTTAGGTACCGGTTATTCCGTGGGGATTAACGGCACCAAAAACGACTACCAGACCTACAGCGAACTGTCCGTTACTAACCCATACTTTACCGTTGACGGCGTGAGCCTCGGTGGTCGTATCTTCTATAACGACTTCCAGGCGGACGATGCGGATCTATCCGACTATACCAACAAGAGTTACGGTACGGATGTGACGCTTGGCTTCCCCATCAACGAGTACAACACGTTGCGTGCTGGTTTAGGGTATGTGCATAACTCCCTGTCCAATATGGAACCGCAGGTTGCAATGTGGCGTTATCTGGCATCAATGGGTCAGTATCCGAGTACTAATGATCAGGATAATAGTTTTAGCACTGATGACTTCACCTTTAACTACGGCTGGACCTACAACAAACTAGACCGTGGTTACTTCCCGACGGAAGGTACGCGTATCAACCTGACGGGTAAGGTGACGATTCCGGGATCGGATAACGAATACTATAAAGCGACGTTGGATACCGCGACCTATGTACCGATCGATAACGATCATAAGTGGGTCATTCTGGGCCGTACCCGCTTTGGTTATGGCGATGGTTTAGGCGGTAAAGAAATGCCGTTCTATGAGAACTTCTATGCCGGTGGTTCCAGTACCGTTCGTGGCTTCCAGTCCAATACCATTGGTCCTAAGGCGGTCTATTATCCCTATAACCCTAAAAATTACGATGCTGATGAAGACTACGATTGCGCGACGCAGGACGGCGCAAAAGATATGTGTAAGTCGGATGATGCGGTAGGGGGTAACGCGATGGCGGTCGCCAGCCTGGAATTTATCACGCCGACGCCGTTTATCAGCGAGAAATATGCTAATTCGGTCCGTACTTCTTTCTTCTGGGATATGGGGACCGTCTGGGATACTAACTGGGATTCCAGCCAGTATTCTGGTTATCCGGACTACAGCGATCCGAGCAACATCCGTATGTCCGCGGGTATCGCATTACAATGGATGTCCCCATTGGGGCCGTTGGTCTTCTCCTACGCCCAGCCGTTTAAAAAGTACGATGGAGACAAAGCCGAGCAGTTCCAGTTTAACATTGGTAAAACCTGGTAATTGTTCACTGCAAAGGAATGCATTGGTAGTGTAGCGATGACTTTTGGCGATGCCCTCAGGGATAGCCAGGCCACGCAAAGAGCTGTACCTTCGGGTGCAAATGGGATGGTAAGGAGTTTATTGTGAAAAAGTGGTTATTAGCTGCAGGTCTTGGTTTGGCGATGGTAACGTCCGCACAGGCTGCTGACAAAATTGCAATCGTCAACATGGGTAATCTGTTCCAACAGGTTGCGCAGAAGACGGGTGTATCCAATACACTGGAAAACGAATTTAAAGGCCGTGCGGCTGAACTGCAAAAAATGGAAACTGATCTGCAATCTAAAATGCAGCGTCTGCAATCCATGAAAGCAGGTAGCGATCGTACTAAGCTGGAAAAAGACGTGATGTCTCAGCGCCAGACTTTCGCGCAAAAAGCGCAGGCTTTTGAGAAAGATCGCGCTCGTCGTTCCAACGAAGAACGCAACAAACTGGTGACTCGTATCCAGACTGCAGTGAAAAAAGTGGCTAACGACCAGAGTATCGATCTGGTGGTAGACGCAAACACCGTTGCTTACAACAGCAGCGATGTGAAAGACATCACCGCTGACGTACTGAAACAGGTTAAATAAGTAATGCCTTCAATTCGACTGGCTGACTTAGCAGAACAGTTGGATGCAGAATTACACGGTGATGGCGATATCGTCATCACCGGCGTTGCGTCCATGCAATCTGCAACAACAGGCCACATTACGTTTATGGTAAATCCTAAGTACCGTGAACACTTAGGTTTATGCCAGGCTTCTGCGGTTGTCATGACGCAGGACGATCTTCCTTTTGCTAAGAGCGCGGCGCTGGTAGTTAAAAATCCCTACCTGACCTACGCGCGCATGGCGCAAATTTTAGATACTACGCCGCAGCCCGCGCAGAATATCGCGCCAAGCGCCGTGATTGATGCGACGGCAACGCTGGGTAGCAATGTTTCAGTCGGCGCGAATGCGGTGATTGAATCTGGCGTACAACTGGGCGATAACGTGGTTATCGGCGCAGGCTGTTTCGTCGGAAAAAATAGCAAAATCGGGGCGGGTTCACGCTTGTGGGCGAACGTAACGATTTACCACGACATTCAGATCGGTGAGAATTGCCTGATCCAGTCCAGTACGGTGATCGGCGCGGACGGTTTTGGCTACGCTAACGATCGTGGCAACTGGGTGAAGATCCCACAACTGGGCCGGGTCATTATTGGCGATCGTGTCGAGATCGGCGCTTGTACCACCATTGACCGTGGCGCGTTGGATGATACTGTTATTGGCAATGGCGTGATTATTGATAATCAGTGCCAGATTGCACATAACGTCGTGATTGGCGACAATACGGCAGTTGCCGGTGGCGTCATTATGGCGGGTAGCCTGAAGATTGGCCGTTACTGCATGATTGGCGGCGCCAGCGTGATCAATGGGCATATGGAAATATGCGACAAAGTCACGGTAACTGGCATGGGTATGGTGATGCGTCCCATCACGGAACCGGGCGTCTACTCCTCAGGCATTCCGCTGCAACCCAACAAAGTATGGCGTAAAACTGCTGCACTGGTGATGAACATTGATGATATGAGCAAGCGTCTCAAAGCGATTGAGCGCAAGGTTAATCAACAAGACTAACGTTCCGCCTTGTAGTTGCCATTCTTTTCCGGCCTGTCACATTCATACGATTGCGGCAGGCCGTGTTATTATTGCCTTTTTGTATATTTGGACAGGAAGAGTATTTTGACTACTAACACTCATACTCTGCAGATTGAAGAGATTTTAGAGCTTCTGCCGCACCGTTTTCCGTTTTTACTGGTCGATCGCGTGCTGGACTTTGAAGAAGGTCGTTTTCTGCGTGCGGTGAAAAATGTCTCCGTCAACGAGCCGTTTTTCCAGGGGCATTTCCCGGGCAAACCGATTTTGCCAGGCGTGTTGATTCTGGAAGCGATGGCGCAGGCAACCGGTATTCTGGCGTTTAAAAGCGTTGGTAAACTGGAACCTGGCGAACTGTATTATTTCGCGGGTATTGATGAAGCGCGCTTTAAGCGTCCGGTGGTGCCAGGCGATCAGATGATCATGGAAGTCACTTTCGAGAAAACGCGCCGTGGCCTGACCCGCTTTAAAGGGGTTGCGCTGGTCGACGGTAAAGTTGTGTGCGAAGCAACCATGATGTGTGCTCGTAGCCGGGAGGCCTGATTCGTGATTGATAAATCCGCCTTTATTCATCCTACCGCCATTGTGGAAGACGGCGCTGTAATTGGCGCTAATGCCCACATTGGTCCCTTTTGTATTGTTGGGCCGCAGGTCGAAATTGGTGAGGGAACCGTACTGAAGTCTCATGTGGTCGTGAATGGTCAAACCAAAATCGGCCGCGACAACGAGATTTATCAGTTTGCCTCTATCGGTGAAGTGAACCAGGATCTGAAATATGCGGGTGAGCCGACCCGTGTGGAAATTGGCGATCGTAACCGCATCCGCGAAAGCGTCACCATTCATCGTGGTACAGTGCAGGGCGGTGGGTTGACGAAGGTGGGTAGCGATAACCTGCTGATGATCAATGCGCATGTCGCACATGATTGTACGGTAGGTAATCGCTGTATCCTCGCCAACAACGCCACGCTGGCGGGGCACGTATCAGTCGATGATTTTGCGATCATCGGCGGTATGACGGCAGTTCATCAATTCTGCATTATCGGTGCGCATGTGATGGTCGGCGGCTGCTCCGGCGTGGCTCAGGATGTCCCTCCGTATGTGATTGCGCAGGGTAACCATGCGACGCCGTTCGGGGTAAATATCGAAGGGCTGAAGCGTCGCGGCTTTAGCCGTGAAGGGCTGGTGGCGATTCGTAATGCCTACAAACTGTTGTACCGCAGTGGTAAAACGCTCGACGAAGCGAAGCTGGAAATCGCTGAACTTGCTGAAAAGCATCCGGAAGTGAAGGCGTTTACCGAGTTCTTTGAGCGTTCAACGCGCGGTCCGATTCGTTAATGGCGGCACAGCGTCCTTTAACGATTGCCCTGGTCGCCGGTGAAACGTCCGGCGATATTCTTGGCGCAGGCTTAATTCGTGCGCTGAAAGCGCGCGTACCCAACGCCCGCTTTGTGGGCGTTGCGGGGCCGCGTATGCAGGCCGAAGGGTGTGAAGCCTGGTACGAAATGGAAGAGCTGGCGGTCATGGGCATTGTTGAAGTGCTCGGTCGTTTACGCCGTTTGTTGCATATCCGCGCCGATCTGACCCGTCGTTTTACCGAACTCAAGCCCGATGTCTTTGTCGGGATTGATGCCCCTGATTTCAACATTACCCTCGAAGGTAATCTGAAAAAACAAGGGATTAAGACCATTCATTATGTCAGCCCGTCTGTTTGGGCCTGGCGACAGAAACGCGTTTTCAAAATAGGCAGATCCACCCATATGGTGTTGGCTTTTCTGCCTTTCGAAAAAGCGTTTTACGATAAATTTAACGTCCCGTGCCGCTTTATCGGTCACACCATGGCGGATGCAATGCCGCTGGACCCGGATAAAAATGCGGCGCGCGACGTGCTGGGTATCCCGCATGACGCCCATTGTCTGGCGCTACTGCCAGGTAGCCGTGGCGCGGAAGTGGAAATGCTCAGCGCCGACTTCCTGAAAACCGCACAATTGCTGCGACAGCGCTATCCCGATCTGGAAGTGGTCGTGCCGCTGGTAAACGCGAAACGCCGCGAGCAGTTTGAAAAAATTAAAGCGGAGGTTGCGCCGGATCTCGCCGTTCATTTGCTGGACGGCATGGCGCGCGAGGCGATGATCGCCAGCGACGCGGCTCTGCTGGCCTCGGGTACGGCGGCACTGGAGTGTATGCTGGCAAAATGCCCGATGGTAGTGGGGTATCGTATGAAGCCCTTCACTTTCTGGCTGGCGAAACGTCTGGTAAAAACGGAGTATGTGTCTTTGCCTAACCTGCTGGCGGGAAGAGAATTAGTCAAAGAGCTGTTGCAGGAAGAGTGCGAACCGCAAAAACTCGCCGAAGCGCTGTTGCCGCTACTGGCGAACGGTAAAACCAGCCATGCGATGCACGATACCTTCCGTGAATTGCATCAGCAGATCCGCTGTAATGCCGATGAGCAGGCGGCAGATGCCGTCCTGGAGTTAGCACAATGATCGAATTTGTTTATCCACACACCCATTTAGTGGCGGGGGTGGATGAAGTGGGCCGTGGCCCGCTGGTGGGCGCCGTAGTGACCGCCGCCGTGATCCTCGATCCGGCTCGTCCGATCGTCGGTCTGAATGATTCCAAAAAATTGTCTGAAAAGCGTCGTCTGTCATTGTATGACGAGATTAAAGAAAAGGCGTTAAGCTGGAGTCTGGGACGCGCGGAAGCGCATGAAATTGATGAGCTGAATATTTTGCACGCCACCATGCTCGCCATGCAGCGCGCTGTCGCTGGTCTGCATATTGCGCCAGAATATGTGCTGATCGACGGCAATCGCTGTCCGGCGCTGCCTGTGCCGTCAATGGCCGTGGTGAAAGGCGACAGCCGCGTGGCGGAGATTAGTGCGGCGTCTATTCTGGCGAAAGTCACCCGCGACGCAGAAATGGCGGCGCTGGATATCGTTTTTCCTCAGTATGGCTTTGCGCAGCACAAAGGCTATCCAACCGCTTTTCATCTGGAAAAGTTGGCACAGTATGGCGCGACGGCGCACCACCGACGCAGTTTTGCGCCTGTTAAACGCGCTCTGGGACTTGTGTCCTGATTCTTGTATCGAGAAATCTGAAGATGTCTGAACCACGTTTCGTTCACCTGCGGGTGCACAGCGACTACTCTATGATTGATGGGCTGGCGAAGACCGGGCCGCTGGTGAAAAAGGCGGCCTCATTAGGTATGCCTGCGCTGGCGATCACCGATTTTACCAACCTCTGCGGTCTGGTGAAGTTCTACGGAGCGGGTCATGGCGCGGGCATTAAACCCATCGTCGGGGCGGACTTTAACGTTCACAACGAACTGCTGGGAGATGAGCTGACTCATCTGACGGTACTGGCGGCGAATAATACGGGATACCAGAACCTGACGTTGCTGATCTCGAAAGCGTATCAGCGCGGCTACGGCGCGGCAGGCCCGATTATCGAGCGCGACTGGCTGGTAGAGCTTAAAGAAGGTTTGATCCTGCTTTCCGGCGGGCGCATGGGCGACGTAGGCCGCTGTCTGCTACGCGGCAACCAGGCGCTGGTGGAGGAGTGCGTTGCTTTCTATGAAGCGCATTTTCCCGATCGCTACTTTCTGGAACTGATCCGTACCGGCAGACAGGATGAAGAGACCTATCTCCATGCTGCGGTTGAACTGGCTGAGGCACGTGGTTTGCCGGTTGTCGCGACAAACGATGTCCGTTTTCTTGAAAGCGATGATTTTGACGCCCATGAAATTCGTGTCGCGATCCACGACGGTTTCACGCTTGACGATCCTAAGCGTCCGCGCAATTACTCGCCGCAGCAATATATGCGCAGCATCGATGAGATGTGCGAACTGTTCGCCGATATTCCGGAGGCGCTGGAAAATACGGTGGAGATTGCCAAACGCTGCAACGTAACGGTGCGTCTGGGTGAATATTTCCTGCCGCAGTTCCCGACCGGCGATATGACCACCGAAGATTATCTGGTCAAAAAATCGAAAGAGGGGCTCGAAGAACGTCTGGCTTTCCTGTTTCCGGACGAAGAAGAGCGCAAAAAGCGTCGCCCGGAATATGACGAGCGTCTGGATATTGAACTACAAGTTATCAACCAGATGGGGTTCCCTGGCTACTTCCTCATCGTGATGGAGTTTATCCAGTGGTCAAAAGATAACGGCGTGCCGGTAGGGCCGGGACGTGGCTCCGGGGCCGGTTCGCTGGTGGCCTACGCGCTGAAAATTACCGACCTTGATCCGCTGGAATTTGACCTGCTGTTCGAACGTTTCCTGAACCCGGAACGTGTCTCGATGCCTGACTTCGACGTTGACTTCTGTATGGAGAAACGCGACCAGGTGATTGAGCACGTCGCAGACATGTACGGGCGTGATGCGGTATCGCAAATTATCACCTTCGGTACGATGGCGGCGAAAGCCGTTATCCGCGATGTGGGCCGCGTGCTGGGGCATCCGTACGGTTTTGTCGATCGTATCTCGAAGCTGGTGCCGCCCGATCCGGGCATGACGCTGGCAAAAGCCTTTGAAGCGGAACCGCAACTGCCGGAAATTTACGAGGCGGATGAAGAGGTCAGAGCGCTGATCGATATGGCGCGTAAGCTTGAAGGCGTCACGCGTAACGCCGGTAAACACGCTGGCGGCGTGGTCATCGCGCCGACCAAAATTACCGACTTTGCGCCGCTGTACTGCGATGAAGAGGGCAAGCATCCGGTTACCCAGTTTGATAAAAGCGACGTGGAATATGCCGGGCTGGTGAAGTTCGACTTCCTCGGTTTGCGTACGCTGACCATCATCAACTGGGCGCTGGAGATGATCAACAAGCGGCGCGAGAAAAACGGCGAGCCGCCGCTGGATATCGCCGCCATTCCGCTGGACGATAAAAAAAGCTTCGACATGCTGCAGCGCTCGGAAACCACGGCGGTCTTCCAGCTTGAATCGCGCGGTATGAAAGACCTGATCAAGCGTCTGCAGCCGGACTGCTTTGAAGATATGATCGCGCTGGTGGCCCTGTTCCGTCCCGGTCCGTTGCAGTCCGGGATGGTAGATAACTTTATCGACCGTAAGCACGGTCGTGAAGAACTCTCTTACCCGGACGTTCAGTGGCAGCATGAAAGCCTGAAGCCGGTACTGGAGCCGACCTACGGCATCATTCTGTATCAGGAACAGGTGATGCAGATTGCCCAGGTACTTTCCGGGTATACTCTCGGCGGCGCGGATATGCTGCGTCGTGCGATGGGTAAGAAAAAGCCGGAAGAGATGGCCAAACAGCGTTCCGTTTTTGAAGAGGGCGCGAAAAAGAACGGTATCGACGGCGAACTGGCGATGAAAATCTTTGACCTGGTGGAGAAATTCGCCGGTTACGGGTTTAACAAATCGCACTCCGCCGCTTATGCGCTGGTTTCTTACCAGACGCTATGGCTAAAGGCGCACTATCCGGCTGAATTTATGGCGGCGGTGATGACTGCCGATATGGACAACACCGAGAAGGTCGTCGGCCTGGTGGACGAGTGCTGGCGGATGGGACTGAAAATTCTGCCGCCGGATATTAACTCCGGATTGTACCATTTCCACGTTAACGATGAGGGCGAGATCGTCTACGGCATCGGCGCGATCAAAGGCGTCGGCGAAGGGCCGATCGAAGCGATCATCGACGCGCGTAATCAGGGCGGCTATTTCCGCGAGCTGTTTGATCTGTGCGCGCGGACCGACACCAAAAAGCTCAACCGCCGGGTGCTGGAAAAGCTGATCATGTCCGGGGCGTTCGACCGCCTGGGGCCGCACCGCGCCGCGCTGATGAACTCATTGGGCGATGCGCTGAAAGCCGCCGACCAGCACGCCAAAGCGGAAGCTATCGGTCAGGCGGATATGTTCGGCGTACTGGCGGAAGAGCCGGAGCAAATCGAGCAATCCTATGCCAGCTGCCAGCCGTGGCCGGAGCAGGTGGTGTTAGATGGGGAACGTGAAACGTTGGGGCTGTACCTGACGGGCCACCCTATCAATCAGTATTTAAAAGAAATTGAGCGCTATGTCGGCGGGGTAAGGCTCAAAGACATGCATCCGACAGAACGTGGTAAAGTCACCACGGCTGCGGGGCTCGTGATTGCCGCAAGGGTTATGGTCACCAAGCGCGGCAATCGTATCGGCATCTGTACGCTGGATGACCGTTCCGGGCGTCTGGAAGTGATGTTATTTACCGACGCGCTGGATAAATACCAGCAGTTGCTGGAAAAAGACCGCATACTTATCGTCAGCGGACAGGTCAGCTTTGATGACTTCAGCGGGGGGCTTAAAATGACCGCCCGCGAAGTGATGGATATTGACGAAGCTCGCGAAAAATACGCTCGCGGGCTTGCTATCTCGCTGACGGACAGGCAAATTGATGACCAGCTTTTAAACCGACTCCGTCAGTCTCTGGAACCCCACCGCTCGGGGACCATTCCAGTACATCTCTACTATCAGAGGGCGGATGCGCGTGCGCGGCTGCGTTTTGGCGCAACGTGGCGTGTCTCTCCGAGCGATCGTTTACTTAACGATCTGCGTGGCCTCATTGGTTCGGAGCAGGTGGAACTGGAGTTTGACTAATACAGGAATACTATGAGTCTGAATTTCCTTGATTTTGAACAGCCGATAGCAGAGCTGGAAGCGAAAATCGATTCTCTGACTGCGGTAAGCCGCCAGGATGAGAAACTGGATATTAATATCGATGAAGAAGTCCATCGCCTGCGCGAAAAAAGCGTAGAACTGACGCGCAAAATCTTCGCCGATCTCGGCGCATGGCAGGTAGCCCAACTGGCGCGCCATCCGCAGCGTCCGTACACCCTGGATTATGTCCGTCTGGCGTTTGATGAGTTTGATGAGCTGGCGGGCGATCGCGCCTATGCGGATGACAAAGCCATCGTCGGCGGTATCGCGCGTCTGGAAGGGCGACCGGTGATGATCATTGGTCATCAGAAGGGTCGTGAAACCAAAGAAAAAATTCGTCGTAACTTTGGCATGCCAGCGCCGGAAGGCTACCGCAAAGCGCTGCGCCTGATGGAAATGGCTGAACGCTTCAACATGCCGATTATCACCTTCATCGACACCCCGGGCGCTTACCCAGGCGTGGGCGCGGAAGAGCGTGGTCAGTCTGAAGCTATCGCCCGCAACCTGCGTGAGATGTCTCGTCTGAACGTACCGGTCATCTGCACCGTGATTGGCGAAGGCGGCTCCGGCGGCGCATTGGCGATTGGCGTGGGTGATAAAGTGAATATGCTGCAATACAGCACCTATTCCGTTATCTCCCCGGAAGGTTGCGCCTCTATTTTGTGGAAGAGCGCCGACAAAGCGCCATTGGCTGCTGAAGCGATGGGCATCATCGCGCCGCGTCTGAAAGAGCTGAAGCTAATCGATTCCATCATTCCGGAGCCGCTGGGCGGCGCGCACCGTAATCCGGAAGCGATGGCGGCGTCGCTAAAAGCGCAGCTGCTGGAAGATTTAGCCGATCTCGATGTGTTAAGCACCGATGATTTAAAAAACCGTCGTTACCAGCGTTTGATGAGCTACGGTTACGCCTAATCATTTACCTCATTTTTCCCAGGAGGCCGGATAATCCGGCCTCTTTTTTTTGGACGAGGAAAAATGAGACGCCGATGAGTTGATGTGATTAAACGCAACGGCATGTTCTCCCTGACACTGTAGCAACTGCCAGGCGTGTGGCCAGGGCAGGCAGTGAACTACCCTTCAAGGAGAAAATTATGGGATTGCAAAAAACACTGGCGCTCAGCGCCGTGGCGGCAGGAATCATGTTGAGCTTATCCGGTGCGCAGGCCGCGCCGCTGCTTAGCAGTAGTGAGCCAATGACCATTAACGCCAGCGATCTGGCGGCGAAAGAAAAAGCGCTGACGGATTTTCCGTTAATGGAGGCAGTGAAATCCTCTATCCAGACGTTGGATAACAGCGCGGTCGAACAAATCGAACCGGGGCGCGCCGCTAACCCGGCAAACGTAAAACGCGTTGAAAGTATTCTGAAAGAGGCCGACTGGGATTATCTGTTCCCGATGCGCGCGCCGGAATATACTTACTCTAACTTCCTGAAAGCGATAGGTAAATTCCCGGCGGTTTGTGGTACCTACACCGATGGACGCGATAGCGACGCTATCTGCCGTAAAACCCTGGCTACTATGTTTGCGCATTTTGCCCAGGAGACGGGCGGTCACGAAAGCTGGCGTGACATTCCGGAATGGCGTCAGGCGCTGGTCTATCTGCGCGAAGTCGGCTGGACAGAAGGGCAGAAAGGCGGCTACAACGGCGAATGTAACCCGGATGTATGGCAGGGCCAGACCTGGCCGTGCGGTAAAGATAAGGACGGCGATTTCCTCAGCTATTTTGGTCGCGGGGCAAAACAGCTTTCTTATAACTACAACTATGGGCCTTTCTCTGACGCGATGTATGGCGACGTTCGCCCTCTACTGGATAAACCCGAGCTGGTGGCGGATACCTGGATGAACCTGGCGAGCGCCGTCTTCTTCTTTGTGTATCCGCAGCCGCCGAAGCCGTCTATGCTACATGTGATTGACGGTACCTGGCAGCCAAACGATCGCGATAAAGCAAACGGCCTGGTATCAGGTTTCGGCGTCACCATTCAGATCATCAATGGCGGCGTGGAGTGCGGCGGCGCAGATGAGAATGCGCAGTCGCTTAACCGTATCGCCTACTACAAAGAGTTTGCCAACTACCTGAAAGTGCCGGTGCCGGCGGACGAAGTGTTGGGCTGTAAAAAGATGAAGCAGTTCGATGAAGGCGGCGCTGGCGCGTTACCGATCTATTGGGAACAAGACTGGGGCTGGAGCGCCGATACTGCGGACGGTAAAACCTATTCCTGCCAGTTAGTGGGATATCAGACGCCGTATACCGCCTTTAAAGAGGGTGACTACACGAAATGTGTACAGCATTATTTCAACGTTAATGTCGTCGATGATAACGGAACCACTGAACCGGATGTCACGCCAACTCCGGCGCCAGTGACGGATGAAAACGTGGCGCCAGTCGCGCGCATTGCCGGGCCGGTCGGGGCGGTGGAAGCCGGTAGCCCGGTTTCACTCAGCGCGGAAGGATCGACCGACGCGAATGGCGACAAGCTCACCTATACCTGGATGTCGCAGGATGGCAAAACGCTGAGCGGCCAGGATAAAGCCGTTGTGATTTTCAACGCGCCGGATGTCACTCAGAACACCCAGTATGTGGTGAATCTGACCGTTAGCGACGGTACGCTCTCCAGCACTGCGGTTTATACGCTGAATGTGAAAGCGAAGGTCGCCGCTGCGGATGACGAAGATAAGACCGCCAGCTACCCTGCCTGGAGCAGCAGCCAGAAATGGAATCCGGGCGACATCGTTAACAGTAATGGCGCATTGTACCAGTGCAAACCGTTCCCGGAAGGCTCATGGTGTAATGTTGCGCCTGCCTACTATGAGCCCGGCGTAGGGATTGCCTGGGCCGATGCATGGAACGCATTGTAATAAGATAAATCCTGTCGGTGCTTTGCATCGGCAGGATTGTTACTATGCTTATCTCAGGTTTTTTCAGGAGAAAGCATGAACATCATCGCCATTATGGGGCCGCACGGGGTTTATTATAAAGATGAACCCATCAAGGAGCTTGAGCGTGCATTACAATCCCTGGGATTTCAAATTATCTGGCCGCAAAATAGCGTTGACTTGTTGAAGTTTATTGAACATAACCCGCGCATCTGCGGCGTTATTTTTGACTGGGATGAATACAGTCTCGACCTTTGTAGCGAAATCAACCAGCTAAATGAATACCTTCCTCTCTATGCCTTTATCAATACCAACTCCACGCTGGACGTTAGCGTTCACGATATGCGCATGGCGCTGTGGTTTTTTGAGTATGCATTGGGGCTGGCTGAAGATATCGCGACGCGCATTCATCAATATACAAACGAATATCTCGATAATATTACGCCGCCGTTTACCAAAGCGCTGTTTACCTACGCCAAAGAAGGAAAATATACCTTTTGTACGCCGGGTCATATGGCGGGAACGGCGTATCAGAAAAGCCCGCCAGGCTGTCTGTTTTATGACTTTTTTGGCGGCAATACCTTAAAGGCCGATGTGTCGATTTCGGTGACTGAACTGGGATCGCTGCTGGATCACACCGGGCCGCATCTGGAAGCGGAAGAGTATATCGCCCGTACTTTTGGCGCCGAGCAGAGTTATATGGTGACGAACGGTACGTCGACCTCGAATAAAATTGTCGGTATGTATGCCGCGCCTGCGGGAAGTACGCTACTTATTGATCGTAATTGCCATAAATCGCTGGCGCATTTGCTGATGATGAGCGATGTGGTGCCTCTCTGGTTGAAGCCGACGCGCAATGCGCTCGGTATTCTTGGCGGTATTCCTAAGCGTGAATTTACCCGCGACAGCATTGCGCGTAAGGTGGCGGAAACCGCGCAGGCGCAATGGCCGGTTCATGCGGTTATCACCAATTCGACTTACGATGGTCTGCTGTATAACACTAACTGGATCAAGCAGATGCTGGACGTTCCCTCGATCCATTTTGATTCCGCCTGGGTACCCTATACCCATTTCCATCCGATCTACCAGGGGAAAAGCGGGATGAGCGGCGATCGGGTGCCCGGAAAAGTGATTTTCGAAACGCAATCCACCCATAAAATGCTGGCGGCTTTTTCGCAGGCATCGCTTATTCATATCAAAGGGGAATATGACGAAGAGACGTTTAACGAAGCGTTTATGATGCACACTTCCACATCGCCGAGCTATCCCATTGTCGCCTCTATCGAGACCGCGGCGGCGATGCTGCGCGGCAATCCAGGGAAAAGATTGATTAATCGTTCGGTGGAGCGGGCGCTCCATTTTCGTAAAGAGGTACAGCGGTTACGTGAAGAGTCCGATAGCTGGTTCTTTGATATCTGGCAGCCGGAAGAGGTTGATGAGGCCGAATGCTGGCCGGTCACGCCGGGAGAAACCTGGCATGGCTTCACCGATGCTGATGACGATCATATGTTCCTCGATCCGGTTAAGGTGACAATCCTGACGCCGGGGATGGATGAACAGGGCAACATGAGCGAAGAGGGGATACCCGCCGCGCTGGTGGCGAAGTTCCTTGATGAGCGAGGCGTGGTGGTGGAAAAAACCGGGCCGTATAATTTGCTGTTTTTGTTCAGCATAGGGATTGATAAGACCCGTGCGATGGGGCTGCTGCGCGGGCTGACGGAATTTAAACGGGCCTACGATCTTAACCTGCGCGTCAAAAATATGTTGCCGGATCTGTATGCGGAAGATCCGGATTTTTATCGCAATATGCGCATTCAGGATCTGGCGCAGGGGATCCATAAACTGATCCGCCAGCACGATCTTCCGGGGCTGATGTTGCGGGCGTTCGAGGTTTTACCGGAGATGATCATGACCCCGCACCAGGCCTGGCAGCGTCAGATCAAAGGCGAGGTGGAAACCGTGGCGCTCGATCAACTGCCAGGGCGCGTTTCCGCGAATATGATCCTGCCTTATCCGCCAGGCGTTCCGCTGTTGATGCCCGGCGAGAGGATCACGCAACAGAGTCGGGCCGTGCTCGATTTTCTGCTAATGCTCTGCTCGATTGGCCAGCATTATCCCGGTTTTGAAACGGATATTCACGGCGCGAAACGGAATGAAGACGGGGTGTACCAGGTACGAGTCTTAAAACACGCCTGTTAGCTTGCCTGACGGGAATGTGACGAGTAACGTACTGATAATCAATAAAGGAGACGCTATGCTGGGATTAAAACAGGTTCATCACATCGCGATCATTGCGACAGACTATGCGGTGAGCAAGGCGTTTTACTGCGATATTCTGGGGTTCGATCTGTTAAGCGAAGTCTGGCGGGAAGAGCGTGACTCGTGGAAGGGCGATTTGGCGCTAAACGGGCAGTATGTGATTGAGCTTTTCTCTTTTCCCTTCCCTCCGGCGCGTCCAAGCCGACCTGAAGCCTGCGGCCTGCGCCATCTGGCTTTCAGCGTGGAAAATGTGGAAAACGCCGTTGCGCATCTGGAAAAGCATCAGGTTAAGTGCGAACCGATACGCATCGATCCGTATACCGGGAAGCGCTTTACTTTTTTCAACGATCCGGACGGTTTACCGCTTGAGCTGTATGAGCAGTAAGGCTTGTCATTAAGACGCTCGCCAGGTAACGTTGCCGGGCTAAGTCACTATAAGCATGGATCATGACCACTCTCACGTTGAATACCTCGTTACTCTCTTCTCGCCGTATTCTGGCTGCCTTTAGCGGCGGCCTGGATTCTACGGTGCTGTTGCATCAACTGGTGTTGTGGCGAGAACGCCACCCTGACGTTACGCTGCGTGCTATCCATATTCATCACGGTTTAAGCCCTCATGCTGATAGCTGGGTGCGGCATTGCGAAACCGTATGCGAACGCTGGCAGGTTCCGCTGGTAGTGAAGCGGGTGACGCTGGCGGATAATGGCCTGGGTATCGAGGCCCATGCGCGTGAAGCGCGCTACCGGGCATTCGCACAGACGCTATTGCCTGGCGAAGTGCTGGCAACCGCGCAGCACCTTGACGATCAATGTGAAACATTCCTGCTGGCGTTAAAGCGCGGCAGCGGTCCGGCCGGACTTTCCGCGATGGGAGAACGCTCGCCTTTTGCCGGAACTCTGCTTCTTCGCCCGCTGTTGAGAGAAACGCGGAAGACGCTGGAACAGTGGGCTGTGCATCATGGCTTATGCTGGATTGAAGATGAAAGCAATCAGGATGACGCCTACGATCGCAATTTTTTACGCCTGCGCGCGCTTCCGCTGTTGCAGCAGCGCTGGCCGCATTTTCCTGCGGCGGTAGCCCGTAGCGCGACGCTCTGCGCCGAGCAAGAAAGGCTGCTGGACGAGCTTCTGGCCAGCGATCTTACGGACTGTATCACGACGGAGGGAACATTGCGGCTCTCTCCATTAATGTCGATGAGCGATGTACGGCGGGCGGCGATTTTGCGTCGCTGGCTGGCGATGCGTAATGCGCCGATGCCCTCTCGCGACGCGCTGGAACGTATCTGGCAGGAGGTGGCGCTGGCGCGCGACGATGCCTCTCCCTGTTTACGCTTTGGCGATCACGAGATTCGCCGTTATCAGTCGCAACTGTGGTGGATTAAATCCGTGGCCGGACAACACGAAACGACGGTCGCCTGGCCCGTCTGGCAAACACCGCTGGCGCTGCCTGCCGGCTTAGGGACGGTACAGCTCGTTCCTGGGGGCGAACTGCGCCGACCGCGAGAGGAAGAATCCGTCAGCATTCGTTTTAAAGCGCCAGGCGTGTTACATATTGTCGGGCGTAACGGCGGACGTAAATTAAAGAAAATCTGGCAGGAGCAGGGGATCCCGCCCTGGCGACGAGATACCACGCCGCTGTTGTTTTACGGCGAAACGCTGATTGCGGCTGCGGGTGTTTTTGTGACGCGTGAGGGAGCAGCAGAAGATAAAGAAGGGGTGAGTCTGGTTTGGCATGCCTGATGGCGCTGCGCTTATCAGGCCTACGTATCGCATGGAACGTAGGCCGGATAAGGTGCTTGCACCGCCATCCGGCAACAAAATACTCAGGATTCGCTAACTACCACGGTACCAATTTCCGGGTGGCTGAAACTGGCGATTTTATCGAGACGAAGTTCACAAGACTCGCCGGAAATCTCGGCAAGCAGATACTCTACGTTTTTACGTAAGATCAAATCGTTCGCTTTTGCCTGCAAAACCTCGCCATCTTTTAACGTTAGCGTCAGTATTAAATGATGCATGCAGGCAAGCTCAAGACTATCGTAGTCATCGCAATTAATGGGTTGATACGTTTCATTCATTGACATAATCGCTCACCAGTAAGTTCGCGGCAGCATAAGCTGCCTTTTCCCTGACCGACTCTGAAAGGGCGCTATCTGCCGCCACTTCATTAAGCACTTTCAATACACAACCCAGCGCATCCGGGACATACCCTAAGTCTCCGCTGGCGATTTCCGCATACCGCTTGCGTACTAACTCACAATATTTTTCCACATGCCCTCCTGTCAGCATTCTGACTTAACCGTGGATGCAAGTCTAAGCCTACGAAGTTAAATCTTGTTTAGCAAGGTGACTATACCATACTCATTTGCGCAATATCAGCGCCTGACGCGAGTGGGTAAAAGATTCGTTAACAGCCTTTTAGCGCGGTTTTCGCTACAATGGGCGCCTGATTCGAAAGGAGTTTTCTCATGGCGCTTAAAGCGACAATTTATAAAGCCGTCGTCAATGTGGCTGACCTTGATCGCAACCGGTTTCTGGATGCGGCATTGACGCTGGCGCGTCACCCTTCTGAAACGCAGGAGCGCATGATGCTGCGCCTGTTGGCATGGATAAAATATGCTGATGAACGGTTGCAGTTTACACGCGGGCTCAGCGCGGAAGATGAGCCGGAGGCCTGGCTGCGCAACGATCATCTGGGCATCGATCTCTGGATAGAGCTGGGGCTGCCGGATGAGCGCCGTATTAAGAAAGCCTGTACTCAGGCGAGCGACGTCGCGCTCTTTGCTTATAACTCCCGGGCGGCGCAAATCTGGTGGCAGCAGCATCTAAGCAAGTGCGCGCAGTTCGCTAACCTGTCCGTCTGGTATCTGGATGACGGGCAACTGGCGCAACTCAGTGAATTTGCCGATCGTACCATGACGCTACAGGCGACGATTCAGGACGGCGCAATCTGGCTTTCTGA
Source organism: Salmonella sp. SAL04196 (assembly GCF_046550835.1). Taxonomy (NCBI): domain Bacteria; kingdom Pseudomonadati; phylum Pseudomonadota; class Gammaproteobacteria; order Enterobacterales; family Enterobacteriaceae; genus Salmonella; species Salmonella sp. SAL04196. The sequence goes on from NZ_JBGDXE010000003.1 coordinate 511,085, forward strand.
TGCTCGGAATAATCTGGAAATACAGCTAACCGCCTGGCAACAGCCCTCATGATTGCCATCTCCCGGACGGTCTCCATAGCCGATAATGAGCTGGAAATTACGGCCATTCGCGCGCAGGGCGCGGGTGGTCAGCACGTAAATAAGACCTCTAGCGCGATTCATTTGCGCTTTGACATTCGGGCCTCTGGCCTGCCAGAGTATTACAAACAGCGTTTGCTGACGGCCAGCCACCATCTGATAAGCGATGATGGCGTCATTATCATTAAGGCGCAGGAGTTCCGGAGCCAGGAGCTCAACCGGGAAGCGGCTATCGCCAGGCTGGTTGCCGTCATAAAAGAATTAACCGCAGAGCAGAAAAGCCGTCGCGCAACCCGTCCGACGCGTGCCTCGAAAGAGCGCCGTTTGTCCTCAAAGGCGCAAAAATCTTCTGTAAAGGCGCTTCGCGGCAAAGTTCGTCGTCCACTGGATTGACGGGCAGGAATAGCAATTTCATAAGGATTTTATGGTGAGAACAGCAATATTGTCAGTAGCGGCAGCCTGTACGCTATTTGCATTGATAGGGTGTAATAACCGTGCGGAAGTTGACGCCCTGCAACCTGCGCAGGCGGCGGAATTAAAACCCATGCAGCAAAGCTGGCGCGGCGTGCTGCCCTGTGCGGATTGTGAAGGTATTGAAACGTCACTGTTTCTGGAAAAAGACGGCACATGGGTGATGAACGAGCGTTATCAGGGCGTGCGCGAAGAACCTTCCTCTTTTGCGTCATACGGTACCTGGGCGCGGACGGCGGATAAACTGGTGTTAACCGACAGCAATGGCGAGAAATCGTATTATCGCGCGAAAGGCAATGCGCTGGAGATGCTCGACAGAGAAGGCAATCCGGTGGCTTCGCAGCTTAATTATACGCTTGTGCCTGTTACCGCCAGCCTGCCGGTAACGCCAATGCCGTTGCGTGGTATGTATGTATACAGGGCCGATGCGGCGACCTTTACCGATTGTGCGACCGGAAAACGGCTGCCGGTCGCCAGTAACGCCCAGCTTGAGCGCGGCTATCTGACGGCGAAAGGTGAAGCGGAAAAACCGGTGCTGCTGACGGTAGAAGGGCATTTTGTGTTTGCTGCGAACCCGGACACGGGCGAGCCGGTAAAAATGCTAATAGCCGATAAAAACGCGAAGTTTGCGCCGGGTAAAGATTGCACTCACTAATAAAAGGCCTCGCAGGATGCGAGGCCTTTACATATCTGCCGGGTGGCGCCGGGCAATCCCAACAAAATGTCGTTTAGCCTTTAATCGCCTTGACCAGATAATCAACGATATCGCCGGTTTTAATCAGCGATTTTTCACCGCTGCGACGGTATTTATACTCAATATCGTCGTTATCCAGGTTGCGATCGCCAATCACGATAGTATGTGGAATACCAATCAGCTCCATATCGGCAAACATCACGCCCGGGCGCTCTTTACGGTCGTCCATCAGCACTTCAATGCCCTGCGCGCGCAATTCGCTGTACAGCTTTTCCGCCAGCTCCTGCACACGGAAGGATTTGTGCATATTCATCGGCAGAATAGCGACCTGGAAAGGCGCAATGGCGTCAGGCCATACAATGCCGCGCTCGTCAAAGTTCTGCTCGATAGCCGCGGCAACGACACGTGTTACGCCGATACCATAGCAGCCCATTGTCAGGATCTGGTTACGGCCATCTTCACCCTGAACGGAGGCTTTCAGCGCTTCTGAGTACTTGGTACCTAACTGGAAGATGTGACCCACTTCGATACCGCGTTTGATAAGCAACGTTCCCTGACCATCCGGACTCGGATCGCCGGCGACTACGTTACGGATGTCGGCAACAACAGGCGTCGCCACATCGCGATCCCAGTTAATACCAAAGTAGTGTTTACCGTCGATGTTGGCGCCAGCGGCAAAATCGCTCATGGCGGCAACGGTACGATCGATGATGACCGGAATCGGCATATTGACCGGGCCGAGGGAGCCAGGGCCGGCATTAATCACGGCGCGAATCTCTTCTTCGGTAGCGAAGGTCAGCGGGCTGGCAACGTGCGGCAGTTTTTCCGCTTTAACTTCATTCAGTTCATGATCGCCGCGAACCAGCAGAGCCACCAGCGGAGACTTGCTGTCTTTCACCGCTTTCACCAGCAGCGTTTTTACCGTTTTTTCAATTGGCAGGTTGAATTGTTCCACCAGCTCCGCGATGGTTTTGGCATTTGGCGTATCGACCAGAGTCATTTCCTGCGTCGCCGCTGCGCGCGGCGTTTGCGGCGCGATAGCTTCTGCCAGTTCAATGTTAGCCGCGTAATCAGAAACATCAGAGAAAACGATATCGTCTTCGCCGCTTTGCGCCAGCACCTGGAATTCATGCGAGGCGTTGCCGCCGATAGAACCGGTATCGGCCTGTACCGCGCGGAAATCCAGCCCCATACGGCTGAAGATACGGCTATACGCGGCGTACATGGCGTCATAGGTTTCCTGCAACGACTCCTGAGAGGTGTGGAAAGAGTAAGCATCTTTCATCAGGAATTCGCGCGAACGCATCACGCCAAAGCGCGGACGCACTTCATCACGGAATTTGGTCTGGATTTGGAAGAAGTTCAGCGGCAACTGCTTATAAGAGCTGAGTTCATTACGCACCAGATCGGTGATAACTTCTTCGTGGGTCGGGCCGAGTACGAACGGACGCTCGCCACGGTCGACAAAACGCAGCAGTTCCGGACCGTACTGTTCCCAACGACCACTCTCTTGCCACAGGTCGGCTGGCTGAACGACTGGCATCGACACCTCGATAGCACCGGCGTTGTTCATCTCTTCACGCACGATGTTTTCGACTTTTTTCAGGACGCGCAGGCCGGTCGGCAGCCAGGTATATAACCCGGAGGCGAGCTTGCGGATCATCCCGGCGCGCAGCATCAGCTGGTGGCTGATAACCTCGGCGTCGGCAGGTGTCTCCTTCAGAGTGGAGAGCAGGTATTGGCTAGTACGCATGTTGTTACGGTTCCAGTTGAACGATCGAACAGGCTCAATGTGAGCCTGATACAAAAAAAGTGATTTAGTTTACCAGCGTGCAAGAGATGTCAAAAGAGAAGGGCGTGAAATTACCGTGGTTCCAGCGCAAACACTTCAAATCCAGTGCTAACCACACGCCAGCGCACGTTAAAATCATGCAGCCAGACGGCATAGGTTTTGCCCGTCTCTTCACCCTTACGATAAGCCGGGCGAGGATCTTGCGCCAGCACATCGCAAATAAATGTCCGTAGCTGCGGATAACGCCTTTCCAGCGTCGTAAGCTGTTGAGCCACCTCAGCGGTAAAACTCACGGGCATTTCAGCTATCGGCGCCTGTTGCGCATAGCTGGCGGCGGCGTCCGGTAAGGCCTCGGCAAACGGTAAATACGGTTTGATATCCACCACCGGCGTGCCATCCACCAGATCCAGACTGCCTAATTTCAGAATTACGCTCTCTTTCCGGCACTCGATACCTTTTAGCGCAACGAGCGACATGCCAATCGGATTGGGGCGGAACGTGGAGCGCGTGGCAAAAACGCCCATTCTGGCGTTACCGCCAAGACGGGGCGGACGAACTGTTGGCCGCCAGCCGCCGTCCATCGTCTGATGAAAAACGAAAAGCACCCACAAATGGCTGAACGCCTCCAGGCCGCGAACGGCATCGGCCTGGTTGTAAGGCGCTATCAGATGCAGTTCGCCGCAGGCGCTTTTGACCAGACCAGGCTGGCGCGGAACGGCGAATTTTTCTTTATAGGGGGAGCGAATAACGCCGATTTGTTCAAACTGAAAGCTGCTCATTTCGCCGAAATATTCAGGGCGGACCCGATACAAACCGCCTGACGGTAGCAGCCTGGCGTGCCGCTGGTAATTTCACAGCTGTGCAGCAGGACGGCGTTGGCTTTCATTTTAGATGCATTAATCTGCATACGCTTGCGCGCAGTTGGAATGTTAGGCGGAGAGTCTTGATTTGTCGCCTGGCAGGATTCGCCGCTAACTTCGCCAAGATCGCGGAAAGGTTTGCCGACTAAGTCTTCAGCATTGGTGTAAATCCTGACGGGAGCGGCACGCGGCGCTTTAGGTTTCTCCGGCTCCGCTTTTGGCGGGGTTGCGGTGCTTTGAACGGGTTCAACAGGGGATCTGCTTAGCATGGAACAACCGCCCAGCATGAGTGCCAATAAACAGATCGGTAAAGCACGCATAATATTTCCTCAATGAATGTTCTAATTGCCAGATATTGAATCAGGAGCTTGCATAAATGACAAGACGGGCAATAGCCCGTCCTGAATAATATTACAGATTGTGGAATCAGCCTAAAACTTACCAGCCTTTCACCGCGCCGCCATTAAAAACTTTATTTGCGGCTTCGTACACTTCATCAGACTGGTAAGCCTGAACGAATTTTTTCACATTCTCGGCGTCTTTGTTATCTTCACGCGTCACGATCAGGTTAACGTACGGAGAATCTTTATCTTCAACGAAGATACCGTCTTTCGCTGGCGTCAGGCCAATCTGGCTGGCGTAAGTCGTATTAATGACCGCTAACGCGATCTGCGCGTCATCCAGCGAACGCGGCAACTGCGGCGCTTCCAGCTCAACAATTTTCAGATTTTTCGGGTTTTCCACGATATCCAGCGAGGTAGGAAGCAGACCGACGCCGTCTTTCAGTTTAATCAGCCCTACTTTTTGCAGCAGCAGCAGGGAACGACCAAGGTTGGTCGGGTCGTTAGGCACAGCGACCTGGGAACCGTCCTTGAGCTCATCCAGTGATTTGATTTTTTTGGAATATCCTGCAATGGGATAGACAAAAGTCTTACCTACAGAAACCAGTTTGTAGCCGCGATCTTTGATTTGCTGATCCAGATACGGTTTGTGCTGGAAGGCATTGGCATCGATATCGCCTTTGCTCAGCGCTTCATTAGGCAGAACATAATCATTAAAGGTCACCAATTCCACGTCCAGGCCGTATTTTTCTTTCGCGACTTTCTGCGCGACTTCGGCAACTTGCTGCTCTGCGCCAACGATTACGCCGACTTTAATATGGTTCGGATCTTTTTCATCCTGACCGCAACCCGCAAGTGCCAGAGAACCAATCAGAGCACCCACTGCCGCAAAGGTTTTGAATTTGAACGCCATGCTTATTTCCTTAATGAGTATTTGTGTTGTGTTTAACGTTACTTATGCGTGACAGCCCTGACGATGCGATCGCCGGATAACTGAATTAAATAAACCAGAACGACAAGTAATACCAGCACCGTATTCATCACGGTAGCATTGTATCCAATATAACCGTACTGATAGCCGATTTGACCGAGGCCGCCTGCGCCGACGGCACCGCCCATTGCGGAGTAACCGACCAGGGTGATCAGTGTAATGGTTGCCGCATTCACCAGACCAGGCAGCGCTTCCGGTAAAAGGATTTTACGTACAATTTGCAGCGGCGTGGCGCCCATCGCTCGCGAGGCCTCAATCAGCCCGGCAGGGATCTCTAACAACGCATTTTCCACCATACGGGCGATAAAAGGCGCGGCGCCGACGGTCAGCGGTACAATCGCGGCCTGCAAACCAATGGAGGTGCCGACAATTATTCGGGTAAAAGGAATCATCCACACCAGCAGGATGATAAAGGGAATCGAGCGGAAAATATTGACCACCGCAGAGAGGGAGCGATACAGCCTGGCGTTCTCCATAATCTGCCCCGGGCGCGTAACATACAGCAATACGCCAACCGGCAGGCCAATCACGAAACCGAAGAAACCGGAGACAAAGGTCATCGCCAACGTTTCCCAAACGCCACGAACCAGTAACCACATCATTGCCTCAGACATAACCCAGTACCTCTACTTTCACATGGTGATCCTGCAGCCAGGCAATTGCGGCTTGCGTCTCTTCTTGTGTGCCGTGCATTTCCGTTAGCATAATGCCGAACTTCACACCGCCCGCGTAATCCATCTGCGCGCTGATAATATTATTGTTCACGTTGAAACGACGCGCGGTTTCAGAAAGCAGCGGGGCATCCACAGACTGCCCGGTGAATTCCATGCGCAGCATCGGCACGCTGTCAGTTTCCGGCGACGCTTTCAAACGCGCCTGGTAATCTTCCGGAATGTCCAGATGCAGAGTGGACTGAATAAACTTCTGCGCCAGCGGCGTTTTAGGATGCGAGAAGACTTCGCTGACCGTATCCTGCTCAATAAGCTCGCCATTACTGATAACGGCAACGCAGTCGCAGATACGTTTCACGACATCCATTTCATGAGTGATAAGCAGAATCGTCAACCCCAAACGACGGTTGATATCTTTCAGCAATTCCAGAATCGAACGGGTCGTCGCAGGATCAAGCGCGCTGGTGGCTTCATCGCACAGCAATACTTTTGGATTACTGGCTAACGCGCGGGCAATCGCGACACGCTGTTTCTGACCGCCGGAAAGATTTGCCGGATAGCTGTCGTGCTTGTCGCCAAGACCGACTAAATCCAGCAGCTCTGTGACACGGCGTTTGATCTCTTCCTTTGGTGTGTTATCCAGTTCCAGCGGCAACGCGACGTTGCCAAACACGGTACGGGAAGAGAGCAGGTTAAAATGTTGGAAAATCATGCCGATTTGACGGCGAGCTTTGGTCAACTCAGATTCTGAAAGCGTTGTCAGCTCCTGACCGCCGACCTGAACGCTGCCTTCGGTTGGGCGTTCAAGTAAATTAACGCAGCGGATAAGCGTACTTTTACCGGCACCGGAGGCGCCAATGACGCCATAAATCTGCCCGGCAGGGACGTGCAGGCTGACATTATTTAGCGCCTGAATGGTGCGCGTCCCCTGCTGGAACACTTTGGTAATATTCGAAAGTTTAATCATTGGTTATTTATTATCGTAATTAAGTTAGCCGTGGCATTTTCGTCTGTCTAATACGGTCAACGCCGTCAACAGAATGGATGTTAAGGCATCCAGACGTCTAAATCAATCAGGCTTTATACGATGAGCACTTTCTTGCCTGCTGAAACATGCGATACTAGCGCCACTTGCTTTACTCAGGAGCTATAAAAGGTGGCAAAGTCTGTACCCGCAATTTTTCTCGACCGTGACGGCACCATTAATGTGGATCACGGCTACGTACATGAAATCGATGCATTTGAGTTTATAGACGGTGTTATTGACGCGATGCGCGAGCTAAAAAAAATGGGCTATGCGCTGGTGGTGGTGACGAACCAGTCCGGAATCGCGCGCGGCAAATTCACCGAGGCGCAGTTTGAAACGTTAACCGAATGGATGGACTGGTCGTTGGCGGATCGCGATGTTGATTTGGACGGCATCTATTATTGTCCTCACCATCCGCAGGGCAGCATAGAAGAGTTCCGTCAGGTATGTGATTGCCGCAAGCCGCATCCAGGAATGCTTATCTCAGCGCGTGATTTCCTGCATATCGATATGGCGGCTTCTTATATGGTGGGAGACAAGCTGGAAGATATGCAGGCGGCAGCGGCGGCAAATGTCGGGACAAAAGTGCTGGTGCGTACGGGCAAACCGGTCACGTCAGAAGCAGAAAACGCAGCGGACTGGGTGTTAAACAGCCTTGCCGATCTGCCATCGGCGATAAAAAAGCAGCAAAAATAAGCGTTATGGATAAAAGATGAGCGGTTAAAACAAAAATGCATTTTTCCGCTTGTCTTCCTGAACCGACTCCCTATAATGCGCCTCCATCGACACGGCGGATGTGAATCACTTCACACAAACAGCCGGTCGGTTGAAGAGAAAAATCCTGAAATTCAGGGTTGACTCTGAAAGAGGAAAGCGTAATATACGCCACCTCGCGACGGTGAGCGAAAGCCGCGTTGCACTGCTCTTTAACAATTTATCAGACAATCTGTGTGGGCACTCGAAGATACGGATTCTTGACGTCCTCGGACGAAAAATGAATACCAAGTCTCAAGAGTGAACACGTAATTCATTACGAAGTTTAATTCATTGAGCATCAAACTTTTAAATTGAAGAGTTTGATCATGGCTCAGATTGAACGCTGGCGGCAGGCCTAACACATGCAA
>NZ_JBGDXE010000004.1:0-206440 GCF_046550835.1 Salmonella sp. SAL04196
CCAGCCAGTTCGATGATTTTCGCTTCCCACTCTGCGTCGCCTTCCAGCGCTTTCAGAGCAGAACCACGAACGATCGGAGTGTCGTCGCCCGGGAAGTCGTACTGAGACAGAAGTTCACGAACTTCCATTTCAACCAGTTCCAGCAGCTCTTCGTCATCAACCATGTCGCATTTGTTCAGGAACACGATGATGTACGGAACGCCTACCTGACGACCCAGCAGGATGTGCTCACGGGTCTGCGGCATCGGGCCGTCAGTCGCAGCAACAACCAGGATCGCGCCGTCCATCTGAGCAGCACCGGTGATCATGTTTTTAACATAGTCGGCGTGCCCCGGGCAGTCTACGTGTGCGTAGTGGCGGGTCGGGGTATCGTATTCAACGTGAGAAGTGTTGATGGTGATACCACGCGCTTTTTCTTCCGGAGCGTTATCGATCTGGTCGAATGCACGAGCAGCACCGCCGTAGGTTTTAGCCAGTACGGTGGTGATTGCAGCGGTCAGGGTAGTTTTACCGTGGTCAACGTGGCCGATGGTGCCGACGTTAACGTGCGGTTTTGTACGTTCAAATTTTTCTTTAGACACGGCTATATTCCTTACTATAGCGCTCTCCCCTTCAGGAGAGAGCACGGGATTTTGGTTTTTAACCCTGCGGCTTATTTACCACGGGCTTCGATTACGGCCTGAGCAACGTTGTTCGGCGCATCATCATACTTCAGGAATTCCATAGTGTACGATGCGCGACCTTTGGTCAGAGAACGCAGCTGAGTTGCATATCCGAACATTTCAGACAGCGGTACTTCAGCGTGGATCTTAACGCCTGTAACTTCAGATTCCTGACCTTTGAGCATACCACGACGGCGGCTAAGGTCGCCGATAACGTCACCGGTATTCTCTTCAGGTGTTTCTACTTCAACCTTCATGATCGGCTCAAGCAGAACTGGTTTTGCTTTCTTAAAGCCTTCTTTAAAGGCGATAGACGCAGCCAGTTTAAACGCCAGCTCAGAGGAGTCAACGTCATGGTAAGAACCGAAGTGCAGACGCACACCGAGATCAACTACCGGATAACCCGCCAGCGGGCCAGACTTCAGCTGCTCCTGGATGCCTTTATCAACGGCCGGGATGTATTCGCCAGGAATTACACCACCTTTGATGTCGTTGATGAACTCGTAACCTTTCGGGTTAGAGCCCGGCTCCAGCGGGTACATGTCGATAACAACATGACCATACTGACCGCGACCACCAGACTGTTTCGCGTGTTTACCTTCGATGTCGGTAACTTTCGCGCGAATCGCTTCGCGGTAAGCAACCTGAGGTTTACCCACGTTAGCTTCAACGTTGAATTCACGCTTCATACGGTCAACGATGATATCCAGGTGAAGTTCACCCATACCAGCGATGATGGTCTGGTTAGATTCTTCGTCAGTCCATACGCGGAATGACGGGTCTTCTTTCGCCAGACGGCCCAGAGCCAGACCCATTTTTTCCTGGTCAGCTTTGGTTTTCGGTTCTACCGCGATGGAGATTACCGGCTCAGGGAATTCCATACGTTCCAGAATGATCGGGTTTTCCGGATCACACAGGGTGTCACCGGTAGTCACGTCTTTCAGGCCGATAGCAGCCGCGATGTCGCCCGCGCGAACTTCTTTGATCTCTTCACGTTTGTTGGCGTGCATCTGAACGATACGACCGAAACGCTCACGTGCGGTTTTCACGGAGTTCAGTACGGTATCACCAGAGTTAACCACACCGGAGTACACACGGAAGAAGGTCAGGTTACCCACAAACGGGTCGGTAGCGATTTTGAACGCCAGCGCAGAGAACGGCTCGTCGTCGCTTGCGTGACGCTCAGCCGGAGTATCTTTACCGTCGTCCAGAATACCGTTGATCGCAGGTACGTCTACCGGGGATGGCAGGTAATCAATTACCGCATCCAGCATCGCCTGAACACCTTTGTTCTTGAATGCAGAACCACAGGTTACCAGGATGATTTCGTTGTTCAGAACGCGCTGACGCAGAGCTTGTTTGATCTCTTCTTCAGTCAGTTCTTCACCACCCAGGTATTTTTCCATCAGCTCTTCAGAAGCTTCTGCGGCGGACTCGATCAGGTTCTGGTGCCATTCGTTAGCCAGGTCCTGCATGTCAGCCGGGATATCTTCGTATTCGAAGGTAACGCCCTGGTCGGCATCGTTCCAGTTGATGGCTTTCATTTTCACCAGGTCAACAACGCCGGTGAAACCTTCTTCAGCACCAATTGCCAGCTGCAGCGGAACCGGGTTCGCGCCCAGACGGGTTTTGATCTGACCAACAACTTTCAGGAAGTTCGCGCCCATGCGGTCCATTTTGTTAACGAACGCAATACGCGGAACTTTGTATTTGTTTGCCTGACGCCATACGGTTTCAGACTGCGGCTGAACACCACCAACTGCGCAGTAAACCATTACCGCACCATCGAGAACACGCATGGAACGTTCTACTTCGATAGTGAAGTCAACGTGCCCCGGGGTGTCGATGATGTTGATGCGATGCGGTTCATACTGCTTAGCCATACCAGACCAGAATGCAGTAGTCGCTGCGGAGGTGATAGTAATACCACGCTCCTGCTCCTGCTCCATCCAGTCCATGGTAGCTGCGCCGTCATGAACTTCACCGATTTTGTGGTTTACACCGGTGTAGAACAGAATACGTTCGGTAGTAGTGGTTTTACCGGCGTCGATGTGCGCACTGATACCGATATTACGGTAGCGTGCGATGGGTGTTGTACGAGCCATTTGATTCCTCGTTGATATCTTTAGGCGTTCAGTTAAGTTATCCAAAACGGGCGACTTACCTGAAGCGCCCGCCTGGTGACTATGACTCCGAAGGGATTACCAACGGTAGTGTGCGAACGCCTTGTTGGCTTCTGCCATACGGTGAACGTCTTCACGTTTCTTAACTGCAGTACCTTTGTTGTCTGCAGCGTCAGAAAGTTCGTTCGCCAGGCGCAGAGCCATGGATTTATCACCGCGTTTACGAGCAGCTTCTACGATCCAACGCATTGCCAGAGCATTACGACGGACCGGACGGACTTCAACTGGTACCTGATAAGTAGAACCACCTACACGGCGGGATTTAACTTCTACAGTCGGGCGAACGTTTTCGAGAGCGACTTCGAAAGCTTCCAGTTCAGATTTACCAGAACGCTGAGCCAGGGTCTCCAGCGCGCTGTATACGATTGATTCTGCAGTAGATTTTTTACCATCTACCATCAGGATATTGACAAATTTAGCCAGCAGTTCTGATCCGAACTTCGGATCCGGCAGAATTTTACGCTGACCAATGACGCGACGACGTGGCATGGAAATACTCCGTTGTTAATTCAGGATTGTCCAAAACTCTACGAGTTTAGTTTGACATTAATTTAAAACGTTTGGCCTTACTTAACGGAGAACCATTAAGCCTTAGGACGCTTCACGCCGTACTTAGAACGAGCTTGCTTACGGTCTTTAACGCCGGAGCAGTCAAGCGCGCCACGAACGGTGTGGTAACGAACACCCGGGAGGTCTTTAACACGACCGCCACGGATCAGGATCACGGAGTGCTCCTGCAGGTTGTGACCTTCACCACCGATGTAGGAAGTCACTTCAAAACCGTTAGTCAGACGAACACGGCAAACTTTACGCAGTGCGGAGTTCGGTTTTTTAGGAGTGGTAGTATATACACGAGTACATACGCCACGTTTTTGCGGACATGCTTCCAGCGCAGGCACGTTGCTTTTCGCAACTTTGCGAGCACGTGGTTTGCGTACCAGCTGGTTAACTGTTGCCATTAAATAGCTCCTGGTTTTAGCTTTTGCTTCGTAAACACGTAATAAAACGCCCTCACACAATATGAGGACGCCGAATTTTAGGGCGGTGTCGAAAAGGTGTCAAGAAATATACAACGATCCCGCCATCACCAGGCCATCTGGTTGGCATACTTAACCGTGAGTCTGACAAACTCAGTATAGTCAACCCTGACGACACTGTCTGAAATTTGACCACCCAGGCCGCGGGCGTCAATGTCTTCTTTCAAGGCATAGACCGTTATGGGGGCATCGCGCAGACTTTCAAGGTAGCGGTTACCTTCAATCGCGACGGTAACGCCATCCTGGAGCAACAAAAGCGCATCGCCCTCTTTTAGCAGGCGCAGCAAAGCGGGAAAATCAACGCTCGAAGCGCAATGAGGTAAGGTATGCAGCATAAACGACTCAGAATCTCAGGATGACATCATAGTTGCCAAGCTCGCGGCGTAGCGCCACGGGTTCCAGCGGCGTGGCGTCTACCACAAAATTAACGTTTTCCAGACCACGCTCGCGCAGCGATGCCGCGCAGATCCAGCATTGATCAATATCGTACAAATCAAAGAGCTTGAAAGTAGCAATATAATCACGCGCCAGCACAGCGTCTGGTTTTTGTCCCGGTAATAACTGAAAGACGCCGTCGCTGATAAAAAAGACGCCCAGCGCTTCCGTTAGCGCTGACGTCGCCAGCAGCGCATCCAGTCCTTCACGGCCTGAGGCGCTGCCGTGCGGCGCGGTGGAAAAGACAAATGCAATACGTTTCATTAAAACTGCACCACCCGATCGCAGGTGAGAGATGCCTCCGCCAGCGCGCCCAGTCCGCTTAGCGTAAAGCCCGGCTGAAGATTGGCGGACGGCAACGCCAGTCTGCCAGCTTCAGTTTCATCAATAATACCGCGACGAAGCGCCGCCGCGACACAGATGTTCAGCGCTACGCCATGCTGCGTATTCAATTTCTGCCAGGCGCGTACCAGATCATATTCATCGCTCGCCGGCGAGGTCAGGAGATTGGCGTTATAGACACCTTCCCGATAGAAAAAGACGCTGGCTAACTCATGCCCCTCATTGAGCAGCGCGTGGGCGAACTGCAATGCGCTGCTGGCCTGCTGGGTGCCATATGCCGGCCCGGTGACCATAATGGCATAACGCATTATTTATCCTGCCCCTGAAAATCGCCGCTTTTGAACTGGCGAATATAGAGGTAAACCGTGTGTTTTGAGATATTCAGACGATCGGCTACCTGGTTAATGGCGTCTTTAATATCGAAAATGCCTTTTTCGTACAGGTTAAGGACGATCTGACGATTTTTCGCGTTGTTAGAGACATTACGATCGGCATTCACTTCTTCGATCGTGAACTCCAGCGTCTGGGTGACTAAATCTTCGACTGAGGAGGCAAAATTAACCGCTGAGCCGACTTCCGGCGTTTCCGGCGGAATAAAGGTATTCATAATCTGTGAAAATGGCACATCAAGATTCATGTTGATGCACAGTAGACCAATGACGCGCTGCTCGCGGTTGCGAATGGCAATCGTCAACGACTTCATCAAGACACCGCTTTTCGCGCGCGTGAAATAGCATTTCGACACGCTACTGTCCGCCCCTGTCATGTCGTGCAACATGCGCAACGCCAGGTCGGTAATCGGCGAGCCAATTTTACGGCCCGTATGTTCGCCATTGGCAATACGAATGGCTGAACATTTTAGATCCTGCAAAGAGTGCAATACGATTTCACAATGGGAACCTATAAGCATCGCTAACCCGTCCACTACCGCTTCGTAGGATTTCAGAATATCGAAGTCGGTTTGCTCGAAGGGACGCTGATCCAGCAAATCAAGTTCACTGGTTTCGTTGGTTAAAAGCGACCTGGACATGAAAAAAAACACTCCTTTTCAGGAGCCTGTCGTTATGTTTTCAGGGCAGGCTCATTATTTACGCGGATGATTAAATTAATACAGTGAGGGTTCATCTTTCCAGTACTAATTTGCTCGTCTATTTCAGACTACGTGCGCGTTGGCGGTCATTCAGCCTACGGTCTCGCCCTTAACGACCAGCACAAGCGCCGTTATCCGCAAATCAAATTATGGTGAGTAATATATCCGGCCTGCATAAATAAATATCCTCCGGCATAGCCGGAGGTTTTTCAGATGCGCCTGTAAGGCTCTCTTACCAGCCGCGCCCTAACAGGCGCATACGATCTGACATTTGCATCAAATTTCGTTACTTACGGCCCGTAAACGGGCTGCCCGGATAAGGGATCGATAATTGCTCACCCATTTTATCCTCTTCAAGCTGGTGCTTTATGTAGTCCTGTATCTTCGCCGTGTTCTTACCCACCGTATCGACATAGCACCCTCTGCACCAGAACTCCCTGTTCCTGTATTTGAATTTTAGATCCCCAAACTGCTCGTAAAGCATCAGACTACTTTTACCATTCAGATATCCCATGAAGCTCGACACACTCATCTTCGGCGGGATCTCCAGAAGCATGTGAATATGATCTGCACAACATTCCGCTTCCAGAATTCGTACGTTTTTCCATTCACACAATTTTCTTAATATGCTGCCTACTGCCCTTCGCTTCTCTCCATAGAACGCTTGTCTTCGGTATTTGGGCGCGAAAACTATGTGATATTTACAGTTCCATCGGGTGTGCGCTAAGCTCTTTTCGTCCCCCATTGGGACCCCCTTTTGATTTCTTGTTGAACTTTTGCAGTTGCCAGACCGCAAGATGTTTTAACAAATCAAAAGGGGTTTTAATAACTGACTTAAAGCTGAAAGCTTTCCGGAACCCCCAGCCTAGCTGGGGGTTTTCCATAGACAAAAAAACCGCCGCTATTACAAGCGGCGGCTCTCAGTTTTTATTTTTTAGCAGCATCTGCGGCTTTAGCGTCAGCCGCATCGGCAGGTTTAGCATCCGCTTTCGGCGCTGGTTTGATATCCAGCAGCTCTACGTCGAATACCAGGGTGGAGTTCGCCGGGATACCCGGAACGCCCGTTTTACCGTAGGCCAGCGCCGGTGGGATAACCAGCTTGATCTTGCCGCCTTTCTTAATATTTTTCAGGCCTTCAGTCCAGCCAGGGATAACGCCGTCCAGACGGAAGGAGAGCGGTTCGCCGCGCGTGTAAGAGTTATCAAACTCTTTACCGTCGATCAGCGTACCTTTGTAGTTCACCACAACGGTATCGCTATCTTTCGGCGCCTCGCCTGTGCCTTCTTTCTCTACTTTGTAAAGCAGACCGGTAGAGGAGGTTTTCACGCCTTTCTCTTTAGCAAAAGCGTCGCGGAACGTTTTACCTTTTGCTTCGTTATCGGCAGCGTCTTTTTCCATCTTCGCCTGAGCAGCGCTCTTCACACGTGCTTCAAACGTCTGCAGCGTTTGCTCAATTTCCTGATCGGACAGTTTGCTCTTATCGGCAAAGGCATCCTGAACGCCGGCAATCAACTGATCTTTATCCAGTTTGATGCCCAACTTTTCCTGCTCTTTAAGCGAATTTTCCATGTAACGACCCAGCGAGGCGCCCAGCGCATAAGCCGCTTTTTGGTCGTCGTTTTTAAATGCTGCTTTGCTATCAGCGGTAGCTGCCGGTTTCGCCGCATCAGCAGCAAAAGTGATCGGTGCGTGCATAGCAACGGCCATCGTAGTTGCCAGCAGCGTGGCTTTAAACAGTGATTTCATCCATATCTCCAGGGCCGGGGCATCTCGCCCCATGTTAACTTACGTAAGAAGCGTACTATAAATCGTTGCAGAACAAATCAACATACGAACACGCCCTATTATCACTTCTTTTCAGACTCTTTTTGTTTAAATTAGTTTCGTAGTGCGCGTAATGGTTGCTGTGAAAGCCGGTAAAGTTAAGTAGAATCCGCCGACGGAGACAACATAAAGAGGTACATCATGCAGGATATCACGATGGAAGCTCGTCTGGCTGAACTGGAAAGCCGTCTGGCGTTCCAGGAGATTACCATAGAAGAACTAAACCTGACGGTAACCGCACATGAAATGGAGATGGCGAAGCTGCGCGATCATCTGCGTTTGCTCACGGAAAAGTTAAAAGCCAGTCAGCCGTCAAATATCGCCTCTCAGGCAGAAGAAACGCCGCCGCCGCATTATTGAGACGAAAAAAAAGCGGGGATAACCCGCTTTTTTGTGCCCGATGATTTATCGAACCAATGATAATACCCTAAGGATTTCGAGTCACAGCAAGGCGGCAAGCTTGAAAATTCCCCGGGAGCATAGATAACTATGTGACCGGGGTTTGAAAGCGTAGCCAACACCGCGGTGGCTTGAAAGACGACGGGGATTAATGGCAACCGCAGCCGCCTTTACCACCGCCACCGCAGCAGCCTTCGCCGCCGTGCTCGTGACCATGGTCATGACCATGACCGCCACAGCAGCCGTCTTCACCGTGATCGTGGTGGTGATCGTGCGCGCCGTGAACATGGCCGTGAGCCAGTTCTTCTTCAGTCGCTTCACGAATCGCAACAACTTCGACGTTAAATTTCAGATTCTGGCCCGCCAGCATGTGGTTACCATCAACCACAACGTGATCGTCTTCCACTTCGGTAATCTCTACCGGTACCGGGCCCTGGTCGGTTTCCGCCAGGAAACGCATCCCTACCTGCAGTTCATCAACGCCCATAAAGACGTCTTTAGGCACACGCTGCACCAGATTTTCGTCATACTGGCCGTAAGCGTCGTTCGCGCCAACAGCGACATCAAATTTGTCGCCGACTTCATGGCCTTCCAGCGCGGTTTCCAGACCAGAGATCAGGGAGCCGTGACCGTGCAGGTAATCCAGCGGCGCACTCACCGGAGACTCATCAACCAACACACCGTCTTCTGTACGTACCTGATAGGCCAGGCTGACCACCAGGTCTTTTGCTACTTTCATGATATCTCCTGAGCATGGGAAGAATAGTGGCGCAGATTGTAGCGGAATTCTGCAGCCGTGTACCCCTTAGCTTAAAAAAACCTGCGGCATATCGCTAGTCCGGATGAAAAATCCCGATCACTTGCTCTTCTTTGCGAACATGCTCGCGAACGTCTTTATCCGCTTCCCGCATTTGATGCCCGCACTTAACGCATTCAACAATATCGACATTATTTTCACGCCACATCGCCATTGTATCCTGCGCCTGACAGGCCGGACATTTCGCGCCTGCAATAAAACGTTTACGGATTGCCATTGTTCACCTCTACTCAAATTCATCCCAGCCATCCAACTGGCGCCGTTCCTGTTGCATTTCGCGCTGAAAAATCTCCTCCAGTTCGCGTCGGGCCTCTCTGGCGCGCGAAATCTGTACCATGTCGCTATGCTCCGGGATCAGTTCCCGCAACATTCGCATATCCAGCCGACGAAAATGCAACTGCGCGCGTTGCGCCTGATGCGGATGCATACCTAACGACACCAGAGTTTTACGTCCCAATTCCAGCGCGCTGGAAAACGTTTCACGGGAAAACTGCGTGACGCCAGCCTGTAATAACTCATGGGCCTCCACACGTCCACGCGCTCGCGCAAGAATATGCAGATGAGGAAAATGCTGCTGACACAGCGCCACCAGCTTCATCGTGTCTTCCGGTTCATTACACGTGATGACTATCGACTCCGCCGCCTCCGCGCCCGCAGAACGCAGCAGCTCGACTTGTGTAGCGTCGCCGTAATACACTTTATAACCATATTTGCGCATCAGATTAACGGCGCCGATATCGCGTTCCAGCACGGTGATACGCATCTTATTCGCCATCAATAAGCGAGCGATCACCTGACCAAAACGGCCAAAGCCGACGACAATTACCTGGGGCTTATCATCCTCAACCCACGGCTTTTCATCATTCTCTTCCGGGCCATTAAGGCGGCGCGATAACCACTTATCAATCCCTTTCATCAGTAGCGGCGTGGTCATCATTGATAACGTGACAGTCACCAATAATAACGCCATCTGATCGCCCTGAAACAGGCGCTGAGAAGAGGCGGTAGAAAAGAGCACAAAAGCGAACTCGCCCCCCTGACTCAGCACGCTGGCAAACTGCATCCGTTCAGAACTTCTTATTCCATATAGCCGCGCCAGCAGATACAGCGTCAGCATTTTTATGACGACCAGAATAACAACGCTCGCCGCCACCCACAGTAAATGGGTATAAAGTACGCCGAGATTTAGCGACATACCGACGGAGATAAAGAACAGCCCAAGCAGTAAACCTTTAAAGGGATCGATAGCGTTTTCCAGCTCATGCCGGTATTCGCTCTCTGCCAGTAAAACGCCGGCAATGAAGGTTCCCAGGGCCATCGACAGTCCCAGCGCGTCCATAAATAAGGCGGCGCTCAACACCAGCAACAACGTCGCGGCAGTGAAGACCTCCCGCACGCCGGACGCAGCAATAAAACGAAATACCGGGCGCAACAGGTAACGACCGCCAATCAGCATTACCGCGAAGGCCAATACCTTCATTGCCACTTTAAACCAGTCGAAATGCTCGTCGGCCGATCCCGCCAATAAAGGCACCAACGCCAGTGCGGGGATCACCGCTAAATCCTGAAACAGTAAGACGGAAAACCCTAACTGCCCGGACTCGCTACGGTTCATGCCTTTCTCGCGCATCAGTTGTAGCGCCATCGCCGTCGAAGACATCGCCAGGCCAATCCCGCCGACGACCGCCGCCTGCCATAAGAAATCAGCAAGCATCAATAACCCCGCCAGCACCGCCGCGCTTAACAGCACCTGAGCAGCGCCGACGCCGAAGATAGAGCGCCGTAGTTGCCAAAGCCGGGACGGATTGAGTTCGAGACCAATGATAAACATCAGAAACACGACGCCCAGTTCGGAAAAGTGCAGGATCTCGTCAACGTCGCTGATAAATCCCAGCCCCCACGGACCGATGGCGATTCCCGCCAGCAAATACCCTAGCACCGCGCCGATGCCCAGCCTGGCCGCCAGCGGCACCGCCGCCACCGCCGCGAAGAGAAACAACACTCCCGCTGTCAATAAATCAGCACCTTCCATCAATAGCCTCCCGCGCTCACAGGATTCGCCAGCCACTCGCCATAGGCTTTCGCATGACTGGCCAGCGTCTGCGGCGACTGGCGCCGCGCCCAGTACACAATAATGGGCGGCATCCAGTGCATCCGGCACATGGCCGCGGTCAATTCAAAGGGGCGCAGTACATCGCTCATTGGATAGCGGTTTAGCGCGTCATACCGGTAAGCGCTCTCCGGCTCGCCGGTCGTAATCACGCTACGCCAGTACTTTCCCACCAGTTGGTTTCCCCCTGGTCCGCTGGCGAACCCCCGACTCAAAACGCGATCAAGCCATTCTTTCAGTAAAGCCGGACAGCTATAGGTGTAAAGGGGATGCTGAAAAACAATGACGTCGTGCTCACGTAACAGGGCTTGTTCATAGGGCGTGTCGATAAAAAAATCAGGATAGCGCGCGTAAAGATCGTGCACGGTTACGTTATTGTGCTGTATGGCCGGTTTAAGCAGTACCCGGTTAGCAACCGAGTCCTGAGATTCCGGATGGGCATACAACAGCAAGACTTTCGCTGGCTGAGACATCAATCCCCCTCCCGGTTGTTTTGGGTCGATACATGCCATTCTTCGGGCCGCTTCTACGTTGACAGCGTTTGTTCAACTCAGGAACGTACTCTATGTCCGCCGCTGGGGATTAATGAGAGATATTCTTGTCCCTCACCAAAGGCGGCCTGAATGATTTTGTGTATCGTTGTTGTTTTGAGCTACCATTGCGCTCCAGCGCGGCGGTACGCCCGAATATTACATTATCATAATGATAAATTAACATAGTCTGAACATACGGCGCCTTATGATTGTTTTCTCCTCGTTACAAATTCGTCGCGGCGTGCGCGTCCTACTGGACAATGCCTCGGCTACCATTAATCCAGGCCAGAAAGTCGGCCTGGTGGGTAAAAACGGCTGCGGTAAATCTACCCTGCTGGCATTGCTAAAAAATGAAATCAGCGCCGATGCCGGGAGTTTTACCCTGCCCGGAACCTGGCAATTAGCGTGGGTGAATCAGGAAACACCTGCGTTGCCTCAGCCAGCGATTGAGTATGTCATTGACGGCGACCGTGAATACCGGCATCTGGAGGCGCAGCTTAACGACGCCAACGAACGTAACGACGGACATGCTATCGCCTCCATACATGGCAAGCTGGACGCCATCGACGCATGGACCGTTCGTTCGCGCGCCGCCAGCCTGCTACACGGTCTCGGCTTCTCTAACGATCAGCTGGAACGTCCGGTCAGCGACTTTTCCGGCGGCTGGCGGATGCGCCTTAACCTGGCCCAGGCGTTGATTTGCCGTTCCGATTTACTGCTGCTCGACGAACCGACCAACCACCTCGATCTGGATGCCGTTATCTGGCTGGAAAAATGGCTGAAGAGCTATCCAGGCACCCTGCTTCTGATCTCCCACGATCGCGATTTTCTTGACCCGATAGTGGATAAAATTATCCATATCGAACAGCAGACTCTGTTCGAGTACACCGGCAACTACAGCGCGTTTGAAGTTCAGCGCGCCACGCGCCTGGCGCAACAGCAGGCGATGTATGAGAGCCAGCAGGAGCGTGTGGCGCATCTGCAAAGCTACATCGACCGTTTCCGCGCCAAAGCGACCAAGGCCAAGCAGGCACAAAGCCGTATCAAGATGCTGGAGCGTATGGAGCTGATTGCGCCAGCTCATGTCGACAACCCGTTCCATTTCAGCTTCCGCGCGCCGGAAAGCCTGCCGAACCCGCTGCTGAAGATGGAAAAAGTCAGCGCAGGTTATGGCGATCGCATCATTCTGGAATCCATCAAGCTGAACCTGGTGCCCGGCTCGCGTATCGGCCTGCTGGGCCGCAACGGCGCGGGGAAATCGACGCTGATCAAGCTGCTGGCGGGCGAACTGGAACCGTTGCACGGTGAAATTGGCCTCGCCAAAGGCATTAAGCTCGGCTACTTCGCCCAGCACCAACTGGAGTTCCTGCGCGCCGATGAATCCCCGTTGCAGCATATGGCGCGTCTGGCGCCGCAGGAACTGGAGCAGAAGCTGCGCGACTATCTCGGCGGCTTCGGCTTCCAGGGCGACAAAGTAACGGAAGAGACGCAACGTTTCTCCGGCGGCGAGAAAGCGCGCCTGGTGCTGGCGCTGATCGTCTGGCAGCGTCCAAATCTGCTGCTGCTCGATGAACCGACCAACCACCTGGATCTCGACATGCGTCAGGCGCTCACCGAAGCGCTGATTGATTTCGAAGGCGCATTGGTCGTCGTGTCGCACGACCGCCACCTGATTCGCTCCACCACTGACGACCTCTATCTGGTTCACGACAAAAAGGTCGAACCGTTCGACGGCGACCTGGAAGATTATCAGCAGTGGTTGAGCGATGTGCAGAAGCAGGAAAACCAGGCCGACGACGCGCCGAAGGAAAACAACGCCAACAGCGCCCAGTCACGCAAAGATCAGAAGCGTCGCGAAGCCGAGCTACGCACTCTGACGCAGCCGCTGCGTAAAGAGATTACCCGTCTGGAAAAAGAGATGGAAAAGCTCAACGCCCAGTTAGCGCAGGCGGAAGAGAAGCTCGGCGACAGCAGCCTGTATGACCCCAGCCGTAAAGCGGAGATGACCGAGTGTCTGCAACAGCAGGCCAGCGCCAAATCCGGGCTGGAAGAATGTGAAATGGCATGGCTTGAGGCGCAGGAGCAGCTTGAGCAAATGATGCAGAACGACTAACGCGCGGGGCGGACGATGAACCTGTCAATCACCGATGACATTACCTTCCGCAAGCTCACCATCTTCATGATGTTTGTGGAGAAAGGTAACATCGCCCGCACCGCCGAGGCGCTGCACACGCTGGAAAAGAACGTTCGTTGTCCGCTGTTCGTCCATAAAGGCCTCTTCGGTACTCGTCCCGGTATAAAGATTACCGTTGCGGTCGGCAGCACCGGAACAGAAGCCTGCGTTATGTGATTTAGCGGCAAAGGTTGCCGTGATTTATTTTCGTCAGCGCGTCGTTCACGCCAAATAATTTAAACGTCACCTCATCAACGCCAAGATTTTTCAGACGCGCAGTGTGTTTTTTAATATAAGCCTGCGCCGTTTCTTCGGATTCAAACAAGTAAATGCCGCCAGCTTGCTGGTTTTTCTCGCTTTCTGTCCAGATTTTCCAGATGAAGCCCGGCTCCTCATTGATAGACTCCGCCAGCCCGACCAGTTGCTGGGTCATCTCCTCGCCAAAAGGGCCGCTAAAGTTAAAATGGATCTGTAAAAGTGTCTTCGACATGCCTTCTCCTTGAGTCGCATAACTATCGTGTTGCCACACTACCACGATTAATTCGGCTGATGCAGGGGTTCACGCGATTTCTGTGGGGTATTGCGCGCGCCTTGCATACCGCCCCCTCTGGTGAAATGAGGCGCAATTTTATTTCGCCAGACGACCAATTGAACGGAAAATCACATATTGACTAATCTGTGAACCTTATGCGCGGTATAGTATTGTTTCCAATTATCAATTGTTCTGGTGCTATGGTTGAGATCACGTCCACAGAAATGACCCCGCCTGTCAATGACTCTCATGAATTTATTCCCATGCGTGGCATTCGTAATCGCCATTTACAAACTATGCTGCCGCGCTTAATCCGCCGCAAAGTGAAGTTCAACGCCCACTGGCAGCGGCTGGAGCTACCGGACGGCGATTTTGTCGATCTGGCATGGAGCGAAGAACCGCAACAGGCAAAGCATAAACCGCGGCTGGTGGTCTTTCACGGTCTGGAAGGCAGCCTGAACAGCCCCTATGCCCACGGGCTGATTGAGGCGGCGCAAAAGCGCGGCTGGCTGGGCGTGGTGATGCACTTTCGCGGCTGTAGCGGCGAACCCAACCGTCTGAATCGTATTTACCACTCCGGTGAAACGGAGGACGGAGCCTGGTTTTTACGCTGGCTACAGCGGGAGCTCGGCGCCGTTCCGACAGCCGCCGTGGGCTATTCGCTCGGCGGTAATATGCTGGCGTGCCTGCTGGCGAAAGAAGGCCGCGATATTCCCATCGAGGCGGCGGTGATTGTTTCTGCGCCCTTTGTTCTCGAAGCCTGTAGCTACCACATGGACAAAGGGTTTTCCCGCGTCTATCAGCGTTATTTGCTTAATCTGTTAAAAGCGAATGCGTCACGCAAGCTGGCGGCGTATCCCGGTTCGCTGCCGGTGAATCTGGCGCAACTGAAATCAATGCGCCGCATTCGCGAGTTTGACGACCTGATCACCGCGAAAATTCACGGCTTTGCCGACGCCATCGACTACTATCGTCAGTGTAGCGCCATGCCGTTGCTTAACCAGATTGCTAAACCGACGCTGATTATTCACGCTAAAGACGATCCGTTTATGGATCATCATGTGATCCCTAAAGCGGAAGATCTGCCCCCGCAGGTGGAGTATCAGCTGACTGAGCATGGCGGACACGTAGGATTTATCGGCGGTACGCCGCTGCGCCCTGAAATGTGGCTGGAACGCCGAATTCCTGACTGGCTGACAACATACCTGGAGGCGTCATCATGATCATTCCCTGGCAGGGGCTGGCCCCCGACACGCTGGACAACCTGATCGAAAGCTTTGTGTTGCGCGAAGGCACCGATTATGGTGAACATGAACGTTCGCTTGAACAAAAAGTCGCTGACGTAAAACGCCAACTGCAATCCGGCGAGGCCGTGCTGGTATGGTCTGAATTACATGAAACGGTCAATATTATGCCGAAAAAGCAGTTTCGCGAATAAAACGCCTTTGCCGACAATACATTATTACTAAAGCTCAATCATGGAGTTGCCATGTCAGCCAAACATCCGGTGATAGCAGTAACAGGGTCAAGCGGCGCGGGGACCACCACCACCAGCCTCGCGTTTCGTAAAATTTTCGCGCAGTTAAATCTGCACGCCGCCGAGGTGGAAGGCGACAGTTTTCATCGTTACACCCGCCCGGAAATGGACATGGCGATCCGCAAAGCGCGTGACGCCGGGCGGCATATCAGCTATTTCGGGCCTGAAGCCAATGACTTCAGCCTACTGGAACATACTTTTATTGAGTACGGGCAGACGGGTAAAGGCCAGTCGCGTAAATATCTGCATACCTATGATGAAGCCGTACCGTGGAATCAGGTTCCCGGCACGTTTACCCCCTGGCAGCCGCTTCCCGAACCGACCGATGTGCTGTTTTATGAAGGACTGCACGGCGGCGTCGTCACCCCGCAACATGATGTCGCGCGTCATGTTGATCTGTTGGTTGGCGTGGTGCCTATCGTCAACCTCGAGTGGATTCAGAAACTAATCCGCGACACCAGCGAGCGCGGACACTCCCGTGAAGCGGTGATGGATTCCGTGGTGCGTTCCATGGACGACTACATCAATTACATTACGCCGCAGTTCTCGCGTACCCATATTAACTTCCAGCGCGTGCCGACCGTCGACACGTCCAATCCGTTCGCCGCAAAGGATATTCCCTCGCTGGATGAGAGTTTTGTGGTGATCCATTTCCGCAATCTGGAAGGGATCGATTTTCCCTGGCTTCTGGCGATGCTCCAGGGCTCGTTCATTTCTCACATTAATACATTAGTGGTGCCGGGCGGCAAAATGGGGCTGGCGATGGAGCTGATTATGTTGCCGCTGGTGCAGCGATTAATGGAAGGCAAAAAAATCGAATAACCGCGGTGAAATGCCCGATGGCGCTACGCTTATCGGGCCTACGAGATAAAAACGGGTAGGCCGGATAAAGCCACGCCGCCATCCGGCATCACATGTTACGCCGCAATCACTTCATACGAATGGGTAATATTGACCGCTTTTTCCAGCATTAGCGCCACCGAGCAATATTTTTCCGCGGAGAGATCGACAGCGCGCGCGACGGCAGCCTCTTTCAGATCGCTGCCGGTAACGATAAAATGCAGATTAATGTGCGTAAACAGGCGCGGCGCGTCTTCCCGGCGCTCGGATGTCAGCTTCACTTCGCAGTTGGTGACATTCTGACGGCCCTTTTGCAGGATTGATACCACATCAATAGCGCTACATCCGCCAGCCGCCATTAATACCATCTCCATCGGACTCGGCGCTTTGTCACCGGAGTTGCCATCCATTAAAATCTGGTGGCCGGAGGAGGACTCTCCGAGGAACGTGAGCCCTTCAACCCACTTTACACGCGCTTGCATATTTCGTAACTCCAATGTTTCAATTTTCCTGAAAGATTACGCGCATACAACAAAAGTCGCAATGGAAGGCGACCTGGGTCATGCTGAAGCGAGACACCAGGAGACACACGGCGAAAGCTATGCTAAAACAGACAAGATGCTACAGTAATACATTGACGTACTGCATGTATGCAGAGGACATCACATTACAGGCTACAATCTATTTTCGTAGCCCCCTTCCCAGGTAGCGGGAAGTATATTTTTGCAACCCCAGAGACAGTGCCGTTTTCTGGCTCTGGAGACAGCTTATAACAGAGGATAACCGCGCATGGTGCTTGGCAAACCGCAAACAGACCCGACTCTTGAATGGTTCTTGTCTCATTGCCACATTCATAAGTACCCGTCAAAGAGCACGCTGATTCACCAGGGTGAAAAAGCAGAAACGCTGTACTACATCGTTAAAGGCTCCGTGGCAGTGCTGATCAAAGATGAGGAAGGGAAAGAAATGATCCTTTCTTATCTGAATCAGGGTGATTTTATTGGTGAACTGGGCCTGTTTGAAGAAGGTCAGGAACGCAGCGCCTGGGTACGTGCGAAAACCGCATGTGAGGTCGCTGAAATTTCCTACAAAAAATTTCGCCAATTAATCCAGGTCAACCCGGATATTCTGATGCGCCTCTCTTCCCAGATGGCTCGTCGCTTACAAGTCACCTCTGAAAAAGTAGGTAACCTCGCCTTCCTTGACGTCACCGGGCGTATCGCTCAGACGCTGCTGAATCTGGCGAAACAGCCCGATGCCATGACGCACCCGGATGGGATGCAGATCAAAATCACCCGTCAGGAAATCGGCCAGATCGTCGGCTGCTCCCGCGAAACCGTTGGTCGTATTTTGAAAATGCTGGAAGATCAAAACCTGATCTCCGCGCATGGCAAGACCATCGTCGTCTACGGCACCCGTTAATTCCGTCAGAATGGCGCGTTTTATCATGCGCCATTTTTGTTTGCATCGATGTGGCGAAGACTGATTTATCACCCAGAGATTAATTACGCACTACGGCAAACGCTGGTGCTGTGCCTGCCTGTGGCTGTCGGTTTATTGATAGGCCAACTACACCTGGGCTTGCTTTTCTCTCTCGTTCCCGCCTGCTGCAACATTGCAGGTCTGGATACCCCGCACAAACGCTTTTTTAAACGCCTGATCATCGGCGCGTCGCTGTTCGCCGGATGCAGTCTGGTAACGCAACTTCTGCTGGCGGAATCCATCCCCCTGCCGTTGATCCTGACCGGGCTCACGCTGGTGCTTGGCGTGACGGCGGAAATTAGCCCGCTTCACGCGCGGCTACTGCCAGCGTCGCTGATTGCCGCCATCTTTACCCTGAGTCTTGCGGGATACATGCCCGTCTGGGAGCCGCTGCTCATTTATGCGCTGGG
Source organism: Salmonella sp. SAL04196 (assembly GCF_046550835.1). Classification (NCBI taxonomy): domain Bacteria; kingdom Pseudomonadati; phylum Pseudomonadota; class Gammaproteobacteria; order Enterobacterales; family Enterobacteriaceae; genus Salmonella; species Salmonella sp. SAL04196. The sequence continues at coordinate 18,407 of NZ_JBGDXE010000004.1, forward strand.
CACGCTATGGTACGGCGTGTTTAACTGGTTTTGGTTCTGGCTATGGCGCGAACAGCCGCTGCGCGAGTCATTGAGTTTGTTATACCGTGAACTGGCCGATTATTGTGAAGCGAAATACAGCCTGCTCACCCAACATATCGATCCGGAAAAAGCGCTGCCTCCCCTGCTGATACGCCAGCAAAAAGCGGTCGATCTCATTACCCAGTGTTACCAACAGATGCATATGCTTTCGGCGCACAACAATAATGATTACAAGCGTCTACTACGGGCTTTTCAGGAAGCGATGGATTTGCAGGAGCACATCTCCGTCAGCTTGCATCAGCCGGAAGAGGTACAGAAACTGGTAGAACGCAGCCATGCGGAAGAGGTGATTCGCTGGAATGCGCAAACGGTCGCCGCCCGCCTGCGCGTGCTGGCGGATGACATTCTTTATCATCGTCTGCCGACGCGCTTCTCCATGGAAAAACAGATTGGCGCTCTGGAGAAGATCGCCAATCAGCATCCTGAAAATCCGGTAGGCCAGTTCTGCTATTGGCACTTCAGTCGAATCGCCCGTGTGCTGCGTACTCAGCGACCGCTGTACGCCCGCGACCTGATGGCCGATAAACAGCGTCGTCTGCCGCTACTTCCGGCGCTGAAAAATTATATGTCGCTTAAATCGCCGGCGCTACGCAACGCCGGACGCATCAGCGTGATGATGAGCATCGCCAGTCTGATGGGCAGCGCGTTGCACCTGCCTAAACCGTACTGGATCCTCATGACAGTGCTGTTTGTCACCCAAAACGGCTATGGCGCGACGCGCGTACGTATTCTACACCGTTCGGTCGGAACGCTGGTCGGCCTGGTGATTGCCGGCGTCACGCTGCACTTACATATTCCCGAAAGCATTACGCTGGCGGTCATGCTGGTACTAACGCTGGCAAGTTATCTGATTATTCGTAAAAACTACGGCTGGGCGACGGTCGGCTTTACGGTGACGGCGGTATACACCATCCAGTTACTGACATTAAACGGAGAGCAGTTTATTGTGCCGAGGCTGATCGATACGCTGATTGGCTGTTTAATTGCCTTTGGCGGCATGGTCTGGCTGTGGCCGCAATGGCAAAGCGGGCTATTACGTAAAAACGCCCATGATGCGCTGGAAGCCGATCAAGAAGCTATCCGACTGATCCTCAGTAACGATCCGCAGGCCACCCCGCTCGCTTATCAAAGAATGCGGGTCAACCAGGCGCATAACACGTTATTCAACTCGTTAAATCAGGCAATGCAGGAACCCGGGTTCAATACCCACTATCTGTCGGATATGAAACTGTGGGTCACGCACAGCCAGTTTATTGTCGAGCATATCAACGCCATGACGACGCTGGCGCGGGAACACACCATGCTGACGCCGGATCTGGCGCAGCGCTATCTGGAATCTTGCGAGATTGCGATTCAGCGCTGCCAGCAGCGCCTGGAGTACGACAGGCCAGGCGGCTCCGGCGATGTCAATATTCTGGAGTCGCCGGACATGCCGTCACATGGCTTATTGAGCACTCTGGAACAACATTTACAGCGCATCATTGGCCATCTGAACACCATGCACACCATTTCGTCGATGGCCTGGCGTCAGCGTCCGCATCACGGTATCTGGCTGAGTAAGCGGCTACGGGATACAAAAGGTTAAGACCGGCTGCCGGATACGCTACGCTTATCCGGCAATCCGCCATCAGGCAACCACCTTCCCTACCGCCTGCGCAAAGCGCTGCATTCCTTCATTGATATCCGCCTCTTCCACCACCAGCGATGGGGCAAAACGCATCACGTCGGCTCCGGCATTGAGCACCATCACGCCAGCCTCCGCGCCTGCGTACAGAAAATCGCGCGCCCGACCTTTGTACTCCGGCTTCAGTTCCGCGCCAATCAGCAGCCCCATGCCGCGAATATCGCTGAAAATGTCAAATTGCTCGTCAATCGCCTGCAAATGTTGCACAAACTGTTGCCGCTTAGTGTGAATGCCTTGTAGTACCTCTGGCGTATTAATAATATCGAATGCCGCGCCAGCCACCGCACAGGCCAGCGGATTACCGCCATAGGTTGAACCATGCGAACCGACATGGAAGGCCGAGGCGATTTCCTGCGTGGTCAGCATGGCGCTCACCGGAAAACCGCCGCCTAACGCTTTGGCGCTGGTGAGGATATCCGGCGTGACGCCGTAGTGCATATAGGCAAACAGGTCTCCGGTGCGCCCCATCCCACACTGCACTTCATCAAACACCAGCAACGCCTGATGCTCGTCACACAGGTCGCGTAACCCTTTGAGGAATTCCGGTGTAGCCGCCTGCACGCCGCCTTCACCCTGAATCGGCTCGACCACCACCGCGCAGGTGTGGTCATCCATTACCGCTTTCACCGCATGGAGATCGTTGAAGGGAACGTGAACAATATCGGCGGGTTTCGGCCCAAAGCCGTCGGAATATTTTGGCTGCCCGCCTACAGAGACAGTAAACAAGGAACGGCCATGAAAGGCGTTATGGAAGGCAATGATTTTCGTTTTGAACGGGCTATGGCGCACGCAGGCATAATGACGCGCCAGTTTAAAAGCGGTTTCGTTCGCTTCGGTGCCGGAATTCATAAACAGCACGCGCTCGGCAAACGTGGCGTCGATCAGTTTACGTCCCAGACGCAACGCTGGTTCATTGGTAAAAACGTTACTGGTATGCCACAAGGTTTCCCCCTGGGATTTCAGCGCCTCGACCAGTGCCGGATGGCAATGGCCCAGCGCAGTCACTGCAATCCCGCCGGCGAAATCGATATACTCTTTGCCCTGCTGATCCCATACGCGGCTGCCTTTACCTTTGACCGGAATAAAGTCCGCCGGTGCATAAACAGGCAGAATCACCTCATCAAAAGTTGCGCGCGTAATAGCCGTTTGTTCAGTTGCCATATCATTACCACCCGGTTAAGTAGAAATGCCAGTGAAATTATAATCACAAAATATGAATAAAAAATCACTCAATAGCAACCACAAATCAACGCCGGAGGAAATTTTCCAGCAGAGCGTGTCCTTGTTCGCTGAGAATACTTTCCGGGTGGAACTGCACGCCTTCCAGATCCCACTCGCGGTGGCGAATGCCCATAATCTCCTGCGTTTCACTCCAGGCGGTGATCTCAAAACACTCTGGCAACGTGGCAGGGTCGACAATCAGCGAGTGGTAACGTGTCACGGTTAACGGGCTGGGCAATCCCCGAAACACGCCCTGTCCATTATGCGTAACAGGTGACGTTTTACCGTGCATCACTTTCGCTGCCCGCACCACCGACGCGCCAAAGGCCTGCGCCATCGCCTGATGACCCAGGCAAACGCCCAGCATCGGAATACGTCCGGCATAATGGCGGATAACCGCCAGTGAAATGCCAGCGTCATTTGGCGTACAGGGGCCAGGAGAGATAACGATTTTTTGCGGGTTCAAAGCGTCAATGTGCGCCAGCGTCAGCGCATCATTGCGCCGGACCTGCACTTCCGCGCCCAGTTCACAAAAATACTGGTAGAGGTTCCAGGTAAAGGAATCATAGTTATCGATAAGCAGGATCATGGCGGCTCCGGGTGGTCAGTAGAACCGCACTATTTTACTCAGTTTCGCGAGCTTCGCTTATCGCTTTCTGAAAAATCGCCTGCAAAGCGGAGAGATCGCCCATCGCGCCGCTCTGGTTCGCCTGCTGCCATGTTTCAACCGCAATACCTTGCCAACTCAGCGCGTAGCCTGCATGTAAGGCCAGCTGTTCAAAGAAGATGCGCTGCGCCAGCCCGCTCCCTAAACGAAACGGATGGAGTACGTTAATTTCACAGTAGTAATGCGCCAGCCGCTCGACAAACTTCTCGTGCGCCAGACCGACCAGATAGCCCTCTTCTTCCAGATCCTGCATCAGAGCGTTGCCCTCTTTTTCGATATAGGCAAAGTGGCAAAAACGGGTATCGCCCTGGTAAATATCGACCTCCCGCAGTTGCCCTGCCCAGTCGAAAATATCCTGATAGAGCTGGCGATGAATCGCGCACAGATGAGGCAAGCCGCGTACCAGCGGCCCCAGTTCAATCGTGGCGGCACGGAGCGCGGTCATTTCATATGCCGCTCGCGCCAGTCGCTGGGCCTGATGAATCCCCAGCCGATTACGCATCACATTCAGCCCCGGATAGAGGTACGGATCGCGCCCTTCGCCAAATTTATCGCTCATAGTGCCTCCGAAGCTCGTCAAGACGTGCCAGCGCTTCATCGGCGGTTAGGGTTACTAAGGGGCTCTCAATACCTTCGAGACGGCGGCTTTGCTGGAAGTTAACGTTGCGCCGCTGTTCCCAAAAGCGTGACTTTTGTTTATCGGTAAGTTTCTTCACCTGGCCTCCCTGAATATGTCTGTGCTTGACCACAAGTATAAGCAGCAATTTCAGGTTACGCTGAGACAGGGAGAAAACGCGGGCGGCTCGCACCCGCGCAGTCATATTTTATTTTATGGCAGGACTTTCGCGGAAAGGATAACGACTGGTTTTGTCGGCACATTCTGATAAGGCCCGACATCGTGCGTTGGTACCTGTGAGATTTTATCGGCGACATCCATACCTTTTACCACTTTTCCAAATACCGCATAGCCAAAGTCGCGCTGGCCGTGGTCGAGAAAAGCGTTATCCGCGACGTTAATAAAGAACTGGCTGGTGGCGCTGTCTTTATCTGCGGTGCGCGCCATCGCGATCGTGCCGCGAGTATTACGCAGACCGTTGTCGGCTTCATTCTTAATCGGCGGATTCGGTTTCTTCTGCTGCATCTGCTCGTTAAAACCACCGCCCTGAATCATAAAGCCAGGAATAACGCGGTGAAACGTAGTGTTGTTATAGAAACCACTGTTGACGTAATCGACAAAGTTTTTCACAGAAACCGGCGCTTTCTGGCTGTTCAGCTCCAGCTCAATATTCCCGGCGGAGGTGGTTAACAGCACATGAGGATCGCCTTTTGCTGCCAACGCTGCGGGAGAAAGAGCAGAAAGAGCGAAAACAGCTGCGACAGCCGCCAGAGTCGATTTGAGCATGAGATTTCCTTAAAGAGAGCAGAAATAAAGCAAGTGGAATGATTTTAAAGAGCCTTCCTGGGCCAGGCCAGCCCTTTACCTAATTTTACGTATATGAAACAAATGTAACGTTACGACGCAACGCCGTATTCTTGCAATATGATGTGACAAACATCACATTAAAAAATGTAATGAACATTACTATCACTAATAATTATTTAAATGCATCACAAAAGCGCCTAAAATCTGCCCGCTTAACGCGCCCTCCACGCGCTTCACTTCTCTTCAAGGCCAGACATGACTAACAGCAACCGCATCAAGCTCACATGGATCAGCTTTCTTTCCTACGCCCTGACCGGGGCGCTGGTGATTGTCACCGGGATGGTGATGGGAAATATCGCAGACTATTTTCAGCTGCCCGTTTCCAGCATGAGTAACACCTTCACTTTCCTGAACACCGGGATTTTGATCTCGATCTTCCTCAATGCGTGGCTGATGGAAATCATCCCGCTGAAAACACAGCTACGCTTTGGTTTTATCCTGATGGTGCTGGCGGTGGCCGGGCTGATGTTCAGCCACAGCCTGGCGTTGTTCTCAGCGGCGATGTTTGTGCTGGGGCTGGTCAGCGGGATCACCATGTCGATTGGCACCTTCCTGATTACGCAACTGTATGAAGGGCGTCAGCGCGGTTCCCGGCTGCTGTTTACCGACTCCTTCTTCAGCATGGCGGGGATGATTTTTCCTATGGTCGCCGCCTTCCTGCTGGCGCGTAGTATTGAGTGGTACTGGGTCTACGCCTGCATCGGCCTGGTCTACCTGGCGATTTTCATCCTGACCTTCGGCTGTGAATTTCCGGCGCTGGGTAAACATGCGCAGCACTCTCAGGCACCTGTCGCCAAAGAAAAATGGGGCATTGGCGTACTGTTTCTCGCCGTCGCCGCGCTGTGCTATATCCTCGGTCAATTGGGCTTTATCTCCTGGGTGCCGGAATATGCCAAAGGCCTCGGCATGAGCCTGAATGACGCCGGGGCGCTGGTGAGTGATTTCTGGATGTCCTATATGTTTGGTATGTGGGCGTTCAGCTTTATCCTGCGCTTTTTCGATCTGCAACGCATTCTGACCGTACTGGCGGGTATGGCGGCGATCCTGATGTATCTGTTTATTACCGGCACGCAGGCGCATATGCCGTGGTTTATTCTGACGCTGGGCTTCTTCTCCAGCGCCATTTATACCTCCATCATTACGCTGGGATCGCAGCAAACGAAAGTGGCCTCGCCTAAGCTGGTTAACTTTATTCTGACCTGCGGCACCATCGGAACGATGCTGACCTTCGTCGTCACCGGCCCGATTGTGGCGCACAGCGGTCCACAGGCGGCGTTACTCACCGCGAATGGTCTGTATGCGGTGGTCTTTGTGATGTGCTTTGCGCTCGGCTTTGTATCCCGTCATCGTCAGCATAGTTCGCCAGCGGCGCATTGATAATGATTGCCGGATGGCGACGCGATGCGTCTTATCCGGCCTACAGCGTAAGCTGTTGGTAGGCCGGATAAGGCGACGTCGCCCTCCGGCACTCTATCCCCCCCTCCTGACGAGGTAGGCCTGTTGGTCTAAAAACCCCTCATTTTGTATGTTATTTGTACAAACCTGAAAAGCCTGACAATTCCACCACTTATAAAAATCCAGACAAATCAGCCATATACCCATTAAGAGGTATATAAAGGTGAATTTGATTTACATCAATAAGCGGGGTTGCTGAATCGTTAAGGTAGGCGGTAATAAAAAAGAAATCGAGGCAAAAATGAGCAAAGTCAGACTCGCTATTATCGGTAATGGTATGGTCGGCCACCGCTTTATTGAGGATCTCCTTGATAAATCCGACGCTAGCCTGTTCGACATTACCGTGTTCTGTGAAGAACCCCGTAAAGCCTATGACCGTGTCCACCTGTCATCCTACTTCTCTCACCACACCGCGGAAGAGCTCTCTCTGGTGCGTGAAGGATTTTACGAGAAGCACGGCGTGAAGGTACTGGTTGGCGAACGCGCAATTACCATTAACCGTCAGGAGAAAGTGATTCACTCCAGCGCGGGTCGTACCGTTTATTATGACAAGCTGATCATGGCGACCGGTTCATATCCGTGGATTCCGCCGATTAAAGGCTCCGAAACACAGGATTGCTTCGTTTACCGTACCATTGAAGACCTCAACGCTATCGAAGCCTGCGCCCGTCGCAGCAAGCGCGGGGCGGTGGTCGGCGGCGGTCTGCTGGGGCTGGAAGCCGCTGGCGCGCTGAAAAACCTCGGCGTGGAAACGCACGTCATTGAATTTGCGCCAATGCTGATGGCGGAACAGCTCGATCAGATGGGCGGCGAGCAGCTACGTCGCAAGATCGAAAGCATGGGCGTGCGTGTACACACCAGTAAAAACACGCAAGAGATTGTTCAGCAGGGTAACGAAGCGCGTAAGACTATGCGTTTTGCCGACGGCAGCGAGCTGGAAGTCGATTTTATCGTCTTCTCTACCGGTATTCGCCCACGCGACAAGCTGGCTACCCAGTGCGGTCTGGCCGTCGCGCAGCGCGGCGGGATCGTGATTAACGACACCTGCCAGACGTCCGACCCGGATATCTACGCTATCGGCGAGTGCGCCAGTTGGAACAACCGCGTTTACGGTCTGGTGGCACCGGGCTATAAAATGGCCCAGGTCGCCGTTGACCATATCCTCGGCAGTGAAAACGCCTTTGAAGGGGCGGATCTCAGCGCCAAGCTGAAGCTGCTGGGCGTGGACGTCGGCGGCATCGGCGACGCGCATGGCCGCACGCCGGGCGCGCGTAGCTACGTTTACCTCGATGAAAGCAAAGAAGTCTACAAACGTCTTATTGTCAGCGAAGATAACAAAACGCTGCTCGGCGCAGTACTGGTCGGCGACACCAGCGATTACGGCAATTTGCTGCAACTGGTACTGAACGCCATCGAACTGCCGGAAAACCCGGATTCGCTGATCCTGCCGTCGCACGCGGGCAGTGGTAAACCCTCTATCGGCGTGGATAAACTGCCGGACAGCGCGCAGATCTGCTCCTGCTTCGATGTGACTAAAGGCGATCTGATCGCCGCTATCAATAAAGGCTGCCATACCGTGGCGGCGCTGAAAGCGGAAACCAAAGCCGGAACCGGCTGCGGCGGCTGCATCCCGCTGGTGACGCAGGTACTGAACGCCGAACTGGCGAAACAGGGTATTGAAGTCAACAACAACCTGTGCGAGCACTTTGCTTATTCTCGTCAGGAACTGTTCCACTTAATCCGCGTGGAAGGCATTAAAACCTTTGAAGAACTGCTGGCGAAACACGGTAAAGGCTACGGCTGCGAAGTGTGTAAGCCGACCGTCGGTTCGCTGCTGGCGTCGTGCTGGAACGAATACATCCTCAAACCGCAGCACACGCCGCTACAGGATACTAACGACAACTTCCTGGCGAATATCCAGAAAGACGGTACTTACTCGGTGATCCCGCGCTCCGCTGGCGGTGAAATCACCCCGGAAGGTCTGGTGGCCGTGGGTCGTATCGCCCGCGAGTTTAACCTCTATACCAAAATTACCGGTTCTCAGCGTATCGGTCTGTTTGGCGCGCAAAAAGACGATCTGCCGGAAATCTGGCGTCAACTGATTGAAGCGGGCTTCGAAACCGGTCACGCGTACGCCAAAGCGCTGCGGATGGCGAAAACCTGCGTCGGCAGCACCTGGTGCCGCTACGGCGTGGGCGACAGCGTCGGTTTCGGCGTGGAGCTGGAAAACCGCTACAAAGGTATTCGTACCCCGCACAAGATGAAGTTCGGCGTCTCCGGCTGTACCCGTGAATGTGCGGAAGCGCAGGGTAAAGATGTCGGTATCATCGCCACTGAGAAAGGCTGGAACCTGTACGTTTGCGGTAACGGCGGCATGAAACCTCGTCATGCGGATCTGCTGGCAGCCGATCTCGATCGCGACACGCTGCTCAAGTATCTCGACCGCTTTATGATGTTCTACATCCGTACCGCCGACAAACTGACCCGTACCGCACCGTGGTTAGACAACCTGGAAGGCGGCATCGACTATCTGAAATCGGTCATCATCGACGACAAGCTGGGCCTGAACGAACATCTGGAAGAAGAGATGGCGCGCCTGCGCGCAGCGGTGGTCTGCGAGTGGACGGAGACCGTCAACACGCCAGCGGCGCAGGTTCGTTTCAAACACTTTATCAACAGCGACAAGCGCGACCCAAATGTTCAGGTTGTGCCGGAACGCGAACAGCATCGTCCGGCCACGCCGTATGAACGTATCCCGGTCACTCTGGTGGAGGAAAACGCATGAGCCAGTGGCAAAACATCTGCAAAATCGATGACATTCTGCCGGGAACCGGCGTCTGCGCGCTGTCAGGCGGCGAACAGGTGGCGATTTTCCGTCCTTACCATAGCGATCAGGTATTCGCGATCAGCAACATCGACCCGTTCTTTGAAGCCAGCGTGCTGTCTCGTGGACTGATTGCGGAACACCAGGGCGAACTGTGGGTCGCCAGCCCGCTGAAGAAACAGCGCTTTCGCCTGAGCGATGGTTTGTGCATGGAAGACGAACAGTTTTCTGTGAAACATTACGACGCGCGGGTAAAAGACGGCGTGGTGCAGTTGCGCGGTTAATTATTTTTGGGAGGCGCAACGCCTCCCCTTTTTTGTATTTTTTTCATTTTAATTGTTATCACAAAATCATTTGTACTGCATCGCGGCGGCAACTGAGCAAATCCCCAGTCACATAGTTCACTATGTGACTGGGGTGAGCGAGGGCAGCCAACAAAGAGGCAGTGCAAAGGATGAAGTGAGAAAAGGATAATCAAATGTTTACAGACACTATCAATAAGTGTGCGGCTAACGCTGCGCGCATCGCACGCCTGTCGGCGAATAATCCGCTCGGCTTCTGGGTCAGTTCGGCAATGGCCGGGGCTTATGTCGGTCTCGGCATCATTCTTATTTTCACCCTCGGCAATCTGCTCGACCCGTCAGTGCGTCCTTTGGTGATGGGAGCGACCTTTGGTATCGCCTTAACGCTGGTCATCATCGCCGGTTCCGAACTGTTTACCGGCCACACCATGTTCCTGACGCTGGGCGTCAAAGCTGGCACCATCAGCCACGGTCAAATGTGGGCTATCCTGCCGCAAACCTGGCTTGGCAACCTGGTCGGCTCCGTCTTTGTCGCCCTGCTTTACAGCTGGGGCGGCGGCAGTTTGTTGCCGGTCGATACCAGCATCGTTCACTCAGTCGCGCTGGCGAAAACCACCGCGCCCGCCACGGTACTGTTCTTCAAAGGCGCGCTGTGTAACTGGCTGGTTTGTCTGGCAATCTGGATGGCGATCCGCACCGAAGGCACGGCGAAATTTCTTGCTATCTGGTGGTGCCTGCTGGCGTTTATCGCTTCCGGCTACGAGCACTCCGTCGCGAATATGACGCTGTTCGCCCTCTCCTGGTTTGGTCATCACAGCGACGCTTATACCCTGTCCGGAATCGGACACAATCTGTTGTGGGTCACTCTGGGTAATACTTTGTCCGGCGTCGTGTTCATGGGATTGGGTTATTGGTATGCTACGCCGAAATCGGAGCGTCCTGTTCCGCAAAAAACCAACCAAATTAAGGTTACAGCCAACCATTAAGGGGTAATGTCGTGGACCATTTGCCTATATTTTGTCAATTACGCGACCGCGACTGTCTGATCGTCGGCGGTGGCGATGTCGCAGAACGCAAAGCACGGTTATTGCTGGAAGCAGGCGCACGTTTAACGGTCAATGCGCTCACCTTTATTCCACAGTTCACCGTATGGGCAAATGAAGGCATGTTGACTCTGGTTGAGGGATCGTTCGACGAAACGCTTCTCGACTCGTGTTGGCTGGCGATCGCGGCTACCGACGACGATACCGTCAACCAGCGCGTCAGTGAAGCGGCGGAGTCACGCCGCATCTTCTGCAACGTGGTGGATGCGCCGAAAGCCGCCAGCTTTATCATGCCCTCCATTATTGACCGCTCGCCGCTGATGGTCGCCGTCTCCTCGGGCGGCACTTCTCCGGTGCTGGCGCGTCTGCTGCGCGAGAAACTGGAGTCGCTGCTGCCGCAGCATCTGGGGCAGGTCGCGCGCTATGCCGGACAACTCCGCGCCCGAGTGAAAAAGCAGTTTGCCACGATGGGCGAACGTCGTCGCTTCTGGGAAAAATTTTTCGTCAATGACCGGCTGGCGCAGTCGCTGGCGAATGCCGATGAGAAAGCGGTTAACGCGACAACCGAACACCTGTTTAGCGAACCGCTGGATCACCGTGGCGAAGTCGTGCTGGTTGGCGCCGGGCCGGGCGATGCCGGACTGCTCACGCTGAAAGGGTTACAACAAATCCAACAGGCGGATATCGTGGTTTACGATCGCCTCGTCTCCGACGACATTATGAACCTGGTACGCCGCGATGCCGATCGGGTCTTTGTGGGGAAACGCGCGGGTTACCACTGCGTCCCACAGGAGGAAATCAACCAGATCCTGCTGCGTGAAGCGCAAAAAGGTAAACGCGTGGTACGCCTGAAAGGCGGCGATCCCTTTATCTTTGGTCGCGGCGGCGAAGAACTGGAAACGCTGTGCCATGCCGGTATTCCTTTCTCGGTCGTGCCGGGGATTACCGCGGCTTCCGGCTGCTCCGCCTACTCCGGTATTCCGCTAACCCATCGCGATTACGCCCAGAGCGTACGTCTGGTCACGGGTCACCTGAAAACCGGCGGCGAGCTGGACTGGGAAAACCTGGCGGCAGAAAAACAGACGCTGGTGTTCTACATGGGGCTTAATCAGGCAGCGACTATCCAGGACAAACTGATCGCATTCGGTATGCAGGCCGATATGCCGGTTGCGCTGGTAGAAAACGGCACCTCCGTGAAGCAACGCGTCGTCCACGGTGTGCTGACGCAGCTCGGGGAATTAGCGCAACAGGTTGAAAGCCCGGCGCTGATTATCGTTGGCCGGGTCGTTGGTTTACGCGATAAATTAAATTGGTTCTCTAATCATTAATTAAAATAAGGCCCTGTTATTCAGGGCTTTATTTTACAACTATTCGTAACCCCAAATTATTTTTACTTAAAATTAAATTAAGCAATCCATTTTAAATACACCACGTGAATTTAAATATTAATAATATTGCGTAAAAACCCTTTTATTCGTCAAATTCCCCCATCATTCATTCACCTAATAAATAACACCGTTAAGCACTCAATTTGACCTGACCTGGTTATCGGGTGATAAAATAAACACTAAAGCATAATTTTCTTCTGGCCATTTCATCATTGCCTGTATCGCTCTCTGCATATGTTTAGTACGCAAGGAAAATATTAATTAAGGATGAACCCTATGCAAAAGAAAAAACTTATTTCTATCGCGATCGCTTTAACGCTACAAAGTTATTACATTCCGGCCATCGCCGCAGAAAATAACGATGATGAAAAAGAATGTCCCAGTAATATCTCCTCCCTGCCTAAAGAAAAACGCGCAAAACTCTCACCGACCTGCCTTGCTACATTACCTGAAAATGATAATCACTGGGGCTGGGTTGCTGGCGGCGTTGCTGCCCTGGTCGCAGGTGTGGCTATTGGCGTTGAAAATAACGGTGGCGGAGATTCTACTCATTCTTATACCCCCCCTACGCCCGACAATGGCGGCAACGTCACCCCGCCCGATGATAGCGGCGATGACGATGTGACCCCGCCTGATGATAGCGGCGATGACGATGTGACCCCGCCTGATGATAGCGGCGATGATGATGTAACCCCGCCCGATGATAGCGGCGATGATGATGTAACCCCGCCCGATGATAGCGGCGATGACGATGTGACCCCGCCCGACGATAGCGGCGATGATGATGTAACCCCGCCTGACGATAGCGGCGATGACGATGTAACCCCGCCTGACGATAGCGGCGATGACGACGACACGCCCACAGATAATTCTGTTACTACCTTCAGCAACGGCGTCACCATCGATAAAGGCAAAGACACCCTGGCCTTCGATAGCTTCAAACTGGATAACGGCAGCGTTCTCGAGGGCGCCGTGTGGAATTATTCAGAACAGGATGACCAGTGGCAGTTGACCACCGAAGACGGCAAAACGCTGAACGTCACCGGCTGGGACGTGACTGACGCCAATGCCGCCGTGATTGAAGGCACCCAGGAAAACGGTCTCTACTGGAAGTACGACAGCCGGGGCTATCTGATTATTGCCGACGATAACACCACGGTTATCACCGGCGACGGCGAATCGCATACCTCCGATCGCGGCATGGATATCAGCGGCCAGGATCGCACCGGCGTGATTATTTCCGGCGATCGAACCGTCAACACGCTCACCGGGGACTCCAGTGTGACCGACGGCGCCACCGGCATGGTGATCTCCGGCGACGGCACCACCAACACCATTTCGGGCCATTCAACGGTAGACAACGCCATCGGCGCGCTGATTTCCGGTAATAATACCACCACCGATTTCTCCGGCGACATTACCGTGAGCGGCGGCGGCACCGCCATCGTCATTGATGGCGACAACGCCACGGTTCAGAATACCGGTACTTCCAGTATCAGCGGCGCAGGCTCCACTGGCACCACCATTGACGGCAATAACGCGCGCGTCAGCAACGACGGCGATATGACCATCACCGACGGCGCCACCGGCGGCCATATTATCGGCGACAACGCGGTTATCGATAATGTCGGGGACACCACCGTCAGCGGCGCGGGGTCCGCTGCGTTGTATGTCGATGGCGATAACACGCTCATTATCAATGAAGGCGATCAGACCATCTCCGGCGGCGCGACCGGTACGCGAATTGACGGCAGTAAGGCCCGTATCGCCAATACCGGCGATATCGCAGTGGATGGCGCAGGCTCTGCCGCTGTAGTTATCAATGGCGACAACGGCAGTCTGACCCAGGCGGGCGATCTGCTGGTCACCGACGGCGCGATGGGTATCATCACCTACGGCACCGGAAATGAAGCAAAAAATACCGGTAACGCCACCGTCCGCGATCAGGACTCGGTGGGTTTTGTGGTCGCTGGCGAACAAAACGCCTTCCGCAACAAAGGGAATATTAACGTCAGCCTCAACGGCACCGGCGCGCTGGTGAGCGGCAATACGTCACAGGTTACGCTGGATGGCGATATTAACGTTATTTCCGAGCAGGACAGCGATGGCGTATTCCGCGGCGCGACGGGCGTAAACGTGAGCGGCGACAGCAACACCGTCAATATCGCTGGCAACGTGAATATGAGCGCTGAGCACGAACAGGATTCTCTGATTGCCAGGCAGCCCTCACTAATCGGTATCACCGTGAGCGGCGCCAACAACGATATCGCCCTTAATGGCGCACTTGACATCAACGTCGGCGATCTGTCGACAGTCAGCGGGCAAGCTCTGGACGTCACCGGTCTGGACATTACAGGTGACGGTAACAACGTAAATATCCGCGGCGGTATTGACATTACCCATAGCGAGGGTGGGGATACCTCGTCCAGCACCGTCACAGGTATCAATCTCAACGGCGACAGCGAAGTTACGCTAAGCGGCCAGTCCACAATAGATACAACCACCGTTACAGGAGGCGAGGTCATACTGGCCAGGGTCAGCAACGGCGGTTCTCTGATTCTGGATGACGACTCAACCATTGATATTAATGCTAATTATATAAATGTTGACGCTTACACTGACAATGCGCTATTAATCGCTAACGGAGAAAATTCATCAATTGCGAACCAGGGCGATATCACAAGCCACGGCGTCTATTCCATTATGCGCGCCGACAATGGCGCAACCATCAGCAACAGCGGTGAGATCCTGATTTACGCAACCAGCAACAACGGCGGCGACGATCGTACTGCCGTTACCCGCGCCAACGGCGCAGGTTCAGTGGTTCATAACCAATCTGGCGGCGATATCACCATCATATCTGACCGGCAACCTGTAAAAAATTACGGTATTTCCTATTTCCCGCTGAAATGGTACAGCCATACCTTCTATGCAATGCTCGCTTCTGGATATGGCGATGTTGTCAATGATGAAGACGCCGCCATCCATTTGCAGGGTGCTGGCGTATATGGGGTTAGCGCCAGCAGAGGAACGGCGCTGAACGCAGGCGATATTTATCTGGACGGTTTTGTTCCGACGCTGGATGATGAAGGTAATATTACCAGTACAGACTACTGGCATCCGTCATCGCTCTATCTCACCAGTTCAGGAATGGTCGCAGGCTCAACCGACGGTGATGGCGACGCCACCGCCACCAATACCGGCACCATTAACGTTAACAACGCCGGGTTTGGCATGATGGCGCTCAATGGCGGCGTCGCCATTAACCAGGGCACCATTAATCTCACCGCCGATGAGGGCGTCACCAAAACCGATGATAACCAGCTGGTCGGCATGGCGGCGCTCAACGGCGGGACCGTCATCAACGATACCACTGGCACCATCAATATCGATGCCTCTTACGGTAAACCGTTCCTGGCCGACAACAACAGCAGCGTGATTAACTACGGCACCGTGTGCTTTGACAGCAACTGTCAGAGCAGCGACCAGTACAACCCGACCGACAGCAACGTCTCCCTGGCTTTTGCTGATGGCGATGTCATTACCGCCGCAGGTGAAACGCTTACTGGCGAAACCATTATCACCAGTCCGATCGCAACGCAGACCGTACACGTCACCAACGCAGGCATCGTCAGCGGCGGCAAGGTCACCGTCAGAAATTACGGTGATGTCATCAACGAAGCCACCGGCAGCATCAGCAGCGTCGGCATCGACAAAGGCGGCGTCTACACCAACGAGGGAACAACGGCTGCCGTTTCCGTAGACGGCGGCATGTTCAACAATACCGGCACCGTGACCGGGAAAACGGGGACCACGGTAGCGGGTTCCATTATCAACAACAGCGGTTCCATGAACGCGGTTGAGCAGTGGGCCAGCACCATGAATAACACAGGCACAGTGTCGGCCTGGGTCGGCGCATCGGGCAGTACGGTACTGAATAACTACTCAGGCGGCGAAATCGATAAGCTGAACTTTACCGGTGCCGCAACCGTTAATAACGCAGGGATCATCAACAATGGTTCTGTTGATAAAGGCGGTACGTTTAATAACCTCGAAGGCGGCGTCGTAACGCTAATAAACGACGGCCTGTGGGCTGGCGCCTTCAATAACTGGGGAACGGTGAATAGCGATGCCGATATCGCGACGGGAAAAAATACACACACTCTGTATAACGGCAGCACTGGCGTCATCAACGGGCAGATCACCACGGCGAAAAATAACGGCGGCAGCAAGGCAATTAACGACGGTACCATCAACATTGATAAAACCGGCAATGTGGCGATGTCGGCGCATGGCAGCGCGAAGATGGTCAACAACGGTGAAATTAACGTCGGTACTAAAGGCACCACGCAGACCGGCATGGTCGGGATGCAGCTTGAGTCTGACGCAAAATCCGATGCGGTTATCGAAAACAACGGCACCATCAATATCTACGCCAGTAATTCGTATGCATTCAGCCAGTTAGGCAGCAACGGCCATATCGTCAACAACGGTACGGTTTATATTGATGACAGCGTAACCGGCTCCGGCTTTATCAAGCAGAGCGGTAAAACCATCGAAGGCAGCGGTGAAAACGGCGACGGTACGGAAGTGCATTATGTTGACTTTATTGCGCCAACGGAACCGACCATTAACGATGGCATGACGACCGTGACCACCGGCGACAGCGCAGGCTCATCCACCACCAACAACCTGTCCGGCTACGTGGTCGGCACCAGCGCCGACGGCAGCGCCGGTAAGCTTAAAGTCAGCAACGCCAGCATGAACGGCGTGGAAATCAACACCGGCTTTGCCGCAGGCACCGCCGACACCACCGTCAGCTTCGACAACGTGGTCGAAGGCAGCAACCTGTCTGACGCCGGCGCAATCCAGTCCACTACCGTGGTGTGGAACGCGCAGGGAAGCCAGGACAGCGACGGCAACGTTGACGTCACCATGACCAAAAACGCCTATGCCGATGTCGCGACCGACGCCAGCGTCTCCGGCGTGGCGAGCGCGCTGGACGCCGGTTATACCAACAACGAGCTGTACACCAGCCTCAACGTTGGCACCACCGCCGAACTGAACAACGCTCTGAAACAGGTCAGCGGCGCTCAGGCCACCACCGTGTTCCGCGAAGCGCGCATCCTCAGTAACCGCTTTAACATGCTGGCCGACGCGGCCCCGCAGATTAAAGACGGCCTGGCGTTTAACGTAGTGGCGAAAGGCGATCCGCGCGCTGAACTGGGCAACGACACTCAGTACGACATGCTGGCGCTGCGCCAGAAGCTGGATTTGACCACAAGCCAGAATCTGACGCTGGAGTACGGTATTGCGCGTCTGGATGGCGACGGTTCGAAAACCGCGGGCGATAACGGCCTGACCGGCGGCTACAGTCAGTTCTTCGGCCTGAAGCACAGCATGGCGTTTGAAGAAGGTCTGGCGTGGAATAACAGCCTGCGTTATGACGTGCATAACCTGGACAGCAGTCGCTCCGTCTCGTATGGCGACACCAACAAGGTGGCGGATTCCGACGTACGTCAGCAGTACCTTGAGTTCCGCAGCGAAGGGGCAAAAACCTTCACTCTGATGAGTGATACGCTGAAAGTCACGCCGTATGCCGGGGTGAAATTCCGCCACACCATGGAAGATGGCTACAAAGAGCGCAGCGCCGGAGATTTTAACCTGTCCATGAACTCTGGCAACGAAACGGCGGTAGACTCTCTTGTCGGTCTGAAGCTGGATTACGCCGGGAAAGACGGCTGGAGCGCCACCGCTACCCTGGAAGGCGGCCCGAACCTGAGCTACAGCAAGAGCCAGCGTACAGCGTCATTACAGGGTGCGGCGGGTCAATCGTTCGGCATAGATGACGGTCAAAAAGGCGGCGGAGTTAATGGCCTGGCAACCATCGGCGTGAAATATAGCAGCAATGATACTGCGCTACATCTGGATGCGTACCAGTGGAAGGAAGACGGTATCAGCGATAAAGGCTTTATGCTTAACGTTAAGAAAACATTTCGTTAAATAAACGACATTATATAACACTAATACAGGCCGCTTATTATTAAGCGGCCTTTTTTAAATCATATTTACTGGTAAAGATGAAGTCCTTATTTGGACTACCTGCATGGTTTATTAATTGCTATCGTACTATACGCTAAATAGATCTTATATTTATTCCACCATTAGTGTTCGTTTTATCAACAAGGATTTTGACATGTTCAAATTTGTAAAAATTGCCATTGTGGCAGGGGTTCTGGCAACGCTCACCGCCTGTACCGGTCATATCGAAAACAAAAAAAACAACTGCAGCTACGATTATTTGCTGCACCCTGCAATTTCTATTTCTAAAATTATTGGTGGTTGCGGCCCGGCTGCCGATCAATAATAGAAACGACTGCGCAGATACAAAAAAACCGGGATTTTCCCGGTTTTTTTACAGGTCAGATAAACGGTACGGCGCAGATGCCTTGTCCAACTTACGCTCGTTTGTAGGCCCGATAAGCTCGCGCCATCGGGCACGCAATACCCCTTACGGTTTCGCCACAAAGCCAATAGCTTCGTAAACGGCTTTCAGCGTTTCGGCCGCACGTGCGCTGGCTTTTTCCGCCCCGTCTTTCATCACCTTCTGCAAGAACGCTTCGTCGTTGCGGAAACGATGATAGCGCTCCTGCAACTCAGACAACATTCCGGAAACCGCCTCCGCCACTTCGCCTTTCAAATGGCCATACATTTTACCTTCAAACTGTTTTTCCAGTTCAGGAATGCTCTGACCGGTCACGGCGGAAAGAATATCCAGCAGGTTAGAGACACCCGCTTTCTCTTTCACATCATAACGCACTACCGGCGGCTCGTCGGAGTCAGTGACCGCTCGTTTGATTTTCTTCACTACCGATTTCGGATCTTCCAGCAGGCCGATGACGTTATTACGGTTATCGTCCGATTTGGACATTTTCTTTGTCGGCTCCAGCAGCGACATCACGCGCGCGCCGGATTTTGGAATAAACGGTTCCGGTACTTTGAAAATATCGCCATACAGCCCGTTGAAACGCTGGGCGATATCGCGGCTCAGTTCCAGATGCTGCTTCTGATCTTCGCCTACCGGCACCAGATTGGTTTGGTACAACAGGATGTCTGCCGCCATCAGCACCGGGTAATCAAACAGGCCGGCGTTAATGTTTTCCGCATAGCGCGCAGATTTATCTTTAAACTGCGTCATACGGCTCAGCTCGCCGAAATAGGTATAGCAGTTCAGCGCCCAGCCAAGCTGCGCATGTTCCGGCACATGGGACTGAACGAAAATAGTGCTCTTTTCAGGATCAATACCACATGCCAGGTACAGCGCCAGCGTATCCAGCGTCGCTTTACGTAGCTGCTGCGCGTCCTGACGCACGGTAATAGCATGTTGGTCTACGATGCAGTAGATGCAATGATAGTCATCCTGCATGTTTACCCACTGACGCAATGCCCCCATATAGTTGCCAATGGTCAATTCACCTGAGGGCTGTGCGCCACTAAAAACGATGGGCTTAGTCATTTTTTATTTCCTGGTTATCGCTATGCGGAAGCCCAAGTGCGGGCAAAAGATCGTTAAAACTGTCATAAATGACGTCCGGCTCGCTAAGAGCGATCGCTTCGCCATAATTGTAGCCGTATGTCAGGCCAACCGAAGGGCAGCCCGCCGCTTTTGCAGCCTGAATATCATTACGCGAATCGCCGACAAAAAGCATCTGCTCCGGCATCATGCCCAGCCGGCTTGCCACCAGCAACAGCGGCTCCGGATGCGGCTTCTTATTTTGCACATCATCGCCGCCGATAACCACACTAAAGTATTTGGCGATATCAAGCGATTCCAGCAACGGCGCGACGAACGGCGTCGGTTTGTTGGTCACCAAACCTAATGACAATCCGCTGGCGTGCAGCGCGCCCAGCGTGTCGGCGACATGCGGAAATAAAAAGGTGCCTTCTTCCGCCACTTCGCCATAATACCTGTCGAACAATTTACGCAGAATGCGTACCTGTTCCTCGGCAGGAATATCTTCATCAACGGGCGGTTTCCCCATCGTCTTACGCAGCGTGGCGCGCTCCTCGCGAGCCCAGGTCAGCGCGCGTTCCATCAATACGTCTGCGCCGTTACCAATCCAGGTAATCACGCGCTCCTCGCCCGCGACCGGCAGTTCCAGCGCATACAGCGCCATATCCACCGCCGCGGCAAGACCCGGCGCGCTATCCACCAGCGTGCCGTCAAGATCAAAGGCGACGCCCCGAATATTCTGCAACTTATCCATGACTTACCTTTGCCAGCTCACTGCGCATTTCATCAATCACTTTTTTGTAGTCGGTCTTATCGAAAATTGCCGACCCTGCAACAAACATGTCCGCGCCTGCTGCGGCGATCTCGCCGATATTGTTCACCTTCACGCCGCCATCCACTTCCAGGCGAATGTCGTAACCGGACGCATCAATGCGGCGTCGCACTTCGCGCAGTTTATCCAGCGTCTGCGGAATAAAAGACTGGCCGCCGAAGCCTGGGTTCACGGACATCAGCAGGATCACATCCAGTTTGTCCATGACGTAATCGAGATAACTGAGCGGCGTTGCCGGGTTGAATACCAGCCCCGCTTTACAGCCGTGCTCTTTAATCAGCTGTAGCGTGCGGTCAACATGTTCGGAGGCTTCCGGGTGAAAGGTAATGATGCTCGCGCCAGCGGCGGCAAAGTCGGGCACGATACGGTCGACTGGCTTGACCATCAGGTGGACATCAATAGGCGCGGTAATACCGTACTGACGCAGGGATTTCAGCACCATCGGGCCGATAGTCAGGTTCGGCACATAGTGATTATCCATGACGTCAAAGTGTACAACATCAGCACCGGCAGCCAGCGCTTTGGCGGTGTCTTCACCCAGGCGAGCAAAATCAGCCGACAGAATTGAGGGGGCAATCAAATACTGTTTCATCCGCTTCTCCTTGAGAATTATTTTCTTGCAGGCGTGGCGACTCCTGGTTGGTACAGAGCCAGCAGTTCGTCCACCTTTTTACGTGTGCCGCCGTTGCTGCTTATACTGCGTCTAACTTTGACGACATGCAATTTTGCGAGTTGATACCACTCGCGTGTGAGCGCCGTATCATGGTTGGAAATGAGCACCGGTATCCGGTTACTGACCAGATTCTCAGCGATTTCCGCCAGATGCGCTTGTTGCGTCAGGCTAAAACTATTGGTGTGATACGCTGTGAAGTTAGCCGTGGCGGACAACGGCGCATAAGGCGGATCGCAATAGACCACCGACGACTTGTCCGCACGCGCCATACTGTCTGCGTATGACTCACAGTAAAAGAACGCATTCTGCGCTTTTTCTGCAAAGTGGTACAACTCCGCTTCCGGGAAATAAGGTCTTTTATAACGACCAAACGGTACATTAAATTCCCCGCGCAAGTTATAGCGACAGAGTCCGTTATAACCGTAGCGGTTCAGATATAAAAATAGTACCGCCCGACGAAAGGGGTCCTGGCAGGTGTTGAACTCCTCACGGAGTTGGTAATAGACCTCAGCCTGGTTAGTTTCAGGCATAAACAGCTCGCGCGAAGCCTGTACGTACTCGTCAGTACGTAACTTCACGATGTTATAGAGGCTAATAAGGTCGCTGTTGATATCGGCGAGGATATAACGAGAAAAGTCGGTGTTAAGAAACACCGATCCGGCACCCACAAAAGGTTCGACAAGGCACTCGCCTTTTGGCAAATGTCGTTTGATATCATCAAGCAGAGGGTATTTTCCCCCTGCCCACTTCAAAAAAGCGCGATTTTTTTTCATGCTGACTAACTAATTACACCTTCTCCGGCTGTGGAGAAAGCTCCGACAGCATCCTGCGCTTTAGGCTGTGCCGCGTTGCTTTACGGCGCATTTGACGGTAGCAAATGCGCCCCTCGCGCCTGTCCTGAACAAAAATAGCTGTCAGCGACACTCACAGGCAATTGCAGGACACAGCCTGGATTATTTCAGATCGGCCTGAACCTGATGCAACGGTTTTGCCCACGGGTTTTTCGCCTGCACATCGGCAGGTAAGGTGGACACCGCACGTTTAGCATCCTCTTTCGAAGCATACATCCCCGTTACCAGCACATACCACGGTTGTCCATTACGCGTCGTCTCGTATACCACATAATTTTTCAGGTTCTCTTTCTTCGCCCAACCGTTCAGGTTGTCGTAATTTGAAGAACTACTGAGCTGCAATGTGTAGTGGCTGGATGGCGCGCTCTTTAACGCGCCAACGTTGCCGGCGCTTTTCCCGCCGCCTGCGACAGGCGTCGTCGAGGCTTGCGCTGGCTTCGCGGTTTGTACTGGCGCAGCGCTTGCCGTCGCTGTCGGCGCAGCCGTCGTGGTGGTCGCTTTCGGCGTCGCGGCTGGCGCTGCCGGTTCCGTGCGTTTCACTGGCGCGACCGGTTTCTTCGGTTCCGCAGTCGTGGTTTTCGCCGTGGTCTGCGGTTTCTTAGGTTCAATGACGGCCTGTTTACGTTCCGGACGCGTGGTATGACGCTCGGCAGGTTCGCTAACCGCCGCCTGACGCGTCGTGCTGCCATTGCGAACTGGCGCGACGGTTGCAGGCTCTGTCGGCAACGTAGAGTTCACCGCAACATTGTTCATCTGCTCTGGATTCTGCGTCAGCGCATTATTCAGATCGCCCTGCACTTCCACGCGCTGCTGACCGTCAGCGACCACAGGCGACTGTCCCTGCGTCGGCGTTGAAGAAATCGGCGGCAACGAAATATCCTGCGACGTATTGCCCGCGGTTTGTTCTGCGGAGGTGGCGCCCGGCGCAGGCTGGGTCGCATTCGCCTGATCGGCGGCGTTACCGGAAAGATCGATACTCTTTTCGCCAGAGGCCGACGGCTCGCTGGAAGACGTTGAGGGGGCTTTCAGCGCGGAGCCGATACCGATAATCAATAGCAGCAGCACCAGTACGCCAACGCCCATCATCATGTACTGACGAGAGGCTGGCTTATGGGCCGCTTTTTTACGCTTACGTGGACGGCGTTCAACACGCTCTTCGTCCACCGTATCGTCTTCATCGGATTCGTACTCTTCTTCAACTTCAGGTTCTTCACTACGCGCTTTACGCGTACGCGTCGGACGGCGATCGTCGGCATCCAGATCAACGTCATCAAAGTTGATCTGTGGCTCATTATCGCGTTCTGAAGATTGACGAGAACGACCAGTACGACGATCGCTGGGATCGGGTTTCAGCTCGTCTTCTGGTTTGAATTCATCCATTTAACACCCCACTCAAAGGTTAATGCTTACGACATTGCACATAACCTGAAGCTAAAAGACTGACATCTACGCAATATCAGTCTGACCTTTCTTGTTGTTACGCCTGCTGACAGTCAGCAATCGCGCTAAGAACGACTTCGTGCGACACTCCGCCGCGCACTTCACTTTTCCCTATGGCCAGCGGAAGCACTAAACGCAGCTCCCCCGCTAACACTTTTTTATCTCGCAGCATGTGCGGCAAATAGTCCTGCGCGGACATCTCGCAAGGGCCATTGACTGGCAACCCGGCCCGTTCGAGTAGAGCGATGATGCGCTGCGTATCAGCAGAACTGAACTGCCCCAAACGCTCGGATGCGCGCGCAGCCATCACTATACCTGCGGCAACGGCTTCACCATGTAACCAATTGCCATATCCCATTTCCGCTTCAATGGCGTGGCCAAAGGTATGTCCAAGATTCAGTAAAGCACGTAAGCCCGCTTCACGCTCGTCGGCGGCAACAACTTCGGCTTTCAGCTCGCAACAACGACGAATACAGTACGCCATCGCCGGACCGTCCAGACGCAATAGCGCATCCAGATTATCCTCAAGCCAAGTGAAGAAGTCTGCGTCGAGTATAATGCCGTATTTGATCACCTCTGCCAGTCCCGATGCCAGTTCGCGTGCGGGAAGCGTTTTCAGGCAATCAAGATCGACAACCACAGAAGCGGGTTGGTAAAACGCGCCAATCATGTTTTTGCCAAGGGGATGGTTGACGGCGGTTTTCCCGCCCACGGAAGAATCAACCTGCGACAGTAAGGTAGTTGGCACCTGGATGAAACGTACGCCTCGCTGGTAGCTGGCCGCCGCAAAACCGGTGAGATCGCCAATCACGCCGCCGCCAAGCGCGACCAGCGTGGTATCACGACCATGCGGTTTTTTCAGTAACGCCGTAAACACCGTATCCAGCACCGTCAGGCTCTTATACTGCTCGCCGTCAGGAAGAATCACGCTGTCTACGTTAACGCCCGCCCGTTCGAGTACGCCGCGAACCTTGTCCAGATAAAGCGGCGCCAGGGTTTCGTTGGTCACTAACATGACCTGATCGCCTGATTTCAGCGGCAAGAATGAAGCTGGTTCGTTAAACAAACCAGCCGCGATGGTGATCGGGTAACTACGTTCCCCGAGAGTGACTGTAATCCTCTCCATGACGCGACATCCACCTTAGTTACTTGTGCCCGCTTACCCAGCGTATTCTGCTTGAATTAGTTGCTTTCCAGCATATGAATAATCTGGTTTGCCACAACCTTAGCGCTTTGATCGTCGGTGCGAATGGTGACGTCGGCAATCTCTTCGTACAGCGGATTGCGTTCGTTAGCCAGCGCTTCCAGAACTTCGCGAGGCGGTGCTTCAACCTGCAACAGCGGGCGTTTTTTATCACGCTGCGTACGCGCCAGTTGTTTTTCGATGGTCGTTTCAAGGTAGACCACGACGCCACGCGCGGAGAGACGGTTACGCGTTTCACGCGATTTTACAGAGCCACCGCCGGTTGCCAGCACAATACCCTGTTTTTCCGTCAATTCGTTGATAACTTTTTCTTCACGATTACGGAAGCCGTCTTCACCTTCAACATCGAAGACCCAGCCCACATCAGCTCCGGTTCGTTTCTCAATCTCTTGATCAGAATCGTAAAATTCCATATTGAGTTGTTGAGCTAACTGGCGCCCAATAGTGCTTTTTCCGGCACCCATAGGCCCAACCAGAAAGATATTGCGTTTCTCTGCCATTTTTTCGGTACTACTAAGACTATTCGTTAATGGTAAACCCGCTTCACAGACACCCAGCGCAGCAGGACATGAACTGAAACCTCATAAGATATTGCGAGAGTCAGACTGAAAATTATCTCAATACTCAAGCGGGTTTGGCAACTGAATAAATCACCAAGCCTGATTGTTGCAAAACCCGAGTTAGCGTTGCCGGATGGCGACCAGAACAACATATCCGGCCTACAAATTGCTCTACTTTCAAACAATTGTGCGCAATCCGCAGAACCAATACGTCTGCATCAGCGGACATTCAGCCGTTTATCATCGGTCTTATGCACACCTTCGGCAAGGCAAAGCGCATTAATCAATGCGTCAGCAACGAAAAGCACGACTCTCAAATCGGTACTCCTTGTATGCTAAATACATCCGCACGTCAAATCCCGCAGATGCGTTCAGTGCAAAAACAGCGCTTTTTTATGCATAAATTATTCTGTCGCCACCAGTCTGGGGGTGATAAACACCACTAATTCGCGTCGCTCGTCCTCTTTGCCGTCATGGCGGAAGAGCTGACCAAGCCAGGGAATATCCCCCAGCAGCGGCACGCTATCGCTACCCGATTTATTTTTTCGCGAAAAAATACCGCCCAGCGCCAGCGTCTCGCCGCTTTTTACCTCTACCTGCGTTTCAATTTCCTGTTTATCTATCGCCAGCACTTCGCCGTCAGCCTGTTGTAGTACCTGACCGGGGACATTCTGGCTGATATGTAACTTCAGGCGGATGCGCCCTTTTTGCAAAACGGTGGGCGTCACTTCCATTCCCAGCACCGCTTCTTTAAATTCCACGGAGGTCGCGCCGCTTTCGCCGCTGGAAACCTGATAAGGAATTTCGCTGCCTTGCTTGATACTGGCTGGCTGCAGATGCGAAGCCAGCAGCCGGGGGCTGGCGATAATATCCAACTGCTGCTTTTGTTCCAGCGCTGACAGCTCTAGATCCAGCAAGCGTCCGTTAATGCGCCCGATGTTAAACCCGACGCGTGAGGTGGCGGCGGCGACGGATAAATCACTGGAAAGCGTCGTCACGTCACCCACCGCGCCCGCTTGCGTCGCGTCAGCCAGCGTCCACTTTACGCCCAGTTCCCGTAGACTCTTTTCGTTAATGGTGACGATATGCGCCGCCAGTTCCACCTGCGCCACCGGCAGATCCATTTGCGATACCCATTTTTCCAACTCCGCCAGGGCCGCGCGATTATCGCGCAACAGCAGGCGGTTGGTGCGCTTATCTACCATGATGGTTCCCTTCGCGCTCAGGAGTTTCTCGCCCGCTTTCGCCAGTTCGGCGGCATCGGCGTATTGCAGGCTAATGCTGCGGTTTTCCAGCGGTAAATTAGCCTGAAGCCTTAACCGCTCGGCATCCTGCCGCGCACTGTGTTCTTTCTGCCAGGCCTGTGAATGAACATGGAGAATATTCCCCTCCTGACGCAGCACCAGCCCAGCGCTATTGACCACCGTCTGTAGCGCCTGTTTCCACGGCACATCCGTCAGATGTAGCGATAATGTCCCGCTGACGTCCGGCGACACCACCAGATTCTGCCGCTCCTGCTCGGCTAAAGTCTGCAAAACCTGCACCACAGGGACGTCGTCAACCACCAGCGTCACTTTCGCCGCTTTTCCCGCCTGTGCGGCGGGCATCAAGACTATCAGTATTATGGCTATCCATCGCTTCATTGCCCGCTCCCTGACGTAGCCACCGCCACTGCGGCGGCGCACAATTTTTACCGGTCGTTAACGTTAAGGCTTCCGCCGTCAGGCGGACAATCGTCCAACCGTTTTCCAGCGTCTGCCCTTCTTCCACTCGCCGCCATTTTTGCTGGCTATCTTTAAGAATGCCTGTCCATCGCTCGCCTTTACGTACCGCGCCCTGATATCGCCACTGCGAGAGTTCCGCTATCCGGCAGCGATCTTCCGGCGGGCGGAAGGGATCGCGCATTCCTGTCAACGTCAGCAAACAAAAACAGAGCAATACACTACGGCTAGCCTTCATTCGCCAGGCGCTCCAGTTGCAGCGTTATCAATAATTCCGCCCCCTCTCTACGCAATGAAAACCGACTTACGCTCATCTCGCTTTCGGCCAACCGGACAAACAGTGACGGCACCGCATCCCAGGACGTTTTCAGCGCCATTTCTCCCCCCTGCGCCGATGGCTGCCAGTGCAGCAAACGCAGGGGAGGAGCCTGGAAATCTAACGGCGAAAAAGGACGCGGATTTTCAACGGTGCGCCCGAAAAGCGGTTCAGCCGCGACGCTCAGACGGCGCAGATGACGCCACTGTTGTCGGGCGGCCTCGCGCTGCTGGCTTAACCGCGTTTGTTGCGTATCCAGCGTTTTCCAGCCGGGATAGCCCACAGATAACGCGACCGTCAGCGTCAGGCACAGCACGCCTGCACACCAACAAAAAACCCGACCACGGCGCGACATCCCGTACCAGATATCAAAGAGCGCGTTCACGGGCGGCGCTCCTCGTTAACTGATAATGGAACTGCCAGCGCCCTTGCGCATCCTGCCGCGTGGCGCCCGTGCGGTTTAGCGGAAAACTGACATAGTGACGAAGCGATGTCTCAAGCGTGAGCAGGGCGTCAAACGTTCTCGCCAGCCCTTCCAGCTCTAGCGTCTCTTGCTGATAATTGAGGCTTGTCAGCCATGCCTGATCTGGCAACAGGTTGGCAAGGTCAGTCAAGATAGATTGCCAGGCTTGCGTCAGTTCACGCTGCGCCTGACGTTGTAATCGCGCCTGTTGCTGCCGCTGACGCTGCTGCAACTGCGGTATGTTCGCCGCAAGCGCCGTCGTGCGTCCGTTTTCCGCCGTCAGTAGCAGTTCATTAATCCTCCCCTCCTGCCAAAAAACCAACCGGGCGATCGTCGCGAGGCTTGCTATCAGCAGCAGGGACGCGCCCCATACCACGCACCACAGCCGCAGACGCGCTACGTAATGTTGGTGCCGCCAGGGGAGCAAATTGACAGAATGCGCCATCAGCGTATCTCCCCCATGGCTAAACCCAGCGCAATCGCAAAGCGATAACCGTCCGGCGGAACCGGCGGTTGGCGGACGGTAACGACGCGCCAGGGGTCGAATTCGCCTTCGGCGCATAACGAAATATGTTCCGGCACGACGGATAACGTCGCGGCAAGATCATGCAGCGTCGTCGCCTCGCACGCCGATTTACGCCCCCACGCATAGCGCGTCGCCCACAGCCACTGGCTCTCATCGCGCCAGACCAGACATTGCCGCCCCGAAGGTATAAACGGCAGCAAGCGCTGTAACGCGCAGGCATCGGGAGTTACAGCAGCGATGCGCACATTGAGCGTTTGCGCCAGCGTTAACAGCGCTGAAATTTCTTTGCTTTGCACGGCGGTAACGTTGAACGCGGGGCTCAGCGCATCGTCCTGAAAGTCGAAACGCAATAAGTCCGGATCCATATCCAGCTCACGCGCCATCGTTTGTGAAAGCCATGCGACTTGCTCACGTTCCCGCAGACGCATCGGCGGATGTGGAAAAGCGCGTTGCAATGTCCGATTTGCGGGAAAAGAGAGATAAATACGGTGACGTAGCGGCAGCTCGCGGCTCCAGGGTCGCAGTACGTGAGCCAGCGATTGCGGGTCAGGAATCGTACCCTCTGCCGTGGAGGCGTTCATCAGCGGCAGTCGCCACCAACGTTGCAGAGACCAGCCCGATGCGCCGCGAATAACGGCGATGGCCAGCGCTTCATGCTGCTGAATATGCAATCCTATTTGCCAGGTTTTAAAAGCCATAACGGTCGATCTCCTTATCACCCGTCGCGTTAACGGGTATATCAATGCGTCTGGCTTGCCTTTATACTACCGCGCGTTTGTTTATAAACTGCCCAAATGACACTAAATGGGAAATCTCCAGTGAAGTTCGTAAAGTATTTATTGATCCTTGCAGTATGTTGCATCCTGCTGGGAGCAGGCTCGATTTATGGCCTTTATCGCTATATTGAGCCGCAGCTACCTGACGTCGCGACATTGAAAGATGTGCGTTTGCAAATTCCGATGCAGGTTTACAGCGCGGATGGCGAACTTATCGCGCAATATGGCGAAAAACGTCGTATTCCCGTTACGCTCGATCAAATTCCGCCGGAAATGATCAACGCCTTTATCGCCACCGAAGATAGCCGCTTTTATGAGCATCACGGCATTGACCCGGTAGGTATTTTCCGTGCGGCCAGCGTCGCGCTCTTCTCCGGTCACGCATCGCAGGGAGCAAGTACCATTACCCAGCAACTGGCGCGAAACTTCTTCCTTAGCCCCGAACGCACGCTGATGCGCAAGATCAAGGAAGCGTTTCTGGCGATTCGTATTGAGCAGATGCTGAATAAAAATGAGATCCTCGAACTCTATCTGAACAAGATCTATCTCGGCTACCGCGCCTATGGCGTTGGCGCGGCGGCACAGGTCTACTTTGGTAAGACGGTCGACCAGCTTAGCCTAAGCGAAATGGCGGTTATCGCCGGGCTACCTAAAGCGCCTTCTACCTTTAACCCGCTCTACTCGATGGATCGGGCGATAGCGCGCCGTAACGTAGTGCTTTCGCGAATGTTAAGCGAGGGATATATCACTCAGGCGCAGTACGATCAGGCCCGTAGCGAACCTATCGACGCAAATTATCACGCGCCGGAAATCGCCTTCTCCGCACCTTATCTGTCGGAAATGGTGCGCCAGGAAATGTATAACCGTTATGGCGAAAGCGCCTACGAAGATGGTTATCGTATTTACACGACCATCACCCGCAAAGTGCAGCAGGCCGCGCAACAGGCGGTGCGTAATAACGTGCTGGACTATGACATGCGCCACGGTTATCGCGGCCCGGCGAATGTGCTATGGAAAGTGGGCGAAACGGCGTGGGACAGTAAAAAAATTACCGATACGTTGAAAGCGTTGCCGACCTACGGACCGCTGCTTCCCGCCGTGGTCACCAGCGCTAATCCGCAAGAGGCGACCGCTGCGCTTGCCGACGGTACGTCCGTTTCGCTACGT
This sequence comes from Salmonella sp. SAL04196, assembly GCF_046550835.1. Classification (NCBI taxonomy): domain Bacteria; kingdom Pseudomonadati; phylum Pseudomonadota; class Gammaproteobacteria; order Enterobacterales; family Enterobacteriaceae; genus Salmonella; species Salmonella sp. SAL04196. The sequence continues at coordinate 48,597 of NZ_JBGDXE010000004.1, forward strand.
ATGGAAGGAATGCGTTGGGCGCGGCCTTACCGCTCGGATACACAGCAGGGGCCGACGCCGCGTAAAGTTACCGATGTCGTCCAGACAGGTCAGCAAATCTGGGTTCGTCAGGTGGATAACGACTGGTGGCTGGCGCAGGTACCGGAAGTGAACTCCGCGCTGGTTTCGCTTAACCCGCAAACAGGCGCGGTACTGGCGCTGGTCGGCGGTTTCGATTTTAATCAGAGTAAATTTAACCGCGCGACGCAAGCTTTGCGTCAGGTGGGGTCGAACATCAAACCGTTCCTCTACACCGCCGCAATGGATAAAGGGCTGACGCTTGCCAGTATGCTCAACGATGTGCCGATTTCCCGCTGGGACGCCGGGGCAGGTTCAGACTGGCGTCCGAAAAACTCCCCGCCGCAGTACGCCGGACCGATTCGTTTACGCCAGGGGCTGGGGCAGTCGAAAAACGTGGTGATGGTACGCGCCATGCGCGCCATGGGCGTCGACTATGCGGCGGAGTATCTGCAACGCTTCGGCTTCCCGGCGCAGAATATCGTGCATACCGAATCGCTGGCGCTGGGCTCCGCCTCCTTCACGCCGATGCAGGTTGCGCGCGGTTATGCGGTGATGGCGAACGGCGGTTTCCTGATCGACCCGTATTTCATCAGCAAGATTGAGAACGATCAGGGCGGCGTGATCTTCGAAGCGAAACCGAAAATCGCCTGCCCGGAGTGCGATATCCCGGTCATTTACGGCAATACGCAGAAATCCGACGTGCTGGAAAACACCAATGTGGAAGAGGTCGCGGTTTCGCAAGAGCAGCAAAACAGCGCCGTACCGATGCCTGAGCTGGAACAGGCAAACCAGGCGCTGGTCGCGCAAAACGGCACGCAGGAGTACGCGCCGCATGTGATCAATACGCCGCTGGCGTTTCTGATCAAAAGCGCGCTGAACACCAATATCTTCGGCGAACCCGGCTGGATGGGTACCGGCTGGCGTGCGGCGCGCGACCTTAAACGTCGCGATATCGGCGGCAAAACCGGTACGACCAACAGCTCGAAAGACGCATGGTTCTCCGGCTATGGTCCTGGCGTCGTCACTTCCGTATGGATCGGCTTTGACGATCACCGCCGTGATTTAGGCCGCACTACCGCTTCCGGCGCGATCAAAGATCAAATCTCCGGCTATGAGGGCGGCGCGAAGAGCGCGCAACCTGCATGGGACGCCTATATGAAAGCCGTGCTGGAAGGCGTGCCGGAACAGCCGCTAACGCCGCCGCCGGGCATTGTCACGGTGAATATCGACCGCAGTACCGGACAACTGGCGAGCGGCGGTAACAGCCGTGAAGAGTATTTCATCGAAGGCACGCAGCCGACACAACAGGCGGTACACGAGGTGGGAACCACCATTATTGATAATGGTGAAACACACGAACTGTTCTGATCAAAAAAGGCGCTCCGGCGCCTTTTTTATTGTGTTTAGCGGATGACGGCGAACGGGGAGACGAACCTCCCGTTGGCTTGATCAACGCCGCGCCATCAGGCAATTCGGCCCTGCGCTTTCAACCACTCGCGTACCAGAAACAGCGCGCTGACGTTGCGGGCCTCGTTAAAATCGGGGTCTTCCAGCAGATCCATTAAATGCGCCAGCGGCCAGCGTACCTGCGGCAATGGCTCAGGCTCGTCGCCTTCCAGCGACTCCGGATAGAGATCTTCCGCCACCACGATATTCATTTTGCTGGAAAAATAAGAGGGCGCCATGCTGAGTTTTTTTAAGAAGGTCAGGTTATGCGCGCCAAACCCGACCTCTTCTTTGAGCTCCCGGTTCGCCGCTTCAAAAACGGTCTCGCCCGGGTCGATCAATCCTTTCGAGAAGCCCAGCTCATAGGATTCGGTTCCCACCGCATACTCACGAATAAGAATCAGATGCTCATCAACGATCGGCACAATCATTACCGCCTCACGGGTTGATGGTCGCATACGTTCATACACGCGACGCACGCCGTTGCTGAACTCCAGATCCACGCTTTCTACGTTAAACAGTCGGGATTGTGCGACGGTTTCCACTTTCAGAATGGTGGGTTTTTGTAATGATTTGCTCATTGTGAGAATCTTTGCAGTGTAATCTGTGGTCATTGTGCGACATACCGCACGGTTTCGGCAATGCGAATTGCCGTTTATTTACATTTATGTAACGTAATAAAAATTAATTCTTATTTCAAATTAAAAGTCAATAGGTTGAAATAACTCCAGGAATTTGCTGATATTCCGTTTTTGGTGGTATTGCTATGATTTGCCTTCACTGGGATGCGCTTTACAATGCTCAAGTTCAACTCCACGCTTGCCGATAGCCAACCACAGAAAAATGTTTATTGGACAGGGTGCGACTGACCACGCCTGACAGACTTAGTAAGATGGGGAAAGCATGAGCACCATTCTGATTTTTATAGCTGCTTTGCTGGCCTGCTCTCTACTGGCAATATGGCGGTTCCGGGTAAAGTCCAGACGAGGGAGCTTACCGTGGATCAGCGCCTTTCAGGACGCGCAAACGCGTAAACTGTTGCCCGAAGAGCGCAGCGCGGTAGAAAACTATCTCGATAACCTTAGCCAGATCCAGCAAGTTCCGGGGCCGACAGGTGCCAGTGCTGCGCCCATCTCGCTGACGCTGAACGCGGAAAGCAACAGTGTCGTGATACTGACCCACTCCATCACCCGCTACGGCATTACCACTGACGATCCTAATAAATGGCGCTACTACCTCGACTCCGTCGAAGTCCATCTGCCGCCTTTCTGGGAACAGTACATCAATGATGAAAACAACGTTGAGCTGATCCTCACGGATACGCTGCCGCTGGTGATCTCTTTAAACGGCCATACGCTGCAAGAGTATATGCAGGAGTCGCGCGGCTACGCGCTACAGAATACGGCCTCTACGCAGGCGTCGATTCGCGGCGAAGAGAGCGAGCAGATTGAGCTGTTGAATATCCGTCAGGAGACCCACGAAGAATATGCGCTCAGCCGCCCGGCTGGCTTGCGCGAAGCGTTGTTAATCGTCGCCTCCTTTTTGTTATTCTTTTTCTGTCTGATAACACCAGACGTTTTTGTACCGTGGATGATAGGCGGCGCGATCCTGCTGCTGGCAGCCGGACTTTGGGGACTTTTTGCGCCGCCGTCGAAAAGCGCGCTGCGGGAAATTCACTGTCTGCGGGGAACGCCCCGCCGCTGGGGACTGTTTGGGGAGAATAATCAGGAGCAGATTAACAATATTTCGCTGGGCATCATCGACCTTATTTACCCTGCCCACTGGCAACCCTACATTACGCAGGATCTTGGGCAACAAACGGATATTGATATTTACCTTGATCGCCATGTCGCCCGCCAGGGCCGGTTTTTATCCCTGCATGATGAAGTGAAAAACTTTCCGTTGCAGCACTGGTTACGCAGCACTGTTATTGCTATCGGTTCGCTGCTGGTGTTGTTTATGCTGCTGTTCTGGATCCCGCTGGATATGCCAATCAAGTTCACGCTATCGTGGATGAAAGGCGCGCAAACCATTGAAGCGACAACGGTAAAACAGCTTGAAAAGGCTGGCGTGCGGGTGGGTGATACGCTGCACCTGAGCGGTAAAGGAATGTGTAATATTCATTCCGGGGCGACCTGGAGCGGCCAGTCTAACTCACCGTTTATGCCGTTCGATTGCTCGCAAATCATCTGGAATGACGCGCCTGCGCTACCGCTGCCGGAATCAGACCTGGTGAATAAAGCGATGGCGCTAAGCCAGGCGGTAAATCGTCAGCTCCATCCAAAACCCGAAGACGACTCGCGCGTCAGCGCATCTTTACGCTCCGCGATCCAAAAATCGGGCATGGTATTATTAGATGACTTTGGCGATATTGTTCTGAAAACCGCTGATTTGTGCGCGGCGGAAGACGAGTGCGTGCGCCTGAAAAATGCGCTGGTTAATCTCGGTAACAGTAAGGACTGGAACGCGCTGGTGAAACGCGCGAACGCCGGCAAACTGGACGGCGTCAACGTGCTGCTACGCCCCGTAAGCGCAGAGTCGCTGGAAAATCTGGTCACGACCTCAACGGCGCCGTTTATTTCTCGCGAGACCGCGCGTGCCGCCCAGTCGCTGAATAGCCCCGCTCCCGGCGGATTCCTGATCGCCAGCGATGAAGGCAGCGAACTGGTTGATCAGGCCTGGCCGTCAACGCCGCTGTATGACTATCCCGCGCAGGAACAGTGGAGCGCCTTCCAGCGTCTGGCGCAAACGCTCATGCAGACGCCATTTAGCGCCGAGGGCATTGTCACCAGCGTGTATACCGATGCCAACGGTACGCAGCATATCAGCCTGCATCGTATCCCCGATAAATCCGGCTGGTGGCGTTACCTCGGCACCACGCTGCTGATGTTGGCAATGATAGTGAGCGCGGTCTACAACGGCATTCAGGCGTTCAGACGTTATCAACGCCACCGTACCCGTATGGCGGACATCCAGGAATACTATGAAAGCTGCCTCAATCCCAGGTTAACCGTCTCTCCGGAAAATCTCATCTGATAGCGCCGCCGTGCGACAGGGTATGCTACCCTGTCGCGCAAATTGCGTTACCCTGGAGTTCCCCATGCATATTGATATTGACTGGCAAAACGTGGATACCGTTTTGCTGGATATGGACGGCACGCTGCTCGATCTCGCGTTCGATAACTATTTCTGGCAAAAGCTGGTACCGGAAACCTACGGCGCGCAGCAGGGTATTTCGCCGCAGGACGCGCAGGAATATATTCGCCAGCAGTATCATGCCGTACAGCATACGCTAAACTGGTACTGTCTGGATTACTGGAGCGAGCGTCTGGGTCTGGATATTTGCGCCATGACGACGGCGCAAGGGCCGCGCGCCGTTTTGCGCGACGATACCGTACCGTTTCTGAATGCATTAAAAGCCAGCGGGAAACGTCGGATTCTGCTCACCAATGCGCATCCACATAACCTGGCGGTGAAGCTGGAGCATACCGGTCTGGCCTCACACCTTGATTTATTACTTTCCACCCACACATTTGGTTATCCCAAAGAGGATCAGCGGTTATGGCGCGCTGTCACTGAGGAAACGGGAATAAGCGCAGAGAAAACGCTGTTTATCGATGACAGCGAACCGATTCTCGACGCCGCCGCCCGGTTTGGTATTCGCTACTGTCTTGGCGTGACGAATCCCGATTCCGGCCTGGCGGAAAAGCACTATACGCGCCATCCGTCTCTGAACGACTACCGCCGTCTGATCCCCTCGCTGATGTGAAGGAGACGCCATGAAAGAAAAGTCCTCCGTTGAGGTCAGACTGGATAAATGGCTGTGGGCCGCGCGTTTTTATAAAACCCGCGCGCTGGCCCGCGAGATGATTGAAGGCGGTAAGGTGCATTACAACGGCCAGCGCAGTAAGCCGAGCAAAATCGTCGAGCTGAACGCTACCCTTAGCCTGCGTCAGGGAAATGACGAACGGACGGTGATCGTTAAAGCCATCACCGAACAGCGCCGTCCGGCCAGCGAAGCCGTCGCTCTGTATGAAGAGACGGCGGAAAGCGTGGAAAAACGCGAAAAAATGGCGCAGGCGCGCAAGCTTAACGCCCTGACCATGCCGCATCCGGACAGGCGACCGGACAAGAAAGAGCGCCGCGACCTGTTACGATTTAAACACGGCGACAGCGAATAACTGTCACCCGCAAGAGAGATGATTATGCCGCAACATGACCAATTACATCGTTATCTGTTTGAAAACTTTGCCGTTCGCGGCGAGCTGGTGACCGTTTCGGAAACCTTGCAACAGATCCTCGACAATCATACCTACCCGCAGCCGGTGAAAACCGTACTGGCCGAACTGCTGGTCGCCACTAGCCTGCTGACCGCAACGCTGAAGTTTGCCGGTGACATTACGGTACAGCTCCAGGGCGACGGGCCGTTAAGCCTGGCGGTGATCAATGGCAATAATCAGCAGCAGATGCGCGGCGTGGCTCGCGTTCAGGGCGACATCCCTGACAATGCGGATCTCAAAACGCTGGTTGGCAACGGCTATCTGGTGATCACCATTACGCCGGAAGAGGGTGAACGCTATCAGGGCGTGGTGGGTCTGGAAGGCGATACTCTGGCGGCGTGCCTGGAAGATTACTTCCTGCGCTCCGAGCAGTTGCCGACGCGCCTGTTTATCCGTACCGGCGATGTCGACGGTAAACCGGCGGCAGGTGGAATGTTGCTCCAGGTGATGCCAGCACAGAACGCGCAGGCGGAGGATTTCGACCATCTGGCTATGTTGACGGAAACCATTAAAAGCGAAGAGCTGCTGACGTTACCGGCAAATGACGTGCTGTGGCGTTTGTATCACGAAGAAGAAGTCACGCTCTACGATCCGCAAGATGTTGAATTCAAATGCACCTGTTCACGCGAACGTTGCGCGGGCGCGCTGAAAACATTGCCGGATGAAGAAGTGGACAGCATTCTGGCGGAAGAAGGCGAAATCGATATGCACTGCGATTACTGCGGCAATCATTATCTGTTCAATGCGATGGATATCGCGGAGATCCGTAACAACGCCTCTCCTGCCGATCCACAGGTTCACTAATCGCCTCGTAGTCAGCAACGTCATTGCCTGATGGCGCTGCGCTTATCTGGCCTACAGCATCCCGCTCCGTAGGCCGGATAAGGCATTTATACCGCCATCCGGCAAAAAGCTTACTCGTTGTAGTAATCCACATCCAACCGCTTACCATCAATAATGATATCGCGCCAGGCTTTGGGGGCTGAGTCTAACCGATGCCCGGCAATCGCGTGCAACAGTTGCGTCTTAGAAAACCCGTCCGGCAATCGGGCGAACGCTTTCTGCGTCCATTTCCCCTCTTTTAAGCCGTAGACCTGGCTCTCGGCAACAATAAAGTTATACAGCACCTGCTCAGGCTGACCGTCGCCGTTAAGATCCTGACTCACCAGCACGCAGGCATCCGGTTCAAGGCAGGAATCGTCCGAATAACTCTGCTCTTTGACAAACGCCCAAAATGCGGCATCCGGCTTCTGGCTACCGGGCGCAATCATCACCACCCGCGCTAAATCGTCCGCCGTCGGAGAGACCTTATTTCTCTGCAAAAACGTCATCAGTTCACGATTGCGCTTTCTGTTCTGCGTAAACGCCTCGTCATCCCGCAACGATTTCAGCGCTTCCTGGCCAGGTTTGCCGCTGTGATCCAGCATATACAGGCTGATCTGATCCGCAGTAATTTTACCGCTATGGTAACGCGCCATATGGCTGTTGACGCTAATACGCCAGACATCAAGTACAGGCGAGGCCAGCAACAGCAATATCACCAGTGTCAACAAAGAGACGCTCAGTATCACCTTGCCTTGCCACTCACCAGGGTCGCGTCCGCGGCGTAACAGACCGATCAGATAACCGAAGGACCATACCAGCAAGACAGACGCCGTCAGCGCGCCATACAGACGATCCGGCGTCCAGCCGTATTGCTGAATGCGTACCCATAACGCCCAGCCCGCCAGCAGCATATATATCGGGGCAACGCACAGCGAGGCGCTAATCATGCCGCGTAGTACGCGCGGATAGGGTAATACGCGCTTTTGCGGTTCGTTGACAATCGCCACGAGGAGCAGCAGCATCAGCGTCAGCGTGGATAGCAGCCCCGCAGCGGAAACACGCGCAGAAATCGCTTCCAGTCCGGTAAAGGGTAACGTCACAATAAACAGCAATGCCAGCAGCGACACCACCGGCAGTAAACCTGTCGCGATCAGCGTCAGCAGCTTTTGCACCGCCGCCACAAGGCGCGACTGCGTGCGGGCGAGAATGACCGCCAGCGCCGTAATCAGGCCGATGGTCACATAAATAAAGGCTTCAGTTTCAAAGAAGAGGGTGCTGAAAAAGCGGATGCCCACCAGCCTGAATAGCGCGCTCCAGAGCAGAAGCACCAGCCAGAACAGTCCGTTGGCGACCAGGACGATAAACAATGTCAGTACGTTATGCCATAACCGCAGATAAAACTGGGGATAACGCGCCGAACCGGTTTGCGAATGTAGCTGATATTGCATCCAGGGCAATACCAGCATCGCCATCAACACAAGCCGGAGACCATACAGCCAGAGGAGCTCAGCCAGGCGCCATTTCTCCACCGCCTCAACCTGCCATTTCAGCCAGCCGCTCATTGCCAGCACGACCACAAAGATCAGCCCCAGCCAGCCCCACAGCGCGCGCTGTTTAAAAGAGACCACGGTAAGCAATAGCATTGACGACAACGCTATCGTCGCAGGCATACCATAGAACAGCCAGTCGCTATTTTGTGGTACCAGCCAGGCCATCAGCAGGTAGCACAAGACGCCCTGCAGCAAACCGGTGAGCAACATACCCCAGCGAGTAGTACGTGAAAGCGCTACACTTTCCATGTCGTTATCCAGAATGATGAGAAAGTCGCATTATTGCATCATCTGTTCACCGCCAGGCGTCGTCATGCATAATTCAGAAAAAAACGCAGAGAGGTGAATCGATATTGTTAATGTTGGTGTTACGTAACTTTCTTACATGAATGCGATTACAGTCACATTATGTCGGTCAAAAACACTTCCTTTTAACGTTTTCAGAACATTTTCCACAACAAAAGTAGGTTTCCTGCCATAATAACCGCCGCTGCGTGACAGGAGTCACAGTGTTTTTCGTCAATCGTGATTTTGTCCAGATACGTAAATCTATGAGCCTTGTCGCGGTTAACCAACCTCAAAAAACCTTACTATTTTCGGTAATATATATTGGCTAAGGAGCAGTGATATGCGCGTTAACAATTTAACCCCGCAAGATCTCAAGGCTTATGGTATCAACGACGTCCAGGATATCGTTTACAATCCCAGCTACGACACCCTTTATCAGGAAGAACTTAATCCTGGTCTGGAAGGCTATGAGCGTGGCGTGTTAACTAACCTGGGCGCTGTTGCCGTTGATACCGGTATTTTTACCGGTCGTTCGCCTAAGGATAAGTATATTGTTCGCGACGACACCACGCGTGATACGCTGTGGTGGTCCGATAAGGGTAAAGGTAAAAACGATAATAAGCCGCTTTCCCAAGAAACCTGGCAACACCTGAAAGATCTGGTGACGCATCAGCTTTCCGGTAAACGCTTATTCATTGTTGATGCATTCTGCGGCGCAAATGCCGATACGCGCCTTTCCGTGCGCTTTATTACGGAAGTCGCCTGGCAGGCCCACTTCGTTAAAAATATGTTCATTCGCCCAACGGACGAAGAGCTGGTAGGCTTCAAACCTGACTTTATTGTCATGAACGGCGCGAAGTGCACCAACCCGCAGTGGAAAGAGCAAGGGCTGAACTCGGAAAACTTCGTGGCGTTCAACCTGACTGAGCGTATTCAGCTTATTGGCGGCACCTGGTACGGCGGCGAAATGAAAAAAGGGATGTTCTCGGTAATGAACTACCTGCTGCCGCTCAAAGGTATCGCCTCAATGCACTGTTCCGCCAACGTGGGTGAAAAAGGCGATGTCGCGGTCTTCTTCGGCCTTTCCGGTACCGGAAAAACCACTCTGTCCACCGACCCGAAACGTCGTCTGATTGGCGATGATGAGCACGGTTGGGATGACGACGGCGTGTTCAACTTTGAAGGCGGCTGCTACGCCAAAACCATCAAACTGTCGAAAGAAGCGGAGCCAGAAATTTATCATGCGATTCGCCGTGATGCGCTGCTGGAAAACGTCACCGTGCGCGAAGACGGCACCGTTGATTTCGACGATGGTTCCAAAACCGAAAACACCCGTGTCTCTTACCCGATCTATCATATCGATAACATCGTTAAGCCTGTGTCCAAAGCAGGTCACGCCACGAAGGTTATCTTCCTGACGGCGGATGCTTTCGGCGTGTTGCCGCCGGTTTCCCGTTTAACCGCTAACCAGACGCAGTACCACTTCCTGTCGGGTTTCACCGCTAAACTGGCCGGCACCGAACGCGGCGTCACCGAACCGACCCCCACCTTCTCCGCCTGCTTCGGCGCCGCGTTCCTGACGCTGCACCCGACGCAGTATGCTGAGGTGCTGGTGAAACGTATGCAGGCAGCAGGCGCGCAGGCTTATCTGGTTAACACCGGCTGGAATGGCACCGGCAAACGTATCTCCATCAAAGATACGCGCGCGATTATCGACGCCATTCTGAACGGTTCTCTTGATAACGCGGAAACCTTCCGTCTGCCGCTGTTCGATCTGGCGATCCCGACTGAACTGCCAGGCGTGGATACCCACATTCTCGACCCGCGTAACACCTACGCGTCGCCGGAACAATGGCAGGAAAAAGCCACCGCGCTGGCGAAACTGTTCATTGAGAACTTCGAGAAGTATACGGATACCCCGGCAGGCGAAGCGCTGGTTAGCGCCGGACCGAAGCTGTAAGGAACAGGCCGGATGGCGGCTTTGAACTGCGTCATCCAGCGTTAAGAAGAAAGGGAGGGTAATACCTCCCTTTCTTATGCCTCTTTTGTCGTCCCCTGGACGCGAGCCACAGGAACCGGTAGCCAGGCGCGAATCGACAATCCGCCACGCTCGCTGGTGCCAATCTCCAGCATCCCGTTATGGTTATCGATAATGCGCTGCACAATCGCCAGCCCCAGCCCTGTGCCGCTGGTGCTACGGGCGCTGTCGCCACGCACAAAAGGCTGGAACAGATGTTTACGCTGCTCCGGCTTAATGCCCGGCCCGTCATCTTCTACCTGGAACCAGGCGCGATGCGACTCAGTGCCGCTGCTGACCTTAATCCAACCGTTGCCATAACGGGCAGCATTGACCACCATATTCGCCACCGCGCGCTTAATCGAGAGCGGGTGCATTTTCACCTGGATACTGCCTGCCTGAAGCGCAGTGTTAATCTCACGCTCATAGCCGCTTTCCGCCGCAATCACCTCGCCCAGTACGGAATTGAGATCCGCCATCTCCATTGGCATTTCCTGACCGGTACGCAGATAGTCAATAAACTGTTCGATAATGGCGTTACACTCTTCGATGTCTTTATTGATCGACTCCGCGAGATAACCGTCTTCCTCGCCCATCATCTCCGTCGCCAGACGAATACGAGTCAGCGGCGTGCGCAAGTCGTGGCTGACGCCCGCCATCAATAGCGTACGGTCATCAGCCAATTGTTTCACGCCGGCTGCCATATGGTTAAACGCCCGAGTCACAGAGCGCACCTCAGAGGCGCCATATTCACGCAGCGGCGGCGGAATAATTCCCTTCCCTACCTGCAGGGCGGCATGTTCAAGATCCACTAACGGTCGGTTCTGTATACGAATAAATAGCCACGCGCCGCCTATCGCCAGGAGCATGATCGCCAGCGTGTAACGGAAAAGCGGAGAAAAATCGCCCTGATGAATTTCAGTCAGCGGCACGCGCACCCAGATATTGGGCGACAGCCAGGTTTTGAGCCACACGACAGGCGAGCTTTTGTTGACCTCAACGCGCACTTCCGTCGGGCCGCCTAATTGCTGCGCCATCTGGTGGCTTAAGAATTCGTAGTGTTGCGCCCAACGCAGCCCGGCCTCTTCAGCGGCTTCGTTGGTGTAGAGAGAGATCCCCAGCTCGCGATAGATTTCCCGACGAAACGCAGGCGGCACGACTAACTGCGTGCCGTCCTCCAGTTGCAGCTTATCGGTCATCAGCATACGGACTTCGTAAGCCAGAACCTTATTAAACTGCTGGAGGCTCGGCAAAATCGCGAAGTTCAGCACCACCAGGTAGGTCGTCACCAGGCTGACGAACAGCAAGGTGACGATGAGCAACAGCGTGCGGGCAAATGAACTTCGCGGCGAGAAGCGCATTCGCCTCATGCTTTAGAACCGTCCGGTACAAAGACGTAGCCCAGGCCCCATACGGTTTGAATATAACGCGGATGCGCCGGATCTTCTTCCACCATACGGCGCAGGCGGGAGATCTGGACGTCGATGGAGCGTTCCATCGCGGAATACTCGCGGCCACGGGCCAGATTCATCAGCTTATCGCGAGAGAGCGGCTCGCGCGGGTGGCTTACCAGCGCTTTCAGTACCGCAAACTCCCCGCTGGTCAGCGGCATCGGTTCATCTTCACGGAACATCTCGCGCGTACCGAGGTTCAGTTTAAACTTACCGAACGCGATAACGGCCTCTTCCTGCGACGGCGCGCCGGGCAGTTCGTTTGCCTGACGACGTAGCACGGCGCGGATACGCGCCAACAGCTCGCGCGGGTTAAACGGTTTAGGAATGTAGTCATCGGCGCCGATTTCCAGCCCGACGATACGGTCAACCTCTTCACCCTTCGCCGTGACCATAATGATCGGCATTGGATTACTTTGACTACGCAGGCGACGACAAATCGACAGACCATCTTCACCTGGCAGCATTAAATCCAGTACCATGAGATGGAAAGATTCACGGGTCAGCAGACGATCCATCTGCTCGGCGTTAGCGACGCTTCGAACCTGGAAGCCCTGCTCGGTCAGATAACGTTCCAGTAGCGCCCGCAGACGCATATCGTCATCAACCACCAGAATCTTATAATTCTCTTGCATTGTCTGTACTCCCAAAGGTTCGCAACAAATGTAAGTGTGTATTCTTAAAAAAGCTCACGTGAGTCACCAGCAAATTCTGGTATGAATTTCAGGCTAAATTGTTACAAAGCATATTTAACAGCAGCTTAAATATACAATTAATCGGCAACCCCATTATTTATTCTGTCGGGACGATCACGTTATACCCCGTGTGCGCAATATCGACAGCAAAGGTAAATCAACGAGATGAAAACGCCCCTGATCACCCGCGAAGGGTACGAAACACTCAAACAAGAGCTCAATTATCTCTGGCGTGAAGAGCGCCCGGAGGTCACCAAAAAAGTGACCTGGGCTGCGAGTCTGGGCGACCGCAGCGAGAATGCCGACTATCAGTATAATAAAAAGCGCCTGCGTGAGATCGACAGACGCGTCAGATATCTGACCAAATGCATGGAAAATCTCAAAATCGTGGATTATTCCCCGCAGCAGGAGGGCAAAGTCTTCTTCGGCGCCTGGGTGGAAATTGAAAATGATGACGGCGATACGCTGAAGTTCCGCATTGTCGGCTACGATGAAATTTTCGGACGTAAGGATTACATCTCTATCGACTCGCCGATGGCGCGGGCGCTACTGAAAAAAGAAGTGGGCGATCTGGCGGTGGTCAACACCCCTGTCGGCGAAGCAAACTGGTACGTCAATGCGATCGAATACGTCAAATAAGACAAGAAGAATCCTAAGCCCCCGCTGATGGCTGGCATTTTTGCCAGCCAATCCGTATAACTATCCCCTGATTTTTATCCTGAAGACGAAGCTAACCCATGATGAATGATTCTTTCTGCCGCATTATTGCGGGTGAAATCCAGGCAAATGCCGGGCAGGTTGAAGCTGCCGTTCGCCTGCTTGACGAAGGGAACACCGTGCCGTTTATCGCACGTTATCGTAAAGAAATCACCGGCGGTCTGGATGACACGCAGTTGCGTAACCTGGAAACGCGTCTGGGCTATCTGCGTGAGCTGGAAGACAGGCGTCAGGCCATCCTCAAGTCCATTTCCGAACAAGGCAAACTGACCGATGAGCTGGCTGGCGCCATCAACGCTACGTTAAGTAAGACCGAGCTCGAAGACCTCTACCTGCCCTATAAACCTAAACGCCGCACCCGTGGACAAATCGCCATTGAAGCCGGCCTTGAGCCGCTGGCCGATCTGCTCTGGAACGAACCGTCCCACGATCCTGACGTGGAAGCGGCAAAGTACATTGATGGCGACAAAGGCGTGGCGGACACGAAAGCCGCGCTCGACGGCGCACGCTACATTCTGATGGAGCGCTTTGCCGAAGACGCCGCATTGCTGGCGAAAGTGCGTGATTACCTGTGGAAGAACGCCCATCTGGTCGCCACGGTCGTGAGCGACAAAGAGGAAGAAGGGGCAAAATTCCGCGACTATTTCGACCATCATGAGCCCATTGCTAACGTCCCGTCTCACCGTGCGCTGGCCATGTTCCGTGGTCGTAACGAAGGCATTCTGCAACTTTCGCTCAATGCCGACCCACAGTTTGATGAGCCGCCGAAAGAAAGCTACTGCGAGCAAATCATCATGGACCATCTCGGCCTGCGGCTAAATAACGCCCCGGCGGATAGCTGGCGCAAAGGCGTAGTGAGCTGGACGTGGCGTATCAAAGTCTTAATGCACCTCGAAACCGAACTGATGGGCACCGTGCGCGAACGTGCGGAAGATGAAGCGATTAACGTGTTTGCCCGTAACCTGCACGACCTGCTGATGGCAGCCCCCGCAGGCCTGCGCGCCACGATGGGCCTTGATCCTGGCCTGCGTACCGGCGTAAAAGTCGCTGTCGTTGACGGCACCGGCAAGCTGGTGGCGACGGATACCATTTATCCGCATACCGGTCAGGCGGCCAAAGCGGCTACCGTGATCGCCGCGCTGTGCGAAAAATACCACGTCGAACTGGTCGCGATTGGCAACGGTACGGCCTCGCGTGAAACCGAACGCTTCTATCTCGACGTACAGAAACAGTTCCCGAACGTGACGGCGCAGAAAGTGATCGTCAGCGAAGCGGGGGCGTCCGTGTATTCCGCTTCTGAGCTGGCGGCGCAGGAGTTTCCGGATCTCGACGTCTCCCTGCGCGGCGCGGTCTCTATCGCGCGTCGCCTGCAGGATCCGCTGGCGGAACTGGTGAAAATCGATCCGAAATCGATCGGCGTCGGCCAATATCAACACGATGTCAGCCAGACGCAGCTGGCGCGTAAGCTGGATGCGGTGGTCGAAGACTGCGTAAACGCCGTCGGCGTCGATTTGAATACCGCCTCCGTACCGCTGCTGACCCGCGTCGCGGGCTTAACGCGCATGATGGCGCAAAACATCGTCGCCTGGCGCGATGAGAACGGTCAGTTTCAGAACCGCCAGCAACTGTTGAAGGTGAGCCGTCTGGGGCCGAAAGCGTTTGAGCAGTGCGCGGGCTTCCTGCGTATTAACCACGGCGATAACCCGCTGGATGCCTCCACCGTCCACCCGGAAGCCTATCCGGTTGTCGAACGCATTCTGGCGGCGACGCAGCAAGCGCTAAAAGATCTGATGGGCAACAGCAACGAATTGCGTCACCTCAAGGCCGCTGATTTTACCGACGATAAATTCGGCGTGCCGACCGTGAGCGATATCATCAAAGAGCTGGAAAAACCGGGCCGCGACCCGCGTCCTGAATTTAAAACCGCGCAATTCGCCGATGGCGTCGAAACCATGAACGACCTGCTGCCGGGGATGATTCTGGAAGGGGCGGTCACTAACGTCACTAACTTCGGCGCGTTTGTCGATATCGGCGTTCATCAGGATGGCCTGGTGCATATCTCCTCGCTCTCGAATAAGTTCGTTGAAGATCCGCACACCGTGGTGAAAGCGGGCGACATCGTGAAGGTGAAAGTGCTGGAAGTGGATCTGCAACGTAAGCGTATTGCGCTGACGATGCGTCTGGACGAACAGCCCGGCGAAACCGCCGCTCGCCGCGGCGGCGGCGCCGATCGCGCTCAGGGCAACCGCCCGGCATCTAAAGCGGCGAAACCGCGCGGTCGTGACGCCCAGCCAGCTGGTAACAGCGCCATGATGGACGCGCTGGCAGCCGCAATGGGAAAAAAACGCTAATCGGGTAATACGCAGGCTGGGTTACTTCTTATCCGGCCTGCGATTTTGCAATACGTCCAACCCTTTCTTTTTTAATTAACAATTAAATCTTACCCATTAGAACCTGTTAATTAATTTTCTTCTGCTATCCGCACTATTAATTATCACTTTATTAACAGATGAAACCTTAATTAAACATTAAAAACGGTGAATATTTGCACATTAGGGGTATTTGCAAAAAGACAAATAAATGTTGAGCCATATCAACATCGGCGCAAATTATCGCTTATTTGTACATTCCGTCACATTTTAATCGTTGAAGATAGAAACCATTCTCATTATCATTGTGTTGTTGATTATTTACTCTTTCCTTCGTTGGCTAAACATCGGGTCTCCTGCCGCCCCCCTGAGCGCCGCATGAGGTATACATCCAGTTAGTAAGAAACAAGTAGGTCGTATGCAATTCACTCCTGACACTGCGTGGAAAATCACCGGCTTTGCGCGTGAAATCAGCCCGGCGTATCGTCAAAAACTGCTTTCGCTCGGCATGTTGCCCGGCTCTTCATTTAATGTCGTCCGCGTCGCGCCCTTAGGCGATCCGATCCATATCGAAACACGACGCGTGAGTCTGGTTTTGCGTAAAAAGGATTTGGCGTTAATAGAAGTGGAAGCGGTTTCCTGTTAATACAGTGAGTCTATAAAAATGAAAAAATTAACCATTGGTTTAATTGGTAATCCTAATTCCGGCAAGACCACCTTATTTAACCAACTCACCGGCGCGCGTCAGCGCGTGGGGAACTGGGCGGGCGTCACCGTCGAGCGTAAAGAGGGCCAGTTCGCGACAACTGACCACCAGGTCACGCTGGTAGATTTACCCGGCACCTATTCTCTGACGACCATCTCGTCACAAACCTCTCTCGACGAACAGATCGCCTGCCACTACATCCTGAGCGGCGACGCCGATCTGTTGATAAACGTTGTAGACGCCTCCAATCTGGAGCGCAACCTCTATTTGACGCTGCAGCTGCTGGAGCTGGGTATCCCCTGTATTGTCGCGCTCAATATGCTGGATATCGCTGAAAAACAGCAGGTTCGTATTGATGTCGACGCTCTGTCCACGCGTCTGGGTTGTCCTGTCGTACCGCTGGTATCGACTCGCGGTCGCGGTATCGAGGCGCTGAAACTGGCCATTGACCGTCACAACGCTAACGACAACGTCGAACTGGTGCATTATGCCCAGCCGCTGCTGCGCGAAGCGGATTTCCTGGCCGACGCGATGGCCCAGGAGATGCCTTTACAACAGCGCCGCTGGCTGGGTCTGCAAATGCTGGAGGGCGATATCTACAGCCGGGCTTACGCAGGCGAGGCGGCGCAAAACCTGGACACCTCCCTGGCCCGTCTGAAGGACGAAATGGACGACCCGGCGCTGCATATCGCCGACGCCCGTTATCAGTGTATCGCCGCTATTTGCGACGTGGTCAGCAATACCCTGACAGCCGAACCCAGCCGCTTCACCAGGGCGGTCGATAAAATTATCCTGAACCGCTTCCTCGGCTTACCGATTTTTTTGTTCGTGATGTACCTGATGTTCCTGCTCGCCATTAACATCGGCGGCGCGTTGCAACCCCTGTTTGATGCCGGTTCCGTCGCCATCTTTATTCATGGCATTCAATGGATTGGCTACACGCTGCACTTCCCGGATTGGTTAACCATCTTCCTGGCGCAAGGTCTTGGCGGCGGGATCAATACCGTCCTGCCGCTGGTGCCGCAAATCGGGATGATGTACCTGTTCCTCTCCTTCCTTGAAGACTCCGGTTATATGGCGCGCGCGGCCTTCGTCATGGATCGCCTGATGCAGGCGCTGGGACTACCGGGTAAATCCTTCGTGCCGCTGATTGTCGGCTTCGGCTGTAACGTACCTTCCGTGATGGGTGCCCGCACGCTTGACGCTCCGCGCGAACGCCTGATGACCATCATGATGGCGCCGTTTATGTCCTGTGGCGCGCGCCTGGCGATTTTCGCCGTCTTTGCCGCCGCCTTCTTCGGGCAAAACGGCGCGCTGGCGGTCTTCTCGCTATACGTGCTGGGTATTGTCATGGCGGTATTAACCGGCCTGATTCTGAAGCATACCATTATGCGCGGCGAAGCCTCTCCGTTTGTGATGGAGCTGCCGGTTTACCACGTCCCGCATATCAAGAGCCTGATCATCCAGACCTGGCAACGCCTGAAAGGTTTTGTACTACGCGCCGGTAAAGTCATTATCATCGTGAGTATTTTCCTGAGCGCGTTTAACAGTTTCTCGCTGAGCGGCAAAATCGTCGATAACATTAATGACTCCGCCCTCGCCTCCGTAAGCCGCATCATCACGCCAGTCTTTAAACCGATCGGCGTCCATGAGGATAACTGGCAAGCGACCGTGGGTCTGTTTACGGGCGCCATGGCGAAAGAGGTTGTCGTCGGTACGCTGAACACGCTCTACACCGCCGAAAATATTCAGGACGAAGCGTTTAATCCTGCCGACTTCCACCTCGGCGATGAACTGCTGGGCGCGGTTGACGATACCTGGCAAAGCCTGAAAGACACCTTTAGCCTGAGCGTACTGGCTAACCCGATCGAAGCGAGTAAAGGTGACGGCGAAATGGCGACCGGCGCGATGGGCGTGATGGATCAAAAATTCGGCAGCGCCGCAGCGGCGTACAGTTACCTGATTTTCGTCCTGCTTTACGTACCGTGTATCTCGGTAATGGGCGCTATCGCCCGCGAGTCCAGCCGCGGCTGGATGGGCTTCTCCATCCTGTGGGGGCTGAATATCGCCTATTCGCTCGCCACGCTGTTCTACCAGGTTACCAGCTTCAGTCAACACCCGACATACAGCCTGATCTGTATTCTGGCAGTGATCGTCTTTAACGTTGTGGTGTTAAGCCTGTTGCGCCGCGCCCGCAGCCGTGTAGACATTGAACTGCTGGCAACCCGCAAAAACGTCAGTTCCTGTTGTTCGGGCACTGCGGGCAATTGTCACTAAGGGATGTAAAAAATGGCTTCATTGATACAGGTTCGCGATCTACTGGCGCTACGGGGGCGTATGGAGGCAACGCAAATCAGCCATACGCTGCACGCTCCGCAGCCCATGATCGACGCCATGCTGAATCAACTGGAGATCATGGGTAAAGCGGTACGTATCCCGGAAGAACCGGACGGCTGCCTTTCAGGCAGCTGTAAAAGTTGTCCGGAAGGTAAAGCCTGCCTGCGCGAATGGTGGGCCTTGCGTTAGCCTTCGCCGGGTAGCGACGTAACGCGTCTTATCCGGCCTTTATCCCGCGTTATGTTGCCCGGTACGCGTCACGCTGCCGGGCAATTTTGCGTCATGCCTTCCACAAAGATGAAAGCGTTACCGCCGTGCGCATTTATCTCCCCATGCGTCTCGCAAGCGCACTAATCCTCTACTGCAATCAGCCCGGTCTGCGCGTAGTGTCACGCCATTGTACTTCACCGATGACGGATCGATATGGCGACCTCAACAACATCCACGCCGCATGATGCGGTATTCAAACAGTTTTTATGCCACCCCGATACTGCACGGGATTTTTTGGAAATTCATCTCCCGTCGACATTACGTCAAATCTGTAATCTGAATACGTTACGGCTGGAGTCCGGTAGCTTTATTGAAGAGGATTTACGCCCCCATTATTCCGATATTCTTTGGTCGCTGGAAACAAGTGAAGGTGAAGGTTACATTTACGTGGTTATTGAACATCAGAGTACGCCGGACGCGCATATGGCATTTCGGCTGATGCGTTACGCGATGGCTGCAATGCAACGGCACCTGGAGGCCGGGCATAAGACGTTGCCGTTAGTGGTGCCAATGCTGTTTTACCACGGAAACCGAAGCCCGTATCCGTTCTCATTATGCTGGCTGGATGAATTTGCCGACCCGGTGATGGCGCGTAAGCTATACGCCACCGCCTTTCCTCTGGTCGATATTACGGTCGTGCCGGACGACGAGATTATGCGGCACCGACGGGTCGCGCTGCTGGAACTCATACAAAAACACATCCGCCAGCGTGATCTAATGGGGCTTGTCGAACAGCTGGTCGCCCTGCTGGTTAAGGGATACGCTAATGACACCCAGCTTCAAAGTTTGTTTAATTACATGATGCACACTGGCGACGCCGCGCGCTTCAATACGTTTATCCGCCAGGTGGCTATGCGTATCCCACAGCATAAGGAGAAGATCATGACTATCGCAGAAAGATTACGTCAGGAAGGGCATCGTAACGGGTTACAGAAAGGGCTACAGCAAGGCAAACAGGAAGGCCAACGGCTCGCCGCATTGCGCATTGCCCGCTCCATGCTAAACGATGGTTTCGATCGCGATACCGTGCTTAGGGTTACCGGGCTGGCGCCTGCCGATCTGGCATCTGAAAACCATTAATCTGGCAGAATGGTCCGGGCCCGGCAACGCCCTGGTTACAGCGATGATTTTAGCGTCATCAGCGCCTGACAAAACGCCGCCGGATGCGAGATAAACGGCGCATGGGCCGCCTTCGCCATTATCTGTGATGTACTGTGCGGCCATAACGTATCGAGCAAAGGCACAATTTTACGCGGCACCAGACCGTCCAGATAACCATACAAACGCAAAAACGGCATGTTCACATTTTTAAGCGCTTCTCGTAGATCGACCGTTTTTAAGATTTCCAGTCCGCCATTGAGCACGTCTACATCCGGCATAGGCTGCGCCAGCACCACGCTTTTTAAGGTGCGGGCATCCTGACGCGCCGTCTCCGTCCCTAACGTTTGCAGCGCCAGAAAACGCTCCACCGTGCGCTGAAAATCGTCGCTAAGCTGCTGCTGGAATCCACCGAGGATTTCCGGTTTTATTCCCGGCCACCCCTCACGCGCACTAAAGCATGGCGAAGAGGCGACTGTCACCAGCGCCTGAACGCGTTCAGGGTGTGTGAGCGCCATCTGACTCGCCACCAGGCCACCCAGGCTCCAGCCAAGCCAGATAGCCTGGTCCGGCGCGTTCTTCGCTACCTGCGCCGTCATCTCTTCAAACGTCATAGCGCCAAACCCCGAACTACGGCCATAGCCCGGCAAATCGACCAGATGCAGCGTAAAATGCGAGCCGAGTTCCTCGCGAATGCAATGCCATACCTCCGCGTTCAATCCCCATCCGTGCAGCAGCACAAGATGACAATTTCCCTCGCCGTAGGTCTGCCACCAGATGTCATTCATCAGTTACTGTTCTCTTTTGTCTAACAAGGATGCACCTATGCTAACAGTACCGGGATTATGCTGGCTATGCCGAATGCCGCTGGCGTTAAGCCACTGGGGGATTTGTTCCGTATGCGCGCGCGCCGTTCGTCAGCGCGTCAGCCTGTGTCCGCAATGCGGATTACCTGCCGCGCATCCTTCGCTCCCCTGCGGTCGCTGCCTGCAAAAACCACCGCCCTGGCAGCGTCTGGTGAGCGTCAGTGACTATACGCCGCCCTTGAGTTTACTGGTGCATCAGCTTAAATTTACCCGCCGCAGCGAAATTGCCGCCGCTCTGGCGCGTCTACTGTTGCAGGAAGTCCTCATGGCGCGCCGCAGCACTGGCTTGCAGCTTCCCGACAGAATCGTCAGCGTTCCGCTCTGGTCGCGCCGACACTGGCGGCGGGGATTTAACCAAAGCGATCTGTTATGTCAACCGTTAGCGCGCTGGCTTGGCTGCGCGTGGGACAGCCAAACCATCACGCGGGTACGGGCGACCGCAACACAACATCATCTCAGCGCCAGGTTACGTAAGCGCAATTTGAAAAACGCGTTTCGCCTTGAATTGCCGGTACAGGGTCTCCATATGGTTATTGTGGATGATGTCGTCACTACCGGAAGTACCGTCGCGGAAATCGCGCAACTGCTTTTGCGCAACGGCGCAGCGACTGTCCAGGTATGGTGCCTGTGTCGAACCTTGTAGAGCCTCGATGATGGGCGTATTATAACCAACTAAAATAGTCAACTATTAGGCCATTACTATGATCCGTATTTCCGATGCTGCACAAGCGCACTTTGCCAAACTGCTGGCAAATCAGGAAGAAGGGACGCAAATCCGCGTATTTGTCATTAATCCCGGCACTCCTAACGCAGAGTGCGGTGTTTCTTATTGTCCGCCCGACGCCGTAGAAGCCACCGATACTGCACTGAAATTTGACCTGTTGACCGCTTATGTCGACGAGCTGAGCGCGCCCTATCTGGAAGACGCGGAAATTGATTTCGTGACCGACCAGCTAGGTTCTCAACTTACATTGAAAGCGCCAAACGCGAAGATGCGCAAAGTGGCCGATGACGCGCCGCTGATGGAGCGCGTGGAATATGCTCTGCAATCGCAGATTAACCCGCAGTTGGCGGGCCACGGCGGTCGCGTCTCGCTGATGGAAATTACCGATGAAGGCTATGCAATTCTGCAGTTTGGCGGCGGTTGTAACGGTTGCTCGATGGTTGACGTCACGCTGAAAGAAGGGATCGAGAAACAGTTGCTGAATGAATTCCCGGAACTGAAAGGGGTTCGCGATCTGACCGAACACCAGCGCGGCGAGCACTCATACTACTAAGATTTTCCCCGCATCCATGCCCGATGGCGCTTGCGCCTGTCGGGCCTTGTCTGCCCCACCGTAGGCCGAATAAGGCGTCTACGGTGCCATCCTGTGCCATCAGCCACATCTCAGAGCAATGGTCCTTCTTCTTTCGCCGATAACATGACCTGTGTCTCATAATTTAAATTTTGCCTGCCAGGGTCATTTTCAACACCCATATGTTACCCGTATCATTCTTATGGGCACCTAACATCCATATAACATCTGACTACGCTCATTCGTTTCAACGGTAATCAGTATTGGTGCTATTGCGACTCTGTTCCCGTCGGGAACAACAGGAATTTGTCGTCGAAACAATGACGTTACCCATAACAAAGTAAAGGCCAGGTAAATCATGCCATTAGTCATCGTTGCTATCGGTGTTATCTTGTTACTTCTTCTGATGATCCGCTTCAAAATGAACGGATTTATCGCCCTTGTCCTGGTAGCGCTCGCTGTCGGGTTGATGCAGGGAATGCCGCTGGATAAAGTCATCGGCTCCATCAAAGCCGGTGTCGGCGGTACGCTTGGCAGTCTGGCCCTGATTATGGGGTTCGGCGCCATGCTGGGCAAAATGCTTGCCGACTGCGGCGGCGCTCAACGTATCGCCACTACCCTGATCGCGAAATTTGGTAAAAAGCATATTCAGTGGGCCGTAGTGTTAACCGGCTTTACCGTCGGCTTCGCTCTGTTCTATGAAGTGGGCTTCGTTCTGATGCTGCCGCTGGTATTCACCATTGCCGCAGCGGCGAATATCCCGTTACTGTACGTCGGCGTGCCGATGGCCGCGGCGCTCTCCGTCACACACGGCTTCCTGCCGCCGCACCCGGGTCCAACCGCAATCGCCACGATTTTCCATGCCGATATGGGTAAGACGCTGCTGTTTGGTACGATTCTGGCGATCCCGACCGTGATCCTTGCCGGCCCGGTTTACGCCCGTTTTCTGAAAGGCATCGATAAGCCGATCCCGGAAGGCCTGTACAGCGCGAAAACTTTTACGGAAGAAGAGATGCCGGGCTTTGGCGTCAGCGTCTGGACGTCGCTGGTTCCGGTGATTCTGATGGCGATGCGTGCGGTTGCCGAGATGATTCTGCCAAAAGGCCACGCTTTCCTGCCCGTTGCCGAGTTCCTGGGCGACCCGGTAATGGCTACGTTAATTGCCGTACTGATTGCGATGTTCACCTTTGGCCTGAACCGCGGACGTTCCATGGATCAGATTAACGATACGCTGGTCTCTTCCATCAAAATTATCGCCATGATGCTGCTGATCATCGGCGGCGGCGGCGCGTTCAAGCAGGTGCTGGTCGATAGCGGCGTGGATAAATACATCGCTTCAATGATGCATGAAACCAATGTCTCTCCGCTGTTGATGGCGTGGTCTATCGCGGCGGTGCTGCGTATCGCGCTGGGCTCCGCGACTGTCGCGGCGATTACCGCAGGCGGCATTGCGGCGCCGCTGATCGCCACTACCGGCGTTAGCCCTGAACTGATGGTTATCGCGGTCGGTTCCGGGAGCGTGATTTTCTCTCACGTTAACGATCCAGGCTTCTGGCTGTTCAAAGAGTATTTCAATTTGACTATCGGCGAGACCATTAAATCCTGGTCGATGCTGGAAACGATCATCTCCGTCTGCGGCCTGATCGGCTGTCTGCTACTGGGTATGGTGGTTTAAGCGAGGCGGCTTGTAGGCCGGATAAGGCAGCAATGTGCGCCAGGATTGCCTGATGGCGCTGCGCTTATCAGGCCTAAGTGCTCTCACCATCATAAAGCCGGGGAAATCCCCGGCTTTATTACTTCTTCTTCGCGGCCGCTTTTCGGCGTTTATCCAAATCCTTAATCAGCTTGTTTACGCCCTCATCGGCAAACATCTGCTCCAGCGTGGCGGTGAGCTTCCGCCGCCAGTTTTTATACTGATCGCTGGTGCCCGGTACGTTAACCGGATCGGCCATATCCAGCCAGTCCTCCGGCTGAAGCCCCAACAGACCGCTGTTACTGTCGGCGATATAGCGCTGAAGTCCACGATTTAGCGTTGGCGTCATCGACATTAACGATGCCTTATGCCCGGCGCGTTTTGGCAGACAGCCATATTTATGTAGCGCGTCCAATAGCCCCTGTTTCGCCCGCTCGCGATCCTCATACAGCCCGCGCAGAATCACTTCATCCGGATAAAGCCCCAGAGCTTTGCCCAACGTCAGGTCACCGCATTCCCAATAGCCGCGCAGCGTGGGGAGATCGTGCGTCGAGGCGACAGCCATCGATTGTTGCGGATATGCGCCTGGCGCGCGGAAGTTTTTCTCAAGGTCATTTTCAAACCACAGCACTTTATAAGAATAGACCCCGCTATCGCGCAGCTTGCCGACAATCTCAACTGGCACAGTCCCCAGATCTTCGCCTATCACCATACAGCGGTGACGTTGGCTCTCCAGCGCCAGAATAGCCAACAGATCGTCAACCGGATACTGAACATATGCCCCGCGATCCGCGGTTTCGCCATACGGTATCCACCACAGACGCAGCAACGACATGACATGGTCAATGCGCAACGCGCCGCAGTTTTGCATATTGGCGCGCAGCAGGTCGATAAAGGGCTCATACGCCCGGGCGACAATGATATGCGGGTCCATCGGCGGCAGCCCCCAGTTCTGACCGAGCGGGCCGAGGATATCCGGCGGCGCGCCGACAGATGCTTTCAGGCAGTACAGCTCCCGGTCGCACCAGGTTTCCGCGCCGCCTTCCGCTACGCCAACCGCCAGATCGCGGTACAGACCAATCGGTAGTTTAAAACTCTGGCAGGTATCCCAGCAGGCGGCGAATTGGCGCCAGGCCAGCCACTGAAGCCAGAGGTAAAACTCCACCTCTTCGCGGTGCGCTTCACAGAATTGTTTTACAGCGGGAGACTCTACCGACTGGTACGCCTCCGGCCAGGCTGGCCAGCCCCAGCGCTGCTCATCCTCTTTCACCTGATACGCATGCAGCGCGTCGAATGCCGCCTGCCAGTAAAGGCTCTCGCCTTCACGGGCGATAAAGTGACGAAACTCCGCCATTTGCGCATCGTCGCGAGCGGCAAAGCGCGTCCACGCCATCCGCAGCGCCGTGATTTTCAGCGCGGTAACGGTAGCGTAATCCACCCATTGCGCATCGCGCGCCTGTCGCAGCTTTTGCTGTGTGGCGGGCATTTGCCACCATGCCTGCGCCTCTTCGCTCAGGCGGAAATCTTCGACGGCATTGACGTCGATATATATCACGTTCAGCCAGCGACGAGACGAGGGGCTGTAGGGACTGGCGCTCTCCGGATTCGCCGGATAAAGCGCGTGGATCGGGTTCAGGCCGATAAACGCGCCGCCGCGTGTCGCCACATCGACCAGCATCGACTTTAAATCGCCGAAATCGCCAATACCCCAGTTTTTTTCTGAACGCAGAGTATAAAGCTGGACGCAGGCCCCCCACAGTTTTTTCCCTTCCAGTAGCGCCTGCGGCTCATAGCATCGCGGCGGGGCGACGATAATACGGCAGTGCGTACGCTGTTCATCCTGGGTCAACGTCAGGGTGTGGTAGCCCTCCGGCAATGTAGCCGGAAGGTTAAGTTTTTTACCGCCCGTCACGCGCCCTTTGTAATGCACGCCCTCTTCCGTAGTCAGCAGCCAGGCAAACTCACCGTGCCCCTCTACCGGCAACGCCATTTTTTTACCCGCGGTATAAACCTTCACATTCGGCACGACCGCCTGTGGTCCTGTTGTCGTGCCGTGCATCGCCGCCAGCAAACGTCTCTTGGTTTCAGCGCCAATAGACTGCGGTTTGCCATGAGCATTGATGTAACTGGGGCTGATCCCCGCCGCCAGCGCGGCACTATCGAGACGTTTATTTTCCATCGCGCTCCCTTAGCGTTTTGCCTGCCAGATACGGGCCTGATAATCGCGAATAGAGCGATCGGAACTGAACATACCGCAGCGCGCGGTATTGAGGATCGCGGCGCGCGTCCACGCTTCCTGGTCGCGATACAGTGCATCCACCTGCTTTTGCGCCTCGACATAAGCGGCGAAGTCCGCCATGACCAGGTACGGATCGCCCCCCTGTTTGCCGAGGCTATGCAGCATCTGGTCAAAGGCATGTTTATCGCCATCGCTGTATTGACCGCTTTCCAGCTCTTTTAGCACCGCATCCAGCACTTTGTCTTTTTTACGCCATTTCACCGGATCGTAGCCTTTGGCTTTGAGCGCCTTGACCTCTTCCACAGTATGGCCAAAGATAAAGATATTCTCTTCACCCACCTTCTCAGCGATTTCAACGTTAGCGCCGTCCAGCGTTCCCACTGTCAACGCCCCGTTCAGCGCCAGTTTCATGTTGCCGGTGCCGGACGCCTCTTTCCCGGCAGTGGAAATTTGCTCGGAAATATCCGCCGCCGGAATGAGCATTTCCGCCGCCGAGACGCAGTAATCCGGCAGGAAAACCACCTTCAGCTTATCACCCACCGCCGGGTCGTTATTAATGGCTTCCGCAACCTTATTGATAGCAAAAATGATGTTCTTCGCCAGGTAATAGCCCGGCGCCGCCTTCGCGCCAAACAGGAATACGCGCGGTACGCGGTCGGCCTGCGGGTTTTCGCGGATCTCTTTGTACAGCGCCAGAATATGCAACAGATTCAGATGCTGACGCTTGTACTCATGCAGGCGTTTGATCTGAATATCAAAAATCGCATGGCTCGAAATCTCAATCCCGGTACGGGCCTGGATAAATTTCACCAGCCGTTCTTTGTTCGCCCGTTTGATGTCGCGATACTGCTGACGGAACTTCGCATCGTCAGCGTATTTTTCGAGGTTGCTCAACTGGTCGAGATCGTTAGCCCACTCTTTTTTCAGCGTTTTATCCAGCAACGCTGCAAGCTGCGGATTGCACTGTTTGATCCAGCGACGCGGCGTAATGCCGTTGGTGACATTGTGGAATTTGTTCGGCCAAAGCTGGTGATATTCAGGGAACAGATCTTTCACCACCAGATCGGAGTGCAGCGCCGCCACACCGTTGACCGCAAAGCCGCTGACCACGCACATATTGGCCATGCGCACCTGACGGTCATGCACCACCGCCAGTTTTGCCCATACCTGCTTATCGCCAGGCCAGGTGTTATCGACCAGCGTCTTAAAGCGGTCGTTAATCTGCTTGATAATCTGCATATGACGCGGCAGCAGCGCTTTGATTAACCTCTCGTCCCAGCACTCCAGCGCTTCCGGCATCAGGGTATGGTTGGTGTAGGCGAAGGTTTTGCTGGTGATAGCCCAGGCGTCATCCCAGCTCAGCTGGTGCTCGTCAATCAGCACGCGCAGCAGTTCAGGGATGGCAATAGTCGGGTGGGTATCATTTAGCTGAATGACCTCATAATCCGCCAGCTCATGCAGTTTGCGTCCGGCCAGATGATGGCGACGCAGAATATCCGCTACCGAGCAGGCGCACTGGAAGTATTGCTGCATCAGGCGCAGTTTTTTGCCCGCCGTGTGGTTATCGTTGGGATAAAGCACCTTCGTCAGTTTTTCCGCATCGATACCCTGCTGTTCCGCCCGCAGGAAAGCGCCGTCGTTGAATTTGGTCAGATCAAACGGATGCGCGTGGGTCGCCTGCCACAAACGCAGCGGTTGCGCGACACCGTTACGATAGCCTAACACCGGCAGATCCCAGGCCTGGCCTGTAATCACAAAGCTTGGCTCCCAGCGCCCTTCTTTGGTGACTTTACCGCCGATCCCAACCTGGACGTCCAGCGCCTCGTTGTGGCGGAACCACGGATAGCTGCCGCGATGCCAGTCATCCGGCGCTTCCATCTGCTTGCCTTCAACAAATGACTGACGGAACAGCCCATACTGGTAGTTCAGACCATAGCCCGTAGCGGACTGCCCGACGGTGGCCATCGAATCGAGGAAGCAGGCGGCCAGACGTCCCAAACCACCGTTGCCGAGCGCCGGATCGACTTCCTCTTCCAGCAGATCGGTCAGATTAATATCGTGCGCTTTCAGTACATCGCTAACGTCCTGGTACCATCCCAGATTTAACAGGTTATTTCCCGTCAGGCGACCAATCAAAAATTCCATCGAAATGTAGTTCACATGACGCTGGCCTTTTGTCGGCTGCGCTACCGGTTGCGCGCTCAGTAATTCCGCCAGCGCGCCGCTAACGGCCTGCCACCACTGACGAGGCGTCATGTCGGACGCCGACAGTAAACCGAAACGCTGCCACTGACGCGTCAGGGCGGCCTGGAATTGATCTTTATTGAAGGTTGGCTGTGACATAGGAAATCCGTCCTCGGGTAATAAAACAACGTTATCGCTAGTTTGCCAGGCTCGATGTTGACCTTCCTCCTCCCGGCAATGATTAGGGAGGGAGGAGGAGCGGGGATGAGCATAAAAGTGTGATCGCCGCCACTTACCCCTGTATAAACGCGCCGATTCCTGTCAACGACACTCAGTGTTACGCATAATCAAATGAATAAACAGAAATAACAGTAAATCGCGAAGGGGTATTTTCGAAGATTATATGAACGCCGAAATAGTTTCTTATCTGAAATATTCAGCGGCGGGAGATTCACTAACTAAACATAATTAATTAAACGCCTGGTATCGTCATTGTGTTAAATCCGCATCATGTCCAGGACATTATTTACAATAACGAAAATATGACCTCAGCCCAGCTCTGACGCTCGTTTCAACCGCGCTGAATACTTTTTTAATACCGTTATTTAGAATTGTGACAGAGTGCAAATTCAGACACATAAAAAGTCTGCTTAGCTTGCATTAAAATGCTTTCTGGCCGACCTTATATCTATTAATTACGAAGCGCAAAAAAAATCGCAGTTCCCCCCATTTCCCACAGTGAAGTGATTGCTATGTTGATTCCGTCTAAATTAAGTCGTCCGGTTCGTCTCGACCATACCGTGGTTCGTGAGCGGCTGTTGGCTAAACTTTCCGGCGCGAACAATTTCAGGCTCGCCCTGGTAACCAGTCCTGCTGGCTATGGGAAAACCACGCTTGTCTCACAGTGGGCGGCGGGCAAAAATGAATTAGGCTGGTACTCTCTCGACGAAGGCGATAACCAGCAAGAGCGGTTCGCCAGTTACTTAATTGCCGCAATCCAACAGGCCACCGGCGGACACTGCTCTACCAGCGAAGCGATGGCGCAAAAACGTCAGTACGCCAGCCTGACGTCCCTCTTCGCACAGCTCTTTATTGAACTGGCGCAGTGGCATCGCCCGCTTTATCTGGTGATTGACGACTACCATTTGATTACCAATCCGGTGATTCACGACGCGATGCGCTTTTTCTTACGTCATCAGCCGGAAAATTTCACCCTGGTGGTGTTATCGCGTAATTTACCGCAACTGGGCATCGCTAACCTGCGCGTGCGCGATCAGCTGTTGGAAATCGGTAGCCAGCAGTTGGCTTTTAACCATCAGGAAGCAAAGCAATTTTTTGACCGTCGTCTTTCGTCGCCCATTGAAGCCGCTGAGAGCAGCCGCATGTGCGATGATGTGGCCGGTTGGGCCACTGCGCTACAGTTGATCGCCCTCTCCGCGCGCCAGAACCATACCTCTGCGCATCACTCCGCCCGCCGTCTTGCCGGGATTAATGCCAGCCACCTTTCTGATTATCTGGTGGACGAAGTACTGGATAACGTGGATGTCAGCACCCGACATTTTTTACTTAAAAGCGCGATCTTACGCTCAATGAATGACGCGTTGATCGTGCGCGTGACCGGCGAAGAAAACGGCCAGATGCGGCTGGAGGAGATTGAGCGCCAGGGGTTATTCCTGCAACGCATGGACGACACGGGCGAGTGGTTTAGCTATCACCCGTTGTTTGGTAGCTTTCTGCGCCAGCGTTGCCAGTGGGAACTGGCGGCGGAACTACCGGAGATCCACCGTGCGGCCGCGGAAAGCTGGATGGAACAAGGTTTTCCCAGCGAAGCTATACATCATGCGCTGGCGGCGGGTGACGCGCAAATGCTGCGCGATATCCTGCTTAACCATGCGTGGGGGCTGTTTAATCACAGTGAACTGGCGCTGCTGGAAGAGTCATTAAAAGCGCTGCCGTGGGAAAGCCTGCTGGAAAATCCGCGGCTGGTGTTGTTACAGGCCTGGCTGATGCAAAGCCAACACCGCTACAGCGAAGTGAATACGTTGCTGGCGCGCGCCGAGCAAGAGATCAAAGGGGTTATGGACGGCACGCTGCATGCTGAATTTAACGCGCTGCGCGCCCAGGTCGCCATCAACGACGGCAATCCGGAAGAGGCAGAGCGGCTGGCGAAACTGGCGCTGGATGAGCTTCCTCTCGCCTGGTTTTATAGCCGCATTGTCGCGACCTCCGTTCACGGCGAAGTGCTGCACTGTAAAGGCGATCTCAGCCAGTCTTTATCGCTGATGCAGCAAACCGAACAAATGGCGCGCCATCATGACGTCTGGCATTACGCGCTGTGGAGCTTAATTCAACAAAGCGAAATTCAGTTCGCCCAGGGATTCCTGCAGGCCGCATGGGAAACGCAGGAGAGAGCCTTCCAGTTGATCAAAGAGCAACATCTGGAACAACTGCCGATGCATGAGTTTCTGGTACGTATCCGCGCGCAATTGCTGTGGGCGTGGGCGCGCCTTGACGAAGCGGAGGCCTCGGCGCGCAGCGGTATCGCTGTGCTGTCCACCTTCCAGCCGCAACAACAGTTGCAGTGCCTGACGCTACTGGTGCAGTGCTCGCTGGCGCGCGGCGATCTGGATAATGCCCGTAGTCAGCTTAACCGACTGGAAAATTTATTAGGCAATGGTCGTTATCACTGCGACTGGATCTCTAACGCCGATAAGGTGCGTGTCATTTACTGGCAGTTAACCGGCGACAAAAAATCCGCCGCCAACTGGTTACGTCATACGCCCAAACCGGCGTTTGCCAATAACCATTTTCTGCAAGGGCAATGGCGGAATATCGCCCGCGCGCAGATCCTGCTGGGCGAATTCGAGCCTGCGGAAATCGTGCTGGAAGAGTTAAATGAGAATGCCCGTAGCCTGCGCTTAATGAGCGATTTAAACCGCAATCTGCTGTTACTCAATCAGCTTTACTGGCAATCCGGGCGGAAAAACGACGCCCAGCGCGTATTGCTTGATGCCTTACAGCTCGCCAACCGCACCGGATTTATCAGCCATTTTGTGATTGAAGGCGAAGCCATGGCGCAGCAATTGCGTCAGC
Organism: Salmonella sp. SAL04196; assembly: GCF_046550835.1. Taxonomy (NCBI): domain Bacteria; kingdom Pseudomonadati; phylum Pseudomonadota; class Gammaproteobacteria; order Enterobacterales; family Enterobacteriaceae; genus Salmonella; species Salmonella sp. SAL04196. The sequence continues at coordinate 80,076 of NZ_JBGDXE010000004.1, forward strand.
TTATCCAGCTAAATACGCTGCCGGAGATGGAGCAGCATCGCGCGCAGCGCATCCTGCGAGAGATTAACCAACATCACCGGCATAAATTCGCCCATTTTGACGAGGGCTTCGTCGAGCGCCTGCTTAACCATCCGGATGTCCCGGAGCTTATTCGCACCAGCCCGCTCACCCAGCGTGAATGGCAGGTGTTAGGGCTTATCTATTCCGGTTACAGCAACGAACAGATTGCCGGAGAACTGGCGGTGGCCGCGACCACCATTAAGACGCATATCCGCAACCTCTACCAGAAACTCGGCGTCGCGCACCGTCAGGACGCGGTACAGCACGCGCAGCAGTTGCTGAAGATGATGGGGTACGGGGTTTGACGTGTGCCTGATGAGCTTATCAGGCCTACGATCACGCGCAGAGTTAGGCCTGATAAGACAGTCTCTTTAGCACAGCTCTAATTGAATATGGTGGTCGGCAATCACCTGCATCACGCCCGGCGGCGGCAGGGTATCGGTGTAGACCGCATCGACCATACTAATGCTGCCCATGTTTACCATCGCGTTACGGCCAAATTTAGAGTGATCCACCACCAGCATCACATGGCGCGAATTTTCGATAATCGCGCGCTTGGTGCGTACCTCATGATAGTCAAATTCCAGCAACGAGCCGTCGCTATCAATACCGCTAATACCGAGAATGCCGAAATCGAGACGGAACTGGGCGATAAAGTCCTGCGTCGCTTCGCCAATAATGCCGCCGTCGCGGCTGCGGAGTTCGCCGCCGGCGAGGATAATACGAAAATCCTCTTTCGCCATTAGCGTGTTCGCTACGTTCAAATTGTTGGTCACGATCCGCAAATTACTGTGCCCTAACAGGGCGTGCGCTACGGCTTCCGGCGTCGTGCCGATATCAATAAACAGCGTTGAACCATTGGGGATCTGGGCCGCGACTTTGCGAGCGATGCGCTCTTTTTCTTCCGTTTGCGTCGCCTTACGATCGTGCCACGGCGTGTTCACCGAGCTGGAGGGCAACGCCGCGCCGCCGTGGTGGCGCAAAATCATATTCTGTTCCGCCAGATCGTTAAGATCCCGACGAATGGTTTGCGGGCTGACAGAAAAATGCTCCACCAGCTCTTCCGTACTGACGTACCCCTGTTTTTTCACCAGTTCAATGATCGCGTCATGCCGTTGTGTTTGTTTCATGAATAATCTCTGAAAGTAACCAACCTTGCGCCGGATAGCGGCATTCGCCCTACCCGGCCTGGAAAAATATCTCGACCACAGGCCGGATACGCCTCACGTTCGTTTTCGCGCATTCAGCGTATCAACAAAGGCCATCGCTAAACCGACGATAAGCCCGGCGATGTGCGCGCCGTTCGCCATAGACATGCCAAACCAGTCAAACCAACCAGCGACTATCCACAATAATGCAAAAATAATTAAGCCGCGCTGGAGGTAAATTCCGCTTTGCGGATCGCGCTCTCCGCGCAGCCACACGTAACCCATCAGCGCATAGACGACGCCAGACAGCCCGCCAAACCACGGGCCGCTAAATTTCTGCTGTACATAGCCGCTTAGTAGCGCGCTTATCACCGTAATGACGATTAATTTACCGCTGCCCAGGCGCTTCTCTACCGCCCCGCCTAGATACCACCACCACAGCAGGTTAAAAAGAATATGCATCAGTGAGAAGTGCATAAAGATATGGGTGAAGTAGCGCCAGACTTCAAATTTTAAAACCGGATCGAACGGCCACGCCAGCCACACCATCACCGTCTGATCGCCGATGAGACTCATCGCGATATAGACCAGCACGCAGGCGAGCATCACGATCCAGGTAACAGGGCCGGCTCGTTCACGCAGCGTGGCGAGAAAGGGAAAACGGCGGTAGCGTAGCCCGCTGTTCGTCTGCCCGGACTGCCAGCTAGCCGCCAGATAACGCGGATCGCCGGGATTTTCTATAAACCGCGCCAGCTCGACCCGCACACGTTCGGCCTGCGATTCATCCGCCAACCAGATATCGCTTTGATTATGTTGCTGAATAGTAAGAATGACGCCCTGGGTGGCCATGTAATCAACAAATGCCTGCGCCACGCGAGGATTCGCAAAGGAAGTAATCATCAACATTATTGCTGTCGCTTAGTCCATACAAAAGAAGACAGTATATATACCCTTCTCGTCGGAGGCTGCATCTTTATGGGATTACGCGCCATTCGCGACATCGGCAGGGAAACGGCGATGCCAGGCCTCAAACCCGCCATCAATGCTGTAAACCGCATCATAGCCTTGCTGGAGCAGATACTGCGCGGCGCCTTTACTACTGTTGCCGTGATAGCACATTACCATCACGGCGGTATCGAAACCATGCTCACGCATAAACGCGCCCAGCGTATCGTTAGTCAAGTGAAACGCCTGCGGCGCATGACCCATGGCATAACTTTGCGGATCGCGAATATCGACCAGCACCGCCGCGCCCTGGTGCAGTTTCTGATACGCCTCTTCTACAGTGATACATTCAAATTGTTCCATGAATCGCTCTTTCATTATTGCCGATGAAGCCAATTAAGGCATTTTATCGCCCAGTGTACGTTGACGGAGTAGCTTAACGCCATAATGTTATACATATCACTCTAAAATGTTTTTTCGATGTTACCAATAGCGCGTTTCTTTGCTATTATGTTCGATAACGAACATTTTTGAACTTTAACGAAAGTGCAAGAGGGCAGCATGGAAACCAAAGATCTGATCGTGATAGGCGGGGGCATTAACGGTGCAGGCATCGCGGCTGATGCCGCCGGACGCGGTTTGTCCGTACTCATGCTGGAAGCGCAGGATTTGGCCTGCGCGACCTCTTCCGCCAGTTCGAAACTTATCCACGGCGGCTTACGCTACCTTGAACACTACGAGTTCCGTCTGGTCAGCGAAGCGCTGGCCGAACGTGAAGTGCTGTTGAAAATGGCGCCGCACATCGCCTTCCCGATGCGTTTTCGTCTGCCGCACCGCCCGCATTTACGTCCGGCCTGGATGATCCGTATCGGTCTGTTTATGTACGATCACCTCGGCAAACGTACCAGTTTACCCGGTTCCACCGGTGTGCGGTTTGGCGCAGATTCGGTACTCAAACCTGAAATCGTGCGCGGATTCGAATACTCCGACTGCTGGGTAGACGATGCGCGTCTGGTGCTTGCTAACGCACAGATGGTGGTGCGTAAAGGCGGCGAAGTCCTTACCCGTACTCGCGCAACCGCCGCTCGTCGGGAAAATGGCCTGTGGATTGTCGAAGCGGAAGATATCGACACCGGTAAAAAATATGTCTGGCAGGCGCGCGGACTGGTTAACGCCACCGGACCGTGGGTCAAACAGTTCTTCGACGAAGGGATGCATCTGCCGTCACCGTATGGCATCCGCCTGATCAAAGGCAGCCATATCGTCGTGCCGCGCGTCCATAATCAGAAGCAGGCGTATATTCTGCAAAACGAAGATAAGCGTATCGTCTTTGTCATTCCGTGGATGGAAGAGTTTTCGATCATTGGCACAACCGATGTCGAATATAAAGGCGATCCGAAAGCGGTAAAAATTGAAGAGAGCGAAATTAATTACCTGTTGAAGGTCTATAACGCGCACTTCCAGAAACAACTGGGGCGCGATGACATCGTCTGGACGTACTCCGGCGTCCGTCCGCTGTGCGATGATGAGTCCGACTCACCGCAGGCGATCACTCGCGATTATACCCTTGATATTCATGATGAAAACGGCAAAGCGCCGCTGCTTTCCGTGTTTGGCGGTAAGCTCACGACCTACCGTAAGCTGGCCGAACATGCGATGGAAAAACTGGCGTCTTATTATCCAGGCATCGGCCCGGCATGGACCAAAACGTGCGTACTGCCCGGCGGCGACATCGACGGCAGCCGCGAAGATTACGCGGCGAAGCTGCGTCGTCGTTATCCGTTCCTGACGGAATCGCTGGCGCGCCACTATTCGCGCACTTACGGCAGCAACACGGAGTGGATTCTCGGCGAAGCCACGTCGCTGCTTGATTTAGGCGAAGATTTCGGTCATGAGTTTTACGAAGCAGAACTCAAGTACCTGGTGGATCACGAATGGGTGCGCCGTACTGAAGATGCTATCTGGCGTCGCACCAAAGAAGGCATGTGGCTGACCGCCGAACAGCAGTCCCGCATCACTCAGTGGCTGGCAGCGTATGTTGAGAAACACCAGCTTTCACTGGCGTCCTGAGAAAAATGCCGGATGGCGGCTAACGCCTGATCCGGCCTACAAGGATACATAAACGTAGGCCGGGCAAGCGAAGCGCCGCCGGCATCGGGATTTACAACCGCACCGGATCAATATGCCAGATATTTTCGGCATACTCTTTGATGGTTCTGTCCGATGAGAAGTAGCCCATATTGGCAATGTTGAGCATCGCTTTCGTCGTCCATTCTTCCGGGCGACGATACAACTCATCCACCTTATCCTGGCAGTCCACGTAGCTGCGGTAGTCCGCCAGCACCTGATAGTGATCGCCAAAGTTAATCAGCGAATCTACCAGATCGCGGTAACGGCCTGGCTCTTCCGGATTAAAGACGCCGCTACCAATCTGCGTCAGTACCTGATGTAGCTCTTCATCTTTTTCATAATAGTCGCGAGGCTTATAACCCTGCCTGCGCAACGCTTCCACCTCTTCGGCAGTATTACCGAAGATAAAGATATTCTCCTCGCCGACATGCTCCTGCATCTCAACGTTCGCGCCATCCAGCGTACCAATGGTGAGCGCGCCGTTCAGGGCAAATTTCATATTACTGGTGCCGGAAGCTTCTGTCCCTGCCAGCGAAATCTGCTCAGACAGGTCGGCAGCGGGAATGATCACCTGCGCCAGGCTGACGCTGTAGTTCGGGATAAACACCACTTTCAGCTTGTCGCCAATCTGCGGATCGTTGTTAATCACTTTCGCCACGTCGTTGATCAGATGAATAATGTGTTTTGCCATGTAATAGGCGGAAGCCGCCTTACCGGCAAAAATATTCACCCGCGGCACCCAGTCGGCCTCCGGATTTTCTTTAATGCGGTTATAGCGGGTAATGACATGCAGTACGTTCATCAACTGCCGCTTGTATTCGTGAATACGCTTAATCTGCACGTCAAATAACGCTTTAGGGTTTACCACCACATTCAGTTGTTGCGCTATCACTACCGCCAGCCGTTTTTTATTTTCCAGCTTCGCCTGACGCACCGCATGATTGACCAGCGGATAATCACAATGCTGTTTCAGCTCGCTGAGCTGACTAAGATCGGTACGCCAGGTACGACCAATATTCTCATCCAGCACGTCAGACAGCGGCGGGTTTGCCAACGCCAGCCAGCGGCGCGGCGTAACGCCGTTAGTGACGTTACAAAAACGGGTCGGGAAAATCTTCGCAAAATCCGCGAACAGCGACTGCACCATCAGGTTGGAATGGAGTTCAGAAACGCCGTTGACTTTATGGCTGACCACCACCGCCAGCCAGGCCATCCGTACCCGGCGGCCGTTCGACTCATCAATAATCGACGCGCGACCAAGCAGGCTGGTATCGTTGGGATATTGCTCCTGCAACGTTTTCAGGAAATAGTCGTTAATCTCGAAGATAATCTGCAGGTGACGGGGCAGAATCTTCCCCAGCATATCGACAGGCCAGGTTTCCAGCGCCTCGCTCATCAGCGTATGGTTGGTATAAGAGAAGACCTGACAGCACACCTCAAACGCGTCGTCCCAGCTAAATTTATGTTCATCAATCAGCAGGCGCATCAGCTCCGGAATTGACAGCACCGGATGCGTATCATTGAGGTGAATGGCGATTTTATCCGCCAGATTCTCATAGGTTTTATGCAGTTGATAATGACGGTGCAGGATATCCTGCACTGTCGCCGAGACCAGAAAATACTCCTGGCGCAGGCGTAGCTCTCGTCCGGAATAGGTGGAATCGTCCGGGTAGAGCACCCGTGAAACGTTCTCAGAGTGGTTTTTATCTTCCACCGCCGCAAAGTAGTCGCCCTGGTTGAATTTACCGAGGTTGATTTCACTACTGGCCTGCGCATTCCACAGCCGCAGTGTGTTAGTGGCGTCGGTGTCGTAACCGGGGATAATCTGATCATACGCGACGGCCAGAATCTCTTCCGTCTCAATCCAGCGCGCTTTTTTACCTTCCTGCTGAATGCGCCCGCCAAAAAGTACCTTATAGCGCGTATTGTGGCGCTTGAACTCCCACGGGTTGCCATATTCCAGCCAGTAATCCGGAGATTCTTTTTGCCGCCCGTCGACAATATTCTGCTTAAACATGCCGTAATCGTAGCGAATGCCATACCCGCGACCCGGTAATCCTAGCGTCGCCAGCGAGTCCAGGAAGCAAGCCGCCAGCCGTCCTAAGCCGCCGTTGCCAAGCCCTGGGTCATTCTCTTCATCGATCAGCTCTTCGAGATCTAAGCCCATGGCCTCCAGCGCGCCTTTAACGTCGTCATAAATGCCCAGCGAAAGCAGCGCGTTAGAGAGGGTACGACCAATCAAAAACTCCATCGACAGGTAATAAACCTGCCGGGTTTCCTGCGATAATTGGGCTCGATTAGAACGCAGCCAGCGCTCCACCAGACGATCGCGCACCGCGAACAATGTGGCGTTCAGCCATTCATGTTTATTGGCAATGACCGGGTCTTTACCAATCGTAAACATCAGCTTATAGGCAATAGAATGCTTAAGCGCCTCAACGCTGAGTGTGGGCGATGCATAAGTAAACGGAGCATTCATATAAATGATTCCTGGATGACTATTTCAAGCGATAGTACAGCTCGCGGTATGATTTCGCGGCAACTTGCCAGCTAAAATCCATCGCCATCGCCTGCCGTTGTACAAACCGCCAAAGCGAAGGCCGTGACCACAACACAAAAGCACGCCGAATCGCGCGTAGCAACGACCAGGCGTTACTGTCTTCGAAGACAAAACCGCTGGCGATACCGTCCGCCAGATTTTCCAGCGAACTGTCGGAGACCGTATCGGCCAACCCCCCGGTACGCCGCACCAGAGGCAGCGTGCCATACTTTAAGCCATATAACTGCGTTAAGCCGCACGGTTCGAAACGACTGGGCACCAGAATGACGTCCGCGCCGCCCATAATGCGATGCGAGAAAGCTTCGTGATAGCCGATCTGTACGCCAACCTGCCCTGGGTGTTCCGCCGCCGCCGCGAGGAACCCCTCCTGAAGCACCGGATCGCCCGCGCCGAGTAGCGCCAACTGCCCGCCCTGCTCCAGCAGCCCCGGTAACGCCTCCAGCACCAGATCCAGACCTTTCTGGTTGGTCAGACGGCTTACCACGGCGAACAGCGGCACTTTGTCGTTAACCTTCAACCCCATCGCAATTTGTAGCTGACGTTTGTTTTCCGCCTTCTCTTCCAGGGTATCGCGCGTGTAGCGCGACGCCAGCAGCAGATCGGATTCCGGGTTCCAGATTTTCTCATCCACGCCGTTCAGTATGCCGGACAAGCGCCCTTCCAGATGACACTGGCGCAGCAGGCCTTCCATACCATAAGCAAACTGCGGTTCGGTAATTTCACGCGCATAGGTCGGGCTCACCGCCGTAATATGGTCGGCATAGTACAAACCGGCCTTCAAAAAGGAGAGTTGTCCGTTGAACTCCAGCCCATGCATATTAAAGAATGACCACGGCAGTTCGATGTCATCCATATGCTTTGCATAAAACATGCCTTGATAGGCCAGGTTGTGTACGGTAAAGACCGATTTCGCCGGCCGCCCGCGCGCTGCCAGATAGGCGGGCGCCAGCCCGGCGTGCCAGTCATGGGCGTGCACCACGTCGGGGCGCCAGAATGGATCAAGTCCGCAGGCCATTTCACAGCCGACCCACCCTAACAGGGCAAAGCGCAGCACGTTATCGGTATAGGCATATAAATTCGTATCGTGATAGGGACTGCCTGGACGCTCGTACAGATGCGGCGCGTCGATCAGATAAATGCCCACGCCGTTATAATGCCCGAACAGCAGCGATATCTTACCTGCGAAAGTATCGCGGCGGCTCACCACATGCGCGTCGGGTATCCCCCGACGGATATCGGGAAACCCTGGAAGCAGAACGCGAACATCAACACCATCCGCAATTTGTGCCGCAGGCAACGCGCCTATCACATCCGCCAGACCCCCAGTCTTCAGCAGGGGGAACATCTCTGAACATACATGTAAAACCTGCATTATCGCTCCTGTTTGACCTGCAGTTTGCGCAGCATTTCACGCGTGACCAGTACAATACCTTCTTCTGAACGGTAGAAACGACGAGCGTCCTCTTCCGCATTTTCACCAATCACCATGCCTTCCGGGATAATACAGGCACGGTCAATAACACAGCGACGTAAACGGCAGGAGCGTCCTACCCAAACCTCAGGTAACAACACTGCCGAATCAATATTACAAAAAGAATTTATTCTCACCCGTGGGAAGAGCACAGATTGCACCACCACCGAACCGGAGATAATGCAGCCGCCGGAGACCAGCGAGTTCAGCGTCATACCGTGGCTACCGGAGCGGTCCTGCACGAATTTCGCAGGCGGTAGCGATTCCATATGCGTACGAATAGGCCAGTTCTGGTCATACATATCCAGCTCCGGCGTCACCGAGGCTAAATCCAGGTTCGCCTTCCAGTAAGCTTCCAGCGTACCTACATCGCGCCAGTACGGTTCGGCTTGCGGATCGGACTGCACGCAGGAGAGCGGGAAAGGATGCGCGTAAGCCATACCTTCTCGGGTGATTTTGGGGATAATGTCTTTACCGAAATCGTGGCTGGAAGCGTCATCTTTATCGTCTGCCGCCAGCAATTCATACAGGTAATCGGCGTCAAAAACGTAAATGCCCATACTGGCCAGCGATTTGCTGGCGTCACCAGGCATTGCGGGGGGATTCGCCGGTTTTTCGACAAAATCAATAATCTTGTCGCTTTCATCGACCGCCATCACGCCGAATGCCGTCGCTTCTTTGATCGGCACCGGCATACAGGCCACCGTGCAACGCGCGCCCTTTTCAACGTGATCGATCAACATACGCGAGTAGTCCTGCTTATAGATATGATCGCCTGCCAGGATGACGACATATTCCGCTTTATAGCGACGAATAATATCCAGGTTCTGGGTCACCGCGTCTGCCGTGCCGCGATACCAGTTTTCGCCCTTCATACGCTGTTGAGCTGGCAGCAGATCGACAAATTCGTTCATCTCTTCGCTAAACAGTGACCAGCCGCGCTGAATATGCTGCACCAGCGTATGGGACTGATACTGAGTGATCACGCCGATACGGCGAATCCCGGAGTTCAGACAATTAGATAAGGCGAAATCGATGATGCGGAACTTCCCACCAAAGTGGACGGCTGGTTTGGCGCGTTTGTTCGTTAAATCTTTTAGACGCGTGCCGCGGCCGCCGGCCAGGATTAGGGCAACAGATTTCAATGGCAGCTGGCGCGCCAACATTACACGATCGTTCTTCTCTAAACTCACCATGATTAACTCCTTTTTTATCCTCTCTGGAACACACACAGTCCATGCGCAGGTCCCTGCCAGACCGCCGTTATCACCGGATTATCCTCTCCAGCGAATGGGGGAACGGCGCGCCATTCCCCTTCGGGTAAAACTATATCTGTCACCTCAAGCGTGGCATTTATCGCAATCAGAAAACGGTCCGACAACAGAATTTGCATCAGCTTAGGCCCGTTTTGCCACTCATCCGCACTCAAGGGTTGCGCGTTTTTATTCAGCCAACGCACGTTGCCATCGCCTTCTTCCCACCAGCTATTGCCGGTTAAAGCCGGTATCTGCTGACGCAAACGAATCAGCGCGGCGGTAAACGTGGTTAACCCACGGTTTGCCTGCTGCCAGTCCAGCCAGGTTAAGGCATTATCCTGACAGTAGGCGTTATTGTTGCCGTGCTGGCTATGGCCATGTTCATCGCCTGCCAGCAGCATCGGCGTTCCCTGAGAGAGCAGTAGCGTCGCCAGCAGGGCATGAATGCTGTCGCGCCGCCGCTCCATTAAATCAAGCGGACCGCCTAATCCTTCTTTACCATGATTGTCGCTGTAATTGCTGTTGGTGCCGTCGCGATTTTCCTCACCGTTCGCCTCATTGTGTTTCTGATTGAAACAGACGCAGTCCCGGAGCGTAAAACCGTCATGCGCCGTGAGCAGATTGACAGAGGCGCCGGGCGCGCGACCATTGCGTTTAAACACATCGCTGGAAGCGGCGAAACGACAGGCAAACTCCCCGGTCGTCAGGTTACGCGGCAACCAGAATCGGCGGGCCGCATCGCGAAAATGATCGTTCCACTCGGCAAACGGTGGCGGAAAATTCCCGACCTGATAGCCGCCCTCGCCAATATCCCACGGTTCAGCAATCAGCTTGACCGTTGATAACACAGGACACGCTTTAATCGCGGCGAACAGCGGCGCATCCTGGCGAAACGTCGGCGTGCGCCCCATGACGGACGCCAAATCAAAACGAAAACCATCGACATGACAGGTTTCCACCCAATAGCGCAAACACTCGCACGCGTATTCCACCACGCCAGGATGGCTTAAATTGAGCGTGTTGCCGCACCCCGTCCAGTTGTGATAATCACCATCGTCCCTTATCCAATAATAGCTACGGTTATCAATTCCGCGCAGGGAGAAGGTTGGACCGTCCAGATCCAGCTCGGCGCTATGGTTTAATACGATGTCCAGAATGACCTCAATCCCCGCGCGATGCAGCGCTTTCACCGCGTCGCGAAACTCGTCCAGCGCCGTCTCGGGCGAACTGGCCCAGGCGGGATGCAGCGCGAACATCGCCATCGGGTTATAACCCCAATAATTGGTCAGTCCCATACGTTGCAGGCGCGGCTCGCTGGCAAACTGCGCCACCGGCAACAGTTCCAGCGCCGTAATGCCAAGCTGTTTGAAATACGCCACCATGACCGGATGACCGAGCGCTTTATAGGTGCCGCGTATCTCCTGGGGGAGTTCCGGATGCAGGTAGGTCAGCCCTTTGACATGCGCTTCATAGATGACCGTTTTTCCCCACGGCGTGCGCGGCGCGGCGTCATCTTCCCAGTCATAATGGTCGCTGATTATCACGCTTTTCGGCGCCACCGCCGCGTTATCGCGGTAGTCCGGTTCATCGTGTCCGCCGTGCAACAGCGGATGATCTTTTAGTTCGCCCTCGACCCGGCGCGCATAAGGATCAAGCAGTAACTTCGCCGGATTAAACCGATGCCCCTGCGCTGGCTGCCACGGGCCATGTACGCGATAGCCATAGCGCAAACCAGGCCTGGCGCCTGCCAGATAACCATGCCAGACATCGCCGCGACGTCCTGGCAGGTCATAGCGGCGCTCATTCCCTCGGGAATCAAAAACGCACAGCTCTACGCGCTCCGCATGGGCGGAAAAGAGCGTGAAATTCACGCCATGACCGTCATACGTTGCGCCATGCGGCGTTGCTTCGCCGATCGCAAGCTGCGTCATTCCCCCTCCCGCATCAGCCAGATCGTCGCCAACGGCGGTAACGTCAGGCTAAGAGAGTGCTGACGGCCATGGCTTTCGATCTCATCGCTGTGCACCACGCCGCCGTTGCCGGTGTTGCTACCGTGATAATGCATCGAATCAGTATTGAGAATTTCACGCCAGCGTCCCGGCTGGTTGATGCCAAAGCGGTAGTCGTGGCGAGGAACGGGCGTAAAGTTGCTGGCGACGATGATCTCGTTACCGGCTTTATCACGGCGTACAAAAATCAGTACCGAGCGTTCATTGTCATCGACCACCAACCACTCAAAGCCGTAAGCATCGAAATCCAGCTCATGCAACGCTTTATGGTGGCGATAGGTGTGGTTGAGATCGCGTACCAGACGCTGAACCCCGTGGTGCCAGTTATCGCCCCCCTCCAGCAGGTGCCAGTCGAGGCTGGCGTCATGGTTCCACTCGCGTCCCTGGGCAAACTCATTCCCCATAAACAGCAGTTTCTTGCCGGGAAAGGCCCACATCCAGCCATAGTAGGCGCGCAGGTTGGCGAATTTTTGCCACGCATCGCCCGGCATACGATCGAGAATGGATTTCTTGCCGTGAACCACCTCATCGTGCGACAGCGGCAGAACAAAGTTTTCGGTATGGTTGTACAACATACCAAAGGTCAGCTTGTCGTGATGATACTGGCGGTACACTGGGTCCAGCTTCATATAGTCCAGCGTGTCGTGCATCCAGCCCAGGTTCCACTTGTACCAGAACCCCAGGCCGCCCGTTTCCGGTGGACGCGTCACGCCAGAGAAGTCTGTCGACTCTTCCGCCATGCTGACCGCGCCGGGCACCTGCTCGCCAATAATGCGGTTGGTATTACGCAGAAACTCAATGGCTTCCAGGTTTTCACGACCGCCGAACTCGTTCGGTATCCACTCGCCCTCTTTGCGGCTGTAGTCGCGGTAGATCATAGAGGCCACCGCATCGACACGCAGCGCATCAATCCCAAAACGCTCCATCCAGTACAGGGCGTTGCCCACCAGATAATTACTGACTTCACGACGACCATAGTTGTAGATCAGCGTATTCCAGTCCTGGTGATAGCCCTCGCGCGGATCGCTGTGCTCATAGAGGTGGGTGCCGTCAAACTCCGCGAGGCTAAATTCATCGGACGGGAAATGGCCCGGCACCCAGTCGAGAATGACGTTAAGGCCCGCCGCATGGGCCGCATTGATGAAATAGCGGAAGTCGTCCCGCGTACCAAAGCGGCGGGTCGGCGCGTAGAGGCCGGTCGGCTGGTAGCCCCAACTGCCGTCAAACGGATGTTCGTTGACCGGCAAGAGTTCAAGGTGCGTAAAGCCCATCCATTTGGCGTAAGGCACAAGCTGATCCGCCAGCTCACGATAGCTCAGCCAGAAATTGTTATCCGTATGGCGGCGCCATGAACCTAAATGCACCTCATAAATCGAGATCGGCGCATCAAACTGATTGGCTTTTTGTCGTTCTTCGCTTGGCGTCACTTTCTCCGGCAGTCCGCAAATCATCGACGCCGTTTCCGGACGCATCTGCGCCTCAAAAGCATAGGGATCGGCTTTAATGCGCAGATTACCATTCGCATCAAGCAGCTCGAATTTATACAGTTGTCCATTATGCGCGCCGGGGATAAACAGCTCCCAAATACCGCTCTCTTTGCGCAGACGCATCGGGTGGCGACGCCCATCCCAATAGTTGAATTGCCCGACAACCGAAACGCGACGAGCATTAGGCGCCCAGACGGAGAAACGGGTGCCGGTGACGCCATCCATCGTATCGGCGTGCGCGCCCAGCGTTTCATAAGGACGCAGGTGGGTGCCTTCCGACAATAGCCAGACATCCATTTCCTGTATTAATGGACCAAAACGGTAAGGATCGTCGATGAGGTTCTGCTGTCCGTGCCAGGTCACGGCGAGCTGATAGCGAAAGAAATTTTTACGTCGGGGTAAAACGCCGCAGAAAAAACCGCGAGCGTCGAGACATTCCAGTTTGCCGACTTTACGTCCGGTTTTGGGTTCAATCACCCATACGTCGGTGGCGTCAGGTAATAGGGCGCGGACTTCTAGTCCGGCTTGGGTCTGGTGCATTCCGAGTACGGAAAAAGGGTCCGCAAAATGTCCTGCAATTAGCGCATTAATCACGTCTCTATCGATACGACTGGACATGGTTTGTCATCCTGTTTTGTGGCGTCACTCCATCTCACTGAATTCAACATCAGGTAGTGACACTTCTTTGACCTGAACGGCGCAGCACACTGTGCATCCTATCTGCGTCGTCCTACCTTCAGGTTAGGCTTAATACCCGTGGGATTAAGCTACCCTTAAAGAATAGCCAATGCTCTGCTTAACTCCTGATAAAAATGAAACATCTGCGTTTACTCCTGTATTACGCAAAAAAAGGGTGACGATGCACCCTACATATCAATCTGACGTCTGCTTGCCGACTACACCTTATCTGGCGGATATTGCTGGATGGCGGCGCTGACACGCCTTATCCGGCCTACAGAACCACACGCAGGCCCGATAAGCGCTGCAATAGCTACTACGCCAACTGGCGCAGCATTCGACGCAGCGGCTCGGCGGCGCCCCATAACAACTGGTCGCCTACGGTAAACGCCGACAAGAACTCTGGCCCCATGTTCAGCTTACGCAGACGACCAACCGGCGTAGTCAACGTGCCGGTCACCGCCGCCGGGGTTAATTCGCGCATAGTGATATCACGATCGTTCGGCACCACTTTCGCCCACGGATTATGTGCCGCCAGCAGTTCTTCCACCGTCGGAATGGATACCTCTTTTTTCAGCTTAATGGTGAACGCCTGGCTGTGACAGCGCAGTGCGCCGACGCGCACACACAAACCATCAACCGGGATCACAGAGGCAGTATTGAGGATCTTGTTGGTTTCCGCCTGGCCTTTCCACTCTTCGCGGCTTTGGCCGTTATCGAGCTGTTTGTCGATCCAGGGGATCAGGCTTCCCGCCAGCGGTACGCCAAAGTTATCAACCGGCAGCTCGCCGCTGCGGGTCAATGCCGTAACTTTGCGTTCAATATCAAGAATTGCGGAAGACGGCGTCGCCAGTTCATCGGCGACATGGCCATACAACTGACCCATTTGGGTTAACAGCTCGCGCATATGGCGCGCGCCGCCGCCGGAGGCGGCCTGATAGGTCGCGACGGATACCCAGTCAACGAGATTATGGGCAAAGAGACCGCCCAGCGACATCAACATCAGGCTAACGGTACAGTTACCGCCCACAAAGGTCTTCACGCCATTGTTCAGGCCGTCGGTAATCACGTCCTGGTTGACCGGGTCGAGAATAATAATGGCATCATCTTTCATGCGCAGCGTAGAAGCCGCGTCAATCCAGTAACCTTGCCATCCGCTTTCGCGCAGCTTTGGATAAATTTCGTTGGTATAATCGCCGCCCTGGCAGGTCACGATGATATCGAGCGCTTTTAGCGCATCCAGATCAAAAGCGTCCTGTAGCGTACCGGTGGAGGTGTCGCCGAAGGTGGGCGCCGCCTGTCCAAACTGGGAGGTAGAAAAGAAAACAGGGCGAATAGCGTCGAAATCGCGCTCCTCTACCATGCGTTGCATGAGAACAGAGCCGACCATTCCGCGCCAGCCGATAAAACCAACATTTTTCATAGCGTTTTTTTCCTGCAAAGAGATGTGCTGTGTATGCGCGCCAGTATCCTGTGGCGCATCCTTCACCATACAAAAAGCAGCCAAAGTCGCAAGTGAAATTAATCAATGATAGCGAAGCCATCAGTAATGCGACTTATCCTGCCTTACCGCGCAAGCAGAAAGTCCAGTGGCGATTATCAGGGAATTTGCGTTAGGAAGGGAATCATTTCCGTCGCTGTTTTATTGATCCTAATTATGGATCAGCGTAGAAATTTGCCTGCTTTTATGCGCGTACTGAAACATGGCGAGGCAAAATGTCGTTGGGCGATTGCCATGCACACCTCAATAAAAAAACCGGGTAGCGATTACGCCTTACCCGGCTTACGGTGTCGATATGTGCCCGTTTCCAGGCCCGGTAAGCACAGCGCCACCGGGCAACAAGACTCAGCTCAGCAGTTGGAAAGCAATCATTCCGACAATCGCGCCGACCGTGCCGAGGATAGTTTCCATCATCGTCCAGGTCTTCAGCGTCTGCGCTTCGGTCGCGCCGGTAAATTTACCGAACAGCCAGAAGCCGGCGTCGTTAACATGGGAAACCACAATTGAACCGCCGGCGATACAGATAGAGAGCGCCGCCATCTGCGCGCCGGAGAAATTCAGTTGCTCAATGACCGGCATCACCAGACCGACCGCGGTTAAACACGCCACGGTCGCGGAACCCTGAATGATGCGCACCGCCGCCGCCAGCACAAAGCAGGTAATGGCAATCGGCAGCCCCATGCCGGTTAACGCTTCGCCCAGCGCCGGGCCGACGCCGGAGTCAACCAGTACCTGTTTGAACACCCCGCCTGCGCCAATCACCAGCAGAATAATGCCCGCCGGTTGCAGCGCGTGGCCGCAGATTTCCATCACTTTGTCTTTCGGCATCCCCTGACGCATCGCCAGGCCGTAAATCGCTACCAGACAAGCGACCAGAATCGCAGTGAAGGGGTGGCCGATAAACTCAAACCATTCGTAAGCGGTGGAACCTTCCGGCACAAAACGCGCGGCGATCGTTTTCAGCCCTACCAGCACCAACGGCAGCAGAATCAGCGACAGGCTGAAGCCGAAAGAAGGCATTTTACCTTCACCCAGATGCGGCTCGGTAATGTCGTCAGGAATACGCAGCTCAACGTAACGGCTGATAAAATTCCCCCACAGCGGCCCGGCGATAATCATGCCAGGAATGGCGGCGCACAGCCCAATCAGGATCATCCAGCCGAAATCAGCATGCATCTGGGAAGCCAGCAGCATCGGCGCAGGCCCAGGCAACAAAAACGCCGCGGCTGCCGCCACGCCCGCAAACAGCGGAATGACCAGCTTCACCAGGTTTGTGCCGGTATGACGCGCCATTGAGAACGCCACACTTATCAGCAGCACAATCGCCACTTCAAAGAACAGCGGGAGCGCGCAAATCAAGCCGGCCAGGCCAATCGCATAGTGCGCGCGGTTATGGCCAAAGGATTTAAGCATTTTCACGGCTATCTGATCGACCGCGCCGGTTTCATGCAGAATTTTACCGAACATCGCCCCCAGCGCGACCACAATCGCCAGGAAGCCCAGCGTGCCGCCCATCCCTTTTTCCATGGTCGCGGCGATTTTATCAAGCGGCATCCCTGAAAAAAGCCCCGCGCCCATTGAGACGACCATTAACGCGACGAAGGCGTGCATACGCGCCTTCATCACGAGAAACAGCAGCAGTAAGACGGAACCGACGGCGGTTAAAACCAGTGTTAATGTACTCACAGCGTACTGCCTTTATTGATGACCTCAATGGTGCTCGCCACGACGCCTTCCAGCGGCTGGTCGATATCCACCACCAGAACATCGCGTTCGTCGGCACCCGGCTCTTGCAGCGTTTCAAACTGCGTCACCAGCATCTGGGTTTTGAAGAAATGACCTTTGCGCGCTTTCAGACGGCTTTCAATGACGTCGAAATCACCTTTCAGATAGATAAAGGAGAGGTTCGGGTTTCCCTCGCGCAGCAGGTCGCGATAATGTTTTTTCAGTGCGGAACAGACGATCAGCGAGATTTTATTGGTACGCTGCATCGCGAAAGCGGCGTCGTTCAGCGCCTGTAACCACGGTTTGCGGTCATCATCATTCAACGGCTCGCCGGAAGCCATTTTTTCAATATTGCAGCGCGGATGCAGAAAATCGCCGTCCAGAAACGCGGCATGAAGCTGATGCGCCACGGCGCTTGCGACAGCGGATTTACCGCTGCCTGATACGCCCATCAGAACGTAAACGTGGTGATCATGATTAGTCGTGCTCAAAGCGGGCCCCCACTCTACAAGTTGCAAAATTTGTTACGGGTAACTGTTATCGGTAACATTGTCCAGCCGCACCATTCACGACGCAATGACCATTCGTGCCAAAAGTGAATAAGTGTGAGCTACTTCAAAGTTGTCAGACTAAATAGATCCGCCCGGTGACAAGGTGAAACCTAAATCTAACATTTTCGGCGTGACCGTTTCGCCGCGAATGCGGGCCAACAGACGTTCCGCGCCAATGCTGCCCATTCGCTCGCGCGGCGTCAGGACGCTTGCCAGACGCGGTTCCATCACCTGGCCGATGTCATGACCGTGGAACCCGGCGATCGCCATGTCGTCCGGGATTTTTAGCCCCAGGCGCTGGCATTCGAAGGCCGCCCCCACCGCCAGGTCATCGTTGGTGCAAAAAATACCGTCAAGCTGTGGGTATTCGCGTCGCGCCTGGCGCATGAGTTCGATACCGGAAGAGTAGGATGAAGATTGCTCCATCATCACACTGTAAGGAACCAGGCCTGCGTCCCGCATCGCCTGTTCATAGCCCTTCTGCTTGATGATAGTACGTTCGTCGAGGCGCGCCCCCAGATAGGCGATATGACGATGACCGCGCGCGATAATCGCGGCGGTCATCTGACGGGCGGCCTCGAAGTTGTCAAAACCAACGGCAATATCGAGACACGGCGACTGGCTGTCCATCAGTTCCACCACCGGAATCCCGGCGACTTCGATCATTTTTAAGGTGCGCGGCGTATGGGTACGCTCAGTGAGGATCAGGCCGTCGATATTCCAGGAGAGCATCGATTCCAGGCGCTCCTGCTCCATCTCCGGTTTATAGCCGTAGTGCGCCAGCATGGTTTGATAACCATGCGCGTCGGTGACAGCCTCAATGCCGCGTAACACTTCCGCAAAGACCTGGTTGGTTAAAGACGGCAGCAGAACGCCAATGGCGCGGCTGGTGGCGTTGGAAAGAATGTCAGGCGCGCGATTAGGAATGTACCCGAGCTCATCAAGCGCAGCCGCAATTTTACCCCGCAGCGCGACGGAGACCTGCTCCGGATTACGCAAAAAACGGCTGACCGTCATTTTGGTCACGCCCACACGGTCGGCCACATCCTGAAGTACGGGTCTTTTCTTTTTCATCGTCCTGAAAGGTATAAAAGGGATAGATTTGCCCAGTTTACCACGGACGTGCGTGAACCTTCGCAGAGAAAAAAAGCCGTTTTTTTATTGTGAGAAATACACAGAATCATTCGAGTTGCATCAAGGCGGCGACGCAGTGACAAATTCGTCAGGAACGAATTTGAACAACCGAAGGTTGCCTCTGGTGAGGGACAAGGATGTCCCTCAGTAAATCCCCGGGAGCGTACATTAAGTACGCGACCGGGGTGAGCGACAAATCTGCCGGGAGCAGATTTGAACGCTGCTCGCAGCGGCCCCGAAGGGGCGAGGCCTATGGATGGGCCGAGTAATAAAGCCAACACAGATGCGGCTTGAAGGATGACGTGTATTTTTAGACTGGCGGCAAGTCAAACAGCAACACTTCACTGTCGCTGTCGGCATGAATCGAGATTGCCTGCTCATCCCAAATCGCCAGACCATCGCTGGTGGTGGCTTTAGTACCGTTAATGGTCACGTTACCTTTTACCACCTGGATCCAGACGCGGCGCTCAGCGGCAATCTGATGCACCGACTGCTCATCTTTGAGCAGCGCCCAGCGGTACAGCTCCATATCCTGGTGGACCTTCAGCGAACCATCGCGAGCATCTGGCGAAAGCACCAGTTGCTTGCCCTGCGCGGCGTCGAAGCGACGCTGTTCGTAGCGCGGCGTGATGCCGGTTTCTTGCGGAATGATCCAGATCTGGTACAGCCGCAGACGATCCGTTTTGCTCGGGTTGTACTCGGAGTGGCGAACGCCGGTCCCGGCGCTCATAATCTGGAATTCACCTGCCGGAACCTGTTCTTTATTGCCCATACTGTCCTGGTGTTCTACGGCGCCTTCCAGCACATAGGTCAAAATTTCCATGTCTTTATGCGGATGCGTGCCGAACCCCTGGCCTGCGTCGATCACGTCGTCGTTAATCACACGCAGCGCCGAGAACCCCATAAAGTTCGGATCGTAATAATCGGCAAAAGAAAAGGTATGCCAGGAGTCAAGCCAGCCATGATTCGCATGACCGCGGTCGTTTGCTTTGCGTAAGTAGATCATTGTGTTCACCCCCAGATGTTTTCGATGGAATAAGTGTGGACTCATTCCGTCCGGGATCATAGAGGGTGAAAATTGACTCCTCTGTTCAAAAAATATGAATAAGCGCAGAGGAGTCTGCAAGGGCTATTTAGCGAGGGTTATCGTCGCAGGCGTTGCCTGTTCGAAAGCACGTTCGAGGATTTCCAGGTTGGTAAGAACTTCAGATTCCTTGACGTAATTAGGCGTACCGACGGTCAACGTCTGGTACAGCGCATCATAAACACGACCATAGTCACCCGTTTCCGGTTTCACCTCTTCTTTCACCGTAACACCGTCATCGTTAACATATTCCAGCACGCCGACGGATTCGTCAGCGGCGAAACCGGGTTCACCGGGCATAATGTTCGCTTTCAGGCTGGTTTCTTGTTGATCGATACCGTACTTCACAAACGAACCTTTAGTCCCATGCACGATAAATTTCGGGTAATCAATTTTCACCAGGTGGCTGGTTTTAACGATAGCCTTCAAATCGCCATAAAATAGTTGCGCTTCAAAGGTGTCATCCGGATTCGCTTTATTACGCAGGCTACGAATGTCATACGCGACATGATCCGGGCGGCCAAATAGCGAAATAATTTGATCCATGGTGTGGACGCCAAGTCCGTAGAAAGCACCATCTTGCGGCAGGCCCGGTTTGGTTTCCGCCACGGGTCGGTAGTAGTCAAAATGGCTTTCAACTTCGACAATCTTGCCCAGTTTCCCGCTCTCAATCGCTTTTTTAGCCGTGAGAAAACAGGAATCAAAACGCCGATTCTGATACGGCGTAACGGTCAGTCCTTTGCTTCGCGCCAGGTCGAACAACACTTTTGCCTGCGCCAGCGTCGGCGTGAAAGGTTTCTCAACCAGCACATTTTTACCCGCTTCCAGCGCGCGTTTGGCGTATTCGAAATGGCTGTCAGCATGCGTACAGACGATCACCAGTTTTACCTGCGGATCGCCCAACACCTCATCCAGATCGCTGGTGAAGTGAATATGTGAATACTGCGGCACCTGCTCTTCCGGTTTAGCGTGACGACGGAAAATATGCGCGACATGCCAGGTATCTTTCCGATTCAGAACATAGGGGAGATGGTAACGGGTGGTACTTTTGCCGAATCCAATAAATGCGCAGTGTAAGGTCATGAGACGATCCTTTTGAAGATGATTGTTTACACCATAGCGCAAAGCGTGAGGAGACTGAATGTTGGATTCTTTGACGGTGGCGGAGAAGACTTTTCGGGCCTACAAAAGCAGATGCCTCAAGATCGGCCGTCGGCGTCGCGGTCAGTTTGTTCACGGCAAGCGCGCAGGGCCCGGAGCGTACTAAATGTACGTGAGGAGCACGAGCACTTCCCGGGGACAAAATGACAAGTAAGCCAGGCTGAAACAAAACCCAAAAAAAAGCCAGCAAAAGCTGGCTAAAGTAATACTGGAAGCAATGTGAGCAATGTCGTGCTTTCAGGTTCTCCGTAGGGGTTCCCCTGAACGCAAGGCAATAATAATCATTCTCATTCGCACTTGTCTACTTCTTTTTGCAAAAAAATGCGGTTGACGGAATTTTCTTTCTCAGCGAGTGTAAATACACAATTACCCCTGCAGGAGATAAGGAATGAGTGAAATAGTGATACGCCACGCTGAACCGAAAGATTACGACGCCATTCGTCAGATCCACGCCCAGCCGGAGGTGTATCACAACACGCTACAGGTTCCTCATCCTTCCCTCGAAATGTGGCAGGCGCGGCTAACCGAGCAAGCCGGGGTTAAACAACTGGTTGCCTGCATTGACGATATTGTCGTTGGCCATCTTTCTATTCAGGTCACCCAACGTCCTCGCCGCAGCCACGTGGCCGATTTTGGTATCTGCGTGGATGCCCGGTGGCACAATCGCGGTATTGCCAGCGCGCTGATCCGCACGATGATCGACATGTGCGACAACTGGCTGCGCGTCGAGCGTATTGAGTTAACGGTGTTTGTTGATAACGAGCCCGCGGTGGCGGTGTATAAGAAGTACGGCTTTGAAATCGAAGGCACCGGTAAGAAATACGGCCTGCGCAACGGTGAGTACGTTGATGCGTACTTTATGGCGCGCGTGAAATAGCGCTTCCCCGCCCCACCCTGTGGGGCGAAACGTCACAAACCTCACAACATTCCAGTTATTGCAACCTACTTCCCCTATATCAAAACAATAACCACCTGAATTTCATGGTTATTACCACTTTAAGCTTTATCACCGTTTTTTCCGTAATTTTAGCAATATTAATATTACATTTTTGTTTTTTTTTGGTTTCTGCCATCACTTTATGGTGACAATCACAACAATATACTCCTCCCGGGACTAATTTAACCACGGTGAGGTAAAAAATGAAATTTGAACGCCATCATAGAATATTGAAGGAACTCAGTATTTCGGGAGTTGTAAAAGTTTCAAATCTGGCGAAAAGTCTCAAGGTAACAAAGGAAACTATTCGTTCAGATCTCAATGAACTTGCCGGACAGGGATATCTTACTCGCTGTCATGGTGGTGCATTTATTACCCTTGATTCTCTTGATAACGTCGCAAAAAATGAAATTGCTTATGTGCTGGAAAAATATGAATCAGCGCAGAAAAATAAAAAAGGTCTCTCTGCCATGAAAAATAATGTATGTGTTATTGGCTCGTTCAATGTTGATATTATCAGTTATCTACCGAGATTACCCTCAACGGGAGAATCATTGCTTGCCGATAAATTTATTTTTTCACCCGGCGGTAAGGGATGTAATCAGGCATTAGCAGCAAGCTATGCCGACTCTGATGTGCATTTTATTACTAAAGTCGGCTCAGATCATTTTAGTGATTACGCCATTAATTTTATAAACTCATCAAAAATCCATAAAAGTGTTATCTACCAGACCAAAGAAACACAAACAGGTACAGCAACCATCATGGTGAATGGAGATACCGGAGATAACGTCATCGCTATCTACCCTGGCGCCAACATGACAATTTCCCCTGATGAAATCACCATTCAGAAAGAAGCCATTATTCATTCAGATATTGTTCTTGTCCAACTGGAGACGAATTACGAAGCGCTGCAGCAAACAATTCGTCTCGCACAAAAAAATGACATACCGGTCATCATCAATCCAGCGCCATACAATGACATGGTTAACACCATCATTGATAACATTGACTATATTACGCCAAATGAAACGGAAGCAGGCCTGCTGGCCAATATGGCGGTTAATGATATCGAATCAGCCAAATGCGCGGCCAAAATTATTCATCAGAAAGGCGTCAAAAATACCATTATTACATTAGGTAGCAAAGGTTCGCTTGCTTATGATGGCACACAATTCATCTATTCCCCGGCATTTCCGGCAGTTGTAAAAAATACGGCGGGAGCGGGTGACGCTTTCAATGGCGCCCTCGCATCTGGTCTTGCAAAAGGAAAGTCACTGGCATCCGCATTGTGCTACGCCAGCGCATTTGCCTCACTTGCGGTTGAAACGCCTAATGCCTCTGATATGCCGGAAAACGACTCCGTTCTTCATCGTATTCAGGGTTCACATTACAAACAAACTATCTCTACTCACTAAATCAAGGAGCAGACTATGAACAATACGCAGAAAAAACTAAAGGTGCTCTTTATTGGAGAATCCTGGCATATTCATATGATTCATTCAAAAGGTTATGACAGTTTCACCTCCAGTAAATATGAAGAAGGCGCTACATGGTTACTGGAATGCTTGAGGAAAGGCGGCGTTGATATTGATTACATGCCTGCCCACACGGTACAAATTGCCTTTCCAGAGAGTATTGACGAATTAAATCGTTACGATGTGATTGTTATTAGCGACATTGGTAGTAATACCTTCCTGTTGCAAAACGAGACATTTTATCAGCTAAAAATAAAACCAAACGCTCTGGAGTCCATTAAAGAGTACGTCAAAAATGGCGGTGGACTACTCATGATTGGCGGCTATCTGTCGTTCATGGGTATTGAGGCAAAAGCCAATTATAAGAACACCGTTCTTGCTGAGGTTCTGCCAGTTATTATGCTTGATGGCGATGACCGGGTAGAAAAGCCAGAGGGTATTTGTGCTGAGGCTGTCTCACCTGAACATCCTGTTGTTAACGGGTTCTCAGATTATCCGGTATTTCTTGGATATAACCAGGCCGTCGCCAGAGACGATGCCAATGTCGTATTAACAATAAATAATGACCCATTGTTAGTGTTCGGTGAATACCAACAGGGTAAAACCGCCTGCTTTATGAGCGACTGCTCCCCACACTGGGGAACCCAGCAGTTTATGTCATGGCCATTTTATACCGACCTGTGGGTCAACACGCTTCAATTCATCGCCAGAAAATAAAAAACAATGGAGTAACGAAAGTTACTCCTTTTATAAAATATAAGGATTGATGTATGAACAAGAATAAGTACTCAACCCCCTTACTGATGCTTGCCACCATCTTAGCCGGTATGCTTTCCCCGATGCAGTCTGCCGTTAATGGGCAGTTAGGACATTGGTTACAAGACGGTAATGCTTGCGCAGTAATCTCGTTTGCCAGCGGTCTGGTCGTCATGTTTTTTATTATTATTGCGCGCAAAGAAACACGCCAGCAATTCGCCTCAATCCCTACTCTGATTAAAAAGAGAAAAATCCCGCTATGGAATTGGTTTGCAGGATTATGCGGGGCGATGGTTGTATTTTCTGAAGGCGCATCTGCCAGCGCGCTGGGCGTTGCCACCTTTCAAACGGCATTAATTTCCGCTCTGCTCCTTTCCGGCCTGCTGTGCGACCGTTTTGGCATCGGTGTGGAGGAGAAGAAATATTTTACGCCATGGCGCATTACTGGCGCATTGTTCGCCGTTATCGCCACCATTTTTGTCGTGTCGCCACAGTGGCACTCAACCTCGTTTATCCTGCTCGCTATCCTCCCCTTTTTGGCAGGGTTACTCGCTGGCTGGCAGCCTGCAGGGAATGCGAAAGTCGCCGAGGCAACGGGCTCCATGCTGGTGTCCATTACATGGAACTTCATCGTCGGCTTTTGTGTCCTGGGCGCGGCGCTGGCGATACGTATCGCATTAGGCCATGTCACCATCCAGTTACCCGATACATGGTGGATGTATCTCGGTGGTCCGCTGGGTCTGCTGTCCATCGGGCTAATGGCGATTCTGGTGAGAGGCTTAGGGCTATTGATGCTGGGCGTAGCGTCAACAGCAGGCCAACTGCTTGGCTCAGTGCTAATTGATGAATTGATCCCTTCATTAGGCAATACGGTCTACCTGGTCACCATCATCGGTACGCTGTTCGCGTTAGTCGGTGCGATTGTGACCACCATCCCTGAATACAGAGCATCCAAAATGGCGCAAAGAATAGAGGTGTCAGAATGAAAGGTTTCCTGCAAACCGTAACAGGCCCGGTGGCGCATACGGATATGGGGCTGACGCTACCGCATGAACATCTGTTTAACGATCTGTCTTCGGTCGTAGACGAGCCACATTATGCTTTTTCACAGCAACTGGTGGGAAAGAAAGTCAGTGCTGACCTGCAGTGGGGGTTGAAACACGACCCATACTGCTGCGCCGATAACATGGACCGCAAAGAGATTGATGATGTTATCTTCGAAATCAATAACTTTATGTCTTTGGGCGGCAGGACGATTGTCGACGCCACCGGTTCAGAATCCATTGGGCGGGATGCCTCAGCGCTGCGAGAAGTTGCCTTAAAAACGGGTTTGAATATCGTTGCGTCATCCGGACCTTATCTGGAGAAATTTGAAAGTACCCGGATCCATAAACCTGTTGAGCTGTTAGCCTCACTCATTGATAAAGAACTGAATCAGGGTATTGGCGAGACGGATATTCGCGCTGGCATGATCGGTGAAATCGGCGTATCTCCCGCGTTTACCCAAGCGGAGCGTAACAGCCTGCGGGCAGCGTCTCTGGCACAATGTAACAACCCCCACACGGCGATGAATATCCATATGCCAGGGTGGCTGCGACTGGGTGATGAGGTGCTGGATATCGTGCTGGAAGAAATGAACGTTTCTCCGGCAAAAGTCTCGCTGGCGCATTCGGACCCTTCAGGAAAAGATGTCGTCTATCAACGTAAAATGCTCGACCGTGGCGTATGGCTTGAATTTGACATGATTGGTCTGGACATCACCTTCCCAAAAGAAGGTGTCGCGCCGGGCGTTCAGGAGACCGCAGATGCAGTAGCGAATCTGATTGCACTGGGTTACGCCGACCAAATCGTTTTAAGCCATGATGTTTTTCTCAAACAGATGTGGGCGAAAAATGGCGGAAATGGCTGGGGGTTTGTCCCGAATGTCTTCCTCGCCTATCTGGCTGCTCGCGGAGTAGACAACGATACTCTGCGCAAGCTTTGTATTGATAATCCAGCCCGATTACTCACGGCATAATCTGCAAATAGCCCGGTGTCTGACACCGGGCCTGGAATTAAAAATCAGTATCCCGCCGTTAAATCATCCACCGAACGCGGGTCAGACGCGCCGTACAGTTCGCCATCCGGTCCAACCATAATACTTTGGGTGCTGCCCATCGCTTCTTTCAGCGCGACTTTCTGCCCTTTCTGTTCCAGCAACTTCAGCGTATCGGGGCTGAAGCCCTTTTCTACCCGCAGTTCGTCCGGCAACCATTGATGATGGAAACGCGGCGCGTTGGTCGCTTCGGCGACGTTCATGCCAAAATCAATAGTATTGACCACCATTTGCAGTACGGTAGTAATAATACGGCTACCGCCAGGACTGCCGGTCACCAGCCAGGTTTTCCCGTCTTTAACGACGATAGTCGGCGACATCGACGACAGCGGACGCTTCTTCGGACCGACCGCGTTAGCATCGCCGCCCACCAGGCCATAAACATTAGGTACACCGGGTTTAGCAGAAAAATCATCCATTTGATTATTCAGCAGAATACCGGTATTTCCCGCCACAATTCCTGTGCCGAAGGTGGTGTTCAGGGTATAGGTCACCGCCACAGCATTGCCGCCTTTATCCACCACCGAGAAGTGGGTGGTCTGGTTGCTTTCATACGGGGCGAGCTTGCCAGGTTTGATCTGGCTGGAAGGTTTGGCCTTGTTGATATCAATTTGATCGGCCAGCGTTTTCGCATAGGCTTTGTTGGTCAGCGCCTGCCACGGCACTTTCACAAAGTCCGGGTCACCCAGATACTCTGAGCGGTCGGCATAGGCGTATTTTTCCGCTTCCGCCATGATTTGCATGGCATCGGCGCTGCCAAAGCCGTACTTCTTCATGTCGAAATTTTCAAGGATATTGAGAATTTGCACGATGTGAATACCGCCCGAGGATGGCGGCGGCATGGAGAAGACCTGATACCCGCGATAGTCACCGCTGATTGGCGAACGCTCAACGGCTTTATAGCTGGCTAAATCCTCTTTGGTCATCAGACCGCCGTTCTTCTGCATTTCTCCGGCAATCTGGTCAGCAATCGCCCCTTTATAAAACGCATCCGGGCCATTTTCAGCAATCATTTCCAGGCTTTTCGCCAGATTCTTCTGGACCAGCTTATCGCCTTTTTTCAGCGGCTCGCCGTCTTTCCAGAAAATGACTTTGCTGTTCTCATGATTAGGGATCACTTCGCTGCCGTAAGTTTTTAAGTCGTCGGCCAGCGCATCGTTAACCACAAAACCCTCTTCCGCCAGCGTCATCGCCGGACGCACCACTTTATTCAGCGGCATCGTGCCGTATTTCTCCAGCGCCAGCGAGAACCCCGCCACGGTACCCGGCGTACCGGATGCCAGATGCGACGTCAGCGACTTTTTCGCATCGGCGTTACCCTGCTCGTCGAGGAACATATCACGGGTCGCGCCAGCAGGCGCCATTTCACGAAAATCGATCACCGTGGTAGCGCCATCTTTAGTGCGCAGCAGCATAAATCCTCCGCCGCCCAGATTCCCGGCTTGCGGATGCGTGACAGCCAGCGCATAGCCCACGGCGACGGCGGCATCCACGGCATTACCGCCCTGCTTTAAGATATCCACGCCAACCTGCGTCGCCATTGCATCCACGGACGCCACCATCCCTTGCGTCGCCCGCACAGGATGAAAGACATCTTCTTCAACACCATAGGAGACTGGCGGCGCGACGGGAGGATTGGCCACCGCGCTAAACGTCCCCCCGGCCAGCAGAGCGGCGATCGCCACCCAGCGCATAAACGTTGGTTTCATCGTTGTTTTTCTCCAGATAAATGGGTGTATGTCCCGTTTAATCCTGGTCCACAACGCTTAAAAAATCATCATCATGGCGAAATAGAGGTACACTTAAAAAGAGGCCTCATCGGGAGGAGACGACAATGAAACGCTTACTACTTATTACGGCTTTGTTACCCTTTGCTGTATTGGCCCAGCCAATTAACACTATGAATAATCCTAATCAGCCAGGTTATCAGATCCCCAGCCAGCAGCGTATGCAGACGCAGATGCAAACGCAGCAGATTCAGCAGCAGGGTATGTTGAAACAACAGATGCAAACGCAGGCGCGCAGCCAGCAGCAAAATCTACAGTCGCAGTTGAATGCCAATACGCAGCGGGTTCAGCAGGGACAGCCGGGCAACGGTATGCTCGGTCAGCAAACGCTGCCCAATACGCAGGGCGGAATGCTCAGCGGCAGCGGAAATCCGGACCGGATGCTAAACCATTCCCAGCCAATGTTGCAGCAGGGCAGCGGGACGCCGCAGCCTGACATCCCGCTGAAAACCATCAGCCCTTAAAACTGACGGCCCTTAAAACTGAAAGTGAGGGCCGATGTCATCAATGCGATCGGTGCAGATACAATCCACGCCCCAGCGCAGCAGCTCTGCCGCCCGCTGGGGCTGATTGACGGTATACACCAGAATCCGCAGACCCGCGGCCTTAATCTCTTGCACTCGCGTCTCATCGAGTAATTTATGGTTGAGATGGAGGGAAACACAGCCCAGACGGGTCGTCAGTTCACGCCAGTCTTCACGCCATTTATCCAGCAGTAACCCACGCGGCAGTTCAGGTGCTGCTGCCTGCGCCGCTTCCAGCGCCTCTATCTCAAAGGAAGAAAGCAGCGGCGGCGTCATCCCGGCCCACAGTTCACGGGCGGCCAACGCCACGACGCGTCCTGTCAGCCTGCCGCTCCCCGTTGTCGGTTTTATCTCAATATTCGCCATCATGCCGTGTTTACGGCAGCGCTCCGCCACCTGCGAGAGCAACGGCAGCGGCTCGCCTTTAAATTCGCCGCTAAACCAACCGCCAGCGTCCACACGCAATAAATCCTGCCAGTTCAACTCGCCCGCCACGCCCCAACCGTTGCTGGTGCGCTCCAGGTTATCGTCATGCAGCAGGAAAATTTCGCCGTCTTTCGACAGCTTGGCATCAAACTCAATCATGGTGTGCCCGTATCGCGCGCCCACGTCAATCGCCGCCAGAGTGTTTTCCGGCGCCAGTTTACCGCCACCGCGATGGGCGACAATGTGGGGATAAGGCCAGTTACTCATACACGTTGTCCTGTTTCGCCATCAAAAAGATGCCGCTGATGTTCCGGCAGATGCAGCCATAGCGTACTGCCCGCCGCCGGGCGCTGCTGATGCGCCAACCGCACCACCAGTTTCTGATCGCCCCAGCGCCCATGCGCCAGATTATCCGCGCCCAGAATCTCCAGCGTGTCTACCGTTAGCGGCACGCCGCCTTCCGCCTGCGAGCTTAACGCAATATGTTCCGGGCGGATACCCAGCGTCATTTTACGTCCGGCATGACCTCGATAGCCCGCACCAATCGGCAACGCCAGACCGCCAGGCAATTCGAAACGGTCGCCGGAAGCGCTGATAACGCCATCCAACAGGTTCATCGCCGGGCTGCCAATAAAGCTTGCCACAAAGCGACTGGCCGGTTTTTCATACACCTCTACCGGCGTGCCAATCTGTTCTGCGACGCCTTTATTCATCACCATCACCCGCTGGGCCAGCGTCATCGCCTCTACCTGATCGTGAGTAACATAGAGCGAGGTGGTACGAAGACGACGATGCAGATGTTGTAACTCCAGACGCATCTGCACGCGCAGCTTGGCGTCGAGGTTAGAAAGCGGTTCGTCGAATAAAAAGACTGCCGGCTCGCGGACGATCGCGCGCCCCATTGCCACGCGCTGCCGTTGACCGCCGGAAAGCTCGCGTGGACGGCGTTTAAGCAGGCCGTCCAGCTCCAGAATGCGCGCCGCCTCCCGCACGCGTTCTTCAATATGCGCTTTGCTCATACCGCGAATTTTTAGTCCCCACGCCATGTTCTCCTCTACGCTCATATGGGGATAGAGAGCATAGTTCTGAAATACCATCGCGATGCCGCGATCTTTGGGCTCCATCTCGGTGACACGTTTGCGATCAATCCAGATATCGCCGCTGGTCACGCGTTCCAGACCGGCCACCATCCGCAACAACGTTGATTTGCCGCAGCCGGACGGCCCGACCATCACGATAAATTCGCCATCCGCCACGTCCAGCGTTAACGGTTGAATGACCTGGGTTTTGCCGTCCCAGCTTTTGGTTACTGCCTGTAGTTTTAAACCAGCCATTTTTATTTCTCACTATCGACCAGGCCACGCACAAACGCGCGCTGCATGGCTAAAACGATGACAACCGGGGGAATAAGGGTCAGCAGCATTGCCGCCATCACCTGGTTCCATTGCGTGGTACCTTCGCCGGTGGCGATCATCCCTTTGATACCCGCTACGGCAGTGCCAAGATTCACGTCGGTGATAATCAACAGCGGCCACAGATACTGGTTCCAGCCGTAGATAAAGGTGATGACGAATAACGCCGCCAGGTTGGTTTTTGACAGCGGCAACACGATGTCGCGGAAAAAGCGCATCGGCGACGCGCCGTCAATACGGGCCGCCTCCACCAGTTCATCCGGAAGCGTCATGAAGAACTGACGAAACAGGAAAGTGGCGGTAGCGGACGCCATCAGCGGTAGCGTCAGACCAGCATAGCTGTCGAGCATTTTCAGATTGGCGATCACTTCCACCGTCGGGAAGATACGCACTTCAACCGGCAGCATCAGGGTGATAAAAATCATCCAGAAGAACAGGTTACGCAGGGGAAAACGAAACCAGACGATGGCGAATGCGGAAAGCATAGATACCGTGATTTTGCCTACCGTAATGCTGAACGCCATAATGAAACTGTTAAGCATCATCAGCCAGAATGGCGCGCTATTAACACCGACGCCGTTGACCCAAATAGTTTTGATATTCTCCAGTAACTGCGTGCCGGGAAGCAGCGTCATCGGCGTCTCAAACACCGCGCGGTCGTCCAGCGTCGCCGCGACAAACGCGACATACAGAGGAAACAAAATGACCGCGATCCCCAGAATCAGCATGGTATGGCTGAATATTGTCAGCCCGCGACGATTCTCTATCATTGGTAACGCACCTTACTTTCCACATAGCGGAACTGCACCACCGTCAGAATGATGACGAGGAACATCAACACCACCGACTGCGCGGCGGACGCCGAGAGATCCAGGCCGGTAAACCCTTCGCGATAGATCTTATAAATCAGCGTCGTGGTGGCTTGTACCGGCCCGCCGGCGGTCGCGGCGTCGATCACCGGGAAGGTGTCGAAAAAGGCATACACCAGGTTGACCACCAGCAGGAAGAAACTGACCGGCGCAATAAGCGGCAAAGAAAGCCGGAAGAAACGACGAATCGGCCCGGCGCCGTCAATGGCCGCCGCTTCCACCAGCGAGCGGGGAATGGATTGCAGCGCGGCAAAGAAAAATAAAAAGTTGTAACTAATCTGCTTCCAGACTGACGCAAATACCACCAGGAACATCGCCTGACCGCTGTTTTGCGCATGGTTCCAGTCATAGCCGAATTCGCCGAGGAAATGAGTGATTAATCCCCGCCCCGGGTTAAACAGGAAAATCCACAATACGGCGGCGACGGCGGGCGCGACGGCATAAGGCAGCAGCATCAGCGTCTGATAAAAACGGCTGCCGCGCACCACGTAATCCACCAGGGCGGCGAAAAACAACGAGACCAGCAGGCCGCTAAACGTGACCAGCGCGCTGAATTTAATCGTCGTCCAGAAGGCGTCGAGATAATAACTGTCGTGAAAAAGCGCGACGAAATTCTCCAGCCCGACAAATTGGCTGGAAAAACCAAACGGATCGACGCTTTGCAGCGAATACCACAGCGCTTCGCCCGCAGGCCAGATAAAGAAAATAACGGTGATAACCAACTGCGGGGCAACCAGTAAATACGGCAGCCAACGCGAGCGGAACACCGGACGGGATGATGACATGAAGGTTCTTTTCCTGGAAGGTGCCGGATGGCGGTGCAAGCACCTTATCCGGCCTACAAACGCTGTAGGCCTGATAAGCGCAGCACCATCAGGCACTTATACACTTAAGATTTGCTCGCTTTCTCAAAACGACGCAGTAACTGATTCCCGCGATCCACCGCGGTATCCAACGCCTGTTGTGGGGTTTTCTTCCCGGTCCAGACGCTTTCCAGCTCTTCGTCCACGATGGTACGAATCTGCGGCATATTGCCCAGACGCAAGCCTTTGGTGAAGGGTAACGGCGGCTTATTCAACATCTGGCGAGTGGCGATATCCGCACCGGGGTTTTTATCGTAATAACCCTGCTCGCGGGTCAGCTCGTAGGCGGCGGTGGTAATCGGCAGGTAGCCGGTTTTTTGATGCCATTCAGCAGCGTTTTCCGGTTTTGCCAGGAAGTCGAGGAATTTGGCGACGCCGGTATAGGTTTCTTTATCTTTACCCTGCATGACCCATAGGCTGGCTCCGCCGATAATGGCGTTTTGCGGCGCGCCCTTGATATCAGCGTCGTACGGCATCATACCCACGCCATAGTTAAATTTGGCATACTGGCGGATATTGGCAAGCGAACCGGAGGACGCGGTTGTCATCGCGCAGTCACCGTTATAAAACTTCTCGGTAGACTCGTCCTTACGCCCAACATAGCTAAAATCGCCTTTCTTATTCATCTCTTCCAGCAGCGCGATATGTTTCACCTGCTCTGGCTTATTAAATTCCAGCACCGCATCTGTACCGTCAAAGCCATTGTTTTTACTGGCGAAGGGGAGACCGTTCCAGGCGCTGAAGTTTTCCAGTTGGATCCAGCCTTGCCAGCCGCTGGCGTAACCGCATTTCATGCCAGCCGCTCTCAGTTTCGCGGTATAGTCAGCCAGCTCCTGCCAGGTTTTCGGCGGCTGTTCCGGATCTAAACCGGCTTTCTTAAAGGCGTCTTTGTTGTAGTACAGTACCGGCGTGGAGCTGTTAAAGGGCTGGGAGAGCAGATGCCCGCTTTTAGCATCGGTGTAGTAGCCTGCAACGGTTGGTACAAACTGGGACTCGTCAAAGTTAATACCGGCGTCTTTAAACACTTCATAAACCGGCTTAATGGCTTTCGAGGCCATCATGGTCGCCGTCCCAACCTCATAAACCTGCAATATTGCCGGCGCGTTGCCGGTACGGAATGCCGCGATCCCGGCGCTCAGGTTCTGTTCATAGTTCCCCTTATAGACCGGAACGATTTTGTAATCCGGATTGGCCTGGTTGAAACGTTGCGCCAGTGAATCAACTTCTTTGCCTAACTCCCCTTCCATTGAATGCCAGAATGGAATAGTGGTGACGGCCAACGCCTGACCCGTAAATGCCAGACTCAGCGCCAGTCCTAAAGCTGTATGTCGTAACGATATCATCGGTTATCTCTCTTTTTGTGCCGGGATGCGCGATATCACGCGTTTTATGTTCGCGGGGGTAACATGACATGCTCGAATGACAGAAAAATAACTTTTTTATTACAAAAAAAAGATAGTAAGGCGACAGAGAGATGGCAAGGCAGTGAAAGCGCCGGAAAAGAAAAGTGGGAGCTACGGCACGGATAGGTACGACATTATTCCCGGGGACGGCGCACATGCCGTAACTCAACCAGGCGGAGCGTCGCCGGGATTAACGTCTCAGGCGCGTAAGCGAACGGCAATTTGCTCCAGCGTAAGCCGCCCTGCCGCCGCATCGACTGTCATATCGACAAAATCCGGATTCGCAGCGAGTGAGATCCCGTTACGCTTTAAAAACAGCAGCGTAATAAATAAGGCGGTGCGTTTGTTACCATCATTGAAGATATGCCCACGGGATATAGCGAGCAAATGCATTGCCGCCAGCAGCCACACGTCGGTCACCCCTTCATATTCGATTTGATTGAGTACCCGGTACATTAGCGCTTCCGCGCGGCCAGGATCAGGCATACCTGTTACACCAGGCGTAACGCGGAGAAGCCTGTCGTGAAACTGAATTATCTCTTCCGCTGAGATAAGTTGTAGGGTCATTTATCCGCCAGCTCCCTGAGCTCATTGCCATGAACCGCCATAATGGCAGCAAACTCATCATCCATTCGCGCCGTCTGATAACGCTCAAACTCCTCGGCGCTGATGATCACTGCGGGCTTATGCCCACGACGCGTGATGGTGACAGGGCCCGCCGTCACCGCACTTTCCAGGACTTCGGCCAGATTTTGCCGCGCTTCGCTATAGTTAACCGTACGCATAAACACCTCCCCAGTTGTACATGTTTATTGTACAACAAACACGTACAAAAAAGAGCCATCAGGCTCTTTTGAAAAATTTTACCGCTTGCCGTTACCGGGGACGGCGCACGCGCTTCCCCCTGGCACAGTCTAACCGCCCAGATAGGCGCTGCGCACCGCTTCGTTCGCCAGCAGCGCATCACCGGTATCGGATAGCACCACGTGGCCGTTTTCCAGCACATAACCGCGGTCGGCGAGCTTCAGCGCCTGGTTAGCGTTTTGCTCGACAAGGAAGATGGTCATACCCTGCTCGCGCAACTGCTCAATGGTGTCGAAGATCTGCTGGATGATGATCGGCGCCAGCCCCAGCGACGGTTCATCCAGCAGCAATAGCCTCGGCTGGCTCATCAGCGCGCGGCCAATCGCCAGCATCTGCTGTTCGCCGCCGGACATGGTGCCCGCTCGCTGGATACGGCGCTCATGCAGGCGCGGAAACAGCTCGTACACCCACTTGATACGCTCCTGAAACCGATCGCGCTCGGCAAAAAAACCGCCCATCGCCAGGTTCTCTTCTACCGTCATCCGCGAGAAGACGCGCCGCCCTTCCGGCACTATCGCCACCGCTTCACGCATGATTTTCGCCGTCTGCCAGTCGGTGATGTCTTTACCGTCAAACACCACCCGTCCGCTGGAGGCGCGCGGATCGCCGCACAAGGTGCCAAGCAGCGTCGTTTTCCCCGCGCCGTTAGCGCCAATCAGGGTAACGATTTCCCCCTGGTTGATGTGCAGACTGACGTCGTGCAGCGCCTGAATTTTGCCGTAGTGGGCGCTGACTTTTTCAAACGTTAACATCGTTTTTTCCATCTTATGCCTCACCCAGATAAGCGCGGATGACGTCCGGGTTGTTGCGGATCTCTTCTGGCGTGCCGTTCGCCAGCGGCGTGCCCTGGTTCACCACGTAAATGCGATCGGAAATGCCCATCACCAGCTTCATATCGTGTTCAATCAGTAATATGGTGGTGTTGTGATGGTTACGTAGTTCGGCAATCAGCTCATCCAGCTCTTTGGTCTCTTTCGGGTTAAGACCAGCCGCCGGTTCGTCGAGCATCAGAATTTCTGGCTGCGTCACCATGCAGCGGGCAATCTCCAGCCGGCGCTGGTCGCCGTAGGCCAGATTACTGGCTTGGCGGTTGGCATGTTCCAGCAGGCCAATACGCTCAAGCCAGGTCGCCGCGCGGTCCAGCGCTTCGCTTTGCGCGCGGCGGAAAGCGGGCGTTTTCAACAGGCCGGAAAAGAGGCCCGTTTTCAGTTGCTGGTGCTGCGCCACCAGCAGGTTTTCAATCACCGTCATTTCGCGAAACAGGCGAACATGCTGGAAAGTACGTACCACGCCCATGCGGGCGATCTGCTGGCCCGGCAATCCTTCCAGATGCCGCTCGCGCAACGTGATCGTACCGCCTGTCGGCTTATAAAAACCGGTCAGGCAGTTAAACACCGTCGTTTTACCCGCGCCGTTAGGGCCAATCAGCGACACAATTTCCCGCTCACGCAATTCCAGCGATACATTGTTGACCGCCAGCAAACCGCCAAAGCGCATCATCAGGCCGTTAACCGCTAATAATGGCTGACTCATGCCTGCTCTCCTTTCGCCTGACCACTTTTCAGCTTCAACTGCGGACGCGTCATCGGCAGCAATCCCTGCGGGCGCCAGATCATCATCAACACCATCAAACCGCCGAGCATCAACATGCTGTATTCGTTGAAGTCGCGCATCAGCTCGCGCGACACCACCAACAGAACCGCCGCCAGGATCACCGCAAACTGCGAGCCCATTCCGCCCAGCACCACAATCGCCAGCACGAAGGCGGATTCGGCGAAGGTGAAGGATTCCGGGCTGACAAAGCCCTGGCGGGCGGCAAACAACGTCCCGGCGAAACCGGCAAACGCGGCGCTGATAGTAAAAGCGGTCAGCTTGATGCGCGTCGGGCTTAAACCTAATGAGCGACAGGCGATCTCATCTTCACGCAACGCTTCCCACGCCCGGCCCAGCGGCATACGCAGCAGGCGGTTAATGACAAACAGCGACAGGACCACCAGCAACAGGGCCACTAGATAGAGGAAAATGACCCGATCGGATGGGTCGTACTTCACGCCAAAGAAATTGCTGAAGGTATCCCAGCCGCCTTCGCGGGTGTTGCGGCTAAACTCCAGACCAAACAGCGTCGGTTTGGGGATCTGACTGATGCCGTTCGGGCCGCCGGTAATTTCAGTGTTGTTGAGCAGCAGGATACGGACGATTTCGCCGAAGCCGAGCGTCACAATCGCCAGATAGTCGCCGCGCAGACGCAGTACCGGGAAGCCGAGCAGGAAACCAGCGGCGGCGGAGACCAGTCCCGCCAGCGGCAGGCAGGTCCAGAAACCCAAACCATAATAGTGGTTGAGCAGCGCAAAGGTATAAGCGCCGATGGCGTAAAAGCCGCCGTAGCCCAATACCAGCAGGCCGGACAGCCCCACCACCACGTTCAGCCCCAGACCGAGGATGATATAAATCATGGTCATAGTGGCGATATCCACGCTACCGCGCGACACCATAAACGGCCACGCCACGGCGATAACCAGCAACGCCATCAGAAACAGCTTTTGCTTAACGGTAGAGCCATCGATCGCCGGCAGAATAAACTTCGGTCCGGAGACGTGCTTCACCGCTTTCTGGAACATCGGACGCAGCAACTGAAAGAAAAAAACCACTGCCGTACCGATAAAGATCCACTGCCAACGGATGTCGGCGGCGGTATCCACCACCAGTTTGGTGCCGTCCAGCTCCAGTTGTACGCCCATGAAGACGCCAGCCAGAACGAAGAACATCGCCGCAGAGAACAGAGCCATCGCAATATGCATCGGTTTCATACTTTCTCTACCTCCGGACGCCCCAGGATACCGGTCGGCATCACCAGCAGTACCAGAATCAGCAGAGCGAACGACACGACATCTTTATATTCGGTACTTAAATATGCAGACGAGAGCGCTTCGGCAACGCCCAAAATCAGACCGCCGATCATCGCGCCCGGAATGCTGCCAATACCGCCCAGCACCGCCGCGGTGAACGCTTTCATCCCGGCCATAAAACCGATGTAGGGGTTAATCACGCCGTAAAATTGCCCAAGCAGCACACCCGCCACCGCCGCCATTGCCGCGCCGATAACAAACGTTAGCGCAATGACGCGGTCGGTATTAATGCCGAGCAGGCTGGCCATTTTCAGATCCTCCGCGCAGGCGCGGCAGGCGCGGCCCATCCGGGAGTAGCGAATGAAAATGGTGAGCGCCAGCATAGCCAGAAAGGTGACTATCCAGATAACCGCCTGCATGGTGGTGATGGACGCGGAAAAGTTTTCGCTGCTGCCCACAATCCACTGGCCGTTAAACAGGCTGGGTAACGCCACGTCGCGCGAACCTTCCGTCAGGCTGACGTAGTTTTGCAGAAAGATAGACATCCCGATGGCGGAAATCAGGGCGATCAGGCGCTTGGAGTTGCGCACAGGCCGGTAAGCGACTCGCTCGATACTCCAGCCGTAGGCGCTGGCAATAATAATCGCGCCGATAAATCCGGCGGCCACCAGGAGCCAACTGGTGTCTATTCCCATCATCATTAGCGCGGCGATTATCATAAAAGAGACGTAGCTGCCGATCATATACACCTCGCCATGAGCGAAGTTGATCATGCCGATAATGCCGTACACCATCGTATAACCGATAGCAATCAGCGCGTAGGTGCTCCCCAGCGTGACGCCGTTAAACATCTGCTGCAAGAAATAGAGAAACTGCTCGGACATAAGGTAACCTTTTTAAACCCGCCCGGCGTGCGGGCGGTGGGATAACTTATCTTCTGGCATTACTTCGCGACGGTTGACGAGCCGTCGGCGTGCCACTGGAAGACGCCAAATTCAAATCCCTTAAGATCGCCTTTTTCATCCCATTTCAGCGGCCCAATAACGGTATCAGCCCCGTTAGCTTTAAGATCTTTCACCAGATCCAGCGGAGCATGGCTGGCGCTACGCGTCATTGCGGTCGCCAGCGACTGGACGGCGGCGTAGGTGATCCAGACATACGGACCGCTGGGATCTTTCTTGTCGGCTTTCAGCGCCTCAACAATCGCTTTATTCGCCGGGTCCTGGTCATAACGTTTTGGCATCGTCACCAACATGCCTTCCGCCGCACCGCCCGCAATATTGGACAGCGACGCGTTACCCACGCCTTCCGGCCCCATAAATTGCGTTTTCAGGCCATTAGCCCGCGCCTGGCGCAGCATTTGCCCCATTTCCGGGTAGTAGCCGCCGTAATACACAAAGTCGATATTCTCTTTTTGCAAGCGGGCAATCAGGGCGGAGAAATCTTTTTCGCCGGCGGTAATACCATCAAAAAAGACAATATTGGCATTGCCTTGCTTCAGGCCATCCTGCACGGAGCGCGCCAGTCCTTCGCCGTATTGCTGTTTATCGTGAATGATAGCGATGCGCTGCGGTTTCACCGTTTCCAGGATATATTTCGCGGCTGTTGGCCCCTGGGAGGAGTCCAGGCCGGCGGTACGCATAATGTACTGATAGCCGCGCTGGGTCAGCTCCGGGTTAGTCGCCCCTGGGGAGATCATCAGAATACCTTCATCTTCATAGATATCGGATGCTGGCTGAGTAGAAGAAGAACACAAGTGACCAATAACGTACTGAATACCGTCGTTAACGATTTTGTTGGCCACCGC
This sequence comes from Salmonella sp. SAL04196, assembly GCF_046550835.1. Lineage (NCBI taxonomy): Bacteria > Pseudomonadati > Pseudomonadota > Gammaproteobacteria > Enterobacterales > Enterobacteriaceae > Salmonella > Salmonella sp. SAL04196. Next base: position 119,043 of record NZ_JBGDXE010000004.1, read on the forward strand.
CACCGCCTGTTTTGGATCGCAGGCATCATCGTACTCTACGCCGACCAGCTTATCGCCTTTAATACCGCCTTTAGCGTTGATGTCTTTAATGGCCTGGCGCGCGCCGTTAAATTCCATATCGCCCCATTGCGCTACCGGGCCGGACATCGCCCCGACTATGGCGACTTTAATATCATCTGCCATTGCCCCCTGCGAGACTGCTAATGCAACAATCCCTGCGATTATTGTTTTCGCTTTCCGTTTCATGTGCCTGTATCCCCATTCGTGATGTTATATGTTTTGTTTTTTGCTGGTTAAAAAGCAGACTGTACTTTTTATAAATGGTGCGCTTTTTACTGACTCATTAATGAGTTAGCGCAGCATTTAAAGCATAATAAGATTAAAATCTCTATTTTTCAGTCTATTAAGGAAAGATAATATTCTGCTTTTCGCTATAGATAAACAAAAAAAGCACGCTTGTCAGCATAAAATAACGGCATATTAAGCGGAATAATTCACTAGCATTCAGGGAATTATGCTGCCTGTTTTCCATTCTCTAATGCTTCAAACTGTAATTATCGTTGTTAAAAAATTAATAACCTGGTAAATGACACAAAAAAGAGAAAGCATCTGGCCTGCCTGTTTCGGTACACTGATCGCATCTTTTGAAATCGGGACAAGCCGTCGATGAAGCTGACTATCCTTCGTTTAGAACACTTTAGCGCTCAGGATCAGATCGATCTGGGCAAAATCTGGCCGGAATATTCCGCCTCCTCATTAAGCGTAGATGAAACGCACCGGATTTATGCCGCGCGGTTTAACGAGCGTTTGTTGGGCGCCGTAAGAGTGACGCTGAGCGGAACGCAGGGCGCGCTGGATTCCTTACGCGTGCGTGAAATCACCCGTCGTCGCGGCGTCGGGCAATACCTGGTAGAAGAAGTCATCCGCGATAATCCCAACGTCTCGTCGTGGTGGATGGCGGATGTCGGTGTTGAAGACCGCAGCGTGATGGCCGCGTTTATGCAGGCGTTAGGTTTTACCGCCCAGCATGACGGCTGGGAGAAGCGCTAAAAGAAAGCCGGATGGCGCTGACGCTTATCCGGCCTACATGCCGGGAGAAAAGATAAAAACCACCTCGCAATTTTCCAAGAATTTCGCGTTGCAGGCAGGCGGCAAGTTATGAAATCCCCGGGAGCTTACATAAGTAAGTGACCGGGGTTGAATAACGTAGCCAACGCACCTGCAGCGCGAAAGGCGCCAGGAAAATTACTTAGCGTCTGTCGCCGTACCGTTCGCATGCCAGTCAAATACGCCGAACTCAAATCCTTTCAGATCGCCTTTCTCATCCCACGACAGCGGTCCCATTACGGTGTCGACCGTGGCGCCTTTCAGGTATTTGGCAATTTCCGCCGGATCGTCGGAGTGGTTCAGCCCCGCCTGTAAGGATTGCAGCGCGGCGTAGGTGGTCCACACGAATGCGCCGCTAGGATCTTGTTTCTTGGCTTTGATGGCATCCACAATCGGTTTGTTCGCCGGCACCTGATCGTAGTTCTTCGGTTTGGTGACCAGTAAGCCTTCCGCTGACTCTCCGGCGATGTTAGACAGCGAGACGTTCGCCACCCCTTCCGGCCCCATAAACTGGGTTTTCAGCCCTGCGGCGCGAGACTGGCGCAGGATCTGCCCCATTTCCGGGTGATAACCGCCGTAGTAGACAAAGTCGATATTCTCTTTTTTCAGACGCGCTACCAGAGTGGAGAAATCTTTTTCGCCGGCAGTGATGCCGTCAAAGAATACGACGTTAACGCCGCCTTTCTTCAGACCGTCCTGCACCGCGCGCGCCAGCCCTTCGCCGTACTGCTGCTTATCGTGGATAATCGCGATGCGCTGCGGTTTTACCTTCTCCAGAATATACTTTGCCGCCGTTGGCCCCTGGTCAGAGTCCAGACCGGTGGTACGCAAAATCAGGTTATAGCCGCGTGCGGTCAGCTCCGGCGCGGTCGCCGCCGGGGTTATCATCAGGATGCCTTCGTCTTCGTAGATATCAGACGCTGGCTGTGTGGAAGAGGAGCATAAGTGACCGATAACATACTTGATGCCGTCGTTCACCACTTTGTTAGCGACAGCTACCGCCTGTTTCGGGTCACAGGCGTCGTCATATTTCACCGCGACGAGCTTATCGCCTTTAATACCGCCTTTCGCATTGATATCGGCAATTGCCTGTTCCGCACCGGTAAACTCCTGATCGCCATACTGCGCTACCGGACCGGACATCGCGCCGACAACCGCGACTTTAATGTCCTCTGCGAATGCCATATGGCTTAATGACAGGGCGATACATCCTGCCAATAACGTTTTACCCTTCATATTCATCCTGATAATCCCCATTATTCTGGTTGTTACGTGTGTTGTGGTGTTATTGTTCAGCACTTTATTTCGATTATTGGCTAGCTACCCGTGCTTTAGCAGCATACTCTGCTAAAACATACCCGATTTTTATTACTTTGGAATAGCTAAATTTACATTCAGATAACAGATTTGTGTCGGTGGGGGAGAGGAAGGGCCCGTAGGCCCGATAAGCGAAGCGCCATCGGGCAAACGTGTTGCCGGATGGCAGCGTAAACGCCTTATCCGGCCTACAAAAAACAAAACCCCCGAATTCACATTCGAGGGTTCATTGGCAATTCGCGAAGATTACGCTTCGATCGCAGCGCGAAGCTTTTTCATGGCGTTCTTTTCAAGCTGGCGCACACGCTCAGCGGAGACGCCGTAACGATCGGCCAGCTCCTGCAACGTAGACTTATTGTCTTCGTCCAGCCAGCGAGCGCGGATAATATCCTGGCTACGCTCGTCGAGCCCCTGCATCGCATCGGTCAGTCGGTTGGCGGCCTGCTCTTCCCAGTTATCGTCTTCAATGCCGTCGGCAAAGTTAGACGATTTATCCTGCAGATACAGCACCGGCGCCATTGGCTGGCTGTCGGACTCATCGTCCGAAGACATGTCAAACGTCATGTCCTGCGCCGCCATACGCGACTCCATCTCACGCACGTCTTTACTGGAAACACCCAGTTCGCGCGCCACCATTTCAACCTCATCCTGATTAAACCAGCCCAGACGCTGCTTGGTTTTACGCAGATTAAAGAACAGCTTACGCTGCGCTTTCGTGGTTGCGACTTTAACGATACGCCAGTTACGCAGCACGTATTCGTGAATTTCTGCTTTAATCCAGTGTACGGCGAAGGAAACCAGGCGCACGCCTACTTCCGGGTTAAAACGACGTACGGCTTTCATCAGGCCGATGTTGCCTTCCTGGATCAAATCCGCCTGCGGCAGACCATAGCCCGCATAGTTACGAGCAATATGAACAACAAAGCGCAGGTGAGACAGGATCAGCGTTTTAGCTGCTTCCAGATCGCCCTGGTAATGCAGCCTTTCAGCCAATGCCCGCTCCTCGTCAGCCGATAACATCGGCCACGCGTTCGCCGCCCGGATATAAGATTCCAGGTTGCCAACAGGGGCTAAAGCTAAATTTTGCATTTCTTTGGTCATTCAAATCCTCTCAATCAGTATTGCCTGGCACCGTCAGCGAGCAACAACCGTGCCAAAGCCGATGAGCAACGAGAATATCACCCACTCTTTTATCAGACAGTGATTTTATCCACAAGTTCAATGTAACACTGTGCATAATTTGCACAAATCTTGTGACATAAAGATGACGCGCGGGGAAGAGACAACAGGGACTCTTTCCCTGCGAACGGAAGCCCATTGCAGGGAAAGATTATACCACGATTTTATCAATCGGGAGTAAAGTGACGTAAATGTTGCACCGTGGCCAGCCAGGCGGCGATCCAGCCAATCATGGAACAGACCAGCAGCAGCAACAGGCACTCATCGAACGATAAGCCATTGAGATCAAACTTCGTGCCGAAGACCTGCGCCACTTCAGTCACCGCCGATGATAAACGCATCACCAAAATTTCAGACAATATCAGTGAAAGAAACGCGCCGGAAAAACCGAGCAACGCGCCGCCATAGAGGAACGGACGCAGGATAAAGCCATCGGTCGCGCCAATCAGCTTTTGCACGTTAATGGTATCGCGACGGGCAAAAATGCTCAGGCGCACGCTGTTGCCGATAACGAGGAAGACCGCCGCGACCATCAGCACGCCAATCATCGCCGACACGCGGCCCACCAGCCCGGTGAGCGCCGCCAGGCGCGCAAACCAGCTATCATCCATGCGGACTTCGTCAATGCCGTTAATCTGCGAGATACGGTCGCGCAGCGTATTAAGCGAGGCGGTACTCTGGAAGTCCAGCTTGGGGATCACCACCGCCACCGCCGGCAGCGGGTTCTCTTCCAGCATATCCAGCGCGCCGCCAAAACCCGACCAGTTGCGGAATTCTCCCAGCGCGTCCTCACGGGACAGGTAGTTGACCTTCTCAACGCCCTGCTCGGCCTGAAGCTGCCCAACAACCCGCGCCGCCGCGTCATCATCCAGCGTTTTTTGCAGATAAACGGTGATCTGCGGCGACGGATAGTACTGAGTCGCCGCCTGGTTGACGTTCTTATAGACCATGTAACAGACGCTGGGCAGCGTCAGGGAGATGGCGATCACCATCACCGTCAGAAACGTCGCCAGCGGTTTGCTTTTCAGATCTTGCAGCGCGCCGTGCCAGGCATAGCGCACCTGTTCATTAAAGACATTTGTTTTACGTGAGTTCGGTTTCGGCGTCGGCTTCTGGCGTCCTGGCGCGTTGCGCCCGCCGCCTGTTCCGCCGCGAGACTTACGCAGTCGATCCAACCGTCCGCCGAACTGCCTGATTTGGTTAATCGCGTCGCGCCTATTCATTGGCCAGGCCTCCATGCAGATGTCCATCGCTCAGGACGAGCTGCCTATAGGAACGACGGGAGATAAGTCCAATATCGTGCGTCGCCATCAGTACCGTCACCCCTACGCGGTTAAACTCTTCAAACAGACGTAAAATCCCTTCCGACAACGCGTCGTCCAGGTTCCCGGTCGGTTCATCCGCCAGCAATACCGCTGGCTTATTGACCACCGCGCGGGCGATGCCCACGCGCTGTTGTTCGCCTCCGGAGAGTTGAATCGGGAAGTTTCTCGCTTTGTCCAGTAGTCCAACCTTATCCAGCGCCGCCGACACACGACGACGGATATCATCGCCGCTGGCGCCGGCAATGATTAACGGTATCGCCACATTGTCATAGACCGTGCGATCCATCAGCAGATGGTGATCCTGGAAAATCATCCCAATCTGGCGGCGCAAAAACGGCACTTCGCGGTTTTTCAGGCGCGTAATATCATGCCCGCTGAAGAAGATTTTGCCGGCGCTGGGCCGCTCAATCCCACAGATTAGCTTCAGCAGGGTACTTTTCCCCGCGCCGGAGTGGCCGGTCAGAAACGCCATCTCGCCTGGCCGCATATGGAATGTCACTCCCTGCAGCGCTTGTCTCCCGCCGAGATAGGCCTTGCTGACATGTTCAAAGCGAATCATTGTTAATCCTCTCGGGCAAAAAGTGCCTCAATAAAATCGTCCGCCTTAAACGGACGCAAATCCTCGATACGTTCGCCCACGCCAATGTAACGAATAGGAATGCCAAACTGGTCAGCTACCGAGAAAATCACCCCGCCTTTCGCCGTACCGTCCAGCTTGGTCAGGGTAATACCGGTTAAGCCTACCGCTTCATGGAACAGTTTGGCCTGGCTTACCGCGTTCTGTCCGGTGCTGGCGTCAATGGTCAGCATAACTTCATGTGGCGCTTCTTCGTCCAGCTTTTTCATGACGCGAACGATTTTTTTCAGCTCTTCCATCAGGTGCGACTTGTTCTGCAAACGCCCTGCCGTATCGGCAATTAATACATCCACATTACGCGCCTTCGCGGCCTGGATAGCGTCAAAAATCACCGAGGCGGAGTCCGCGCCGGTATGCTGGGCGATAACCGGAATGTTGTTACGCTGTCCCCAGACCTGTAGCTGTTCGACCGCCGCCGCGCGGAAAGTATCCCCCGCCGCCAGCATCACTGATTTACCCTGCTGCTCAAACTGGCGCGCCAGTTTACCGATAGTAGTGGTTTTACCCACGCCGTTCACGCCAACCATCAGAATAACAAAAGGCGTTTTACCTTCAATATTAAGCGGTTCGTCTACCTTCGCCAGAATCTCGCCCATCTCGTCTTTCAACAGACCATACAGCGCCTCGGCATCTTTAAGCTGTTTGCGGCTGGCGCCTTCCGTCAGATTAGCGATAATCTTACGCGTGGTTTCTACCCCGACATCAGCGATGAGCAACTGCTCTTCCAGCTCCTCGAACAAATCATCGTCGATTTTCTTGCCGCGGAACAGACTGATAAATCCGGAACCGAGATTTTCTTTGGTTTTCAGCAGGCTGCGTTTCAGGCGGGCAAAGAAACCTTCTTTAGTCGGTTTTTCCTGCTCCTGAACGATCGCTTCCACCGGCGCGTCTTCTTCCGCTGGCGGAACAACCATCACCGCCTCTTCCGCCGCCTGAGCGGCCAGCGCCTGCGCTTCCAGCTCTTCGTCGGTGAATTTCGCCGCGTTTTCGCCCTCTTCTTCTACCGCGGCAATGACCTCTACGGTTTCCGCTTCGGCCTGCCACTCTTCCGGCGAGATAGCCTCGTCTTTGACCTCTTCCGGCAGCGGCAATTCTTCGCGTTCCACCGCGATCTGCGGCGCTGCCGTCTCAACAGCCGTCGCGGGCTCCGGCTCTACCGGCTGCGGTTTTTCGCTCTCCTGAACTTTCTCAGTAACGTCCACCACCTCTTCCGCAAAGGCTTCGGTTTCTGCTTTGCTGTGCGCGGGCGTTTGCGCATCTACGTCTGCCGCCGTTTCAACAGGGGGCTCAACCGGTCGTTGTTCCTCAACAATCTGTTGTTCTTCGGTCTGTTCCTGCTTCTGCTCTTTATCACCGAAGCCCAACCAGGAAAAGAAGCCACGTTTTTTCTGTTTTGCCATCTGCGACTACACCCCTCGCGGCGCTATATACATGGAAGCTAAAAAAATGATGAAATAGTCTATCACTTAACTTAATTCACATCACCGCCTGGAATAACTTGCAACAGGCGGTTCGAGCAAGAGAAATGAAAAAAACGACTCACTCTGGCAGCGGCCAAATCCGCATTATTGGCGGGCAATGGCGTGGCCGTAAATTACCGGTTCCGGACAGCCCGGGTCTGCGTCCCACCACCGATCGCGTGCGCGAAACGTTATTTAACTGGCTGGCTCCGGTAATGGTAGACGCCCATTGTCTGGATTGCTTTGCCGGCAGCGGCGCTCTGGGCCTGGAGGCGCTATCGCGTTATGCGGCCCAGGCAACGTTACTGGAAATGGATCGCGCCGTATCGCAGCAGTTGCAAAAAAATCTGGCGACGCTGAAAGCCAACAATGCTCGCGTCGTCAATACCAATACTCTGGCCTTCCTCAGCCAGCCGGGAACGCCGCATCACGTCGTCTTTGTCGACCCGCCGTTTCGTAAAGGGCTGCTGGAAGAGACGTTACAATTGCTGGAAACCCAGGGATGGCTGGCCGACGACGCGCTAATCTACGTAGAAAGCGAGGTGGAAAACGGTCTGCCGCCCGTTCCGGCGAACTGGGCATTGTATCGAGAAAAGGTGGCCGGACAGGTCGCTTATCGTCTGTATCAGCGCGACGCGCAAGGAGAAAATGATGTTGATTAATCTGGGCCGCTTATTAATGCTCTTCGTGTGGGCATTTTTGATTCTTAATCTGGTGCAACCCTTCCCGCGCCCGCTCAATATCTTCGTCAACGTGGCGTTGGTGTTCATGGCGCTGATGCACGGTATGCAGTTGGCGTTGCTGAAATCAACGATACCGAAAGAGGGTCCGCAGATGACGACGGGAGAGAAAATCCGCATTTTCCTGTTCGGCGTGTTTGAGCTGCTGGTCTGGCAGAAGAAGTTTAAGAACAAAAAATAACGTTTGCTGCCGGATGACGGTTTATTCGTTATCCGGGGTACGGCTAACAAACCCGACGAACCGCGTTCCCTTATAGCTCAGCGTACCTTGATCGCCCACCGTCAAAGCGTGGTACTGCTGCGCTTGTAAACGGAACGTTTTTTCCAGACCGCCATTGAGCGGCTTAAAACTTGCCTCATAGCGCATACTGGTTCCCGCCGGGCTCACTTCCTGCTGGCGAGAGCGTCGGTCATTAACCGGCTTCTCCCGTTTATTGCTGACCACGACCAGCTTTTGCTGTAACGGCGCCGCCTCATTAGCGGCTTTTTCCCGCCGTTGCTGAACGAAGCGGAACGACGCGGCAACTACGATTAATGCAATGATTATAATGAAGAAAAGCGGTGGCTTACTCATACTGTTAACCTGTCAGAAAATGCGGAAATAAGCATACCCTGCCCGTTATAGTGTTGTCATCTGACCGTCACGGCCTCTACACTGAATAATAGAGCCGCAAGCATACCGTTTGCGAAAAAATAACGAATTCAAGGAATTAAGATGCTTTGGTCGTTTATCGCTGTCTGCCTGTCCGCATGGCTGTATGTGGACGCCTCCTATCGCGGGCCAGCCTGGCAACGCTGGGTTTTTAAGCCCGTCACGTTATTACTGTTGCTGTTACTGGCCTGGCAAGCGCCGATGTTTGACGCCATCAGTTATCTTGTGTTGGCCGGGCTGTGCGCCTCGCTGGTCGGCGATGCGTTAACGCTCTTACCGCGTCAACGCCTGCTGTACGCCGTCGGGGCATTTTTCTTATCGCATCTGCTCTACACCATTTACTTTGCCAGCCAAATGACGTTGTCGTTCTTCTGGCCGCTGCCGCTGGCGTTACTGATAGTCGGCGCGTTGCTTATCGCCGTTATCTGGACGCGACTGGAGGAGCTACGCTGGCCGGTGTGTACTTTTATCGCCATGACTCTGGTCATGGTCTGGCTGGCGGGCGAACTGTGGTTCTTCCGCCCAACGGCGCCAGCCCTTTCGGCCTTTACCGGCGCGACGCTGCTGTTTATCGGCAATATCGTCTGGCTGGGTAGCCATTACCGCCGCCGTTTCCGGGCGGATAACGCGATTGCCGCCGCCTGCTACTTTGCCGGACACTTCCTGATTGTTCGCTCGCTGTACCTGTAAATAATAGCGCTTGACTCTGGAGTCGACTCCAGAGTGTATCCTCCGGTTAATGAGAAAATTATCATCAACCGGAGGACGTTATGTCGACCCCTGATACCGATGGCAAAAAAGTCCCGCCCTTTACCTCCTTCAGATTAGCCCCGGCAATACAGAAGGCCGATAGCTGCTGCTGCGAAGAACATTGCGCGTCCAGCGCGCCTGTTTCTACTGCCGTGGCAGGCACGCGCTATACCTGGAAAATCTCCGGCATGGACTGCGCCGCCTGCGCTCGAAAAGTGGAGAATGCGGTACGCCAAATTCGCGGCGTCAACCAGGCGCAAGTGCTGTTCGCCACCGAAAAGTTAGTGGTCGATGCCGACACCGACCTCCGCGCGCAAATTGAACGCACCGTACAGAAGGCGGGTTATACCTTGCGTAGCGAAGATTCGCGCGACGCCGCGCCTGAATCTCGTCTTAAAGAGAACCTGCCGCTTATTACGCTGATCATTATGATGGCGATAAGCTGGGGGCTGGAGCAATTTAACCACCCGTTCGGCCAACTGGCCTTTATCGTCACCACTCTGGTCGGTCTGTATCCTATTGCCCGCCAGGCGCTGCGGCTGATGAAAAGCGGCAGTTGGTTCGCTATTGAAACGCTGATGAGCGTCGCCGCCATTGGCGCGCTGTTTATTGGCGCGACGGCGGAGGCGGCAATGGTATTGCTGCTGTTCCTCATCGGCGAGCGCCTGGAAGGATGGGCCGCCAGCCGCGCCCGTAAAGGCGTCAGCGCGTTAATGGCGCTTAAACCGGAAACGGCGACCCGTCTGCGCGACGGCGTACGGGAAGAGGTCGCTATTAATACCCTGCGACCGGGCGATATTATCGAAGTCGCCGCCGGGGGGCGTTTACCCGCCGACGGTAAACTGGTTTCCGGTTTCGCCAGCTTTGATGAAAGCGCGCTCACCGGCGAGTCTATCCCAGTGGAGCGCGCAACGGGCGACAAAGTCCCGGCAGGCGCGACCAGCGTTGACCGTCTCGTCACCCTGGAGGTGCTATCTGAACCTGGCGCCAGCGCGATTGACCGTATCCTGACGCTGATTGAAGAGGCGGAAGAGCGCCGTGCGCCCATTGAGCGGTTTATTGACCGTTTCAGCCGCATCTATACGCCAGTCATTATGGTCATCGCGCTGCTGGTGACGCTTATTCCGCCGCTGATGTTCGATGGCGGCTGGCAGGAGTGGATTTATAAAGGGCTGACGCTGCTGCTCATCGGTTGCCCGTGCGCGCTGGTGATCTCCACGCCCGCGGCCATTACCTCCGGGCTGGCGGCGGCGGCACGGCGCGGCGCATTGATTAAAGGCGGCGCAGCGCTGGAGCAACTGGGCCGTATCACGCAGGTCGCCTTTGATAAAACCGGTACGTTGACCATCGGTAAACCACGGGTGACGGCGATTCATCCGGCAAGCGGTATCAGCGAGGCTGAACTGTTGGCGCTGGCGGCAGCCGTAGAACAAGGCGCTACGCACCCGCTGGCGCAGGCTATTGTCCGCGAAGCGCAGACACGCGATCTGGCGATCCCGACGGCGGAATCGCAGCGAACGCTGGCCGGCACCGGAATTGAAGCGCAGGTTAACGGCGAACGTATTCTGATTTGCGCGGCGGGAAAACAGCCTGCGGCAGCGTTTGCCGGGCAAATTAGCGAACTGGAAAACGCCGGGCAGACGGTGGTTCTGGTGCTGCGTAACGAGACCGTACTTGGCGTCCTCGCCCTCCAGGATACGTTGCGTGACGATGCGCGCGACGCCATCCGCGATCTGCATCAGTTAGGCGTTAACGGCGTGATTCTGACTGGCGATAACCCACGGGCGGCGGCAGCGATTGCCGGCGAGCTGGATCTGGCGTTTAAAGCCGGGCTACTGCCGGAAGACAAGGTGCGGGCAGTCACCGCCCTTAACCAACAAGCGCCGCTGGCAATGGTGGGCGACGGCATTAATGATGCGCCCGCGATGAAAGCCGCCAGTATCGGAATTGCGATGGGCAGCGGTACTGACGTCGCGCTGGAAACGGCTGACGCCGCCCTTACTCATAACCGTCTGCGCGGGTTAGCGCAGATGATTACGCTGGCGCGCGCTACCCACGCGAATATCCGGCAGAACATCACCATTGCGCTGGGGCTGAAAGCTATTTTCCTGGTGACGACGCTACTGGGTTTTACCGGGCTATGGCTGGCAATCCTGGCGGATACGGGGGCCACGGTATTGGTGACCGCCAATGCGCTACGTTTGCTGCGTAAAAACTAATCTTCTCCCACCCGGCGGCGTCGTGTCGCCGGGTTATCCCGCGATATTCCTTTCTTTGTACATATTATTCACGCGAAAATTATTTATTTTCTATTACTTATCAAACCATTAATCAGAAATAGCGTGATTTGATGTAAGGTTAATTTTTATCCAACCGATATTGATCATACCGTCTACAAAATAAGGAATGTTAGGCACTATGAAAAATATCAAAGTCATCACCGGCGTTATCGCGACGCTGGGCATATTTAGCGCCTTATTGTTGGTGACAGGAATACTGTTTTATTCCGCCGTCAGCAGCGATCGGCTGAATTTCCAGAATGCGAGCGCACTGAGTTACCAACAACAGGAACTGGGCGGCAGTTTTCAGACATTGATTGAAACCCGCGTCACTATTAACCGCGTGGCGATACGCATGTTAAAAAATCAGCGCGATCCCGCCTCGCTGGACGCCATGAACACGCTGTTAACCAACGCTGGCGCGTCGCTCAACGAAGCGGAAAAGCATTTCAACAACTACGTGAACTCCGAAGCGATCGCGGGAAAAGATCCGGCGTTGGATGCCCAGGCCGAAGCCAGCTTCAAGCAGATGTATGACGTTTTGCAGCAGTCTATCCACTATCTTAAAGCCGATAATTACGCCGCCTATGGCAACCTCGACGCGCAAAAAGCGCAGGATGACATGGAGCAGGTATATAACCAGTGGCTCTCTCAAAATGCGCAATTAATAAAATTAGCCAGCGATCAGAATCAGAGCAGTTTTACCCAGATGCAATGGACGCTGGGGATAATTCTACTTATCGTACTCATCGTGCTGGCGTTTATCTGGCTGGGGCTGCAACGCGTTCTACTCCGCCCGCTGCAACGGATTATGGCGCACATTCAAACTATCGCCGACGGCGATCTTACCCATGAGATAGAGGCCGAAGGACGCAGTGAAATGGGCCAACTGGCCGCCGGTCTCAAAACGATGCAGCAGTCGTTAATCCGTACCGTCAGCGCGGTGCGCGATAACGCAGACTCTATCTATACTGGCGCAGGCGAAATTTCCGCCGGCAGCAGCGACCTCTCTTCCCGTACCGAACAGCAGGCCTCGGCGCTGGAGGAGACCGCCGCCAGCATGGAACAGTTAACCGCCACGGTACGGCAAAACACCGATAACGCACGCCAGGCGACGGGTCTGGCGAAAACCGCATCAGAAACCGCGCGTAAAGGAGGACGCGTGGTGGATAACGTAGTGAACACCATGAACGATATCGCCGAAAGCTCGGAAAAAATCGTGGACATCACCAGCGTGATTGACGGTATCGCCTTCCAGACTAATATCCTGGCGCTGAACGCCGCGGTAGAAGCCGCCCGCGCCGGCGAACAGGGGCGAGGATTCGCGGTCGTGGCCGGAGAGGTACGCACGTTGGCCAGCCGTAGCGCGCAGGCCGCCAAAGAGATCAAAGTGCTGATTGAAAACTCCGTGTCGCGCATTGATACCGGCTCTACGCAGGTACGCGAAGCGGGAGAAACCATGAAAGAGATCGTTAACGCCGTGACCCGCGTGACCGATATTATGGGCGAAATCGCCTCTGCCTCCGATGAGCAAAGCAAAGGCATTGAGCAGGTGGCGCAGGCGGTATCGGAAATGGACAGCGTGACGCAGCAAAACGCCTCGCTGGTAGAGGAATCCGCAGCAGCGGCAGCGGCGCTGGAAGATCAGGCTAACGAACTTCGTCAGGCGGTCGCCGCGTTCCGCATCCAGAAACAGCCTCGTCGGGAGGCGTCGCCAACGCCGTTAAGCAAAGGTTTAACGCCACAGCCCGCCGCAGAACAGGCGAACTGGGAAAGCTTCTAATCAGAATGCTATCTGCCGTGCGGTTAATGCGCTTTACGCAATAAATAGCGGTACGGCAGACCCTCCGTCTCTTGCGCCAGCAAATCGTGTTCCATAAAGGTACAGAACCCCGGAATATCACGCGTTGTCGCCGGATCGTCGGCGATAATCAGCAATGTTTCGCCAGTTTGCATGTTGCGCACCGTTTTGCGCACCATCATTACCGGTTCAGGGCAACGCAGCCCCAGGGCGTCAAGCGTATGGTCAGGGGAGGAAAACAGATCGCTCATCTTCGTCTCAATGGTAGAAAAACGGCGATATTTTACGCCCATCTTCGTCAGTAAGCCAGGCAGGTTAACGATTGCGTGAAAATTAGCCATTGCAATGCCAGCGCAAAACAGTATTATGCGGCGGTTCTTTATTGGGTTCCCTCACCCCATCCAACAAAAAGGTCACAATATGACTCCGTTTACACAATCACAGCGCATAAAAGCGTTGTTCTGGCTATCGCTATTCCATTTACTGGTGATCATTTCCAGTAACTATCTGGTGCAGCTCCCCATCACTATTTTTGGTTTCCACACGACCTGGGGCGCGTTTAGTTTTCCTTTTATTTTTCTCGCCACCGATCTTACCGTGCGTATTTTTGGCGCACCGCTGGCGCGCCGCATTATCTTCGCCGTCATGATCCCCGCGCTGCTGGTGTCGTATGTGGTGTCATCGCTGTTCTATATGGGCGCCTGGCAAGGTTTCGCCGCGTTGGCGAACTTTAATCTGTTTGTCGCCCGTATCGCCGCCGCCAGCTTTATGGCCTACGCGCTGGGACAGATCCTTGATGTCCATGTGTTTAACCGCCTGCGCCAAAATCGTCGCTGGTGGCTGGCGCCGACCGCTTCAACGCTGTTTGGCAATATCAGCGATACCCTTGCCTTTTTCTTCATTGCGTTCTGGCGAAGCCCCGATGCCTTTATGGCCGAGCACTGGATGGAAATTGCGCTGGTGGATTATTGCTTTAAGGTGCTCATCAGCATTATTTTCTTCCTGCCGATGTACGGCGTTCTACTGAATATGTTGCTGAAAAAGCTGGCAGATAAATCTGAAATTTCCCCATTACCGGCAAGTTAAAGGTTCGTTTTCCGAGTTGTGATAAGATGAGCGAATGAGCCGTTATGGCCGTTTATCGAAAGGAAGAAGTCAATGCGCAATTTGGTTAAATATGCCGGTATTGGCCTGCTGGTTATGGGGCTTGCGGCCTGTGATAACAACGATACAAAAGCGTCGGCAGAAAGCGCCGCCGCAGAAAGCCAGGCCTCCGGTCAGCCCATCAGCCTGATGGATGGCAAACTCAGTTTCTCACTGCCGGCGGATATGACCGATCAAAGCGGTAAGCTGGGCACCCAGGCGAATAATATGCACGTTTATTCTGACCCGACGGGCCAGAAAGCGGTGATTGTTATCGTCGGCGATAATACCGATGAAGCGTTGCCGGTGCTGGCGAACCGCCTGCTTGAGCAACAGCGTAGCCGCGACCCGCAGCTTCAGGTCGTCACCAATAAGTCTATTGAGCTCAAAGGCCATACGTTGCAACAACTGGACAGCATTATCTCCGCGAAAGGCCAGACGGCGTACTCTTCCATCGTGCTGGGCAAAGTGGATAACCAATTGCTGACGATTCAGGTCACGCTGCCTGCGGACAATCAGCAAAAAGCGCAAACCACGGCTGAAAACATCATCAATACGTTGGTTGTTAAATAACCTTTACGACGATGATGCGGCCTCCGGCAGTGCAGACGGAGGCCGTTTTTTTAAGCGCCAGGTCAGCAATAGCGCCATCGCTACCAGCCCGGCCGCCGCCAGATAAATCACCGGCACGCCCGCCCAGGTCATCACCAGCCCCGCCAGCGGCCCGGTCACCCCCAAAGACATATCCATAAAGACGGTATAGGTCGCCAGCGCCGCACCCTGGTTCTGCGGCGGCACGGCTTTGACGGCCACCACGCCCAGCGCCGGAAAGACCAGCGAAAACCCCATCCCCGTGAGTAAAACGCCGATTTTTGCCATCCACGGCATGGCTGCCGTCCCCACCAGTAACAGACCAATAATCTCCACGCCAAAGCAGATCATGGCGACATTCAACCCGCCTAAACGATTGATGCCGTTAGGGAACAGCAAACGCGTGCCGACAAACGCGACGCTAAATAACGTGAGCGCAAAGGCGGCGCCATCCCAACCTTTAGCATCATAAAATAAGGTAATAAACGTCGCGATGACGCCAAACCCTGCCGAGGCCAGCGCCAACGCCATACCATACAGCCAGACACGCCCCAGCACCGCGCGAAACGGCAGCGGCTTGCCTTTGTTCGCCTTCACCGACGGACGTGGAAGCGCTAACAGTATCGCCAACAGCGCCACGCCCATCACCGTTAGCGCCAGTCCCTGTAACCCGCCCCAGGCATAACACAGCACGCCCAGCGGCGCGCCCATCGCCATTGCACCGTAGGTGACGATACCGTTCCAGGAGATGACCCGACCAATATGCAACGACCCGACGACGCCGACGCCCCACAGTGTCGAACCGGTGCCGGCAAAACTTTGCCCAATCCCCAAAATCACGCGACCCAGCCCCAGTAGCAACAAACTGATCAGCGGCCAGGCGCTGGCGATATCCGCCAGCAGGTAGCCGAGTCCGCTTAAAAAACAGCCGCATAAGCCAAAGACAACGATTTTTTTCGGCCCTAATACATCCGCATACCGCCCGGCATGGGGACGGCTTAACAGAGTGGCGAAGTATTGCAGGCTGATAATAAGCCCCGCCCAGAACGCGCTGAATCCCATCGCATCATGTACATAGCCGGGCAAGACGGCGAGCGGCAGGCCGATGGTCAGGTAGCTGGCAAAGTTAAACATCACAATGGAGACAATACGCAGATTGAGGCGCAATCCGTTTAGCGCCGGTTCAGCGACGGGTTCGGGCATGAGTATCACCGCATTTTTACAACATGTTTTCTTTTCTATCATGGCGCGCGGTGAAAATCAGTAGTGAGATTCAGATTATCGGTATCAGGGCAGCCGCTACACTTAGAAAAAAACACAACAAGGAAAACTTCATGGCAACCGCTCAACCCGACAAAACGGGTATGCATATTCTGCTGAAACTGGCCTCCCTGGTTATTATTCTCGCCGGGATTCATGCCGCGGCGGATATTATTGTACAACTCTTGCTGGCGCTCTTTTTTGCCATTGTTCTTAATCCATTAGTGACCTGGTTTATTCGTCGGGGCGTGAAGCGACCGCTGGCGATTACTATCGTGGTGGTCGTCATGCTGATCGTGCTTACCGCGCTGGTGGGTGTACTTGCTGCATCGCTTAATGAATTTATCGCTATGCTGCCTAAATACAGCAAGGAGCTGACGCGTAAGGTCTTACACCTTCAGGAGTTAATGCCCTTCCTGAATTTACATATGTCGCCGGAACGTATGCTCCGCGGGATGGATTCCGATAAAATCATGCTCTTCACCACAACATTAATGACCGGCGTATCGGGCGCGATGGCAAGCATTGTGCTGCTGGTGATGACCGTGGTTTTTATGCTGTTTGAGGTGCGTCACGTGCCTTATAAATTACGTTTCGCGCTAAACAATCCACAAATCCATATTGCCGGCCTGCACCGCGCCCTGAAAGGCGTCTCGCATTATCTGGCGCTGAAAACGCTGCTCAGTTTATGGACGGGCGCGATTATCTGGCTGGGACTGGCGTTAATGGATATTCAGTTTGCGCTAATGTGGGGCGTACTGGCCTTTTTGCTCAATTACGTTCCTAATATCGGCTCGGTGATTTCCGCCGTTCCCCCCATGATTCAGGCGCTGTTATTTAACGGTTTTTACGAGTGCGTACTGGTCGGCGCGCTCTTTTTGGTGGTCCATATGGTGATTGGCAACATTATGGAGCCACGCATGATGGGCCATCGTCTGGGAATGTCCACGCTGGTGGTATTTCTTTCGTTATTGGTCTGGGGATGGCTATTAGGCCCGGTCGGGATGCTCTTGTCCGTTCCTTTGACCAGCGTCTGCAAAATCTGGATGGAAACTACTAAAGGCGGCAGCAAACTGGCGATCTTGCTGGGGCCAGGCCGACCGAAAAGCCGTTTACCGGGATGAGGCGACAGATGCTACAATCTCCTCTTCTTCATAGGCAACGTTGGTCCTGATATGTACCAGATCGTTCTGGGAAAAGTGTCAACATTAAGCGCAGGTCAATTGCCCGACGCGTTAATCGCTCAGGCACCGCAGGGCGTTCGCCGGGCAAGCTGGCTGGCCGGGCGCGTGCTGCTTTCCCGTGCGCTCTCGCCGCTACCGGAGATGGTGTATGGCGAACAGGGTAAACCGGCTTTTTCCGCCGGAACGCCGCTGTGGTTTAACCTCAGCCATAGCGGCGACACTATTGCTCTGTTGCTTAGCGACGAAGGTGAAGTCGGCTGCGATATTGAAGTGATCCGCCCGCGCGATAACTGGCGTTCGCTGGCAAATGCGGTATTCAGCCTCGGCGAACATGCTGAAATGGAAGCGGAACGTCCGGAGCGACAACTGGCGGCCTTCTGGCGTATCTGGACGCGTAAAGAAGCCATCGTAAAACAACGCGGCGGCAGCGCCTGGCAAATCGTCAGCGTGGACAGCACGTTGCCCTCTGCCTTGTCGGTCAGCCAGTGTCAGCTCGATACGCTCAGTCTGGCAGTCTGTACCCCCACACCGTTTACGCTGACGCCGCAGACGATAACAAAAGCGTTATGACACATTAATTTTTCCCTCTGGCGGCGGACGTGTGTTACAAAATGCGGAGCTTCCCATGCGCCGACGCGCCATACCAAAAGGTTTAAGTCAGATGCAACGTGTCACCATCACCCTCGATGACGATTTACTGGAAACGCTGGACAGCCTGAGCCAGCGACGCGGCTATAACAATCGCTCCGAAGCGATCCGTGATATTCTGCGCGGCGCTCTGGCGCAGGAGGCCACCCAGGAACACGGTACACAAGGTTTCGCGGTACTTTCATATGTTTATGAACATGAGAAACGGGATTTAGCCAGCCGCATCGTCTCCACCCAGCATCATCATCATGATTTATCCGTCGCCACGCTGCACGTCCATATCAACCACGATGACTGTCTGGAGATCGCCGTTCTGAAGGGCGATATGGGCGACGTACAGCATTTTGCCGATGATGTTATCGCCCAGCGCGGCGTGCGCCACGGCCACTTGCAGTGTTTGCCGAAAGAAGACTAACGCCCCAGCGCCTTGCCGGGGGCGCTTCGCTTGCCCGGCCTACGCTCGCACGTCTGTCGTTTGTAGGCCAGATAAGGCGCAGCCGCCCTCCGGCAATAATGTTTACGCCATTGTGCCAATCGTTTTTCTGAAGCGTAACAGCGCTATCAGGAAGAACACGCCGCCTATCGCCAGCAGGGTCAGGAACTGCGGCCAGACGATGCTCAAACCTGCGCCGCGATAAAGAATAGCCTGGGCAAGGCTGACAAAATGCGTCGTCGGCATGGTCAGCATAATATCCTGCACCGCCTGCGGCATACTTTCGCGCGGCGTGGAACCGCCGGAAAGCATTTGTAGCGGCAACAGTACCAGAATCATTAATAACCCCAGCTGCGGCATCGAACGGGCGATGGTGCCCATAAAAATCCCAATTGAAGTGGTGGCGAACAGGCTCAGCGCTACGCCCAACATAAACAATGGGATCGATCCTTCAATCGGTACGCCAAGTACGCCTTTCACCATCAGCATCAAAGACAAACCGGAAACCACCAGCACGACCAGCCCCATCGACCATACTTTTGCCATCATGATCTCAAAGGGCGTGACCGGCATCACCAACAGATGCTCTACCGTGCCGTGTTCTCGCTCGCGGATCAGCGCCGATCCGGTCAGCACTATCGCCAGCATGGTAATGTTGTTGATAATCGCCATCACGCCGCCAAACCACGCCGGGTCCAGATTCGGGTTAAAGCGCATCCGAATCTCCAGCGACACCGGCTGAACGTTATCTCCCCGCGCGCGCGCCACAAAGCTGTTGACCTCGCCGCTAATAATATTCTGGATATAACTGTTGCCGGTAAACGCCTGGCTCATGCGCGTCGCATCGACGTTAACCTGAATATCAGGCTGACGTCCGGCCAGCACATCACGCTGGAAATTCGGCGGAATATTGACCGCAAAGGTATAGCGTCCGGCATCCAGTCCGGCATCCATTTCCGTTGCCGTAATCATCTCCGGCGGCAGAAACCACGGGCGGTAAAAACTATTCACAATACGGTTCGACAACTGTGACTGATCCATATCGGCGATGGCGATAGGGGCAAGATGCAACGAACCGGGCAGGACGGTAGCGGAGGAGTAAACCGAAATCGTAAAGGCGAAGACGATCAGCGCCAGCATCGCTTTGTCGCCCAGCAGACTGCGCAGTTCTTTGACGCCGAGGTTATAAATATTACGTAATCCGCGCATTACCCCTCCTGTTTTTTCAGCAGCAGAATGCTCAGACCCATCACCACCGGGACGGCAATCAGTAACGGCATAAATAACGGCCAGAGATCGGACAGATCCAACGCTTTGGAAAACGTCCCGCGCGCGATCGTCAGAAAATGGCTGGTCGGGTAGATCTCGCCGATCCATCTTCCCGGTCCTTCCAGCGAAGCCACCGGATCGATCATGCCGGAAAATTGTGTTGCCGGAATGAGGGTAATAATCGACGTCCCAAAAATAGCGGCGATTTGGCTCTTCATAAACGTAGAGATCAGCAGCCCCAGACCGGTGGCGATGATGACGTAAAGTAGCGCCGCGAGGGTAAGCGTGAGAAAGCTGCCTTTCAGCGGCACGCCGAACACAAAGACCGACAGCGCGCACAGTAGCAAGAAGTTCAGCATACCCAGCGCGATATACGGCAGTTGTTTACCCAGCAAAAATTCGCTGCGCGTCGTCGGCGTTACGTACAGATTAATCATCGACCCCAGCTCTTTCTCCCGCACCACGCTCAGGGCGCTAAGCATTGACGGGATCATCATGAGCAGCAGCGGAATGACCGCCGGAACGATAGCGGGCAGACTTTTCACATCCGGGTTATAACGATAGCGCGTTTCAATGTTGAGCAGCCCGGTCTGTTTAACCGGGTTCGGCTGACGACTTGCCGCCTCCTGCAGCCAGCTTTGGTGCATCGCCTGAACGTACCCCTTCACCGTCTCGGCGCGGCTGGGCATGGCGCCATCCACCCAGACGCCAATCTGCGCTGGCGTACCGCGAGCAATATCGCGGCCAAAATTAGGCGGGATCTCAATGGCAACCGCCAACTCTCCCGAACGCATCCGCCGGTCAAGCTCGTCATAGCTGGCGAGCGGCGGCTGTTCGATAAAATAGCGCGATCCCGCCAGATTGAGCGACCATGCCTGGCTGCTGACGGTTTGATCGCGGTCGAGTACGGCAAAACGCAGGTTCTCCACGTCCATACTGATGCCATAGCCCATAATCAGCATCAGAATTACCGTTCCCAGCAGCGCCAGCGTCGAGCGTACCGGATCGCGGCGTAGCTCCAGCGCTTCGCGGCGACTGTAGCTGAACAAACGCCGGAAGCTCAATCCCTGCCGCGACGGTTTACCTGACGCGGCGGGCGTCTGGGATGGCGGTATTGGGGTTTCAGGAGCCGCTCCCGCAGCTTCCTGTAGCCAGGAAATAAACGCCGCCTCCAGATTGGCCGCGCCCCGCTGTTGCACCAATTCCTGCGGCGTACCGCTGGCGAGCACTTTACCGGCGTGCATCAATGACATTCGGTCGCAACGTTCCGCTTCGTTCATAAAATGGGTCGAGATAAAAATCGTCACCTTATCCTGACGCGAAAGATCGACCATAAGCTGCCAGAACATATCCCTGGCGACCGGATCAACGCCGGACGTTGGCTCATCAAGAATCAGCATTTCCGGGCGATGGATCACCGCTACCGCCAGCGATAAACGCTGGCGGATACCGAGCGGCAACGAAGCGGGGAGCGTATCTTCCACCTCCGTTAGCATAAAGCGTTCGATCATCTGCGCGACACGCGCCGGGATCTCCGCTGGCGGAATATGAAACAGGCGGGCATGAAGTTCCAGATTCTGCCGCACGGTGAGTTCGTTATAGAGCGAAAAAGCCTGCGACATATACCCGACCCGGCGACGGGTATCGATGTCGTTCGGGTCTACCGGCTGGCCAAATAGCCAGGCCTGGCCTTCGCTGGCGGGAAGCAGACCGGTCAGCATTTTCATGGTGGTCGATTTGCCGCAACCGTTTGAACCGAGGAAGCCAAAAATCTCGCCGCGCGGAATGCGGAAATTAACATGGTCAACCGCGACGAACTTACCGAAGCGCATGGTCAGATCTTTCGCCTCAATGGCAATCTCTTCCTGCTCAGCGTGATAGGGCGGGATCACCACTGGCTTATGCGCCTGGCGCTGCGCTTCTGGCAACAGGGCGATAAACGCCTGTTCCAGCGTCGCGCTATGGGTTTTTGCCCGCAGTTGCTGCGCGCTGCCGGTTGCCAGTATCTCGCCCGCATTCATCGCCACCAGCCAGTCAAAACGCTCCGCCTCTTCCATATAGGCCGTTGCGACCAACACGCTCATATTGGTCTGCCGTTGGCGGATACTGTCGATTAAGTCCCAGAACTGAGCGCGGGAGAGCGGGTCCACGCCGGTGGTAGGCTCATCAAGAATCAGCAATTCCGGGTCATGAATCAGCGCACAGCACAGCCCCAGCTTTTGTTTCATCCCACCGGACAGCTTCCCGGCAGGACGGTCACGAAACGGCGCCAGGCCGGTGCTGTTCAGCAACTCGGTAATACGCGCTTCGCGTTCAGCTTTGTCATGACCAAAGAGGCGAGCGAAAAAATCGACGTTCTCATAAACCGATAACGTGTGATAAAGGTTTTTCCCCAGCCCCTGCGGCATCCAGGCGATGCGCGGACAGACGTCGCGGCGATGTTTCGCATCGCGCATATCGCCGCCCAGGACGATAACGTTCCCTTGCTCAATCACCCGCGCGCCAGAAATCAGCGACAGCAGGCTCGACTTACCCACCCCGTCCGGACCAATCAGCCCGACCATACTACGGGCGGGAATGTCCAGCGTGATATTGTTCAGCGCGACCGTTTTTCCGTAATGCTGGCTCACCCCCTCAAGCTGCGCCACGGGAGGAACAGGCACCAGCGTCAGCGACGTCATTGCGACAACCTCACGTTCAGATCGTCAGGCCAGGGCACGCGCTCATCCAGACGAACCCATGCCATTCCCGGCAAACCGGTTTTGACATATTCCAGATGCTGTCGCAGCAGCTCTGGCGGAATACGCGCTTTGACGCGGAACATCAGCTTTAACCGTTCATCGTGGGTTTCCACGGTTTTGGGTGTGAACTGCGCCACGCTGGCGACAAAACTGATCGTCGCCGGAATACGCAGATCCGGCGCGGCGTCCAGCACCAGTCGCGCTTCGCCGCCGATCTTCAACAACCCCGCCTGTTCGGTCGGCAGGAAAAATGTCATATAAACGTCGCTGAGATCGACCATGTTCAACACCCGGCCGCCAGCCGATAACACTTCGCCCGGCTCCGCAACGCGGTACTGCACGCGTCCATCGCGCGGCGCTTTTAATTCGCTGTCGTCGATGTCGGCGACAATACGCCGCCCGGTCGCCTGCGCCGCTTCCACGCGCGTTTGCGCCTGGATAATACTGGTACGCGCCGCCTCAATCGCCGCTTTTGCCGCAGATACCTGCGCTTTGGCGGTCTCCAGGGCGGCGCGCGCGCTTTCCGCCGCCGCGCGATCGTCATCTAACTGTTGTACAGATACCGCGCCACGCTGCGACAGCGAACGGGAACGCACGTGACGTTTAGAGACGGAGTCCAGCTCAGCTTCCCGCTGTTTGACGACCGACTGCGCGGCGCGCATTTCACTCTGGCGTTGCTCCAGCAAGGCACGGGCGGCGGCAACCGCGCTTTCGGCTTCTTTGATTTGCGCGATCGCCTCCAGCCGCTGCTCCTGCAATACGCGGGTATCCATTTTCGCCAGCACCTCGCCCTGACGAACGAACTGCCCTTCCGAAACGAGGATGGTATCAATACGCCCGGCAATCTTAGTGGCAATATCCACTTCGGTGGCTTCAATTCTGCCGTTGCTGGCGGCAAACCCCTCCGGTATTCCCGCAGGGCGCAGCATCCACCAGGCTATCGCGGCCACCACCACAAGAATCCCCGCTCCCCACCACACCAGATGACGCTTCATTTTGTCCATAATCGACCCGCCGTAATCCCTGTTGTCTAACCATGCGTGTCACAAAGTCCGCCGGGCGTGCGCTCAGCGGGGGTTTCCATTCGGGATAAGAATGAAAAAAGAAAAGGGGCCAGACGACGAACAGACGCCGATGAAGCGCTCGCCGTCAAAGGGAGTGAATGATGTAGGTACCCGAAAAAGAGGGAGTAATGTTGTCATCATCAGCGTTCCTGGCCGTAAATGAAACACGCATACTCATAACTGCTATAAATCGATACTAACACCTCTGTCCGGGATGTCTATTCGCTTATTGTTTGTAATGGTACTTAGCGTTTTGCCGCCAAATCCTGCGCGCAGGCCCAGGCGCTCGACCACGCCCACTGGAAGTTATAGCCGCCCAACCAGCCGGTGACGTCCATCACTTCGCCGATAAAATAGAGACCCGGCACGCGGCGCGCTTCCATAGTCCGCGATGATAGTTCGTTTGTATCCACGCCGCCCAGCGTCACTTCCGCTGTCCGATAGCCTTCGGTGCCGTTAGGCTGCACTTGCCAGGCCGTAAGCGTGTCAACTAACGCCTGCTGGTCACGAACGTTCAACTGCCTGAGCGATACATCCGGGATGTGCCCCAACTGTTGTAAACACTCCACCAACCGTTTCGGCAAATGCATCGCCAGCGTGTTCTTCAGACTCTGGTTCGGGTGCGCGTTACGCTGTTCATTGAGAACGTCTTCCAGCGAGAGGTCCGGCAATAAGTTAATGCTCACTAACTCGCCCGGTTGCCAGTAGCTGGAAATCTGTAAAACAGCGGGGCCGGACAGCCCACGATGGGTAAAAAGTAGGTTTTCCCGAAATACCGTGCCATTGCGGGCGGTAATCACGCAGGGCACAGAGACGCCAGACAGCGTCTGGAGCTGTTCTAACAGCGGCTTATGCAGCGTAAAGGGCACCAGCCCGGCGCGCGTCGGCAACACCTTGAGACCAAACTGTTCGGCGATTTTATAGCCAAACGGCGATGCGCCAAGCCCCGGCATCGACAGGCCACCGCTGGCAATCACCAGCTTTTGCGTAGTCACCGTCTCGCCGTTCAGCGCCAGTATGAAACTCGACTCATCACGCTCGACGCTCAGTACCTCGCTACGCAGGCGCATCGTTACGCCGCCTTTGTCGCACTCGGCAACCAGCATATCGACAATGCGTTGGGCGGAATCATCGCAAAAAAGCTGTCCCAGCGTTTTCTCATGCCAGGCTATCCCATACCTGCCGACCAGATCGATAAAGTCCCACTGGGTATAGCGGGCTAACGCTGATTTACAAAAGTGGGGGTTCTGGCTCAAATACGCAGCAGGCTCAACATAAAGATTAGTAAAGTTGCAGCGCCCACCGCCGGACATGAGGATTTTACGTCCTGGCTTCTTGCCATTATCGATGAGCAGCACGCGGCTACCCGCCTGTCCTGCCTGCGCGGCGCAAAACATGCCCGCTGCGCCAGCGCCTATAATAACGGCATCAAACCTTTCCACGTCGCCTTCCTCTCTCAAATTCGGGCGGGAATTGTAAAGTTTCCTCAGTGGTCGCACCAGCGCGAAAAGCGCCTGAAAATGGTATTTATCTGAAATATATAAGATAATTCTTTAGTGATATCAAACAAAGCACGAAGTACATCAAAAAAAGTCTATATTTCACTTTGCCCGCGCCGCCAAAGTCACTGATAATGCGCCGCGTTCATGTCCTCAAAATGGCGTAACGTCCTATGCTACATTTGTTTGCTGGCCTGGATTTACATACCGGGCTTTTATTATTGCTTGCTCTGGCTTTTGTGCTGTTCTACGAAGCGATTAACGGCTTCCATGACACAGCCAATGCAGTCGCAACCGTGATTTACACCCGTGCAATGCGTTCGCAGCTGGCGGTTGTCATGGCGGCGGTGTTTAACTTTTTTGGCGTTTTGCTGGGGGGTCTCAGCGTGGCGTATGCCATTGTGCATATGCTACCGACGGATCTCCTGCTCAACATGGGTTCCGCGCACGGCCTCGCTATGGTCTTTTCCATGTTGCTGGCGGCGATTATCTGGAACCTCGGTACCTGGTATTTCGGGTTGCCGGCGTCCAGTTCCCACACGCTGATTGGCGCCATTATCGGCATCGGTTTAACTAATGCGATGATGACCGGCACGTCAGTGGTGGATGCGCTTAACATCCCGAAAGTTATCAATATTTTCGGTTCACTCATTATCTCCCCTATTGTCGGTCTGGTATTCGCCGGCGGTCTGATTTTCTTGCTGCGCCGCTACTGGAGCGGTACTAAGAAACGCGCCCGTATCCACCTGACGCCAGCCGAACGTGAAAAGAAAGACGGCAAGAAAAAGCCGCCGTTCTGGACGCGTATCGCGCTGATCCTCTCAGCTATCGGCGTGGCGTTTTCGCATGGCGCGAACGATGGTCAGAAAGGCATTGGCCTGGTCATGCTGGTGCTGATTGGCGTCGCGCCTGCGGGTTTCGTGGTCAATATGAATGCCTCCAGCTACGAAATCACCCGTACGCGCGATGCTATCAACAATGTCGAAACGTACTTTGAGCAGCGTCCTGACCTGCTGAAAGCCGTCACCGGCGTTGACCAACTGATTCCCTCTCCGGAACCGGGCGCAACTGAACCGACTGAATTCCACTGCCATCCGGCTAACACCATTAACGCGCTTAACCGTGCGAAAGGGATGCTGGCAAACGTGGAAAGCTACGACAAGTTAAGCGTTGAACAGCGTAGCCAGTTGCGTCGCATTATGCTGTGCATTTCCGACACGACCGACAAAGTCGTGAAACTGCCTGGCGTAAGCAGCGATGACCAGCGCCTGCTGAAAAAGCTGAAGACCGATATGTTAAGCACCATTGAGTATGCGCCGGTGTGGATCATTATGGCAGTGGCGTTGGCGCTGGGTATTGGTACGATGATCGGCTGGCGTCGCGTGGCGACCACTATCGGCGAGAAAATTGGTAAAAAAGGCATGACGTATGCGCAGGGAATGTCGGCGCAGATGACGGCGGCAGTCTCTATCGGTCTTGCCAGCTACACCGGTATGCCAGTTTCTACCACTCACGTCCTCTCCTCTTCAGTGGCGGGAACCATGGTCGTTGATGGCGGCGGGTTGCAGCGTAAAACCGTGACCAGCATTCTGATGGCCTGGGTATTTACGTTACCGGCGGCGATTATTCTTTCCGGCGTGCTGTACTGGCTTTCCCTGAAGATTATTTAAGCCAAATGGGCCGGATAGCGCTGTCGCTAATCCGGCCTGTCAGAATGAAGCAACACAGGCCTGACAGGCCGCTACAAGCGGCGTCATCCGGGAGGCTTATCTAACACAAGCGGGTCAGGAAACTGGCCCGCTTTTTTTATTCAGTGCCAAATCATGAGCGCAATCAAGCTCACCACCACCAAACCGCATAACGCGCTGGTCAGCAGAAACTGGCGGCGCACGCGTTCACAACGGCGAATAAATTCTTCATCATGATGATCGCGATAGCGCTGAGCGTAGATATACCATACCAGGCGCACCTGTTTGTTGGGCTGACCATGCGTGGTAAAGAAGCCGCCGCCATCGACATATTGATAGAGCAAAGGATCGCAACCACGAAGTACCACTAACAGTGCGCGTAGCGATGAGAAATAGCGCGCCATATTAACAATGCAAACGACACATAAAGCCCAGAATAGTGAGACGGTGCTTATCATATCTCCTCCCCGGCGACCCGCCCACGGAGTTCCTCTCCGGGACTACCGCTCCCCGATACCCTGCCAGACAATCAGTGAAAGAGTACTACGAAAGCCGTCCATATTAGCGCTCCGCATTCGAACGGCTCTTATACACATTGTAGGAGATCAGTTAATTTTTTTACCAGAAGGTTAATCACTATCAATGCAATTCCCTGAAAATTTTGTTTAACTAGCTGGCAAGCAAGGCAGATTGACGGATTATCCTGGTCGCTATAATGTAAGGATAGTTATGGTAAACGGCTGAGCTAGCCCCGCGCATAGAGTTCGCAGGACGCGGGTGACGCGGCGGCATAAGAAACGCCAGTAGCTCAATGGTCATCGACAACTTATGGAAGGAGTAACACTATGGCTTATAAACACATTCTTATCGCAGTTGATCTCTCCCCGGAAAGTAAAGTTCTGGTTGAAAAAGCGGTCTCTATGGCGCGCCCCTACAACGCGAAAATCTCCCTCATCCACGTTGACGTGAATTATTCAGACCTGTACACCGGTCTGATTGACGTCAATCTGGGCGATATGCAGAAACGTATCTCCGAAGAAACCCACCACGCGCTGACCGAGCTGTCTACCAACGCTGGCTACCCTATCACTGAAACCCTGAGCGGTAGCGGCGATTTGGGCCAGGTGCTGGTTGACGCCATCAAGAAATACGATATGGATCTGGTCGTTTGCGGTCATCACCAGGACTTCTGGAGCAAACTGATGTCTTCTGCGCGCCAGCTGATCAACACCGTTCACGTTGACATGCTGATTGTTCCGCTGCGCGACGAAGAAGAGTAATACTTGCCGTGCCGGCTGGCGGCTAAGACCGCGTCTGGTCTATAGTCAATCAGGTTGGCCTGAACCATCAGGCAAATTCCGGCTCTCAACAAAACGCCCGCTTATGTGGGCGTTTTGTTTATCCCCCCTTCTTCGCAGTACTCAGTACATCATTCCATCACACCAAACATAATTAGTGTGATCCACTAATTAGTTTGCGTATCATTTGTATAATAACCTATTGATCAGGCTAATAACCGCAGTCTATATCAGGGTAAGTCTTTTCGGCGCGTTTTGATATACGCGCTCATACGTTTCGGGATGGCATTAAAAGGCGAAGGAATATGAATACAACTGCACCTACGGGCTTGCTGCAGCAACCTCGTCCATTCTTCATGATCTTTTTTGTAGAATTATGGGAACGATTTGGCTATTACGGCGTCCAGGGCATCCTGGCGGTCTTTTTCGTTAAACAATTGGGTTTTTCTCAGGAACAGGCCTTTATTACCTTTGGCGCTTTTGCGGCGCTGGTTTATGGCCTGATCTCCATCGGCGGCTATGTTGGCGACCATCTGTTAGGGACTAAACGCACCCTGGTCCTGGGCGCGATTGTGCTGGCGATTGGCTATTTTATGACCGGCATGTCGCTATTAAATCCCGATCTGATTTTTATCGCACTGGGTACGATTGCCGTGGGCAACGGGTTATTTAAAGCCAATCCCGCCAGCCTGCTCTCTAAATGCTATCAGCCTAAAGATCCCCGGCTGGATGGCGCTTTCACCCTGTTTTATATGTCGATTAACATCGGTTCTTTGTTATCGCTATCGCTGGCGCCGGTGATTGCCGATAAATTTGGCTATGCGGTGACCTATAATCTGTGCGGCGCTGGTTTAATTGTTGCGCTTCTGGTGTACTTCGCCTGCCGTGGCATGGTGAAAAATATCGGTTCTGAACCGGATCATAAACCGCTACGTTTTCGTAATTTGCTGCTGGTACTACTCGGCACCGTCGTCATGATTTTCCTCTGCGCCTGGCTGATGCACAACGTTAAGATTGCCAATCTGGTGCTCATCGTCCTTTCTATCGTCGTCACTATTTTCTTCTTTCGCGAAGCGTTTCGTCTGGATAAAACCGGCCGCAATAAAATGTTCGTGGCGTTTATTCTGATGATTGAAGCCGTGCTGTTTTACATTCTGTATGCGCAGATGCCTACCTCGCTGAACTTCTTTGCGATTAATAACGTGCATCATGAAATTCTTGGATTCGCCATTAACCCGGTGAGTTTTCAGGCGCTGAACCCATTCTGGGTGGTCGTCGCCAGTCCGGTACTGGCAGCGATTTACACCCGACTGGGTAGCAAAGGCAAAGATCTGACTATGCCGATGAAGTTTACGCTCGGCATGTTCCTCTGCGCGCTGGGTTTTCTGACCGCCGCCGCCGCCGGGATGTGGTTTGCCGATGCGCAAGGATTGACGTCGCCGTGGTTTATCGTGCTGGTGTATCTGTTCCAGAGTCTGGGCGAGCTGCTGATTAGCGCGCTGGGGCTGGCAATGGTCGCCGCTCTGGTGCCGCAGCATCTGATGGGTTTTATTCTGGGAATGTGGTTCCTGACCCAGGCCGCCGCCTTCCTGCTCGGCGGTTATGTGGCGACCTTCACTGCCGTACCGGAAAACATCACCGATCCGTTGCAGACGCTGCCAATTTATACCGGCGTCTTTAGCAAAATTGGTCTGGTAACGCTGGCGGTCACCGTGGTGATGGCCATTATGGTGCCGTGGTTAAACCGAATGATTAATACGCCAGGTACCGAACAGTAATACTCAGTGCCGGATGCGGCTTACGCCTTATCCGGCCTACAAATAATTGAGAATCGTAGGCCCGATAAGCGCAACGCCATCGGGCAATCCGTTACTCCGTCAGAGGGGTTCCGGCATAAATATCAAACCGATGCCCTTTGGTGACGATGGCGTTGGGCGTCGCGACATCCGCCAGCGGCGGCGCATAATCGGGACGTTTGACCACCACGCGTTTGGTCGCCAACTGACGCGCCGGTTCCAGCAGTCCGTCGGCGTCTAAATCCGGCCCCACCAACGACTGAAACACCCGCATCTCTTTCTTCACCAGCGCGCTTTTCTGCCGGTGAGGAAACATCGGATCGAGGTAGACCACCTGCGGGCGCGGCGTGATATCGGTTAACGCCGTCAGGCTGGAAGCATGAATCAACTGCAAACGCTCCTGAAGCCAGCCGCCAATATCCGCATCGGCGTAGCCGCGCGCCAGACCGTCATCGAGCAACGCGGCGACCACCGGATTACGCTCCAGCATCCGCACGCGGCAACCGACGGACGCCAGTACAAACGCATCGCGCCCCAGTCCGGCCGTGGCATCGACCACATCCGGCAGATAATCGCCCTTAATACCGACCGCCTTCGCCACCGCTTCGCCGCGCCCGCCGCCGAACTTACGTCGATGGGCCATCGCGCCGCCGACAAAATCGACGAAAATGCCGCCGAGCTTCGGTTCGTCGCGCTTGCGCAGCTCCAGATGTTGCGGCGTCAATACCAGCGCCATCGGGTTGTCTTCGTCATGCTCCAGTCCCCAGCGGGCAGCCAGAGCAGATAAGGCGCCGTCTGTGGCGCCCGTTTCATCCATTAAGCAGATTTGCACGTAAAATCAGCCTTTAATCCCGTAATGCTCCAGCATCGCGTCCAGTTGTGGTTCACGGCCACGGAAGCGTTTAAAGAGTTCCATCGGCTCTTCAGAACCACCGCGAGTCAGGATGTTATCAAGGAACGACTGACCGGTCTCACGGTTGAAAATGCCTTCTTCCTCAAAGCGGGAATAAGCGTCCGCCGCCAGTACGTCGGCCCACAGATAGCTGTAGTAGCCTGCCGCATAGCCGCCAGCAAAGATATGGCTGAACGCATGTGGAAAGCGACCCCATGTCGGTGACGGCACCACGGCGACCTGTTTTTTAATTTCAAAGAGCGTCTCAAGAATTTTCGCTCCTTGCTGCGGATTAAATTCCGCATGCAGACGGAAATCAAACAGACCGAACTCCAGCTGACGCAGAATAAACAGCGCCGCCTGATAGTTTTTCGCCGCCAGCATTTTATCCAGCAGTTCCTTCGGCAACGGCTCGCCGGTTTCATAGTGGCCGGAGATAAACGCCAGCGCTTCCGGCTCCCAGCACCAGTTTTCCATAAACTGGCTTGGCAGTTCGACCGCGTCCCACGGCACCCCGCTGATGCCGGAGACCCCGGCGGTCTCAATGCGGGTCAACATATGATGCAAGCCATGACCAAACTCGTGGAACAGGGTGATCACTTCGTCATGGGTAAACAGAGCGGGTTTACCGTTCACCGGACGGTTGAAATTACAGGTCAGATAAGCGACCGGCTTTTGCAATGTGCCGTCCGCTTTACGCATCTGGCCGACACAGTCGTCCATCCACGCCCCGCCGCGTTTGTGTTCGCGCGCGTACAGGTCAAGGTAGAAGCTGCCGCGCAGCTCGTTATTTTCGTCATACAGTTCAAAGAAACGCACTTCCGGGTGCCAGACATCAACGTCAGTACGCTCTTTGGCGGTGATGCCGTAAATACGTTTCACCACTTCAAACAGGCCATTCACGGCTTTGTTTTCCGGGAAGTACGGACGTAGCTGCTCATCGCTGATGCTGTACAGGTGCTGTTTTTGCTTTTCACTGTAGTACGCGATATCCCACGGTTGCAGCTCCTCAACGCCAAATTCGGCTTTGGCGAAGGCGCGCAGCTGGGCCAGCTCTTTTTCCCCCTGCGGACGGGCGCGTTTCGCCAAATCGGTCAGGAAGTCGAGCACCTGCTGCGGATTTTCCGCCATTTTGGTGGCCAGCGATTCATGGGCATAATTTTCGAAGCCCAGCAGTTGCGCCAGTTCATGGCGCAGCGCAAGAATTTCTTCCATCACCGGGCTGTTATCCCATTTCCCCGCGTTCGGCCCCTGATCGGAGGCGCGAGTGGAATAGGCGCGATACATCTCTTCGCGCAACGCCTGGTTGTCGCAGTAGGTCATGACCGGCAGATAGCTCGGGATATCCAGGGTCAGCAGGTAACCTTCCTGCTCTTTGGCTTCCGCCTGGGCTTTAGCGGCGGCGAGCACGCTTTCCGGCATTCCCGCCAGCTCGGCTTCGTCGGTGATGAGCTTCGTCCAGCCCATGGTGGCATCGAGCACATTATTGCTGTACTGGTTGCCCAGCTCAGACAGGCGAGTGGCGATTTCGCCGTAACGCTGCTGTTTCTCTTTCGGCAGGCCAATGCCGGACAGTTCAAAATCACGCAGCGCGTTATCAACCGCTTTCTTCTGCGCGGTATTCAGCGTGGCGTAATGATCGCCGTCGCGCAGGTCGCGGTACGCGTTGTACAGTCCTTCATGTTGCCCAACCCAGGTGCTGTATTCAGACAGCAGCGGCAGCGTCTGTTCGTAGGCTTCACGCAGCTCCGGACTATTTTTCACCGAGTTTAAGTGGCTAATTGGCGAGAAAATACGCCCCAGAACATCGTCGGCTTCCGCCAACGGCTGGCAGAGGTTTTCCCAGCTATACGGCGCGCCATGCGCCACAACGCCTTCTACCGCCGCCCGGCAATCGGCCAACGCTTTGGTGACCGCAGGCACCACATGCTCCGGTTTAATTGCAGAAAAAGGCGGCAGTGAAAAAGACGTTAGTAATGGATTGGTCATATGCGCAGTCCTGTAGAAGAAGGTGAGTGGAGCGCGCTTTTGGCGCTCTCGCGATGAGATCTAGAATGGGGGATAGTAAGGGGAATTTCAATGATGGACAGCGTACAGACGTGGGTATCGCTGCAATAAGCCGCCCCTTTAACATCATCCCGGCTTACGTTTTATAAGCCGGGTGACAACGTCAGCGCGTTTTTCTCGCCATCTCGTAAGCAGCGGACAGATCCAGACGCTGCCAGAACTGTTGATCCTCGGTCTCGCCCGACAACGGATATCCTGCCGGTAACGCCGTCTCTTCCATTAACGCCTGACGCTGCGCTGGCGACAGGTTCGGCAGCGCTGTCTGTAGCAGAACATCGGCGCCTTTTGGTATTTTCAACGGCTGATGCTCGCCTTTCTGTTGCGGCAGGTTATAAGTCATGGTGAAGCGGTAGAAGGTATGCATGGCCGGATCGCGGTACGGATCGTCTTTTCCGGCCGATGCCGCGCATTCGACAATCGTCGTACCGCACTCTTTCACCAGCGCCTCGCGCAGTTGAGCGCGAGCTTCGTTGAACAACGTACGATAATACGGATCGTTAAGGTAATGCGCGACATTACGCTGCGCGACCATCCGCGCGCCCATCACATCCAGCGGATAGTGTACGCCAAGGACCAGGCGAGAATAGCCATAACGCGCGCCACGAATCACCAGCGCATCAAAGCGTTCCGGGATCATTTCCGCCATCAACAGCGCATCCGTATAACCGGTATTCGTGTGTCCGCTGGGGAAAGCACCGCCACCCGCGGTATAAGGATGACCATCTTTTACCACCACATCATCCGGCGTCAAATGGATAGTATTACCCGGCACCTGGTAAGGACGCGGGTAATGAAAATATTTTTTCGCCGCGCCGGTGCTGACTTCCGAGGCTTTAATCAACGCCGCCGCTTTGCCCAACTCACCTTTATCATAAGCGGCGAGAAATGCCCGCCCCAGCCGCGGCCCCATTGCGTCGCTCAGGAAATAGAGATACTCCACGCTTTCCGCATCCGCCAGCGCCTGGTGACGAGTATTAACATCGGCATCGTGATTAATCGCCGTCACCGTCGCCAGATTGTCTTTCAATACTGCTTCCGGCAATGTATTGAAGGCGGAAAGTAGGGTAATCCCCATCTGTTGATTCTCAGTAGTATGAAAATCATAACCGCTAGCCTGTAACCAGGCATTATCCGCCTGGATGGAATTCTGTCGCATCTGAGCCAGGGCGTCGCGAGTCAACGCGGCGGTATCGCCTTGTAATGCCTTACGCAACTGTGTCAGCCATTGAGCCTCAAGGTCATTAAAGGCGACGCTCGCCGAGTCGGGCGTCACGCTTTTCGCTATCGACTCCGCCTGGGACAGGGGAATATCTTTCGCCAGTGCCGGCATCGCCAGCGCCAGAGATGACGCCAGTACAGTAATGTGTAGTTTCATTATGGTTCCTTTCATTAAAAATAACGCCAGGTCAAAACTACTACCTTGCCCACAGGCGATGCTGGCCTGCGCAGTTGACGGTTTGATGATACGAACACGTCTTGCAATACTTTCACAACGCGCGAAACAACATGGCGGTACTGGGGTAATCTGCGCGGATCTGCGGTAAACTATCGGCTAACTTGTTTACTTCCCGGAATATCTGCATCCATGCTCAGTTATCGTCACAGCTTTCACGCTGGCAACCACGCCGACGTCCTTAAACATACCGTTCAGAGCCTGATCATCGAGTCGCTAAAAGAGAAAGAAAAACCGTTTCTCTATCTGGACACGCACGCGGGCGCGGGGCGTTATCAGTTGGGCAGCGAACATGCTGAACGTACCGGAGAGTATCTGGAAGGCATCGCCCGTATCTGGCAGCAGGACGATCTGCCCGCCGAACTGGAACCGTATATTAGCGTCGTAAAACATTTCAACCGCAGCGGGCAGTTACGCTACTATCCGGGCTCCCCGTTAATCGCCCGCCAGTTGCTGCGTGAGCAGGACAGTCTGCAACTCACGGAATTGCATCCCAGCGACTTCCCACTGTTGCGCGCGGAGTTTCAAAAAGACAACCGCGCCCGCGTGGAACGCGCTGACGGCTATCAGCAACTGAAAGCCAAATTGCCGCCGGTTTCCCGCCGCGGTCTGATCCTCATTGACCCACCTTATGAAATGAAAACCGATTACCAGGCGGTAGTCAGCGGCATCAGCGAGGGTTATAAACGTTTCGCCACCGGTACATACGCGCTATGGTATCCGGTGGTGCTCCGCCAGCAAATTAAGCGCATGATTCATGATCTGGAGGCCACCGGCATCCGTAAAATCCTGCAAATTGAGCTGGCGATCCGCCCGGACAGCGATCAGCGCGGGATGACGGCGTCCGGTATGATCGTGGTTAACCCGCCGTGGAAACTGGAGCAGCAGATGAACAACGTGCTACCGTGGCTGCACAGCAGGTTGGCGCCAAACGGTCACGGACACACTTCGGTAAGCTGGATCGTGCCGGAGTAATCACAGCCATCGGTGGAACCTTTCACCTTCAGGTATACAATCGCGAATATTTTGGCGGGTAGCGCAGAATCTATCCGTCCGACAACGAACATAAAGGAGCGGTCATGACCAAACACTATGATTACATCGCTATCGGCGGCGGCAGCGGCGGTATCGCCTCGATTAACCGCGCCGCTATGTACGGCCAGAAATGCGCGCTCATCGAAGCCAAAGAGCTGGGCGGCACCTGTGTTAACGTGGGCTGCGTGCCGAAGAAAGTGATGTGGCATGCCGCGCAGATTCGTGAAGCGATTCATCTGTATGGCCCGGACTACGGTTTTGACACCACGATTAATCAGTTCGACTGGAGCAAGCTGATTACCAGCCGTACCGCGTATATTGACCGCATCCATACTTCATACGACAACGTGCTGGGCAAAAATAACGTGGATGTGATTAAAGGCTTTGCCCGCTTTGTCGATGCCAAAACCATTGAAGTGAACGGCGAAACCATCACCGCCGACCATATTTTGATCGCTACCGGCGGCCGTCCGAGCCATCCGAGCATTCCAGGCGTGGAATACGGCATTGATTCCGACGGTTTCTTTGCGCTGTCTGCCTTGCCGGAGCGCGTCGCGGTGGTAGGCGCAGGTTATATCGCCGTTGAACTGGCTGGCGTTATCAACGCGCTGGGGGCGAAAACGCATCTGTTTGTCCGTAAACATGCGCCGCTGCGCAGTTTTGACCCGATGATTAGCGAAACGCTGGTTGAGGTGATGAACGCCGAAGGCCCGCAACTGCATACTCACGCCGTGCCGAAAGCGGTGGTGAAAAACGCCGACGGCAGTCTGACTCTGGAACTGGAAGATGGCCGCAGTGAAACCGTTGATTGCCTGATCTGGGCCATTGGTCGCGAACCGTCGACCGACAATATTAATCTGGCGGCAGCGGGCGTGAAAACCAATGAAAAAGGTTACATCATCGTTGATAAATGGCAGAACACGAACGTAGAAGGCATTTACGCCGTTGGCGATAACACCGGCGCAGTGGAGTTAACGCCAGTCGCCGTCGCCGCCGGTCGCCGTCTCTCCGAACGCCTGTTTAACAACAAGCCGGACGAGCATCTGGACTACAGCAACATCCCGACCGTGGTCTTTAGCCATCCGCCTATCGGCACCGTCGGATTAAGCGAGCCGCAGGCGCGCGAGCAGTACGGCGACGAGCAGGTGAAAGTCTATAAATCATCGTTTACCGCTATGTATACCGCGGTAACGACGCACCGCCAGCCGTGCCGTATGAAGCTGGTCTGCGTCGGGCCGGAAGAAAAAATTGTGGGTATCCACGGTATCGGCTTCGGCATGGATGAAATGTTGCAGGGCTTCGCAGTGGCGCTGAAGATGGGCGCTACCAAGAAAGACTTCGATAATACCGTCGCCATTCACCCGACCGCATCGGAAGAGTTTGTGACCATGCGTTAATATCTTGCGCGCCCATCTTCGAGGGTGGGCGCACAAGCCTGCATGATTAATACGTACTGAAATAACTCTGGATCAGTTCCGGATTACGCGTCTGAGTTAGTGCCGTCATCAGCAAGACTCGCGCCTTCGCCGGGTTGAGCGAGTCAGACACCAGCCCTGGCTGCCCTTTATCCAACGGTACGACGCCGTTTCCGGTGCGGGAAGCGCGCACCACGATAATCCCGGCTTTCTCCGCTTTTTTAATCCCCGCGTCGCTACGTACCGAGACCGAACCTGCACCGGTTCCGGCATAAATAATACCGTCCGCGTGATGGGCGATCGCCGCATCATACATATATTCCGGGTCGTCCTGATAGCCGTAAATAATCACCACATTGGGTAATTTTTTGATATTACGTACGTCAAAAACAGAGCGCAGGGTATGAATTTTTTCCACCCGCGTTTCGAACTGTGGCTGACCATTAACGATGCCCCCCAGATAGCCCTCTTCCGGCGCTTTAAAGGTATCCAGAGTCGTGGCATTGGTTTTCGTTACAAAGCGCGCCGAACCAATACGATCGTTTAAAACCACCATCACGCCGCGTCCCTTCGCATTCGGGTCAGCAGCCACCGTGACCGCTTCCAGCAGGTTCATTGCGCCATCGGCGCTGATTGCCGACGCGGGCCGCATTGCAGCGGTAAACACCACCGGTTTGTCGCTTTTCACGGTCAAATTAAGAAAGTAGGCGGTTTCATCGAGCGTGTCAGTGCCGTGAGTAATGACTACACCGTCAACATCATCCCGCGCCAATAACGCATTCACCTTCTGTGAAAGTTTCAGGATAATATCGCTGGTCATATTTTCGCTACCAATATTCGCCACCTGCTCGCCGTCAACGCGAGCGATATTATTCATTTCCGGCACGGCATTTATTAATGTTTGCACGCCAAGTTCACCGGATTTATATCCGGCGGTTTGCGTATTATTGGCTGCCGTCCCGGCGATAGTACCGCCTGTCGCGAGAATAACAATATGCGGTAGTGACGTTGTGCTAAATACACAGTGGCTGATGAGCAGCAACACGGTGGCCATGAAAACTCTAATTTTCATTTTCTTCCTCTGAATTAAAAATAATAAGTGACGTGTGCTATAAAAACATGAATAACAATCAGGCCAGAACCATTTTTCCTATTAACAGCCCGACAATGACCGAAACAATCACGTTAACTAATCCCGGACGCATAAAACTATGGTTAAGCACATATTTGCCGATACGCGTCGTACCGGTATCGTCAAACGCCAGCGCCGCCAGACACTGCCCCGCCACCGGAATAAAGAAATAGCCGTTAACGGCAGGCCAGGAGCCGATTAACGCATAAGCGGGCAACCCTAACGCCAGCCCCAGCGGCAACAGAATTAACGTCGTTGCCGCCTGGCTGCTGACCATAGCGGACACGAAAAACATCATAATGGCGATAAGCCAGGTATGCTGTTGCAATAGAGTTTGCACTTCTGCCTTAATCAACGCGATATGACCATTCACGAACGTCTCACTCATCCAGGCCAGGCCGAAGGCGCAGACAATCGCCAGCGCGCCCGCCCGAAATACCGTACCGCTGATAATTTGATCGACCTGCGGCCGGCATAACAACACAATCAGGTAGGCAAAAGAGAGCATCGTAATCTGGATAGCGGCGGACATCGAAAGCGGTTGTAGCCCTTTCGCTGTCTCCACCATGGGCCGCAGCACCGGAATCAGTCCTAACAGAACGATAACGATCGCGCTGGTCAGAAATAACGCCACCGACAATTTGGCGCGCGAAGTGACCACCGTATTTTTACTTTCTTTCTGCGCAGGTTTAATTAACCCTTCAGCAAGCCGACGTTGATATTCCGGATCGTCTTTTAACTCTTTTCCTTTATTAAAGGTCGCTATTGCCCCCATCGCTACACCGATTAACGTGGCAGGCACGCAAATCATCATAATGGTTGAAATAGAGACGCCCAACGGCGCCATTAAACCAATCATCGCCGCCATGGCGGCAGATATAGGACTGGCGGTGATCGCCTGTTGCGATGCAATAACAGAAATAGATAAAGGACGTTCCGGTCGAATACCTGAATCCCGTGCGACTTCAGAAATAACCGGCAGCAAGCTATAAACGACATGCCCCGTTCCTGACATAAACGTGAAGATATAACAGATAAACGGCGCTAATAACGTAATGTAACGAGGGTGGCGACGCAGAATTTTTTCCGCCAGTTTGACCAGTAAATCCAGCCCGCCGGAGGCCTGTAAAGATGCGGCCGCCAGGACAACAGAAAGAATTATCAGAATAACATCAATCGGTGGCGTAGAAGGCGTCAGGCCAAAAATAAAAACCATCACGCCGACGCCTAACCCGCCGACCATCCCTAAAAATACGCCGCCGATCCTGGCTCCTATCATCAGGGCCACAAGGATAAAACATAATTCCGTCCAAAACATACTTCCTCCTGGGTTATCTGGAGTGAGTGTCGCTTTACATTGAGGGACGTAACCTATTGTGCAAACGGTTTACCAAAACCAAATGCGCCGTAATGAGATAAAATCTGCGCCGCCGATTTCCCGCCCTGCCACATGGCGCGTAACACGCTTTCTTTATCGGGTTCCGCCATACCCGATTGCAAAATGGAAAGCAAAAAACCGGTTAAGAAGGCGTCGCCTGCGCCCAGCGTATCGACAGGTTCGATATAAACAGGTTGCCACTCCAGATAATCCGCGCCGGAAAAATAATAAACTTTTTCATGCCCGCAGGTGGCAATAATATGCCGACAGCCATAACGATAAAGTTTATTGAGTTTTATTTTGATTTCATCTGGCGATAACCCGCTGCAGGAGATAAATCCGTAATCTACCCACGGGCATACCTTTTCAAAATAGTCGTCTGTACCGCGCCCGGAAAAATCAAAAGAGAGTAAGACGGTTTGTTGTTTAATTTTCTCCAGCTCCGATTCCAGATGGCCGTTAATACTGGAATGGACTAATGTAAATTGTGATATATAGCGAAGATCATCGTCAGACAGGCTAAAAGGATGTTCCCGCAATACGCCGTTTTTGTTGCTGGCGACAAATTGTCGATCGCCATGCGAGAGACGGATACAAGCATATCCATTTTCGCCGGTATAATGGCGGCTGTGAGAGATATCTATCTGTAGCTGGTGTAATACATCCTGTACGTGCTGCGCGGCGTCGTCATTGCCAAACGCCCCCATAAACGCGCTGGGGATGTCTGCTAATTTCGCATAGACAGCAAAATTTAATGCATTACCGCCGGGGTACATGATGCCGGAATGCAGGTATTTATCGACAACGTTGTCGCCAATACCCAATACGCTGATGCTCATCATTATTCCTTGTTTGTCTTTACAATAAAAAGCGTCCCTGCTTTTTTATCCATCCTGATGTAATTAATATTCCACTTTCCACATATAGCGGCGCGTCGTTAACGGATGCTGGCGCGCCTCAGCTAACGCCCGATTGTAAACGGGATAAACGTTATTAAAGAGAGAGTGGTTAAAGTAATCAATAACCGTGGTTTTAATGGTCGATAGCCCCAGCTCTTTCGCATCGACAACTTCAATCCGGCGGCCATATTTTTTCAGGAAGTTTAACGCGCGTTCATCCACCGCCCGCGTATTGCCCTCGGAAAACTGGAAGAAGAAAGGCGTATTCGCATCGGTAATTTCAAACGGCCCGTGGAAAAACTCACCGCTATGAATACAGGCGGAATGTATCCATTGCATTTCCATAAAGATACAGATGCTCTGTAGGTAGGCTGCGCCATAGCCCGCGCCGCTGGCGACGGTGTAAATGACTTTATCGTCTTTATATTCCTGCGCGAACGCCTGCGCACGCTCCGCAACCTGCTCGCAAGCGCGCCAGACGATACGGTTGATTTTGCTGACGCCATCCTGAAAATCGTCGTAGTGCGCATACCCTTCCGTCTGCTGGAGCAGTTCGACCGCACTCAGCAGGCCTTTCATCGTTTTCTCTCCGGCAATATCTTTACCGTCGCCAAACGTGTACGTTTCCACATAGTCGCAATGCGCCACCAACGGTGAATCCATTACCCAGGTTAAACCAATGACCGGCGCGCCGTGTTGACGGGCGATTTCAGCCGCTTTAATTGTCTCTGGCGTATTACCTTTGTGGGAGGCGACAACCACAACGGCATTTTCTCCCAGCGCTACCGGCGGGTTGTTAATAAATTCTCCGCTGTTATACAGACCGACAGTCAACGCTTTCGCTTCTTTTTCTAAAAATGCTTTCGCCGGATAGAACGCCGCATAAGAACCGCCGCACGCCACATAATAGACGTGTTTAACGCCTCCTTTCTCTGCCTGGCTGGTCACAATATTGCTAACTGTCTCTTTCATACCCATCATGCTTTCCTCTGGTTCCATCAATGATACAGGCGAGGATTCGCCATAAATGACTCATAATGTATTGTTATTTTTATATGACATTTAAAGACATTTGATCAAGATGGAAACCAAAAAAAATCGGGATCCGCGATCTGGATCCCGATTCAGCCTGCTCTTCGTTAGCGTAATGCTGACATCATACGGTAAACCGTATTTTATCGCCGACAATCAACTGTTGCGAAACGCAGGAGAGTTCTCCTTTGTTATCAATCATTTCACTTTTTATCAGGATCAGCGGATAACCCTCGTTGACGCCAAGATAATGGGCGACTTCAAAGCTGGCATAAACCAGTTCGATCATCTTACGGGAGTGGGTAAACCATAAATGGTATTTCTCGCGTAAGCATTCATACAAAGAGTGATTATTAAGATCTTCGTCCAGCAAAAACGCAAAACGTGGGGGAAGATGTACGGTTTCCAGCGATACCGCCACATCGTCGGCATAGCGGATACGTTCAATGACGACCGCTTTTTCGCCATCGTTCATATTCAGTAACGCTTTTGTCTCATCGTCTACCGATTCAAAAACGGATTTGATGGTGCGTGACCCCGGGCGACGTCCCTGAGACTGGCATAACTCGCTGAAACTCATGATGCCGGTCATGCTGCGCTGAAATTTCTCACCAGAGACAAAGGTGCCTTTGCCGGAGACACGGGTCAGCAAATTTTCACGCGTCAGCGCATCCAGCGCCTTACGGACCGTGACCCTGCTCACCTGCCAGCGCGCGCTCAGTTCATTTTCCGTCGGGATCTGCTGGCCTGGTTTATACTCTCCACGCGCAATGGCCTCTTTTAAGGCGGCTTCAAGCTGCTTATAAAGCGGTTTGGCGCTTTTACTGTCGGGTTGCTCGATCATTTGTATCCATTTGTATTATCATGGTGCCATAGCTTGTATTATAACTATTTACGTTACCTTTGCTTGTGAATCCACGCCATGCGGCGATGTAGTGATACCGCTATGAAACGAATGTTCTGATTTTAGGTCTGGGACGGGCGCCATGAAAATAGGATTTTCGCAATATCATTCAGTAATTTATGAAGTGTTTTTCTTGAGGGGGTAAATTGCAAAATGTGATCTACCGCACACTTTGCCACTCAGGTATCGAAGCGAATGTCTACGCTTAATAGACAGCCGGGCAACACCCGTATCTTTTACGACGCAAGCCGGAGGTCCTTGTCATTATGCTCAACCAGAAATTAAACCCCACGCCTTCTGAAGATCTGACTATTGATGTCGATCTGCTTTATGAAACAGACCCGTGCGAGTTAAAGCTGGATGAAATGATCGAGGCGGAACCGGAGCCGGAGATGATCGAGGGGCTTCCCGCCTCTGACGCCCTGACCCCTGCCGATCGGTATCTCGAACTGTTCGAGCATGTACAGTCAACAAAACTGTTTCCAGACAGTAAAACGTTCCCGGACTGCGCGCCGAAGATG
Organism: Salmonella sp. SAL04196; assembly: GCF_046550835.1. Taxonomy (NCBI): domain Bacteria; kingdom Pseudomonadati; phylum Pseudomonadota; class Gammaproteobacteria; order Enterobacterales; family Enterobacteriaceae; genus Salmonella; species Salmonella sp. SAL04196. The sequence goes on from NZ_JBGDXE010000004.1 coordinate 161,632, forward strand.
GACCCGCTTGATATCCTGATCCGCTACCGTAAGGTCAGACGCCACCGTGATTTTGACTTACGCCGCTTCGTCGAGAACCATTTCTGGCTACCGGAAACCTTATCCAGCGAGTATGTCTCTAACCCCGAAAACTCGCTCAAAGAACATATTGACCAGCTTTGGCCGATACTGACGCGCGAACCGCAGGATCATATTCCGTGGTCTTCGCTGCTGGCGCTGCCGCAATCCTATATCGTGCCGGGAGGCCGTTTTAGCGAAACCTATTATTGGGACTCTTATTTTACCATGCTGGGTCTGGCGGAAAGCGGGCGCGAAGACTTACTTAAATGTATGGCGGATAATTTCGCCTGGATGATTGAAAACTATGGCCATATTCCCAACGGCAACCGGACCTATTATCTGAGCCGCTCGCAGCCGCCGGTTTTCGCCCTGATGGTTGAACTGTTCGAAGAAGATGGCGTGCGCGGCGCACGGCGTTATCTCGACCATCTCAAAATGGAATACGCCTTCTGGATGGATGGTGCCGAATCACTGGCGCTCAACCAGGCTTATCGCCACGTTGTGCGGATGCCGGACGGTTCCCTGCTGAACCGCTACTGGGACGATCGCGACACGCCGCGCGACGAGTCCTGGCTGGAAGATGTCGAAACCGCAAAACATTCCGGTCGTCCGCCCAATGAAGTCTACCGGGATTTGCGCGCCGGGGCGGCGTCCGGCTGGGACTATTCTTCACGCTGGCTACGCGATGCGGGCCGGCTTGCCAGCATACGTACGACCCAGTTTATCCCTATCGATTTGAACGCTTTTCTGTATAAACTGGAGAGCGCTATCGCCAATATTTCAGCACTGAAAGGCGAACGTGACACCGAGGCGCTATTTCGCCAGAAAGCCAGCGACCGACGCGCCGCCGTAAACCATTATCTGTGGGATGATGAAAACGGCTGTTATCGGGACTATGACTGGCGACGCGAAGAAATGGCGCTCTTTTCCGCCGCCAGTATCGTGCCGCTGTATGTCGGTATGGCGAACCACGAGCAGGCCGACCGTCTGGCAAATGTGGTGCGCAGCCGTCTGTTAACGCCCGGCGGGATTATGGCGACCGAATACGAAACCGGCGAACAGTGGGATAAACCGAACGGCTGGGCACCGCTGCAATGGATGGCGATTCAGGGCTTCAAACGGTATGGCGACGATATGCTGGGCGATGAAATCGCCCATAACTGGTTAAAAACAGTGAACCATTTTTATCAGGAGCACCATAAACTGATCGAGAAATACCATATTTCCGGCGGTACGCCCCGCGAAGGCGGCGGGGGCGAGTATCCGCTACAGGATGGGTTCGGCTGGACCAATGGCGTGGTGCGCCGCCTGATTGGCCTTTATGGAGAGCCTTAACCTGCTCCGGCCTCAGTGAATCGCATCATAAATGGCTGACTGAATTTTCAGCCATTTTTTATTGTCTGCGCTGGGCCGGGCCTGAGCGCGCAATCGGGCCTGCTCCGTATCGTGCTGCTGGCGCGTCACAACAGCCGGAACGGTGCAAAACGTTTGCAAATAGGTTTTATGCATCGCGGTCAGCGGCGCGCCGCTCGACATGTCATGACTTAACGTTGTGATAAATCGTCGGCAGGGTTTGACCTCATCCATCAGCGCGGGATAACGCAACAACAGTTGCAGCACCTCGGTATGTCCTGCCGCAAACGCCTGCTCCGTCCACGCGAGCTGCCAGTTCATTCCGCCCTGGAGGAACAGCGCCGTCACCCGCGTATCATTGCGCTCTATCGCCGCCCGCATGGTAAACGCATCCCAGGTAATCCCCATATGATTGAGCGTTTCCCGCGCGGAAGGCGCCTCGCGCGGCGGTTCATCCTGCGCCATTGCGGGAGCTTGCCCGTTATCGGAGCCTGGCGACGACGAACTAAATAGCCAGAACGCGCCCGCCAGTATCGCCAGCGTCATGACGCCAACCCCGCCCCACAAAGCGCCGGAAATAAGTTGCTCACGCTCTTCAGGCGTACGCGGAGGCCGCTTACGCGGTGGTTCTATGCCCTCGCTAATCTCATGCTTATCTCCCCCGGCCTGCCGATCTTTAAGCCGCGCGGTTTCCCAGAACTGGCGCAATTCACGTTCATCCGCCAGCAGAAACGAAGCGGGATTCACGCGGGTACGTTTTTCGGCATAGGCGCGCTGGATGGGCCGAACGATTTGCTGATACTGAACGTTTAGCAGCATAAGCTGCGCTGAGGTGAGCGGCTGCCTGGCGATAACCTCGTTTCGCGCGAGGCGACAATCATCCAGAAACATACGCAGAGTGGTGCGCGACTCGGCGAACAGCGTTAACGCTGAGGCGTCATTAAAAATTCTGACGTAATGACGGGCAAACAATTTTTTATCGACCACCATAAGCGCCAGTTCGCTGAACAACATGCCCTCCAGCGCATGTTGATCTTCTCCCTGTTTTAACCACTGGCGCAAACGGTCCGGGCCAAAATGTTGCTTGAGGTAGTGATTCAGCGACGCCCGATCCGGCCATGCGCGCGCAATAAGCGCTTTTAACGTCAGTTCTATCGCCCGAAGCTGACGCTGCGCCTCAAGATGCGCCTCCTGGTCGGGTTCTTCCAGCTCAGTTTGATACGTCAGTAGCGGCTGCTGCTGACGTAGATGTTCCAGCGAGGTGACAAAACGCAACGCGGCAAGGAGTTGATTTTCGCTCACCTCTTGCCCGCTGTCATACTGGGGAACATGCTGCTGAAGGTGACGCAGTTGCAGCATAAACTGGCTCAACTGCGCGTCATTTATCCGCAATTTTTTCGCCACCGCGCCCCAACCGCCCAGGTTAAGACGCGCCTGCTCAAGTTGTTCCATGAACCACCGGGGCTCTTTTCCCTCTGTGGTATGAATACCCAGCAACAGCAGGATTTCTATTGATGCCTGGCGGATAATCCCCAGGCTATGTTCAAAAGGCGCGCGTGTCGCCTGCGAAGCGCTATTCGTCATTATCTTCCCTAAAAAGACGATCCCGCGACGAGATCTTCGTTTTCTTTTAATTATGTTTTTTCATAGATATAACAGATTTAGCCACATTTCAGTGACTTAATCTTAATGATTGCAAATTTATAAGAAGATCGGTTACTAACCAAAAACATCAGTTTTTCATTCTGTCAACGCGGCGTGACGCTGAACGGCATAGACCTTTTCCCTGCCTGCGTTTGGCCATCTGACCGCTAGCCACGCGTGCAGCACACTTTATAATCGCGCTTTTTATGAGAAAGATGCCATGCCGCACATTTCATCTCGCTTTAGCTCCGCCTGCATCGCGTTTATTAAACAGTGGCAGGGTCTGTCGCTGGAAAAGTATCGCGATCGGCAGGGTAACTGGGTGATTGGTTACGGGCATATGTTGACGCCGGATGAGACGCTGACGTTCATTACGCCCGACCAGGCGGAGGCATTCTTGCTGGATGACCTCAATAGCTGCGATATGCTGCTACAGAATTGTTTGCCGGAACTTAATGATCGGTTTCAACGCGAAACGCTTATTGCGCTGATGTTCAGCATCGGACATCAGCGTTTTTTATCATTAATCAATACGGGTGATATTTCACAGCCAGAAATAAGCGGACTGCGAATTTAACGTCGTTAATTCGATTCATTTAACATCATGGCGGCCTGGGTACGATTTTTTACATCCAACCGCCGGTAAAGCGACTCCAGATGCGCTTTAACCGTCCCGGTACTAATATTTAACGCCCGCCCAATTTGTTTATTTGATTCTCCTGCGGCAAGCATCTGTAAAATTTCCCGCTGGCGGGCGCTTAACGCTTTTATATCACGGGACTCCAGCTCCGTTGAATTTAACCAATCCCCCGGTAAAAACATCATCCGCGAGCGACAGCATTGAGCGCAAGGACAAAGGTTTCGGCATCAGAATCGCGTGGCACCACGGCCTGAACGTTAAATTGCATGACTTCATGCAGCCACTTTTGACTGCCATCCATCGCCGTGATAATAATCTTCACCTCCGGAAATTGCTGCGCGATTCTTTGTAACACCTCGCGGCAAAATTCAGCATCCAGGCCGCTATCCAGCATGACCAGCGCATCCGGCGCGCTTTCTATTTTTTGCCAGAGTTCTTCTGCCTGACCGACACTCTGGATACTTATTCCTGGAATGTGCTGCTGCAAACTGATTTTCATTCCATGAATAAATATTGACTGCCTGTCAAACATGATTACCTGCATTACTTTTCTCCACCTGGGTAAGATAATAGTCTCAAGATGAGGAAGGGTATTACCCGTAGGGTAAAATAAGAAGTCGCCATTTGGTATAGGCCATTTTACCGATAGTCATTGGTTGAGGAAGGGAAAGGTTATGAATATTTACAGCTTCAACATCGGGATTACAGAATTCGCTAAAATTAGCCTTTTAAAGTAAGGAATATCTTATTAGTACAAACAGACAAGGCTAATTTGAATATTAATTCAATGAAGAGTACGCCTGGCGCGTCACAAAGGAAATATCTGCTTTTCGCCTGATGTGTTACAAAAAATAAAGTAGCACATTTTGTTAAAAAATAGCCAATCTGCCTGAAAACCGCGACGATGGGTCAATGACAATACCGTGTATGTACATGCATTTCTCTCTCCCACTACACCCGCGGCTATCAGCGTGTTTTACCGCTCTCGTCCCGTTTATCGGCTTTTTGGCGCTAAAAAGCCTGGCCGGAAGGCGATAAATCCGCCGCGCAACGTGATCAGACGTATTCGTCACGCGAGCAATGATTGCGAAAGGGCTTATTAGATGCTAGAAAATCAATAAAACCAGCCGCTTCAGCGTCACTGTTTCAATAAAAACAATAATAGAGCCTGATGATGGATAAAATATATGCAATGAAATTGTTTGTACGCGTGGCGGAACGGGAAAGTTTTTCCCGTGCAGCAGAGGATATCGGCCTTCCCAAAGGCAGCGTCTCACGGCAAATACAAGCGTTAGAACATCAACTGGGCATCCGCCTGCTCCACCGCACCACCCGGCGGGTACAGCTTACTCAGGACGGAATGGTTTACTACGAACGGGCAAAAGATCTGTTGAGTAACCTTGATGAACTGGAAGGTCTTTTCCAGCCTGATCCCGCCAGTATCAGTGGCAAAATACGGGTAGATATACCGCCATGTCTCGCAAACAGCCTCATCATGCCGCGCCTGCCCACTTTTTTGCATCAGTATCCCGGCATTGCGCTGGAATTTTGTAGTAGCGATCGACAGGTCGATTTACTACGGGAAGATTTCGACTGCGTGGTGCGCACAGAGCCGCTACATGCGCCAGGGATACTGACGCGCCCGCTTGGCAAACTGAGGATGGTGAACTGCGCCAGCCCACAATACCTGGCGCGCTTTGGGTATCCAGAAAACCTTGACGACCTCGCCTCACATGCGGTGGTGCATTATTCATTAACACCGGGAGTCTCTTCACCGGGTTTTGCCTTTGAAACTCCCCACGGTATGCAGTGGGTAAAAACCGGCGGAATGCTAACGGTAAACAGTACGGAGACCTGGCATACGGCCTGTCTGGCAGGATTAGGGATCATTCAGACGCCGCGCATTGCTGTACGGGAGGCGTTACGCGCCGGAACGCTCATTGAAATTTTACCGCAATATCGCGCCGCTCCACTGCCGGTGACGCTGCATTATCCCCATCGCCGTAATCTTTCCCGCCGGGTACACCTGTTTATGGTATGGCTGACTGAAACCATTAAAGAGGCCGCAGAGTAGCCGCATTTTCAGCATCCACCGGGGAGAAGCTATACTGACATATTCTATTAATGATGAAGGACTACCGACCTGATGACGCAGGAAAATGACGTAAAACGCCCTATTCAGGAACTGGAGCACGACCCGATACAAAAAATAGAAACGCAGCCGCATGACGCCCCGGAAAAAAACGAAAAGGCAAATCAGGCGTTGCATTCCGTCACCTCCCTGGTGCAAAAAATTCAGCGTCAACCAATGGTGGCCCACCTCATTCGCGCGACCGAACGTTTTAACGATCGACTGGGTAATCAGTTTGGCGCGGCTATCACCTACTTTTCGTTTCTGTCGATGATCCCGATAATGATGGTGTCCTTTGCCGCGGCAGGTTTTATCCTCGCCTCGCACCCTAATCTACTGGAAGATATTTTCAGCAAGATATTGATGAATGTGAGCGATCCTACGCTGGCGTCCACGCTTAAAAATACGATTAATACGGCGGTTCAACAGCGTACCACGGTAGGGCTGGTCGGACTGGGTATCGCGCTCTATTCCGGCGTTAACTGGATGGGCAACCTGCGGGAAGCGATTCGCGCCCAGTCACGGGACGTCTGGGAGCGCAAGCCGCAGGATCAGGAGAAAATCTGGCTCAAATATCTACGCGATTTTATCTCGCTGATTGGATTATTAATCGCTTTAATCATTACGCTGTCCATTACTTCCATCGCCGGTTCCGCCCAGCAGATGATCATCTCCGCCTTGTATCTCGACAGCATCGAATGGTTAAAACCGGCCTGGCATTTGATCGGTCTGGCCATCTCTATTTTTGCCAACTATCTGCTTTTCTTCTGGATTTTCTGGCGACTGCCTCGCCATCGTCCCCGTAAAAAAGCGTTGATTCGCGGGACATTTATTGCCGCTATCGGTTTTGAGGTGATTAAAATCATTATGACCTATACGCTGCCGTCACTGGTGAAATCGCCTTCCGGCGCAGCGTTTGGCTCCGTACTCGGTCTGATGGCCTTCTTCTACTTTTTTGCCCGTCTGACGTTATTCTGCGCGGCCTGGATAGCCACCGCCGAATACAAGGACGACCCGCGAATGCCGGGTAAAACGCAACGCTAGTCTGCGGCTTGCTGCCGAATGGCACGCACGGCGTCGTCATTCGGCCTACTGCTGTGTGTACCCAGGCCGGGCAAGCAAAGCGTACCCGGCGGTACAATCAGGCACGTCCTTCCGCCTCATCTCATTGTTTCAGCATATAAATCCAGTAATTAACTTTTATTTAACCAGAAACCAGTTTTATCCACCAATTCTAAAATTATGTGAAGCATTTCATAGACGCAAAATGGCTGGCTTAAACATTATCCCCTTTTTGCGCTTTTTTTGACCATTTTTGGCTTTTGTTACACATTGAAATATAACTTTTGCTGTGCGTAATATGGCTATTCGTTCGCTAAAAATAAGAAAATAGTATGCAAGCAACCGCCACAACACTCGACCATGAGCAGGAACATGTTCCGGTAAACTCACGCAATAAAGTCGTTATTGCCTCGCTTATCGGCACCGCAATTGAGTTCTTCGACTTCTATATTTACGCCACCGCTGCGGTGATCGTGTTCCCCCTTATCTTCTTCCCCCAGGGCGATCCCACTGCGGCAACGCTACAATCGCTCGCCACCTTCGCTATCGCGTTTGTGGCGCGTCCGATCGGCTCTGCGCTATTCGGCCACTTCGGCGACCGGGTAGGCCGCAAAGTCACGCTGGTGGCTTCGCTGCTGACGATGGGGATCTCCACGGTCATTATCGGTCTGTTACCGGGCTACGCGACGATAGGTATTTTCGCGCCGTTGCTGCTGGCGCTGGCGCGTTTCGGTCAGGGACTGGGGCTGGGCGGCGAATGGGGCGGCGCAGCGTTATTAGCGACGGAGAATGCGCCGCCGCGCAAACGCGCGCTGTATGGCTCCTTCCCACAGTTGGGCGCGCCGATCGGCTTCTTTTTTGCCAATGGCACCTTCCTGTTGCTCTCCTGGCTGCTGACCGACGAGCAGTTTATGAGCTGGGGCTGGCGCGTGCCGTTTATCTTCTCGGCGGTGCTGGTGATTATTGGCCTGTATGTGCGCGTGTCGCTGCATGAAACGCCGGTGTTTGCGAAAGTCGCCGCAGCGAAAAAACAGGTAAAAATACCGCTGGGCACGTTGCTGACGAAGCATGTCCGCGTAACCATTCTCGGCACGTTTATCATGCTGGCGACCTACACGCTGTTCTATATCATGACCGTCTATTCCATGACTTACAGCACTGCCGCCGCGCCGGTAGGGCTTGGCTTGCCGCGCAATGAAATACTGTGGATGCTGATGATGGCGGTGATTGGTTTCGGCGTGATGGTGCCCGTCGCCGGCCTGCTGGCGGACGCATTTGGCCGTCGGAAAAGCATGGTCATCATTACCACGCTCATCATTCTCTTCGCGTTGTTCGCCTTTACCCCGCTGCTGGGTTCAGGCAATCCAGCGCTGGTATTCGTATTCCTGTTGTTAGGCCTGAGCCTGATGGGACTGACCTTCGGCCCAATGGGAGCGCTGCTGCCGGAGCTATTTCCGACGGAAGTGCGCTATACCGGCGCATCGTTTTCCTACAATGTGTCATCAATTCTGGGCGCTTCCGTCGCGCCATATATTGCCGCATGGCTGCAAAGCCACTACGGGCTGGCGGCGGTAGGGGTTTACCTGGCGTCAATGGCGGCGCTGACGCTGATTGCACTGCTGTTAACCCATGAGACGCGTCATCAGGCGTTGTAATAGGGCGCCGGATGGCATCATCCGGCGCTACGTTTCACGTTACTGCTTCATCTGCGTTAAAATCGTCCGGCACTGATTGGCTTCGCCTTCAGAGGGCGAAATGAGCGCCAATAGCGCGGCGGCGGGCGTTACCAACGTCGCCAGCGCTGCCGCAACCGCGCCGCGCGCAATCAGCGGGCCGGGCTTGACGCCCGCCTGCGGATTTTTAAATGTCCCGCGCACGTACAGCGGCGATCGCAGCGTAATAATACGAATCCCTTTACTTTCCGGATCAATGGTTAAATCGAGCTGTTCAGAGGCGAAGCTCGCCGTACCGGTCACGTTAATCAACGCATTTTCTGTATCAAAAGCAAAAATTTGCGGTCGCGCCACGCCGTTCGCAATATTGAGATTCGCCGCCGCGCAGTTAACCCGCACTTCGTCATCGCCAAAAATCTGCCCGACAATATAGTTGCCGACGTTCAGCCCCACGATTTCCATCAGGTTGCGGCTAATCAATCCATCATTCATCAATAATTTCAGATTGCCGTTACTGTTGCCAAGCAGCGCGGCGACCGAGTTGCCCGTCCCGCGAATATCCGCATCGCCGTTCAGCTCGCCCAGCGTTTTCTGCATCAGCTCCACATCCGGCATCAGTTCTTTAAGCTTCAGCCGACGCGCCTGTATATCCGCCCGCCCCTGCATTGGCTTTTGATCCCCTTCCAGATGGATGTTGGAGACAATACTGCCGCCTGCCAGACCAAACTTCAGCGGCTGTAGACGTAAGTCGGCGTTTTTCAGGATGATATGGGTCGAAAGATCGCTAATCGGTAGACTGCCGCCATGCTCAATACGTCGGCCTTTAAACCGGACATCGGCGTCCATAACGTCCCATTTGTCGGTTTCAAAGCGATCGTAAGGCAACACTTTATCCGCCGGCTGAACATTCTTCTCGCCTTTGCGCTGTTCAGACCGTTTCGACTGCTCAGCGTCTTTCCCGGAATCCACGCCAATCAGCGGCCCAAGATCGGCCAGTCGTAACTGGCGCGATTCGACATCGCCTTCCAGTTTAGGGCGCGGTTTACCGGTGGTATAAGTGAGGGAGCCGTGGATATCACTGTCGCCAATGCGCCCGTTAAAACCGCGATAATCAAATACCGATGACTTTTCGGCGTCAATTTTCGCCACCAATCGCCCATCGGTCTCAAACGGCGGCGTATCCGGCAGCAGCACGCCGGTTAAATCATATAAATCGCCCAGTGAATCGCCAGAGAATTTAAGCCGCAGATCGACGCCGCCCATTTTCATCGGCTCGTTCACCACGCCGCTAAAAGCCACCCGCGTGTTGCCAGAGCGGAAATCGGCCTGCACAGGAAAAGGCGTACTTTCGCTGCGTAGCGCCAGCATACCGCCTATTTTGCCCGTACCGGTCAACGGTTCCCCGTTATAACGCCCCTGCGCCTTTAGGCCGAAGACATAGTCGCCCACGCTGGATTTGTCTGCTTTGCCTTTCGTTCCCGTCACTTCGCTGAACGGCAACGGTTTGCCTAACGGATCGATCAGAATAGTGATATCCGCCTTGCTGACCTTATCATCGATCGCGATTCGCCCCTGGTCGAAGAGAATATTATCCAGCCGGAAGGACCAGGCGGAAGGTTTAGCATTGGGGTCCGTATTCTTGTCTTGCGCGAGGTTAAAGGTCCAGTTATTGGTTTTCTCGGACAGACGAATAAGACGCGCGTCGGGTTTCACCAGTTTGATCCACGGCAGCCAGACGGTTTTGGTCAGGAGCGCCAGCGGAGCAAGCGTCGCCTCAACGCGTGGCAGATGTACCATCGTAACTTCCGGAATATCCGGCGGATTGCCGAGAATGACGTCTTCCGCGTGAACATGCGGCCACGGTACCCAGCTTCGCCAGCCGGTCTCCTGTTTTTGGCGCTCCCACACCACGCCTAAATCGCCGCGAATAGCGAAAGGCCGGTTCAATTCGGTAGAGACTTTCTGGTTGATGGTCGGTTTGAGGCGGTTCCAGTCAAATGTTGCGATCAACAAAATCACTATGGCGATCAACAACAAGAAAGTCCCTGTGATGGCGGCGGTTATTTTGCCTGCTTTAGTCATGTGTTATTTCCTCACTTCTTCCCTTGCCTGTCCTAAAGATAGTTCAGCCAGACGAAAAAGGAGGATGACCGCGCCTCGTAATACCACGTATTACGGGAACAGTCTGGCGTTACAGGGTCAGAATCACCTCTTCGAGCGATATCAGCGGCACGGGTCGAGAAAGAAAATAGCCCTGGGCGGCAAAGGCGGGCGAACGCTGCACATCACGCCACTCTTCCAGCGTCTCCACGCCCTCGACAATAACGCCGCGGCAGTAGCGGTTCATCAGTTGCAGCAGCAGAATGAACAGGTTGCGCCCCTCCGCGGACTGGCGCAGCATGACGAACAGCTCTCGCGCCACTTTAATGTAGTCATAACGCACTTCGCTCAGCGCTGAAAAATTGGCCATACCTGTACCAAAATCATCCAGCCACAGCGGGCCGAACTCACACATCGAGGCGAAAGAGGAGTCTTTCGGCAAACGAATATGTTCCACCAGTTCGAAACGCAGCCAGGGTAAGCGCTCCATCGCTGCCAGAATGTCCGGCTGTCGTCGCATGGCAATCAGCGTAGGGCCGTCGACATTGACCGATGCCAATAAGTGATGGCGAGTGAAAAAATCCGCTTTTTGTTCAAGCTGATGAAGTTGTTCTTTCACTACGTCAATGCGGTGTCGAACCGCTAACTCCGCGAAATAACGATCCGGGGCAATACGTCTGGAAGGGTTATCAGGATGGGTGACGACAGTGAGAAGTTCAACCGCCATCAGACGGCCATCCGTCTGGTATATCGGCTGGTAAGTATAGGCACGCTCGCATTGCAGCCAATAGCGCCGTTCCTGCAAATTTTCTATACCTGCATCAGGAACGCGTAGCTGCTGGATAACCTGCTTTATCATCTCAGTTGTCCTGTTAATGGGAGTGTGACTGTCCGGACTCGTCAAAGGTTATCGGCGTTCAGGCAGAGAACTTTACCCTCGGTCCCTGGCAAAATAAAAACAGACCACGAAACTTGTCAAAAATACGCACTTGCTCAAAAAAATAATGGACCGATGTTTTAATATTATTGACCACTAAACATCCACAGCGCACACTAACGCTAATTTTTACAGATCAGGTTCACGACTATGTCTAAAAAGATTGCCGTGATTGGCGAATGCATGATTGAGCTGTCGCAGAAAGGCGCTGATGTTCAGCGCGGCTTCGGCGGCGACACGCTGAATACCTCCGTTTATATTGCCCGTCAGGTCGATTCTGCCGCTCTGGCCGTTCACTATGTGACGGCGCTGGGTACCGACAGTTTCAGCCAACAGATGCTGGAGGCGTGGCAGCATGAAAATGTGGATACCTCGCTAACGCAGCGGATGGAAAATCGCCTGCCAGGCCTCTATTACATCGAAACCGATGATACTGGCGAGCGTACCTTCTACTACTGGCGTAACGAAGCGGCAGCGAAATTCTGGCTGGAGAGCGAGCAGTCAGCGGCTATCTGCGAGACGCTGGCAACCTTCGATTATCTCTACCTGAGCGGCATTAGCCTCGCGATTTTAAGCCCAACCAGCCGTGATAAACTGCTGTCTTTATTGCGTGAATGCCGGGCCAACGGCGGGAAAGTCATTTTTGATAATAACTATCGCCCGCGTTTATGGACAAGTCGCGAAGAAACGCAGCAGGTCTATCAAAAGATGCTGGAATGTACTGATATCGCCTTCCTGACACTGGACGATGAAGACGCGCTATGGGGTCAGCAACCGGTGGAAGAGGTCATTGCCCGCACCCATGCGGCAGGCGTACAGGAAGTGGTGGTAAAACGCGGGGCGGACTCATGCCTGGTCTCGATTCAGGGCGAGGCGCTCATTGACGTTCCGGCAGTAAAACTGCCGAAAGAGAAAGTGATAGACACCACTGCCGCAGGCGACTCCTTCAGCGCCGGTTATCTGGCCGTTCGTTTGACGGGCGGCAGCGCGACGGATGCCGCGAAGCGCGGACACCTGACGGCCAGCACGGTGATTCAGTACCGTGGGGCCATTATTCCGCACGACGCGATGCCGCAGTAAGTCATTCGCTCTTGCCCGGTGGCACTGCGCTTACCGGGCCGGCAGGCGGCAGCTTACTGTGCCGCCGGTGTCTCCGTCACTTCCGGATGCGTCTCATCTGCTTCAACAGCGGCGGCAGTTGTCGGGACCATGATTTCATCCCACGTCGCCTTTAACGCCTTCATATTAAATTCCGGCTCGCCTTGCGGTTGCAGCAAAATCAATGCCATCTCCTGCGATAGCTGCTGACGTAGATTCTGATTGAGCATATCGACGGTCAGGCTGTTGAGGAAATTCTGACGCAACTTCTGATACTGCTCCGGCGCGATATCCACCACCTGATTCTGCAGCGAGCGCATACGCTGTCCAGTCAAAATGTCAGTATCGGTACGCGCGTAGGTCGCGAACAGCTTTTGCAATTCGAGATTTTTCTGCGCCACCAGAGCAGTAAACTCCTCTTCCGACAAACCTTTATCGCGTACTTTCGCCAGTTCATTCGCCACCAGGCTCAAATTGGTATTGAGCTTATCATTAGGTGATTCAATGTTGATGGCGCACTGCGCGCGCAGGAACAGAACCCGGCAGTCAAACCCCAGGCCAATATCTTTCGCGTTATTTTTAGTAAGCTCTTGCTGGATATGCCAGAACAGCGCTTCACGCGCCAGATCCGCCTGCCAGTAGCGCAACAGCGCCGCCGATTCGCGAATCGGTTGCCACGGCGTATCCCACATAATGGAGAGACGATCCTGGCGCACCGCATCGGTCATAATGCTCACTGATTCCGCCCGCAGCGGCGAAAGCGTCGGCACCGGGGCGGGCGTTTCGCGTTTACCTTTCAGCGTACCGAACGTTTTATTGATCTGCTCGGCGACGGAGCGCGCATCAATGTTGCCGACAACAATCAGCGTCATGGCATCCGGGGTGTACCATTTTTCATAGAAAGCCTGAATTTTGGCTGCGTCTACCGGCTGCTTTAACGGTTCCGCGGGATCGTGCCCCAATAACGCCGATCCTTTCAGCCGATAACGCCACCAGCCCTCTTTAGTATCTGCTGGCCACGTCGCAACCATATCTTCGCTGCTTAACGCATGATTCACCGTCTCTGGCGTAATGGTTAATTTACCGGAGACGTTAGCCAGATAGGTCAGCGCTTCTTTCAGCAGATCGTTACGGTTATTGGGTAAACTGAGGTTATAGAGCGTGGAATCATAAGAAACAATAACGGGCGGCATGGGACGTTTCGGATCAAACCCTTGCTGCCATAAAGAACGTGCCTGTGCGGCATCCAGACCACCGCTTTGCGTCAGCGCGATACGGGGAATCGCATGGCTGAACCCGCTCTGTTGCGTACTTTCGGTGAGCGAACCGGTATTAACCTGGAGACGAACTTCAATACGATCGCTGGGGCGCTGAGGCGTAGCCAACACTTGCCACTGTAACCCATTAGCCAGCGTCCCCTGTTGCCATGCCGGATCGGGCTGGAGCGCATCTGCCTGCACATAGCCGGCAGAGGCCAACATCAACAGACTGCCCGCTAAGAGTCGAATTTTTGTGCCCTGCATGTGAACCCCTGATCAACAATCCTGGTAATAAAAAGACAGCCCCGGCAGGGATGCCTGAATATGACGTAAAAACACTTCGTGTTAGACCGCGAGAACCTAAAAATGTCACGGAAGAAGTGAAATAATCCCTAAGCATCATGCTGTATGCTTTGGGCGCAGGGGTCAATTATGCGCAAACACCCGCAGTCCTGGAAGGGACTACGGGCATAAGTGGCGAGATTAGGAGGAAATTTCGTGCGTTTTGCCATCCGGCGCACGATTATTAAGCACATCGTCCAGCTTTTGGTGATCTAACTCTTTCACCCATTTGGCAACCACCACCGTCGCCACGCCGTTACCCACCAGGTTAGTCAGCGCGCGCGCTTCGGACATAAAGCGGTCGATACCGAGGATTAACGCCAGTCCCGCAACCGGTAAATGGCCCACGGCGGAGATAGTGGCCGCCAGCACGATAAAGCCGCTTCCGGTCACGCCCGCAGCGCCTTTTGACGAGAGCAGCAGCACGACCAGCAGCGTTATCTGGTGGAAGATATCCATATGGCTGTTGGTCGCCTGGGCGATAAACACCGCCGCCATCGTCAGGTAGATAGAGGTGCCATCGAGGTTGAACGAATACCCCGTCGGGATCACCAGCCCTACCACCGACTTACGGCACCCCAGTTTTTCCATCTTATCGAGCATACGCGGCAACGCTGACTCGGAAGAGGAGGTGCCGAGCACAATGAGTAATTCTTCCCGGATATAGCGAATAAATTTAAAAATGCTAAAGCCCGTTACCCGTGCAATCGTCCCCAGCACCACCACCACAAAGAGAATACAGGTGATATAGAAGCAGATAATGAGCTGCCCCAGTTGCACCAGGGAACCGACGCCGTATTTACCGATGGTGAAGGCCATCGCGCCGAATGCACCAATCGGCGCCAGGCGCATGATCATATTGATGATGCCGAAAATGACCTGCGAAAAACTCTCAATCACATTGAAAATGAGCTGGCCTTTGCTGCCCAAACGGTGCAGCGCAAAACCAAACAACACCGCAAACAGTAAGACCTGCAGAATGTTGCCGCTGGCAAACGCGCCGATCACACTGCCCGGTATAACATCCATCAGGAAGGCAATAATGCCCTGCTCCTTAGCTTGTGCGGCATAAACGGCCACCGCCTGCGCATCCAGCGTTGCCGGATCGACGTTCATCCCGGCGCCAGGCTGCACGACGTTGACGATGATAAGACCGATAATCAGCGCAATCGTACTGACAATTTCAAAGTAAAGCAGCGCGACCGCGCCGGTACGGCCCACCGCTTTCATGCTTTCCATGCCTGCGATGCCCGTCACGACAGTACAGAAAATGACAGGAGCGATGATCATCTTAATGAGCTTAACGAACGCGTCGCCAAGCGGTTTCATTTGTGCGCCCAGTTCAGGATAGTAATGGCCAAGGAGAATACCAATGGCGATTGCTGTCAGGACCTGAAAATAAAGACTTTTGAACAGAGAGGTTTTCATAGGGTGTCCTTGAAGTAAAAACCACAGGTCTTGTAAGGTTATGAGTAACCTGCGGCCTTAAAATAACACCCACACAACATGACAGAAATGCGCCAGGATCATAATTGAAACAAAAATGTTAAAAAGTTTGAGCTGGCTCGCACAAGCGCGACCTTTTTTAACTTTTGTAATCAGGATTTTCGTGCGACAGATACCGTTCTTCAAAGATATCCGCGGGAACGGGCCGAGCAAACAGGAAGCCTTGCGCGACGTTGACTCCCGCCTGTTCCAGCCACGCGCGTTGCGCCTCGTTCTCCACGCCCTCGGCAATCAATTGTAAATTAAGACTGCGGGCCATCAGGATAATCGCCGTCACCATACTGTGATCATCCGGTAACCCATCGACAAACATTTTATCAATTTTAAGGATATCGACCGGTAGCGACTTCATATGCTGTAACTGGCGCAGCCCCGCGTAACCCATGCCAAAATCATCCAGTGCGATACGCACGCCAGCATTACGTAACGGACGTAAGATAGCGACGGCAGCGTGCGGATCGTCGATACGGCGGCTTTCAGTGACCTCAAGAATCAGCGTACCCGGTTGAATACGATAGCGGTTTAACAATTCCAGCAGCTCCGATACCATGCCAGGGTGCATGAGCTGTAACGCGGAAAGATTGACGGAGAGCGGCAATGTCACGCCGCGCTCCTGCCAGGCGGCAAGCTGGCGGCAGGACTCTTCCAGCACCCAATGGCCTACTGTGACCATCAGGCCGCAGGATTCAATGCGCTCAATCAGCCCCTCCGGCAATTCCCAGCTACCGTCCGGCTGCTGCATACGTAACAAGGCTTCGGCGCTTAATACGTTGCCGCTGCGCATCTCGACCTGCGGCTGCAGCCAAATGGCAAACTGATGATTATCCAGCGCGGTAAGGATATCGCTCTCTTCGGTAAGGCGCTGTTGAGCGGCCTCCATCTGCGCCGGGTCAAAGAACTGGATCTGATTTTTACCTTTTCGGCGCGCGGTAAACGCGGCGGAGACGGCGCGACCATAGAGCTCTTCGGCGGTCAGATCGCCATAATACATCGCAATGCCAATACTGCAGCTTGGGCGCAGTTGAATACCCTGAATGGGCAGTCGTTCATTAATGATAGTGAGTATTTGCTGACCTAATGTGATGGCGTGCCACGGCTCTTTGACGCCGTGGGCGATAATGGCAAAGTCATAGCCGCTGACCTGCGTAAGCACCATGCGCGGCGCCAGCACCGACTTCAGCTTCTCAACCAACGTCAGTAATAGAATCTCCCGCTGCGTTTCTTGCAGCACGCCTGCCGTGTCACGCAACGTTTCGCACGTCACGATAATAAGCGCGGTGGTCTGTTGGCGGGTGATAACCTGTTCCAGCAGCGCCATTAAAAAGGCTTTATTGGGCAGCTCGGAAACCGGAAAACGCATCGCGTTGTCCGTTTGCTCCTCGCGTTGACGCTGCATAAGCTGCTGGTTGAGGTTATAGCTGCGCACCAGCATCCCAATTTCATCATCCTGATGCAGACGCGGCAACGCCAGCTGATGTCCGATCAGCTCCTGCTGCGGAATGTCGTTCAGCTCGCGGGCGATTTTGCGCAGCGGATGCACAATCAGGCGGTTTACGCACCAGGCGATGGCCACCGTCAGGATCAGCGATAAAAGTAAGTAAATGGTCACTAACGTAGAGAGCGCGCTCATGACGAATTTGTACATACGGTACGAATCCGCCTGCAATACAAGGTAGGCCAGCGGTTGCGGATTGGCGGGACGCTCCAGCGAATAAACCGGCAAAGAAATTTGTACCGGCAGTTCGAAGAGACGCGTCACCATAACCGGGACGGGGCGTTCAGGAATGAAGCGCTTACGCAACGCCTGGAACTGATTCGGCAATACCACATCGGCGCGACTCACCACGCCCGCAGGTTTAATACTTTCCAGAATGGTTTCCGCGCCGGGGAGATCCGCTTTTAAAATCGCGGAAGAAAGAGGTTCCCGAACAGATCGCGCGATGCTTTCCAGTTGCGTAGCCGTGTTGTAGCGGTTCTGCTGTACCAGATGGAACAACAAAACGGTGCAAAAGACAAAAACAAACACCATGACAACGGCCGCAACCATTGCCATCTGTTTAATTGTTAACGAGCGGCTGACGCGCAAATTGACTCTCCCTGGATATCCCGGACTGCCGCCTGAGTATACCCGATTGCAGCGGCATTAAGAGAGGCTGTATCTGAAAAGGACTTTTCTGAATAACGGTTAATAATAGCGTCTGATGGCGCTGCGCTTCTCAGGCCTACGACGCCTGTCAATACGTAGGCCTGACGCAATAATTACCAGTCAGCGTAAGGCACCAGAGGCTGCGGCGGTAAATCCATATCCCCCTGCCAGCCCGCCGCGGAATAACGGACATACAGCAGCAGATGACTGGGGGTATAGTCTTTCGCCTGCTGAATATCGACAGCCGTACCCACAAACCAGTTGGCAGTGACCCGGCGTTCAATGAGCGCCCGTGCGGTATAGCCAAATCCCTGGCTGCTACCGCCGCCGTTGGTCTGGTCACGCGCATCCTCCTGATAATCCGCCGGGATCAAATTCATCAGCGGATAACGCGGCATGGTACGGTTGCGGGAGTGCGACCAGGATACCGAGCCGCCTAGCTCCCACGACCAGTTTTCCGTACGCTGCCGCCACATCACCGGCACCGCAAACGACAGGTATTCCTGCGGGCTATAATAACCGCCCTGACCCAGTGAATAACCGCTCAGATCTTTGTCGTAATGCCAGATCATGTTATTCAGCCCGACGGTAACGCGGCGGTTATTCTCGTTAATCACCTTATAGTAATAACCGGTCATCCAGCGCACGCGCCAGTTATCTTCCACATTTTTACCGCTCAACTGGTCGCCGCTGAGCGACGCCCAAACACCGTTTGCTTCGCCTTTATCATAGCTGAGACTGACGCCGCCGCCGTTGGCCCGCACGCCGCCCCATTTGGTGCCGGTATTGCTGCTGGCGTCCTTTTGCCCGCCAAACGCCAGCAGCGAGCTGGAGATCGGGCGACGATGCGCGTTCAGGGTATAACCCAACGGCCCGATATCGTCGCTATAGCTGACGCCGCCGACCACATCAACGACATTAAAGCCCATCGGCGTCGTGCCGATATCCCAGCGCCAGGTCTCATTCTGCCAGCCGACCGCCACGCTCGCGCCCGTATCGGCCTGGCTACGATGTCCGCTGCATTTCTCCAGCGTACAGGTACCCCAGTTATTATCGTATTTTCCATCCGCATCCGTAGAGAAGCGGCCAACATCCATATTCACCATATCAGTACGAAAGAACGCCCGCCCGTCCGACCAGGGCGCATCCACCTGAAGCATCGTGGTATGCGCCTTCAGATCGGAGTAGCCGCCAGTCCCGCTCGACCCCCAATAATCGTGCGCCAACGTGACATTGAGATCCTGCTGACGGTACAACTCCGCCGCATCGCTACGCACGCCGCGTTTTAGCCAGTCATCTTTTTCATCATTGCGCGTCAGGCGGGTAAAGGTATCGTTATCCTGGGGACGAACCGGCGTAATCGCCGCGGCGACCATTGCGTCTTTGTAGGTCTCCAGCGCCCGCTGCGGCTCGCCCGTTTGCGCCTGAAAAGCGGCGGCGTCACGCAATACCATCGCGCTTTCCATTGATGGCGGCTGTGCTTTTGCCTGCGGCGTAATGCGGTTGAAGGTCCGCGCCGCCGCCGTGATATCGCCAAGCTGGAGCTGCGCCTGCGCGACGCGGCGCTGCATGTTAAGAGAGGTGATTTGCGACGCAGGCAGCGCCGCCAGTTGAGCGCGCGCCGCGGCGTTATCGCCCTGTGCGATGTCGATTTCCACCCGCCCCAGCATGGCATCGACATTACCCGGTTCCCGCGCCAGAACGGCGTCATAAGCGGCGCGGGCCGCCGCATTATCGCCACGCTGCTGCGCCCAGTCCGCCAACGTTAACGCAATGCGCGTAGAGGGAGGCTGCTGACGTAACAACGCTTCCGCTTCGCGTTCTTTGCCGCTATCGCGCAAGCGGTTAGCGCTTTCCAGCACCTGGTTACTTTGCAATCGGCCCGCCAGTTCCTGAATATTGCTGTTCCACTGGCTGGTCGGCAGGGTATTGAGATGCGCCAGCGCCGCCCGGTCCCGATCGCTGCCGGAAAGATAAAGCCCATAAGCATAGACCTGTTCCGGATCGTTTGGCTTCTGCTGCGCCAGAGAGCGCATTTGCGCATCGGCCTGGGCGTGCTGCCCGGCCTGCCACAGATCGCGTGACAGTCGGTACGTCACCCACACGCTCCCCGGATCTAATGCCAGCCGACGACGGTGCAGTTCTGCGGCCTGCGCCCATTTGCCCTCGCTTTCCAGCGTTTCCGCCTGCTGCGCCAGACGGTCATTTTCCAGACTGCGTTCGATATCGTCGATACTGCGCCGCTGGCTGGCGGAAAGAGAAGCGATAAACGCGGCGGCTTTTTGCGGCGACTGCTGGCGATAAAGATTCGCCAGCCCGCGTACAGCATTTGTATTACCGCTATCCATACGCAGCGTCTGCTGATAATAACGTTCGGCGGCGGCATTATCTTTGCGCGCCATCGCCACATCCCCCAGCCCCAGCACCGCGTAGCTGTCGGTGTTATCCACTGCTCGCGCCTGCTGATAGAAACGCTCCGCCTGGGCCAGATTATTCGCTTTTAAGGCCGCGTCGCCCTGCTGAATTAACAGCCAGTAGCGATTGACCTTCAGCAGACTCTCCCACTTATCGCGGCTGCTGCTGTGCGGCGCCATCGCCAGCGCTTTTTCAAACTGCGCGACGGCGCGGGCGCGATCGCCACGCTGTGAGTATGCCTGCCCAAGCGCGCCGACCGCCTCGCTGTCGTCCTGCCGGGCGCTCACCGCCTGCTGCAATTGCGCAATAGCGTTGCCGCCTTCTCCGGCATTAACCGCCGCGATGCCCTGCGAGCGCGCGCGAAACGCCGGATCGGCTAACTGTTTTTGCTGCTCGCTAAGCTGGGCGCGGGCGGCAGACACGCTATCGCCTTCGCTAAACTGCGTCAGATAGTCTTGCAACGCTTTTACGCTGGCGTCGCTCACCGGGAGATCTTTTATCTGCTGGTACCAGATGGCGGAGGCCGCGCTGCGTCCCGTACTGGATTTCGCCATCTGTTTTAGCACCGCAAATCCCTCATCGCGCCGCCCGCTGGCGAACAACAGTTGCGCCAGCGCATTTTGCAGAGCGTTATTACCCGGACTGACGGCATTGATTTTCTGTAGCTGGTTAATCGCTTCGTGACGGCGGGCGGGCAATTTCGCCACGGTCGTCCAGTATTCGACCGCCAGTTCGCCCTCCGGCGGATAACCTTTAAACAGCTTGTCGTAGCTGGCGATCGCTTGTTCAGTATGGCCGGTCGTCGCCAGTAAACGCGCCTCCTGCAAAGACTGACGTCCTTGCGGCGTGGAGAGCAGCATCGCGGTGCGGGAAGATTGATACGCCGTCGACTCCGGCGCCAGTTGCGCCAGCCGGTCAAGTAGCTTCTGCGCCCCATCGCTATCCCCCTGGCGCAACAGATAGCGGAAACGGGCGGCGATAACCTGTGGATCATTGGGGTCGATCAGCTCCAGGCGATAGAGCGACTGACGGACTAAGTCCTCACGGTGCGTGGCCTCGCCCAGCCGAACCTGCTCCAGCAACTGTTGCTGCGCGGAGGTCGCTGCGCCGGCAAGCGGTGTTAGCGCCATACCAAGCGATAAACCCAACAATGCCCGAGAAACGCCCCTTTTGCCAGGTAAGGCATTTCGACCGCCAGCCGGCAAAAAAGCGTGCATGAGACTTAACGTGAACTTACGCATTCCTGGCCCCAGTCAGGTAATAATTCACCTTTGACGGTGAAGCGAAAACGGTGCTGATCCCAGCCTTGTCCAAAGAGAGTCAGCACATAGTTGTAATAGGCATCGCTGCCAGGAAAATGGTCTGCGACCCGCTGTCGCTGCACGGCCTGGGCGTCGCGATTTTGCAGGAAAGGCAGTAAGGCGGCGGAAAACCCGACCGGCCCCGTCCCTTGCGCGTTCCCGCTGACGACATCCACTTTCTCCGGTGGAACGCCGTTTTTCATCGTTAACGTCGCCATCGGTTTAAATCGCGCCAGTAAACGCGCTTTTTGCGGATCGCCATCATGCATCATTCCCGCCCATAAATAGACGCGAATCGCATCGTAGCTACTGATCAGCGTCTTTTCCGCTTTCAACTGCCAGCCTTGCTTGCTTTCATAACGCACCCAGTCCGGCGAGAAACCTTTCGGCGCGGTTTCCAGCAAAAGCCGCAAATTGGTTTCCCGTAGCGTCGACCACGGCGCGCCAAAACGGCTAAAGTATTGCGCCAACTGCGGCGGCAGATAGCTTGGGTTAAAACGCCAGCTATTCGCCTCGGCAAAGCCGATTTTGCCAGGTAGCAGCATTGAGCCCAGCCCCGGCACATTCACGACCTCTTCGCGGGCGATGCGTTTTAGCAACGCCGTGCCCACCTCGGTATAACGCGTCTCTTTCCACAGACGACCGGCCTCCAGAAGCGACCATGCCATCCAGATATCGCCGTCGGACGCGGAGTTGCTGTCCAGCACCGACCAGGTGTCGGGATCTTTTTGCCCCCACAGCCAGGCGGGCAGATGTTCACGCAGCGATCCCTGCGCCAGATTGTTTTGCGTCCAGTTAAACAGTTGCGCGAACGCCGGTCGATCGTTCGCCGCCAGGGCAAAGAACATGGCGTAGCTTTGCCCTTCGGAGGTGGTAATTTTTCGCGCATCGCCCGGATCGATAACGCGTCCCTGCTGGCTAATGTAATCTTTCTTGAACTGTTCCCACGCAGGCCAGCTACAGGCCGCCTGCGCATTTATTGCCGTCAGCATGACGATCATCGTTATCCATCCGCGCAGCATAGTCATCATGCGTTACTCATGGTCAGGGTCGAGACGACGGCGACTGAGAATACGTAGCAGACGCCACAATACCCACGCCAGTAATACCACACTGAGGGCCGCCAGTACCGCCAGCAGCACCGGGTGATTCGCCAGCGCATACCACAGCCGCTCAAACCACGGCAGATGTCCGACGTAATAGATATCGCCAACGCGCAGACTGTGAACGCCGGACTCGCGGATCACCGCCACGGAACCAAACATCGCGGCACGTTTACCGCTGTCGTTCACGGCGTCGTTCAGTAGCTGGTAGCCGCGTGGACTGTCAGCCAGCAGAGCAATCACGCTGCGCTGATCGTTAAACGGCGACTGGAAGCCCACCACCGCCGCCATCGGGCCGCTGGCGGTGACGGTGGACTGCGCATCCGCCGCGCGATCGGCCTCATCCGGCATAATCGACGGAAAAGCGGTCTGCCGCATCGGGGTTTTTACCCAGCTTTGTGTCGCCTGCACCAACAGATCGATACGCTTATCGTCTTTTAGCTTGCCCGGAATAGCGCCAATAATCAGCAGATCGGCGTCTTTGTCGGCTATCTGAGCGCTATCATCGGTGATTGTCAGATTAATTGCCGGGAAACCGGTCTGCCCGCCAATGGCACCGACCGTATTCAGCAGCGTTTCCATTTGCGCTTCGGTTGGGGTCTTCGGCATCACCGCCAGCGTGTCAGACAGGTCGGCCATCCGGCTGAACGGGAAACCCGCATTGGCGAACGCGCGTAAATCCGGCATCGCGATAAAGTGGTAATATTTCGAAAAATCGATAGTAGAGTCATCCCCTATCACCACATGATTCGGTACCGGCTGGAAGGTAATACAGTTGTCCACCGACCCGCCCGGCATCGGATTCATGTAGCGGAAGTCAAAACGTAGTTGGTTCATCGCCCCCAGTTTGAGCGCCGGAATAGACACATCCGTTTTACCATCCAGCAGTCCCTGAAGTACCGGCAAGCGCAACAGGAGTCGATTAGTTTCCTGCGTGCTATTAAGGCTAAAGGCTTGCAGGAACTGGTTATTCAGACTGATGTCCAGCCGTGAACTGTCTTTGGTCGGCGGCGAGGTATAACGGTAGTTGAGATCCATATCAATACCGTTGCTACGCAGCAAATAGAGGTCCGGCGGCAGATTCAAAGAAACGTTGATGGGCGCTGGCTCCATCCCACTCGACTGGAGCTGCTCTTCATAGGTTTTCAGCTCGCCAAAAGTGACCGGGCGATCGGTACGCACCCAGTTCGGCGCATCATACGGTTTGCGCGCCAGCAGCGGTTTTACATCGTTGACCACCACGCTGGAACCACGGAAGAGAATATTCCCTTGCGCGATACCTTTTGCCGCCTGCAACAGGTCTTTATCATCACGGCCAAACACGACCAGCAACTTCACATACGGATTATCCGGATGGCTCATCATCTCGATAACCGGCGCGTTAACCGCAGGATGATCGCGCAGGAAATCGGGGCGTCGATCGTTGGTGGCGAACACGATCGCATTGCGATCCGGCAGGTGATTATACAACACCGGGAAGCGCTGACCGCGCCAGCCCGCCCGCGAGCCAAACCAGGACGCGACAATAGAAGCCGCCTGCTGCTGCGCCAGATCCGGCATGTCAGCAAACACTATCGGCAACGTCACCGGACGGTTATCCCGCGGATCGAAAAACGGCACCGGGAAGTGGGACAGATCGTTATTCACCGCCAGCATGTTATAGGTCAGATCCAGGGCGCTATTTCGCCCGATGTCTAACCACAGAGTACTGCTGGCCGGGTTTTCACACACGTCGCGATAGTGGCCGACAAACTCCAGCCGCACCCGGTTAAAGTCGGTGATAAATAGCGGATTGATAGGTACCTGCGCCAGCGTCTTTTTCCCCAACTGCTCTTTTGTCACCGGCAGTACGCCCATCAGTTCATCATTGAGATAAACCTTGAGCTGCGACTGAACCGGCAGGAGCGACGGCGAGGGCGTATATTCCAGATTCAGCACCGCTTTCGACGCCACTTCATCGCTGCGCATACCAAATTCAATGCCGCCGTTAGGGTTAACGCCACGCAGCGCCATACTACCCGGCGGCGGCGCGATTTGCGCAAAGGTCAGCTTGACCTCGCGCGAAGGCGCGGTCTGCGCCACGACGGGCGCCTCAGTTGCGGGCGACGGCGCAGGCTCGGTGGGTTCAGCATTTATCAATGGCGGCGTAGCAGGCGCCGCCGCCGTCATGAAAGCAGGAAACGCGCTTAATCCTATTACCGCCGCACACATCCAGGACAATTTTCTTTTCATCGCATTATCATCATTGTTGAGCCTGAGCCATAACCCGATCCGACGGCTGTATCGCCGCTTGCCGCTCCGGGCGACGCGGAATAAACGATACAATCCAGGCAATTAACGCCGTCAACGATCGGAAAATTACTTTTACTGAAGGCGGCGCGAATTCCGCGAGGTGGCGATATCCGCGGAAGCCCAGCTTCAGAATATCCAGCAAGCTTTCCAGCGGTTTATCTTCCGGGAAGCTATCTTGCCAAAGCGCCCACGTATCGGCGCGCGCGAAGGTACACTGCACAAAATCAATATGTTGTTTGGTGGTGAGCGGCATCAGTTGTAGTCCGACCTCATTGCCCGTTACGCGCACCACCTGCGTTGGAAAGACATATTCCTGCTGCCCGCGTTTAAGCAACAGATTCACTTTCTGCCCTTCCAGCACCTGCGCCTGACCGTTGATCTTGATGCCTAACCCGCCGTCGGAGAAGTCATGTACGGTACAGGAGAACAAATGTCCATCTTCGCGGGCGATGGCCCCCGGCATGGCAATCTCGACCCGATGCGCGCGCCTGACCTGTTTACTCTCTACCGAAACCGCAACCGCGCCGCCGAGAATGACCAGGTTGTAGAAGACCCACACCAGGCTAACGATGACGGTCAGCGTTTCATTTTCCGGCCCGTAATAGTATCGCCATACGCCCGCCGCCACGCCGAGCAGGTTAAGCAAGACAAGGAAGATATACGGACGCGAGATTACCCAGTCGACGTACTTCTCTTCCACCAGCCCGCCTTTCGCCGTGACGTTAAATTTCCCTTTGTGCGGATTGATCAACGCGACCAGAGTCGGCGGTGCGATATACCATGCCAGTACCGTTTCATAGATTTCACTCCAGAAAGAGTGACGATACTTGCCCTGAATCTTCGAGTTAGTCAGGCTGGCGTGGACCATGTGCGGTATCACAAATAGCGCAATCATCAACGCAGGCGCATAAATGATATAGGCGTGCAGCAGCAGAAAAGCCAGCGGCGCGGTCAGAAAGATCAGACGCGGAATGCCGGACAAGAAATGGAACATCGCGTTGAGGTAGCACAGCCGCTGCGCCAGTTTTAAGCCTTTACCAAACAGAGGGTTATCGAGGCGGAAAATTTGCACCATGCCCCGCGCCCAACGAATACGCTGCCCGATATGCGCCGACAGGCTTTCCGTCGCCAGCCCCGCCGCCTGCGGAATGCGCATATACGCTGAGGTATAACCTCGCCGGTGCAGCCGGAGCGAAGTATGCGCATCTTCCGTCACCGTCTCAACGGCGATACCGCCAATCTCATCCAGCGGCTTACGGCGAATCACCGCGCACGATCCGCAAAAGAAAGTGGCGTCCCACATATCGTTACCGTCCTGCACCAGACCATAAAACAGCGTGCCTTCGTTAGGCGTTTTACGAAAACGTCCCAGGTTGCGCTCAAACGGGTCCGGGGAGAAGAAATGATGCGGCGTCTGCATCATCGCCAGCTGTTTTTCTTTCAGGAACCAGCCCATTGTCATTTGCAGAAACGAGCGTGTCGGCACATGGTCGCAATCGAAGATCGCCACAAACTCGCCTTTCGCGTGTTTTAGCGCATTGTTGATGTTGCCGGCTTTGGCGTGTTCATGCGTGGCGCGGGCAATGTAATGCACGCCAACATGTCGGGCAAAATGACGAAATGATTCACGCCCGCCGTCATCAAGGATCCAGATATTCAGCTTGTCCTTCGGCCAGTCAATGCCAAGCGAAGCGTAAATGGTATTTTTGACCACGTTAAGGTCTTCGTTATAGGTCGGTACAAAAATATCCACCGTCGGCCACTGCGACATCTCTTTCGGCAACGGCACCGGTTGACGATTTAACGGCCACACCACCTGGAAGTACCCCAGCACCAGCACAATCCAGGCGTAGGTTTCCGCAAACAGTAGGATCAGCCCGCACACCAGACTGACCGGGTCGTCCCAATTTAGCGTCGAGGTATAGCGCCACCAGATATAACGACAGGAGACCGTTAGCGACAGCACGATGAGCATCAGCGCGGAAAAGCGTCCCGGCATACGTCGTACCAACAGCGCAACGCCCCACAGCAATAGCAGAAAGATAAATTGCGATAGCGGGTTAAATGGCTGCGTAATACAGATCAGCGCCAGTATCAGTGAAAAGGTCACGATAACGCCCAGAATAAAACGCCGGGCGCCGTTGCTAAGATGTCCCAGCTCTTTTTCCTTTTCCAGATGCGTTGTCTTTTGACGCACCCGTTCCGGTAAGGTATCCATCCATTGATGGTAACGTCCACGAACGTCCTTCAGGCGCGCAAATGACCGCCAGCGCGGTTCATGACGTTCTTTAGTCGACGAGATCATCACCAGCCAGAGGGTCTGAATGAGGTAACGGGCCGGGTCCAGCGGGCGCGGGCGGGCGGCGTTAATATGCGGATAAAGCGCTTTATGCCCGTCGCGAATACGCTGCCAGCGCGGATGCTCAAGCGGAAACACTATCCACGCCAGAATCATCCACAGACAGCCGAGCGCTGCGCTAAACGGCGACGCGCCGTGGCGGCGGTAACCCTGATAGCGCTCGCTCAAACGCGCGCTAACCGGCGGGATAAGCAGCCACCGGGAAAGGGCGCTCATCGCAGGCTCCCGGCGGACGTTTTGTCGCCCGCATCATGCAGCAGGCACCAGTTCGCCAGCGTTAACACCTCTTCGGCGGCTAACGAATCGCTGCGATATTCGCCTAACGGTTGTTTCGACGCCATGCACTCCGCCATCGCCTCATCGCGATGGATCACAATGGGCAGCAACCGGCGCTGGCTTTGCAGCCAGACCTGGTACAGATCGTCCTGTAACTGACTGCCAATGCGTAAGTCATTGATCAGAATATGCGCCCCGGCAGGCAACGCCTGCTGATGAAGGCGAATATGGCAGTTAGCGTCAACCTGGGCTATCGCCAGCGTATGGTCGCAGAGGCTCACCAGCTGCCGTGTCAGCGGTGACGCGCCGTAGGGCAAGTCCAGTAAAATCCAGCTATAACGCCCGCTCGCTTTCAGCGCCTGGATAGCCGATCCGATCTCTCCCAGCGTCTCCTGCCAGGCCTGCGGATTTTCCCGCTCTTGCGCGGTGAGCTGTCCAAACGGCAGTAGATCAAGCTGTGAGGTATAACGTAATCCGGCATCGCGCCAGTCCTGGCCGTCCAGCAACGATCGCGCCCAGCCGCCCTGATGGACAAAGTCGACGTTAAACGACATGCGCAGCAGGTTATCGGGGCTGGCGTCAATCACCAGGACATTTTCCCCTAAGATTTGTAACGCCCAGGCGAGTGCTGCGGTGAGAGATGTGGTTCCCACCCCGCCGCGCACGCCCTGCAGTCCCAGAATCGCCATTCATGGCTTCCTTAATGAATGTGGTTGCGCAAATTCAGCCAGGAGTGGCCATCTTTTAATCGCCGCCGCCAACTGTTCGCGTTGGGAAATATCGGTATAATCTATTTCGGGTAGAGAAAACGCCTGGCTTAATGCCAGAAAATCATTTTGAAAAGTGTAGCCCAACGTTGGATCGGACTGAGCGCCAGGTTCATTGTTATACATTCTGGTTGCTCCTTTTTAAATATTTCTCACTGGCAGCATTACGCCCCGTCGTCAATACGGGAGAACGCGCATTTTTCATCTTTCCGTGACATCATTTATAATGTGTAAAAATGCAAAGCGCAGAGTTACAGGGCATCCTGCCGGACAAATTGATTCACATGCTAAATCTGATGCGTTTTAATTTCAATGTTAGGTTTATTTCTGTGCTTTCGCTAGTAAACTGATAAACAGTTAAAATAGTGACATGAGGGACACTGTGGACCCCGTATTTTCTCTCGGCATCTCATCATTATGGGATGAACTGCGCCATATGCCAACCGGCGGCGTCTGGTGGGTTAACGCCGATCGCCAGCAAGATGCCATCAGCCTGGTGAATCAAACGATTGCGTCACAAACGGAGAATGCAAATGTCGCCGTCATCGGCATGGAAGGCGATCCTGGCAAAGTAATCAAATTAGATGAATCTCACGGTCCGGAGAAAATCCGCTTATTTACCATGCCGGATTCAGAAAAAGGGCTATACTCTTTGCCCCACGATTTGCTTTGTTCTGTTAACCCGACGCATTACTTTTTCATTCTTATTTGTGCAAATAACACGTGGCGGAATATAACGTCAGAAAGCCTGCATAAATGGCTGGAAAAAATGAATAAATGGACTCGTTTTCATCACTGTTCATTGTTGGTTATTAACCCTTGTAATAATAGCGATAAACAGTCCTCGTTGTTGATGGGCGAGTATCGCTCACTTTTCGGCCTCGCCAGTTTACGTTTTCAGGGCGACCAACATTTGTTCGATATTGCCTTCTGGTGTAACGAAAAAGGCGTCAGCGCCCGACAGCAGTTATTGCTGTGTCAGCAGGACGAACGCTGGACGCTATCCCATCAGGAGGAGACGGCAATTCAGCCGCGTAGCGATGAAAAACGCATTCTTAGCCACGTCGCCGTCCTTGAAGGCGCGCCGCCGCTCTCGGAACACTGGACGCTTTTCGACAATAACGAAGCGCTATTCAACGACGCGCGCACGGCGCAGGCCGCGACAATTATTTTTTCGCTTACACAGAACAACCAAATCGAGCCGCTTGCTCGTCGCATTCATACTTTGCGGCGCCAGCGGGGAAGCGCGCTGAAAATTGTCGTGCGCGAAAATATCGCCAGTTTGCGCGCCACCGATGAGCGCCTGCTGCTGGGCTGCGGCGCGAATATGATCATTCCCTGGAATGCCCCGCTTTCACGCTGTCTGACGCTTATTGAAAGCGTGCAGGGGCAGCAGTTCAGCCGTTACGTACCGGAAGACATCACCACGCTACTGTCGATGACGCAGCCGTTGAAACTGCGCGGTTTTCAGCCGTGGGATACCTTCTGCGATGCCATCCATACGATGATGAGCAACACCCTGCTCCCCGCCGACGGGAAAGGCGTTCTGGTCGCGCTGCGCCCGGTGCCGGGCATTCGGGTTGAACAGGCGTTAACATTATGTCGGCCAAACCGAACCGGCGACATTATGACCATCGGCGGCAACCGTCTGGTGCTGTTTTTATCATTCTGCCGGGTCAACGATCTGGATACCGCGTTAAACCATATTTTCCCTTTGCCGACGGGCGATATTTTCTCTAATCGTATGGTCTGGTTCGAAGATAAACAAATCAGCGCCGAGCTGGTGCAGATGCGCTTATTGTCGCCGGAACTGTGGGGAACGCCGCTACCGCTGGCAAAACGCGCCGACCCGGTAATAAATGCCGAACACGATGGCCGTATCTGGCGTCGTATTCCTGAACCCCTGCGATTGCTCGACGACACCGCGGAGCGTGCATCATGATGACCATCAGCGATATCGTGCAAATTATTCTTTTTTGCGCGCTGATTTTCTTTCCGCTGGGGTATCTGGCGCGTCATTCGCTACGCCGTATCAGTGATACGACCCGGCTGCTATTTGCCAAACCTCGTTATGTAAAACCAGCCGGAACTCTGCGCCGCGCTACGAAAGTCAAGGCAGACAAAAAATGACTCAGCATACTCAAACTCCTTCAATGCCTTCTCCGCTCTGGCAATACTGGCGCGGTCTTTCCGGCTGGAACTTCTATTTTCTGGTCAAGTTTGGCCTGCTATGGGCAGGCTATCTGAATTTTCATCCTTTACTGAATCTGGTATTCATGGCGTTTCTGCTCATGCCAATACCAAAGTATCGCCTTCACCGGTTGCGCCACTGGATTGCCATTCCCGTCGGCTTCGCGCTGTTCTGGCATGATACCTGGCTGCCCGGCCCGCAAAGCATTATGAGCCAGGGGACGCAGGTGGCGGAATTCAGCTCCGGTTATCTGCTCGATCTGATCGCCCGTTTTATTAACTGGCAAATGATCGGCGCCATCTTCGTACTGCTGGTTGCCTGGCTTTTTTTATCACAGTGGATTCGGGTCACGGTGTTTGTGGTCGCCATCATGGTATGGCTGAATGTCCTGACATTAACCGGCCCGGTTTTTACGCTGTGGCCGGCAGGCCAGCCAACCGATACGGTGACGACGACTGGCGGTAATGCGGCCGCTACCGTCGCGACAGCGGGCGATAAGCCGGTCATCGGCGATATGCCTGCGCAAACCGCGCCGCCGACGACCGCAAATCTGAACGCCTGGTTGAACACCTTCTATGCCGCGGAAGAAAAGCGGAAAACGACGTTCCCGGCGCAGCTTCCGCCTGATGCGCAGCCGTTCGACCTATTGGTCATCAATATTTGTTCGCTCTCCTGGTCGGATGTCGAAGCGGCAGGCTTGATGTCACATCCGCTATGGTCGCACTTTGACATTTTGTTTAAACACTTTAATTCCGGTACGTCTTACAGCGGCCCGGCGGCCATTCGTCTGCTGCGCGCCAGCTGTGGTCAACCATCGCATACCCGACTTTATCAACCAGCCGATAACGAATGTTATCTGTTTGATAACCTGGCGAAGCTGGGTTTTACTCAGCATCTGATGATGGATCATAACGGTGAATTTGGCGGCTTCCTGAAAGAAGTTCGCGAAAACGGCGGTATGCAGAGCGAACTGATGAACCAGTCCGGCCTGCCAACCGCCCTGCTGTCATTCGACGGCTCGCCGGTATATGACGATCTGGCGGTCCTGAACCGCTGGTTGACAGGGGAAGAACGTGAAGCCAATTCCCGCTCCGCGACTTTCTTTAACCTGCTGCCGCTGCACGATGGCAACCACTTCCCCGGCGTCAGCAAAACGGCGGATTATAAAATCCGCGCGCAGAAACTGTTCGATGAACTGGACGCTTTCTTTACCGAACTGGAGAAATCCGGGCGTAAGGTGATGGTGGTCGTCGTACCGGAGCACGGCGGCGCGCTGAAGGGCGACAGAATGCAGATCTCAGGCCTGCGCGATATTCCCAGCCCCTCCATCACCAACGTCCCGGCGGGCGTGAAATTTTTTGGCATGAAAGCCCCGCATGAGGGCGCGCCGATTGATATTAACCAGCCGAGCAGCTACCTGGCGATTTCCGAACTGGTCGTACGCGCCGTGGACGGTAAGCTCTTTACCGAAGACAGTGTGAACTGGAACAAGCTGACCAGCAATCTGCCGCAAACCGCGCCGGTTTCAGAAAACGCTAATGCGGTGGTAATTCAGTACCAGGGTAAGCCCTACGTTCGTCTGAATGGCGGCGACTGGGTGCCTTACCCGCAGTAAACCGAAAAAGGCCGCAAGGTTTCCCCTGCGGCCTGGTTCGGGCGCATGTTGCCATTACGGCGGACAGACGCTCAAAACGCGTTACTTCCTGTCACGTAGCCAGTTGACGATCACACTGGCGATAATGCCAGCAATGATCGGCGCCGCCAGATCGTGCCAGAAGGCCACGCCCAACTGCGTAAGCGTCATATAGCCGCCTTGTTGCAATGGCAACCGTTCGCGGCTATCCTTGATGTGTTGAGGTTCAAGTTAGCCCCCGTCAGGTTGCCAGGTTTATACCAGTTAACGTGCGGGGGTTTTCTCTATCCAGCAACCTATGCCGCCGGGGATCAAGCCCCCGCAACATTGCGCCTCACCGGGTAAACCCGGCTTGCTGCTGATATTACGGCAAAATCCCCGTCCCGGCACGGCGCTAACGTACAATCTGCGTGACGCTTCGCAGACGATTACTTTTATTTGCCAGAATACATTCAGCATTTCTGAGGCTGGCAGTCAGCCGCTCAATTCTGTAAATTATGCCTCCTCGCGGCCAGTCCCGGTGATACCGAAACCCTCGTTCAGCATCCTGCGTCTATGACATATTCGCCTGTTGCGCCAGAGGAATGGCTAAAAGCAGGTATTACCGACGAACTTATCCGTCTTTCAGCGGGACCTGAAGATCCCGACGATATTATTCATGACCTTGAACGCGCCAGCAGAAAAGCAGCATTCTGACGATTGCTCGGCGAACCGCTGTCACCGGTTTGCCGCATCGGGTATCAAGGCACTATAGCCTGGTTATAGGCAGCATTCTTTATGAGAGAGCTGCCTATATTTTGGGCAGGGGGCTCTATGCAGGACGACACATTACCATTAAATAACAGTAACGCTACGACCACACCGCTTTCAACGAGATTACCGTTTACAAAATATGATTTTGGCTGGGTGCTCTTGTGTATCGGTATGGCGATCGGCGCCGGTACCGTCTTAATGCCAGTGCAAATCGGTCTCAAGGGGATCTGGGTATTTATTACCGCTTTTATCATCGCCTATCCCGCTACCTATATTGTGCAGGATATTTATCTAAAAACGTTATCTGAAAGCGAAACCTGTGACGATTATACGGATATTATCAGTCACTATCTTGGCAAAAACTGGGGCGTTTTCCTCGGTGTAATCTATTTTCTTATGATTATCCACGGGGTGTTTATTTACTCCCTGTCGGTGGTGTTTGATAGCGCCTCCTATATCAAAACCTTCGGCCTTACTGAGGCCGATCTTTCGCAGTCTATTATCTATAAAGTCGCGATTTTCGCCGTGCTGGTGGCGATTGCCTCCGGCGGGGAAAAATTATTATTTAAAATTTCCGGCCCGATGGTGGTGGTAAAAGTCGGGATCATTCTGATATTCGGTTTTGCGATGCTCCCACACTGGAACCTTGATAATATTTCCGCCTTTCCCGCCGCATCGGTTTTCTTTCGCGACGTACTGCTCACTATCCCATTTTGCTTCTTTTCTGCGGTCTTCATTCAGGTACTAAACCCAATGAACATCGCCTATCGTAAGCGCGAACCTGACCGTGTGCTGGCCACCCGGATGGCGATTCGCACGCATCGCATTAGCTATATTACGCTGATTGCCATTATTCTCTTTTTCTCGTTCTCGTTTACCTTTTCGATTAGCCATGAAGAGGCGGTATCAGCGTTCGAGCAGAATATTTCCGCCCTTGCACTGGCAGCTCAGGTAATCCCTGGCCATATCATCCACATTACCTCTACCATCCTCAATATTTTTGCCGTACTTACCGCGTTCTTTGGTATTTATTTAGGTTTTCACGAAGCGCTTAAAGGTATTGTGCTGAATGTATTGAGTCGTATTATGGATGTCAAAAACGTCAACCCACTGTTACTGACATCTGGAATCTGTGTCTTTATCGTGGTGACTCTGGTTATTTGGGTTTCGTTTCGCGTCTCAGTATTGGTCTTTTTCCAGTTAGGCAGTCCGCTTTATGGCATTGTCGCGTGTATTATTCCCTTTTTCCTGATTTATAAAGTAGCGCAACTGGAAAAATTACGCGGCCTGAAAACCTGGCTTATTCTGTTATATGGAATATTGTTGTGCCTGTCGCCGTTATTAAAATTGATTGAATAAGTCGTACCGGAGAGCCATGCCCGGTGGCGCTACGCTTACCAGGCCTACAGGTACGGTGTAGGCTTGATAAGGCGCAGCCGCCATCCGGCATAAAACGCAATTAACTCAGCGGCTTCTGCGGGTTTTCATCCTGATCGACGGCAAAGCAGGCCACCAACTGGCCGTCGTACTCTTTAAGCTGTGGCTGTAACTGCGTACAGGGTCCGAAGCGACGGCGGCAGCGGGCGTTGAAGGCGCAGCCCGGCGGCGGGTTCAGCGGACTCGGCAACTCGCCGGTCAGCTTAATCCGCTCACGGCGATCGTCCGGATTCAGCCGCGGCGTGGCGGAGAGCAACGCCTGGGTATAGGGATGACGTGGATTGTTAAAAATCTGCTCTTTGGTCCCTTTCTCCACGCAGCGGCCTAAGTACATGACCATCACTTCATCGGCGATGTGTTCCACCACCGACAGGTCGTGCGAGATAAAGACATAAGACAGCCCCATATCCTGTTGCAAATCCATCATCAGGTTCAGCACCTGAGCGCGCACCGACACGTCGAGCGCGGAGACCGGTTCGTCGGCAATCACTACGTCCGGATCAAGCATCAGACCGCGGGCGATAGCGATACGCTGACGCTGGCCGCCGGAGAACATATGCGGATAGCGGTCGTAGTGCTCGGTTTTCAGCCCCACCTTCACCATCATCGCCAGCGCTTTTTCACGACGCTGCGCTTTACTCAGGCTGGTATTGATCAACAACGGCTCTTCCAGAATTTGCCCCACTTTCTTGCGTGGGTTCAGGGAACCGTAGGGGTTCTGAAACACAATCTGAATTTTCTGCCGCCGTAGTTTCTGCGCGTGCGGATCGTGTTTGAGCAGATCCTGCCCCTGGTAATAAAGCTCGCCGCCGGTTGGCGTTTCAATCATCGTCAGCAGGCGACCCAGTGTGGATTTTCCACAACCGGACTCCCCCACTACGGCCAGCGTTTTACCGCGTTCGAGATTAAACGACACGCCGTCCAGCGCTTTTACCAGCCGTTCCGGAGAAAAGATCCCCTTCTTCACCGGATAGTGTTTTTTCAGGTCGATAGCCCGCAACAGCGGCTGTTGCAAGGTGGCCTCATGCGTGCTCATAGTGTGGGCCTCCCGGCATCATCGAGTGGGTAATGACATTTTGACTGACGTCCATCGTCCAGTTGGTTGAGAGCAGGTTCTTCCGCACGGCATCTGTCCGTGGCGTAGGGGCAGCGCGGGTTAAGCAGACAGCCCGTCGGTCGGTCATATTTCCCCGGCACCACGCCCGGCAGCGACGCCAGACGCGCTTTGTCCTGAGCAAACTCTGGTAACGCTCGTAGCAGTGCCTGGGTGTAGGGATGACGCGGCGCGCGGAAAATATCCTGCGCAGCGCCAGTTTCGACGACCTGCCCGGCGTACATGACGATAATTTTGTGCGCCGCTTCCGCCACCAGCGCCAGGTCATGGGTAATCAGCACCAGCGCCATGTTCTCTTTTTGCTGCAACTCCAGCAGCAGCTCAATGATTTGCGCCTGAATGGTCACATCCAGCGCCGTGGTCGGTTCATCGGCAATTAACAGCTTTGGTCGACAGGCTATTGCCATCGCAATCATCACGCGCTGACTCATGCCGCCAGAAAGCTGGTGCGGATAGACATCCAGACGAGAAGCCGGATCGGGAATGCCCACCTGGTTCAACAGGTCAATCGCTCGCTGACGACGGGTTTTCTTGTTCCCGCCCTGGTGTACCTTGATGGCTTCCATAATCTGAAAGCCAACGGTATAGCAAGGATTGAGGCTGGTCATCGGGTCCTGGAAAATCATCGCCACTTCAGCGCCCACCAGGTTGCGACGTTCCTTCTCGGAAATGCGCTTCAGATCCTGTCCGTTAAAGAGCAGGTTTTCCGCCATCACGCGGCCTGGGTAATCGATAAGCCCCATAATCGCCAGCGAGCTGACGGATTTGCCGGAACCAGACTCGCCGACAATACCGACCACCTCACCCTGCTTCACGCTGTAGCTAATGCGGTCGACGGCTTTGAACGGTGTCCCTTCATCGCCGAAGTGCACCGATAATTGATCTACATTTAATAACGCCATCTCGAACCTCTTACTGCTTCAGTTTGGGATCGAGCGCGTCACGCAGACCGTCACCCATCAGGTTAAATGCCAGTACCGTCAGCAGAATTGCCAGCCCCGGGAAGGTCACGACCCACCAGGCGCTTTGCGCGAACTGCAATACGTCAGAGAGCATGGTGCCCCACTCCGGCGTTGGCGGCTGTGCGCCCATGCCAAGAAAGCCGAGGGCGGCCATATCGAGAATGGCGTTAGAGAAACCGAGCGATGCCTGAACAATCAGCGGCGCAAGGCAGTTCGGGAAAATATTGACGAACATCTGACGCATCGCGCCTGCGCCCGCCACGCGGGAGGCAGTCACATAATCGCGGTTCACCTCTACCAGAACCGCCGCGCGGGTTAAGCGGACATAGTGCGGCAGCGCCACAAACGTCAACGCCAGCGCAGCGTTGCCGATGGAGGGGCCGAAGATCGCCACCAGCACCAGCGCCAGCAGCAGGCTCGGCAGGGCCAGCATAATATCGACCACGCGCATGATGATGTTATCGACCAGACCGCCGAAGTAGCCCGCGACCAGGCCGAGAATAATCCCCATTACCAGCGACAGGACAACCACCAGACAGCCGACCAGCAGCGACAAACGCGCGCCATACATCAGGCGCGAGAGGACATCGCGACCAACATCATCCGTTCCCAGAATATGCGCCCAACTGCCGCCTTCCTGCCAGACCGGCGGCGCCAGCAGCGCATCGCGGAACTGCTCTGCCGGGTTGTACGGCGCAATAAAGTTGGCAAACACCGCAATCAGGATCACGATGAGAACATACGCCAGCCCGACGACCGCGCCTTTGTTGCGTTTGAAATAGTGCCAGAACTCCCGCAATGGCGTCATGGGCGCCGGTGCGGCATTAACATTATTTTCAGTAACCTGTGACATGATGGCCCCTTACTTCTTATGCCGAATACGCGGGTTCACCACGCCGTACAGCAGGTCTACCAGCAGGTTGACGAGAATAATCATCGTCGCTACCAGTAACACGCCGCCCTGCACTACCGGATAATCGCGGCGTTGCAGCGCATCGATCAGCCAGCGCCCCAGACCGGGCCACGAGAAGATAGTTTCTGTCAGAATCGCGCCCGCCAGCAGCGTCCCGACCTGCAGGCCGATCACGGTGACGACTGGCAGCATGGCGTTACGCAGAGCATGGACGATAATGACGCGCATCCTGGTCAACCCTTTGGCGCGTGCGGTACGGATGTAATCCTCCCCCAGCACTTCCAGCATCGACGAACGGGTCATACGCACAATGACGGCCAGCGGGATTGTGCCGAGCACCATCGCAGGCAGGATCATATGCGCCAGCGCATCAATAAAGTTACCCTCTTCGCCCCAGATAACGGTGTCGATCAGCATAAAGCCCGTCAACGGATTGGTATCATCAAGGAACACCATATCGCTCACGCGCCCGGAAACCGGCGTCAGGTTCCAGTGGACGGAGACCAGCATGATCAGCATCATGCCCCACCAGAAGATAGGCATAGAGTAACCGGTCAGCGCCAGGCCAACGGCAGTGTGATCGAAGATAGAACCGCGCTTCACTGCGGCCAGCACGCCCACCGGAATCCCCACGGCGACGGCAAAAATCATGGCGCAGACGCCAAGTTCCAGCGTCGCTTTAAAGCGAGGTACGAACTCGTCCCACACGGGGATTCGGCTTTTCAGCGAGATGCCTAAATCGCCATGCATCACCCCCCAGATATAATGGAGGTACTGCTGCCACATCGGTTTATCAAGACCGAGTTCAGCCAGCAGTTGAGCATGACGCTCAGGGGAAATACCTCGCTCACCCGCCATGATCATCACCGGATCGCCGGGGATCATGTGGACAAAGGCAAAGGTGAGAAGGGTAATACCGATAAACGTCGGGATAACGAGTCCCAAACGTCGGAGAATGAACTGCAACATAACCCGAATTCTCTCTCATGACCCACGGCCTGGAACCGTGAGTCTGTATTGCTCACAAATCTTATCCCACGCAAACTACATCGCGGATAAAGCATTACGCCGGATGGCGCTGCGCTTATCCGGCCTACACAACACCGGGGCGCAGCGCTCTTTTAATTATTCGACAGAGACGTTTTCGAAGTGATGTTTGCCTAATGGATCAACCACATAGCCTTTAACTTCTTTACGCACTGGCTCATAAACCGTGGAGTGAGCGATGATCAGCGCTGGCGCCTGGTCATGCATCACGACCTGGGCCTGTTTATAGAGTTCAATACGCTTGTTGTGGTCATCGGTCGCACGCGCAGGCTGAATCAGGTCTTCAAACGGCTTGTAGCACCATTTTGAATAGTTGGAGCCTTGCTGGGCGGCATCGCAGCTGAACAGCGTGGCGAAGAAGTTATCCGGATCGCCATTATCGCCGGTCCAGCCCATCATCACCGTCTGGTGCTCGCCATCTTTAGCGCGCTTGAGGTATTCGCCCCATTCATAGGTGACAATTTTGGCCTGAACGCCAATCTTCGCCCAGTCCGCCTGGATCATTTCCGCCATACGACGCGCATTCGGGTTATAGGGACGCTGTACCGGCATCGCCCACAGATCGATGGTGAAGCCTTTTTCCAGACCGGCTTCTTTCAGCAGCGCCTTCGCTTTTTCCGGATCGTAGCCGTAGTCTTTAATATCGTCGTTGTAGCCCCACATTGTCGGCGGGATCAGGTTTTTCGCCGCAACGCCCGCGCCCTGATAAACGGCTTTGATGATGGCCTCTTTATTCACGGCATAGGTCAACGCCTGGCGAACTTTGACGTCATCCAGCGGTTTTTTCTGTACGTTATAGGAGAGATAACCCACGTTCAGACCGGCCTGCTCCATCAGGTTGATGTTTTTATCTTCTTTCATGCGCGCAATATCCGCCGGGTTCGGATACGGCATCACCTGACATTCGTTCTTCTGCAGTTTGGCGTAACGCACAGAGGCGTCAGGCGTGATGGAGAAGACCAGACGGTCGATCTGCGGCTTCGTGCCCCAGTAGCCGTCAAAGGCTTTGTAGAGAATGCGGGAATCTTTCTGATATTGCACTAATTGGAACGGGCCAGTGCCGACCGGGTTCAGATCCACTTTTTCCGGCGTACCGGCTTTCAGCATGTTGTCAGCATATTCTTTGGAAAGAATAGAGGCGAAGTCCATGGCTAAATCGGCAAGGAACGGCGCTTCCGGACGCGTCAGCACAAACTGCACCGTGTGATCGTCTACCTTCTTCACTTCGCTAATCAGATCCGGCAGCCCCATGCCTTCAAAGTATTCATAGCTGCCGCCAGACACTTTATGGTACGGGTTCTGCTCGTTTTTCTGCCGGTCAAAAGAGAACACGACATCATCGGCATTCAGCTCGCGCGTGGGTTTGAAATCCTTGCTGGATTGCCATTTCACCCCTTTACGTAGGTGGAACGTATAGGTTTTACCGTCTTCGCTGATATCCCACTTCTCA
Organism: Salmonella sp. SAL04196; assembly: GCF_046550835.1. Lineage (NCBI taxonomy): Bacteria > Pseudomonadati > Pseudomonadota > Gammaproteobacteria > Enterobacterales > Enterobacteriaceae > Salmonella > Salmonella sp. SAL04196. The sequence continues at coordinate 201,596 of NZ_JBGDXE010000004.1, forward strand.
GCAAGACCCGGGATCACTTCCGTGGTGCCGGTTTTGAATTCAACCAGACGGTTATAGATAGGTACGGAACTGGCATCATAGGTGGTGCCAGACGTAAAGAGCTGTGGGTTAAAGCCTTCCGGCGAGCCTTCTGAACAATAAACCAGGGTTTTGGCCTGCACGCTGGCTGCAACGGTCATGGCCACCAGGCTCAAACCAAGCTTCAGCATCCCTGACTTCTTCAAGGAAATACTCATTCTTCTGCTCCAATAATTGTGATGTATGTTGTTTTGCCCTTTGCAAAGGCTTTTACCGCCCGGCCTTTTTTGTTTTTTACCTGGTCAGGTCAGTAGTGAGAGGTGGGGATTCCGTTCGCATAATCGACTGAGTTGCAGTGCGGATTCTCCATAAAATGCCCCTCATTCCCTACAATCTGTCAATAGAATGTCAAAACGTCAATACAGGTAACCAGCTTTTACAACAACGGTGAGAATTAACAAACAAAGATTAAAAAAAGTTCAGAAGGGTATTTTCAGCAGGGAAATTTGTGCTATGGGCAGAAAGGCAGAGTTATTCACTTAATATTTTGCAACAGTTAGTGATTAACAATTAGCCATTAATTGAAAAATTTCTTTCGATATGTTGATTATCTGAGCGATTAATACCACTAACGCTAAAACGCACAGGCGAAAATGCTGAGGTTATCCATAAGCCGTGTGCAAAAAAGAGTTATCCGGACATTGAAAAACACCATCGAATATGTCACAAAATTGTAAATAAGTAGGCCGTCGTGCGGCCTACCGCGATCACAAAAACTAACTTTTGACCCTGGCCTGCGTGCGCTTTTCGCTCCAGTTAAACAACGAGTTCACCAGAATCGCCGTCAACGTCCCCGCTGCCATGCCGTTGCCAAAGACCATCTGTACGCCCGCCGGGAAATTCTGATACAGGCCGGGTACCAGTATAGGTAGCATTCCCATGGCCAGCCCCATCGCCAGCGCGTAGGTTTTACCCGGCGTATGCAGTGGCTCACGCGCAATCATATCAATACCGATAACCCCGATAATGCTGAAGACAATCACCGCCGTACCGCACACCACCGAACCTGGCAGACAGGTCGCCAGACGTACCAGCGGCGCGAATATGGCAATCAGGATTAACAACCCTCCGGCAGCCGCAGTCACGAAACGCGATTTCACATTAGTGGTGCGTACCACCCCAATATTTTCGCCGGAAGTGATAATTAAGGAGGTGCCAAAAATCCCCCCCAGCAGCGACATTACCGCATCACCACGAATGGTACGTGGAATCGCCTGCTGCACATTTTGCGTGGAATTGACTATTTCCGCGGTAGCAATCGTTTGCCCGGTTGCTTCAGCCATAGAGATGACCGCGTAAATCAGTAACGGCAGCGAGGCGGAGAGATCAAAAATCGGCCAGCCGAACGGCAAAAGCTGTGGGAAACTAAACAGCGGCCCGTGACCAACACCGCTAAAATCGGTGCTACCCAGCGCCATTCCCAGCAGCGTTCCCGCTAAAAGGCCGAACATCACCGCCAACTGGCGCAAAATACCGCTAAACGCCAGCGCGAAAATCAGCGTTATCAGGATAGTCCCCAGCGATAAAATGATACTGGTTGGATGAGCGAAGTCGGCGCTCCCTGGCTGGCCAATGATCAACCCGCCGTACAGGCGAATAAGGTTAATCGACACCATTAGCAGCATGATGCCAATGATAAAGGGGGGAAAATGGTGCAGGCAGCGGCGGAAAATCGGCAACGCGATAAAGTAGAACAGCGAGGTCAGAATTACGGCGCCAATCGCGGTCTGGATATTGGTCTGTAAAGCGATCGCAACGAAAATCGCAATCGGCGCGCCCCCCGGTACCATAATAAACGGCAAACGCGCGCCCACCCCTTTCACGCCCAGGCTTTGCAAAATAGCGCCCAGACCGCACATCAGAAAGGTCGCGCTAAGTACCGAGGCGGTCACCGTATCGGTAAAGTGCAGCGCTTTGGCGATCAGGAAGACGGAGGTAATGGGGGTGGCGGCAACGACCAGCACATGCTGAAGCGCCAAAAGTAAGGTGGTTTGCCAGGGTAATGCATCGTTATCCGGCGTAGTAAGGCCAGGTTGCGGCATGATTAACTCCCATAAAACATCAAAAAAATAACCGCCAGCGCGGGCTGGCGGTCTGTATTATTTCAACCAACTAATGGCATCAGCGGCATAGCGATGCGCACGGAAGGCGCTGTTCTGTTTTCCAGGAATAATGCCTTTACTGAGGTGCTCCGGATATTCATTAAAGAACGGAATGATATATTCCCATACCGTTTCGCCTTCCGGGGTGACTTCAAACAGGCGGCCAAACGCCGATTCACAGATAAAGGTGTTGCCGTTCGCCAGCCGCTGCGCGCTCCCCATATACGGCGAGAAAAACGCCGACGGGAAGATATCGCGATACTGCCAGGTAATCGCTTTGGTCTGCGGATCGAACTCCAGCACCGTGGAATGCGGCGAGGTGACGCCGGGACGCAGGTTGCCGTTATCGAAAACCAGAATCGACCCATTCTCCATCTCAACCGGCGTGTGCTGCTGCGCTACCACTTCCGGCCCTGCATGCCAGATAACCTTCCCGCTCTCTTTATCCACGGCAATGACGCCGGAAGTGGTACGCAGGCTCATCAGTACCAGGCCATCACGGGTGACGGACAGGCCGTTAATCATCGGCCAGTGGCGGCGATCGAAAATATCATGAATCGGGAAATCTTCCGGATTCAAATGCTCCCAGGCACGCCATTCCCAGACCACTTCACCGTCGCGATTGACCTCTTTGACGACGTCGCTCTGAATCACGCCGTCCGGCGCATCGCGGCGCGGGTCGCCGCCGGTAACACGGGCGGCGATATCGGCAGGTAACTGCGACGCGGCGGTATACAGCAGATTACCGTTCGCCAACCATTGCGCATCATGGTGATGGTAAATATCTTCGTAATGCCAGACGATTTCGTTATCCGGCGTCACTTCGTAGAAGTCGCCGCCGTGCCAGAGATCCCACGCCGGATAGAGGTTCGCTGAAGTGCGGTGGCTGCCGTTATAACCCAGATTACCGTTCGGCAGCAGCACCGCATCACGCCCGGCGCGAACCGGAAGCTGCCACTGATGCGCGACTTCGCCCTGCTCGTCCACCAGGTAAACCCGCCCTTCGGCGGTTTGCGGCGCAAAAAGCGTATAGCCGCCAAAGCTCTTCGCATTATCAGCGTAGATAAGGCCCGCCGGACGGCGTCCAAGGGTGAAAGTCGAATCCTGAGTTAAGTGTGCCACATCGCCTCCTGAGGAATAAATTTGCGCCAAAATACCCCATTAAAACGTTTTAATGAAGAGTTTTTTACGATCCTCACTGAAAAAAAGCAAACGTTACCGTCTGGTAAATATGCTACCCTGTGCGCAAATTTTCGAAGGTCAGGAAGCAGATGGCTGTTCAAAATAAAAAACGCGCAAAGTTGATTGATGTTGCCCGCCATGCAGGCGTGTCGCCAGGGACGGTATCCAATGCCTTGCACAACACCCGCTTTGTCGAGCCGCAGACGCGACGGCGTATTGAAGAGGCCATTGTTGCGCTCAACTACACGCCGAATATTCGCGCCCGCCAGTTGCGAACCGGCAAAACCAATACCATTGCTTTGCTCTCTTCGGTGCCGCTGGCGATTGCCTCCGGCGCGTCACGACTGGGATTTATGATGGAGGTGGCGTTAACGTCCGCGATGATGGCGCTGGAAAAACAGCATGCGCTGATTCTGGTGCCGCCGGGGGCAAATCCACTGGATGCCGTCAGCTTTGACGCGGCGATCCTGATTGAGCCGGCGGAGAACGACCCGCAGCTCCAGGCGCTGGCGCAAGCGGGCATTCCCTGCGTCACCATTGGCCGCACGCCGGGCACCGACACGCCTGTGCCGTGGGTTGAGCTGCACTCGGCGGCAACAGCACAGCTTCTGCTAACGCATCTGGAGGCCTCCGGCGCCAGCAAATATGCGTTATTTGTCGGTAACACTCGGCGAACATCAGTTCAGGAGAGCGAAGCGGCTTACCAGCGCTGGTGCGCGGGGCGCCAGGACCCCGTCGTCTACTCTCTCAATGAAAGCGAGGGTGAAAATGCCGGCTACCAGGCCGCGCAGCAGCTATTACAGGCGCATCCCGACGTTGACGGCGTGCTGGTGCTGATCGATACCTTTGCCAGCGGCGCGGTACGCGCTTTTCAGGAACAAGACATCGCCATACCTGAACAAATGCGAGTGGTTACCCGCTATGACGGTATCCGCGCGCGCGAATCGCTGCCGCCGCTGACGGCAGTGAATATGCATCTTGATGAGGTGGCGCGACAGGCAATCACACTATTATTTGATTTGCTGGCGGGCAAGAAGGTCAGTCACAGCGACGGGATCATGCCTGAACTGGTGGTGCGAGCGTCAACCTGCCGGTGATAGCGGATGACTCGCCACTGCGTAGCTCGCCCTGCGGGCCGTTGCTGACGCAACGTTCTCTCGCTGCGCTCGAGTCGAACCTCTTGCCCCCGGAGATTCTCATCCTCGTCAGGCTTCCGATACAAAAAAACCCTGCTCGTTGAGCAGGGTTTCTGAATTTGGTCGGTGATAGAGGATGACTCGCCACTGCGTGGCTCGCCCTGCGGGCCGTTGCTGACGCAACGTTCTCTCGCTTCGCTCGAGTCGAACCTCCTGCCCCCGGAGGTTCTCATCCTCGTCAGGCTTCAGATACAAAAAAACCCTGCTCGTTGAGCAGGGTTTCTGAATTTGGTCGGTGATAGAGGATGACTCGCCACTGCGTGGCTCGCCCTGCGGGCCGTTGCTGA
>NZ_JBGDXE010000004.1:206537-392587 GCF_046550835.1 Salmonella sp. SAL04196
TGACGCAACGTTCTCTCGCTGCGCTCGAGTCGAACCTCTTGCCCCCGGAGGTTCTCATCCTCGTCAGGCTTCCGATACAAAAAAACCCTGCTCATTGAGCAGGGTTTCTGAATTTGGTCGGTGATAGAGGATTCGAACCTCCGACCCCTTCGTCCCGAACGAAGTGCGCTACCAGGCTGCGCCAATCACCGAATGCGGGCGCATCTTACTGCTCAGGCGCACGCCCGTCAATCCCTTAGTCGCAAAATACAATTCAATCGGCGAGAAAGTCGGCAGACAACCTACTTCGCGGCGACTTTCTGCGCATCGGGAATATGGCACCAGTTGTTGTTCTGGTTAATGCCGCCATCCGGCGATGTATACCCCAGGCAGCCCATTATCGTATCGTATAGCTCCACATGACGACGCGGCACTTTGATCTCCGCCTGCTGCTTCAGGTGAGCGAACATCTGCGCATGTTGCGGACTGGCAAGATATTTATCCGACATCCATACCAGCATCGGAACACGGAATTGCTCCGGCGGCGCCATATTGCGCGGCGTACCGTGCAAATGTTCGCGTTCGTTAATCGACTCGCCGTGGTCAGCCGCGTAGAACACAATCGCTTTTTTATCACGTAGCTGATCGAACACACTGGTAATAAAGTGATCCACATAGGTCACGGAGTTATCGTAAGAGTTGATCATCTGCGCTTTCGTGCAGCCGCTATCGACCCCAATACATTCGGGCTTCCACTGAGCGTAGCTGCGCGGATAACGTTGCGTATAGTTAAAATGCGACCCCTTAGTATGCAAGATAATCAGATGCTTACCCTCCGGATTCTGGGCAAGCGAGTTCTGCATCTCATCAATCAACAGCATGTCATCAACCGTTTTACCACGGTTACGCGGCTCGGCGCCGATCTGCTCGCGGTAGGAGATATTATCCGCCATGGTATTGCTATAGAACCACATCTCGCTCTGCATGGCGTACAGATCGGAACTGAATCCGAGCTGTTTGAGAACGGCAAACACATTCTGCTCTTTTAAGGTACGCTGCGGGTTATTATCCGCCCCGCCTTCCCGTACAAACATACAGCGTAAAGAAAGCTTCGTCGCGGTATCGCAAGAATAGCCGCGGAACGCCGCCAGATTTTTTTCCTGCGCCAGCTTCGGCGTGGTATTACGCTCGTAGCCGAAAATCCCCATGTGATCCCAACGGGTCGTCTCACCGATAATGAAAACGACGTAGGTGTCATCCCCATCCTTCGGCGCAACATAGGTAAATTTCCTGGCCGGGTTTATTAACGAATTATTGTCCGACGACTCATCTACCTGCGCCCAGGCATACAGCCCTAACGCAGATAACCAGTTTGAAGGCAGATAGGAGTTCGCCACCACGCCGCCATAGCTGGGTAAGTCGATACCTGTCGCCCGTTCAACCTTTTTTTGCTGTATATCCAGCAGGCGGATAGGCGCCCACACCATTACGCCTGCGAGTACCACTACAGCGGCGCTGCGAAAACGCTGCCCCGGCGTACGTAGCTGGCGCAACAACGTGTAGCGACAGTGGTTACTCCAGATAAAGATGAGCGGAAGCACGCTCACGGCAATCAGCCACAATACGAAGTGCAGCCCCACCACCTCTTTCGAGAGATCGATATCGGTGGTCATAACAGACGCAATAATGCCGTAGCCAATCACCACGTTCAGGAAGGTCATGTAATAACTGGCGCCAGCGGAAAACAGCACCACCAGCGTGGCCAGCACGCGCCAGACGCGTCGGCCAAACAGTGAAAGAAGACGAAGTAAGAAGAAAGTGACCAGCACCGTGGCGCCAAGTTCGACAGCTGCGGAGAGGCCTTTCCAAATGGTAAATTCTTGCGCATAACTGCCGAAACGGCGGTAAAACACGGCGCAATTCATAAACAGACCGATATAGAGCGCAAGCAAGAAACTAAGTTTCTGTTGCGTCATCGATTTAATGTATCTCATGCAAACAAACCCTGGGAATCGGGATAAAAACGACCTGTACAACGATTCTTTAATCAAACAGGTAAATATGCGGCTAACGCAGATGTGAGAAAGTCTACCAGCGCGGCTAAGTAGACCACAGGAAGCGCAAAAAGTGTCTATAGAGAATGTGATTGACCTATATATTTTTGTAAATATATAGACAGGGTATTAGATGAACTTCTAATAAGTCCAGGCGGTGGTTTATCTCGTTAAAAGCGAGCGCTCACCCCCAGGGTATACAAATAATCGCTATCCGTAGCGCTGTTTTCCGCCTGGGAAAACGCCGCATACGCCGCCATGTGCGGGTTAAGTAACACGTCCGCGCCTACGGTGACATCCAGCCAGTTTCCCGCCTGATTTCCTGCGGTCATACGACTCAATCCGGACTGCGCTTTCCAGATATTTTCCCCAAACTGTTGGTTATAGCTAATTTGCGCCCAGGGACGGACATCGCCGAACTGCGAGTTTACCCGCCAGCCTAACTTACTGACGCTGGCGTGCCATAACGGATCGGTAAGCGCTAATGTCGTCGCGCTATCGCCATATTCGTTATACATTGATGACGTCGAACCGTCGTAATGCAGCGCCGCGACCGGCCCAGTGGTCACGCGTCGGGAAAGCGGAAAATTCCAGCCCATACTGATACCGCTGGTCGCATCAAGCGGGGTTTCATCCGCCAGGCTAAGCACCGGACCCACCGTATTTTGCGTAGACTGAATACGTTCGGCCAGTATGTCGTTGTAATTCGGTTGGTGATCGCTGTCCCAGGTATAGCGTTCCGTCGTATGCCCCGGAGCCGCTTCAGCGATATATTCTTGTTGCCAGGCATACGTGGTATTGATAAAAAACGAGCAGGCCATAAGGCCCGCCAGACAACGCAATGTCCGGCGACCACGGCGTTTTCTTACAATCATCAACGCGACTCCAGAGTAGAGCCGAATTCGGCGATATTATTGTCATTGAATGAAGGATGTCGGGCATCAGCCCTGTATTAACTATTGTCCTTTTAGCGGGCCCGTCAAGGCGGGTTGAAGGAAATTTTCGCGGTAACCACAATAACGAGGAAGTCTATGCAGCGTTGCGACTGGGTCAGCCAGGACCCCCTTTATATTGCCTATCATGATAACGAGTGGGGCGTGCCGGAAACCGATAGCAGAAAGCTGTTTGAAATGATCTGTCTTGAAGGTCAACAGGCCGGTTTATCCTGGATCACCGTGCTTAAAAAGAGAGAGAACTACCGCGCCTGTTTTCATCAATTTGACCCGGTACACATCGCAGCTATGCAGGAGGAGGATGTTGAACGCCTGCTGCAGAACACGGGCATCATACGACATCGCGGTAAAATTCAGGCCATTATCAGTAACGCCCGCGCCTGGCTTGCGATGGAGCAAAACGGCGAGTCTTTCGCCGATTTTGTCTGGTCATTCGTTGATGGCCAGCCGCAGATCACCCAGGCGGCCAGCCTGGATGAGATCCCTACCTCAACACCTGCGTCCGATGCGCTTGCTAAGGCATTGAAAAAACGCGGCTTCAAGTTTGTCGGTACGACTATCTGTTACTCCTTTATGCAGGCGTGCGGACTGGTCAACGACCATATTACCGGCTGTTTTTGCCATCCGGGAGAAAAACATGATTCGCAAATCCCAGAGTGAAGACATGGCGTCTATTCTGGCGCTGTGGATGAAAAGTACCATTTATGCCCATCCCTTTATCGAAGAACGTTACTGGCACGAGAGCGAAGCAATTGTACGCGACGTCTATTTACCCGCCGCGCAAACCTGGGTATGGGAGGAAAATGGACAACTGAAAGGCTTCGTCAGCGTACTGGAAGCCCGTTTTGTCGGGGCGCTGTTTGTCGCCCCCGACGCGTTAAGACACGGCATTGGCAAAGCGCTTCTGGAATATGTCCAGCAACGTTTTCCTCTGCTGAGCCTTGAGGTTTACCAGAAAAATCAATCCGCCGTAAACTTCTACCATGCGCTTGGTTTTCGTATTGAAGATAGCGCCTGGCAGGAGGATACCGCCCACCCCACCTGGATTATGAGTTGGCAGGCGGATCAAACGCCGTAAGCGGTAGCGCCGGGCCGGTATATTTCTCAAACCAGACCAGCGCGGTGTTGCCCGCACAACCGTTCCCCAGCCGGGAACTGGGAAGATCTTTTGTCAGGACGTTTACCGCGCCGTTTTTGCATATGCCGCCTGCGGTAGGTTCAGGGTCCGGCCATGCGCCTTCGTGAATACAGATCACGCCAGGCCGAATTCCGTCGGTAACGACCGCGCCCGCCAGAACCTGCCCGCGATGATTCCAGACGCGTACCGTATCGCCATCGACGATTCCACGCGTTGTCGCATCCTGCGGATGAATCGTCACCGGTTCGCGTCCGGCTACCGCATACCGCTCCCGTAACGAACTGTAGTTAAGCTGGCTATGCAGACGGTGCGCCGGATGCGCGGAAAGTAGCTGAACCTGCCCCGCATCAGCGTTCCCGTGCCACTCATCCGGCACCAGCCACATCGGATGGCCGGGACAATCCGCGTAACCATAGCTGGCAATGCGCGCAGAATAGATTTCGATTTTGCCGCTGGCCGTTTTTAGCGGATGGTTATCAGGATCGCGGCGAAAATCCGCGAAGCGCACAAACTGCGCGTTGGCGGGATTTTCCGGCATCTCCAGTAAACGGTTAGCCTGCCAGAATGCGGTAAACGGCGGCAGCGTCACCCCCTGGCTGGCGCCACGCTGGGCGGCAATATTGTAGAAAGTCTCCAGCCACGCCAGCTCACTTTTTCCTTCGGTGAACCGAGCGTAACCGCCGGCTTCCCACCGTTCGCTCAGTTCAGCAAAAACGTCAAAATCATTCCGCGCCTCCCACCGGGGCGACACGACCTGCTTCATCGGCGCCAAATGCTGATTGCTATAGTCGCCGGTCATGGTTAAATCGTTACGCTCATAGCTGGTGGTCGCAGGCAGAACAATATCCGCGTGTTTCGCGGCGGCCGTCCAGAAACATTCTGAGATAACGACCAGTTCCGGTTTTTGCCACGCGCGAATCAGACGGTTGGTATCCTGATGATGGGTAAAGTTCGCGCCGCCCGCCCACCAGATAAAACGAATATCCGGGAAGCGGCGATCCATCCCATTGTGTTGGTAAAACCCACCGGGGTTTTCCAGCGCCTCGACAATACGCGCCACCGGTATTTTATCTACCGCATCGACCCCGCCAGGGAGGCTTCCCTGCATCGAGGCTAACACGGCGGCGCGGCGCGTCGGGTTTCCGCCGTTAGCAAAATGATAAGAAAAACCAAACCCGCCGCCAGGCGTACCAATTTGCCCCAGCATTGCGGCCAGCGTGACGATCATCCAGTGCTTTTGCTCGCCGAACTGCTGACGCTGCATTCCCCAACCGGCCATCAACATGGTGGTGTTATGATGAAATATTTCCGCCAGTTCGCGGATTTTCACCGCAGAAACGCCGCAAATTTCCGCCGCCCATTCCGCTGTTTTGGCCGTACCGTCGGTCGTGCCCAAAAGATAGTCGGCGAAGCGGTCATAACCCGTTGTGCAGCGGGCAAGGAACGCTTCATCCTGCCAACCGTTTTCCACCAGCGTATGGGCGATTCCCAACATTAACGCCACATCGGTGCCCATATGTGGGGCGATCCACTCCATCTTATCGCCAAAAAAGTCGACGCTTTCCGATCGCATCGGATCGATGCAGATCAGGCGTTTGCCGCTTTGTCGCAACGCCGCAAAATAGTCGAGCCCCTGTTCATCCGAGGCGTTCCAGGCAATTTTCAGAGTATTCAGCGGGTTCGCGCTCCAGAGCACCACCACCTCGCTGTGTTCCAGCACCACCGGCCAGCTAGTCTGCTGCTGGTAAACCTCGTTGCCACCCACTACATAAGGCATGATAGCCTGCGCCGCGCCGGTGGAATAATCGCCAAGATGGCCGGTATACCCTCCCGCCAGCGCCATGTAACGCTGCAATAGCGTAGCCGCTTTATGCAATACGCCGTTCGAACGCCAACCGTAGGAGCCAGCGAAGATGGACGATGGTCCATAACTTTCGCGAATACGTTTGTGCTGAGCGTGGATCAGATCCAGCGCGTCATCCCAACTTATGCGAACAAACTCATCCTGCCCGCGTATGCCTTGCGGCTTATCGGGAGAAGCCAGGAACCCTTTACGCACCATCGGGAAGCGAACCCGCGTTTTACTGTGAACCTGGTCATGCACAACGGTTTGCAGGGAGTTTTGGTGTGCCGTCGGGAGTTCGCCATACGAGGCAAAAATGCGTTCTCCGTCGGTTTCAACGCGGACTGGCCCCCAGTGTGCGGCGGTCAATACCGAATGACGCGATGGTACGTGGGTCAAGGTTCGCTCCTGAATTATTGGGATTATTTATTTTGCCGATCAATGTTACTTACAAATTTCAGAGTTTTCCCTGGAATTTTCTTCATGTGCAGACGTCATAATCAACCGCCACGGTCGCTGTGGTAAAAATAAAAAAGTGATAAGGATTTAAGATGAAAAAACGTGTATTTGTGATTGCTGCCATCGTGAGCGGCGCCCTGGCAGTATCTGGCTGCACAACAAACCCTTACACCGGCGAACGCGAAGCAGGTAAATCCGGCATTGGCGCGGGTATTGGATCGCTGGTCGGCGCAGGCATCGGCGCGCTCTCCTCCTCCAAAAAAGATCGCGGTAAAGGCGCGCTGATTGGCGCGGCGGCTGGCGCGGCGCTGGGCGGCGGCGTGGGTTACTACATGGACGTACAAGAAGCGAAACTGCGTGACAAAATGCGGGGCACAGGCGTTAGCGTGACGCGAAGCGGCGATAATATCATTCTGAATATGCCGAATAATGTCACCTTCGACAGCAGCAGCGCGACGCTGAAACCAGCAGGCGCTAACACGCTGACCGGCGTGGCGATGGTGCTGAAAGAGTATCCCAAGACCGCCGTCAATGTGGTGGGCTACACCGACAGTACCGGTAGCCACGATCTGAATATGCGTCTGTCGCAGCAGCGTGCTGACTCCGTCGCCAGCTCGCTGATCACCCAGGGCGTCGACGCCAGCCGTATCCGTACCAGCGGAATGGGTCCGGCGAACCCGATCGCCAGCAACAGTACGGCAGAAGGTAAGGCGCAAAACCGCCGCGTCGAAATTACCTTGAGTCCATTGCAGTAAACTACCGTACCGGGTAAAGCGGTATGCTTTACCCGGCCTGCATTACTCCCTCGCCATTCCCTCGCCAAACCGGATACATCGCGCATCATTCGGTATTCATTCATCATTTACCACGACACGGCTGCCGACAGCGGGGAAATTGGCTGGTCGATGATGGCTAAACGGGTTAATAATAAGCCTGTTCCGGTTGGCGCATGCCGCGCTTACCTTTTGATTTACGGAGAGTCGCATGAAGCCGTCCATCATTCTCTACAAAACCCTGCCTGATGATTTGCTGCATCGCCTGGAGGCGCATTTTACCGTCACCCAGGTACCGAACCTGCATCCGGAAACGGTAGCGCGACACGCGCAGGCATTTGCCAGCGCGCAAGGCCTTCTGGGCGCCAGCGAAACCGTTAACCGCGCGCTGCTGGAAAAAATGCCGGCGCTACGCGCGGCGTCGACCATCTCGGTGGGATACGATAATGTCGAGGTGGACGCCCTTACTGCCCGCAAAATAGTCCTGATGCACACGCCTGCCGTTTTGACGGAAACCGTTGCCGATACGGTGATGGCGTTGATGCTGGCCACTGCCCGCCGCGTGGTGGACGTCGCAGAACGGGTTAAAGCGGGTGAATGGACGGAAAGCATTGGCCCGGCATGGTTTGGCGTCGATGTGCATCACAAAACACTCGGTATCGTTGGGATGGGGCGTATCGGGATGGCGCTGGCGCAGCGAGCGCACTTTGGGTTTACCATGCCGGTTCTCTATCACGCCCGTCGGCGGCATCAGGAGGCGGAAGACCGGTTTAACGCCCGCTACTGCGATCTGGATACGTTGTTGCAGGAGGCTGATTTTGTCTGCGTGATCCTGCCGCTAACGGCAGAAACGCGACATCTGTTTGGCGCAACACAGTTTGCCAGAATGAAATCGTCCGCCATTTTTATTAATGCCGGACGCGGCCCGGTGGTCGATGAAAACGCGCTGATTGCCGCGCTGCAAAACGGTGAAATATATGCGGCAGGTCTGGATGTTTTTGAACAGGAACCGCTATCCGTGGATTCGCCCTTGCTGAACATGTCTAATGTCGTCGCGGTACCGCATATTGGCTCGGCAACGCATGAGACGCGCTATAACATGATGGCCTGTGCGGTGGATAATTTGATTGATGCGCTGCAGGGAAAAATAGAGAAGAACTGCGTCAATCCGCAGGCGGCGGGATAACGCTACAGGCCCGATAAGCGCTGGCTTGCGCTTATCGGGCAGACTGTCATTACTGGGTCGCGTTTACCGCCGCCGTCCAGGCCTGATTAAACGCCTGATGCTGCGAGGCCAACGGCCCAATCAGCGCATTATATTGGCTGGCCTGCTGTGAGGTCGGGAACTGAATGCCGTTCGCGACAAAGCTCACCTGCTCGCCCTGTTGCGCAATATAATCGCCCACTTGTACCAACTGCTGCGTAAAGATCTGCGCCGCCGGGATCAGCGGCTGCAAAGCATCTGCCGGCACGGTGACTACTTTTTTGTAGACCTGATCAAACACAGGTTTCAGGTCATCGGCCTGCTTTAACGCGCCATGCGCGGCATCAGCCTGCAGTTTTGCATTCTGCAACTGTTGCGCCAGCACGCCTAACGAACCATTTGCCTGCCGCAGCGGCTCACGTTGCGTCATATAATCCTGCGGAACGCGGATGGCGTTAACGCTATCGACCACCGGGCGCAGACCGGAATCCATCGCCTGGTTTACCTGCTGCGAGTAGCCATACAGTATCGCGTAATCAGACACGAACGGACCAAACTGTTTTTTCTGATCGGCCGTCAGCGTTGGTAAACGCTCTCCGCTACGCATTGCTGTATTCTGCAGGAAATCGACAAACGCTTTGCGCTGATCGCCTTCTTTATCAAAACACCCGCTCAGGCTAAACACCATTAATAACGCCACAACAGGCGCAAACCAGCGAGAGCAGGACTTACCTGTCGCCATTGTTAATACTCCTTTCACCCAAAAATGCGCACAACGACACCTGCGTGCCTGACGGCTTACAAGGATAGTCCAGGTCAGGCTTGCAGGATACCCTTTCCACGCGATCTTGTAGCGGAAAATTATGTTTATCTGCATCAATGCTTAATTTGTTATTTTATTGTTAATTTTTGACCTGACACTGCGATAAAAAACGCGGCAAGAGAGCTTTCCAGCGGGGAATGTAATATTTTTTTAATCTTTACAATTATTTTCTGAAAGACGGATATACCTTCCTGGATCAAATTGTTAGCGTCCTAAAAGTCGCGTAGCGTAAGGCATCGAAACGAATCGATAGCGCTTCCTGGCGGCGCGTCGCCCCCCACCCGCAAGTTTCCCGACTATTCTTAAGAGGCTTCGATGCACTTCACGATCCCGCTGTGTGATTTACAGGAGTTCTCAATGGAATATAAAGATCCGATGTTTGAGCTGCTGAGCAGCCTGGAACAAATTGTTTTTAAAGATGAAACGCGAAAGATCACCCTGACGCAAAAACCCAATCCTTTTACCGAATTTGAACAGTTACGGAGAGGGACGGGACTAAAAACAGATGAATTCGCCAGAGCGCTGGGCGTAACGGTTGCCATGGTTCAGGAATGGGAATCGAAACGCGAAAAACCCACGCCAGCAGAGCTCAAATTGATGCGCCTGATACAGGCGAACCCACGCTTAAGTAAGCAATTGATGGAGTAATTTTTACCCCTCTCTGTTTTAACGGTCCTGCGTAAGGACCGTTTTCCCCGCCCGATTCCTGACCTGGAGAAATAAAGTAAAATAAAAGTTGCATCGCCCGGCATTACATGAGTTAATGTGCTCAACGGTTTGACGTACAGACCATTAAAGCAGTTTAGTAAGGCAAGTCCCTTCAAGAGTTATCCATTAGATACCCCTCGTAGTGCGCATTTCCTTAACGCTTAAAAAATCTGTAAAGCACGCCATAACGCCGAAAGGCACACTTATTTTTTAAAAGGTAATACACTATGTCCGGTAAAATGACTGGTATCGTAAAATGGTTCAACGCTGATAAAGGCTTCGGCTTTATTACTCCTGATGACGGTTCTAAAGACGTGTTTGTACACTTCTCCGCTATTCAGAACGATGGTTACAAATCTCTGGACGAAGGTCAGAAAGTTTCCTTCACCATCGAAAGCGGCGCTAAAGGCCCGGCAGCTGGTAACGTAACCAGCCTGTAAGCTTAAAAAGCTCAGAATTTTGAATCCCTGCCTGATGGCGGGGATTTTTTTTATTCCAATTCCCCCTCTCCCCCAGCATAACTTTGCATTACTTTACCCTGCGTTCCTTTGACCTTTCCCTTAGGGGAACCCCTATAGTAGGCAGGGAGATTGTTCACAAGGAATTGAAGTTATGTCGAAATCATCATGGTTATTACTTTTGGGTTTATGCGCCAGCGGCTCCGCGCTTGCGGCATCCGCAGAATCCGCTTTTCTGGCGCAACATGGGCTGGCGGGAAAAACGGTTGAGCAGATCGTGGATACGATTGATCAGACGCCGCAGAGCCGTCCTTTGCCTTACTCCGCGTCGATTACCAGTACCGAGCTCAAATTATCTGACGGAGAGCAGATTTATACGCTACCGTTAGGCGACAAATTCTATCTCTCTTTTGCGCCCTATGAATGGCGGACACACCCCTGTTTTAACCACAGCCTTTCCGGCTGTCAGGGAGAAATGCCGAATAAACCGTTCACTGTAAAAGTGACAGACAGTAAAGGCGCTGTCATCGTACAAAAAGAGATGCAAAGCTATCGAAACGGATTTATCGGTGTTTGGCTACCGCGCAATATGGAAGGGACGCTGGAAGTAAGCTACAACGGTAAAACGGCGTCACATGCCATTGCCACCAGAGATGACAGCCAGACCTGTCTGACGGAATTACCATTACGTTAAAAAAATGCCCGATAACATAATGGGTTATCGGGCCTACAAAGCGCCAACAAGATAAAATTAACAGGGTGCCTTGAGAATGCATAACGCCACAAGAATGGCAGAGGTGGGCTCACTTTGTACTGACCCCAAAAACCTGGACAGATTAACCGAGGCATCAGAGAAAGAGTCCATTTAATACATGGGCTCTTTTTTGTTTCTGGCTATAACTAAATAACATTGTCCGCAATCGGAATATCCATTCCGTTGCTTTCTTGCATCACGCGGATTCCTGTCTCATCAATATTTTGTTCGTCGTATTCTTCCTGAATTTAACCTTAGACGTTCTATCAAATTATCGCTTATAGCGATTTGAACGTAACAGTCTTTGCATTCTATTGAGGGAGCCTAAGGAACAAAGTTCGCTGCTGAGTTTGTGATGATTTGAAACCATGGTGAATGTAGAAATTTTTGGCTTCTTCGGTAAGTGCATGAACCATGATTGCACGTACACCAATATTCTCGGCAACCCGATAGCAACGAAGCACTGCATCATGAAGTAAATCAGCACCAAGCCCTTTTCCATGGAATGAGAGATCGACAGCAAGACGGGCAAGTATAATGACAGGGATGGGATCTGGCATGTTACGCCGAAGGTTGCCTGTCGCTTCTGTATGGTTGACGCTACCGGTGGCCAGAGAGTAAAAACCGGCTACTTGCTTCGTGTCTTTCTTGCACACCACAAATGTTCTGGCCGCTCCGAGAGCCTGGTTTTTGAGGCCCTTTTGCTTCAACCAGTCATCGAGCACAGCTTCACCGCTGACGAACTCAGCTACCTGATGAAAAGCGGACAAAGGTTCTGGTGCTGTTACACGTCCCACTGAGGTTTCCTTGCCAGCAGTTTTTCGATAACGGGATCATCTGCGACCGGTGCATCAAGCAGATTGATGAACTCCTCATATTGCTCATCGTTAAAGTTAAATACACGGCGGTCAAGGATCACTTTCTCGGCAGCCTGGCAGGCCGTTTCCAGAATGAAATCTGTACGTGACTTGTGAAGGATTTCCGCAGCTGCATCAATGAGCGCCCGCTGCGATTCCTTAGCTCTAAGGTTAAGTTGAACATCTGATTTCATGAGACACCCCTTGTATAGCATTTGCTTTACAATGATAGCACAACCACCATGTATAGCAAACGATATACATCAAGTCGTCGTTTTTCATTTTTTGAATACTGATGTCCGCTTTGTGCCAGCAGCGGACGCTGAATGAGCAGTCTATGTTAATCAACGGGGAGCTGGTTAGGCCAAATTCAGTCTACCACAACAGATGGTGGAGTTGGCGTTTCTGAACGGAGTACTACTAAGCCCACCACGCATGACCGGGGATGGGTATTATGAAGCGATGATTGCATATCCGGATCAGAATCGGGTTGGGTTGATGGAGGATCTCTTGAAAACCTCATGCCGATCCTAGTATCGGGTAGTTTAAGCTCCCCTAGATTGATCAGAATATTTAAAATTTAGTCAGATAAATTAACAAAGCCCAACAAGCATAAGGTAGCTACTAAGTCACAGCAGGACATAACGTCAAATTTACATGGGCTCGATTTTCTGAGGTTTTGCCAGCGCGTTACTAATCTGGCGGAGCCGGAGAGACGAATTAGTCAAAGGCATTCTCCTGGTTGCCACAGAAGCCCACGGGATGCAACACTTTAAGTATATGTTATTGATTGTCTTAGAGTTCAAATGATATATTCTATTTAATTTAACATTTGAGAATTGTTGACATGGAACCTACTGATAAAAATAGTAGCGGGTGGAACCCCAAATACGTTACTGGTCTTTTTTTAACTACCATAGGTGGTCTTTGGACTTTTTTTGACTATACCTATTCCGAAACTATAAATGATTTAAATAATCAAATTTCAGCATATGAAAAATCAAATGAATGGAAGCTACCTGAGACTTTATTAAAAATAAATAAATCAGTTGAATCTCTTAATTTAAGAATAGACGAAAGAAACAGGTTGAATTATTTAGAGTTAGAAAATGATAAGTTAAAACTCGAAAACAAAGATATCAGATCCAAGATGATGAAAACAGAAGCCGCTTTAAACTCTGCCAATGAATACTTACAAACGGTTGTATCAAAACATGATGATTTTATATTAAAAAGAGGCAAATCTTATGCATTAACAGAAAATAATTTATATATATCCGCGCAAAATGTTTATAGCACTACCGTAGAGGGGCAATTCGATAATGAACCTTACACTCTCGAACTGGGAAAATCCAAAGATTTTAGTGTTGGCAATTTAACATGTAAAGTGGTTTTAACAAGTATTGCCTATATGGATAACGAGGCCTCATTTTCCAAAAGCTGTTATGACAAATCAAAACAGCCAAAATTCTAATGTGGGATTTGGTTCTAACACAATCAAGTCAGTATATTTTAAATATATACTGACTCAAAGGCATTGGGGTTTATTTTCCTTTGCATCGTCCAAAAACATTTTTACGATGCCAATCTAGATATTGGAAAGTGCCTAGGGGTATCATCACTTTTTTGCGTAAGTCGATTCCCAAAAGACGAAGCGTGAATTCATTTTTTAACTCATCGCATAAAATTAACTCACCACTATTTTCAAAGCTCAAGAAACCTTTATCAAATAAAATATCCACATTTGAAGAAAGTAAAAAACCATTAAAAGGGTCAAGACGTTCTTTATTATTTGATACTCTCCAGGGCTTGATGTGGCTTGCTCTAAGCATAAATTCATACGGAATACCAGTAACGATGCATTTCCCATATAGTTTAATTAATTCTTTTCTGTACTTTCCTTGACCTTTACGTGCGGCTATAAGCTGTTCGCGTTCTGTTACCGAGAGTGAATCGTCATTTCCAATCATTTCAATATCATTGATTAGAAAATCAATATCTTCAAATTCATTGCCATCACTAGATTTATTCTTTTTAACGATGTTAAAACCAAGTGCTTCTAATATATGAAAACAAGGTGAATTGACTCCTCCGCTAAACTCATCAGCAAACAAAGGTCTATTAATCAATGCAATAGCTGAAATACCAAAAATGACTTTAGGTGGATATCTAACTCCATCATATTCCAGGTCATAGGTTGTAGAGTTTTGGTATTTATAATCAGAATATATCAACTCACCAAACTTATCTAGTGTGTCTAAAATGTTCTCTCTAGAGAGAGAAGACATCAAAGCATTTAAGTTTGAAACTCTATGGCTTACCGATTTCGTATCTCTGTATCCTATAGATTTTTCTAATTCAACTATACTGTTATTTTTATAATATACTCCTGCCCTTGAAAGTAAATACCATGCAATTACCTTGCTAATTACTGAGCAATAGCCTTGATGTACGGTGCCTAAATAAGTGATTGGCGAATACTTCTCTGCTCTTTTTTCTAATAGATATTCACTGTGATTACTAATCTCTATTGGCATTTCCAACTAATAAGATTTAATCTTCACCTTCCAGATCTCACCTGTTTTGTCAGTTTCTGACATAGACGAAGCGAGCGCAAATCCTACATGATTTATTACCCCACGGCTACAGAAAAAAATGAGGTCGCCTTTCTTAATGGTTTTAACCATTTCTCTATAATGGTTGTATTTTTTTGCGGGCCTTGCGCTGATCCAACCATTCTCAAGTTCTTTTTTTTGTGACCATGGGCTTTGCGTAATCCAGAAGTAATTCATGTGAAATATTCACACCTCATATTAAACGGACTGATTTATAAGATATTAACTTCCTAACTAAGCCAATGCAAACCACATTAGGTGAAAGCTCACCTCTTTTTCCCTACACACTTTTTCGACTTCCGTTTTTTCAACCATCAGACCGTATTCCTCCGATATCAGATTCTTAAGGGATTATTGAGGTAGCTCGCTGTTGTATCTGTCAGCTGATGCTCTGTGACGTCCCGTACCTCGTTCAGTGTTTTGAACAGATAAAAAACCAGGATGTCTATCCGATACAGTACCCGGATGATACATTGAGCCGGGATATACAGATCGATTCCTATCACCTGCATCCCATGATGAAAACCATCTACCAAATTGAAGATCCGGAAGCGTCTGTCGTAGACAAACGCATCCTGCATAAAGTCGTTATTTCAGAACTGATTCAGCAATTCCGGTTTTATCAACAGAGTCGGATTACGCACCGGCAGACCTCGCTTTCCTTTACGATGAAAATTTGGCTTCAGCAGGCAATAAATCCGGTGTACACGCTTAAGATTCAAGCAGCAGCCCTATCTTCGGAGTTCCTGAAATAGCTTCTTAAAACTGTATGGCGGATAGTATTCTATTATTTCGGTCAACGCTCAGATCACCAGTTCATCTCGGCGTATTTCGGCTTGGAGAAAATATACCGTCCTGCTCAGCGATAATGACCTCCATGCTTGGCGTAAGTACATGGCAAATTGCACTGTCAGATAGTTGACGCTCTAGAATTTTATCAATGATTTTAAAGTTTTTTTCTACGAAATCTTTTAACTCGTAACTTTCCAGACCTAGGTCGGCAAATATCTATTTAAGCCACCGGACCTGCTCGCCGTTGATTAACATACAGCATTGTTAGCAATGCGACTATTTGGCTGCGAGATCAACTGTGAACTTCCGCTATTCGCTCATAGCAGACATTTGCGTGAGCGTATCCACCGACGTTCAGGTTTCCTGATAGCATCCCTGTACAGACCTTGTTAATTTCTGCCTTGATAGCTCTTTAGGCGGTATTCAACCGGGCTGAGTCCGTTAAATCTAAGGCTAATTCGTCGGGTATTGTAGTATCGTATGTAATCCTCAATAGCTATCTTAAGTTCATCAATATCCTTAAATTTACTGGTGTAAAAACTTTCTGATTTTAAAGTCCCGAAAAAACATTCTGCACAGGCATTATCAAGGCAGTTGCCTTTGCGGGACATACTTTGGATGATGCCAAACTCTCGTAACTGATACTGGTACCATCAATGACGGTATTGCCAGCCCTGATCTGAATGAAGAACCGGATTGGTACCCGCATCAGGTCTGGCAAATGCCTTCATGAGTATGTCATCGATCATCGGCATGGTTGGACATTCTGAAATACTGCAGGAGATCACTTCGTTATTGAAGAGATCAATATGGGCGCAGTGCACTTTTGATTTATATACCCTTCATACTTCAAGTTGCTTATGTGTTGGCTACGCTCGCTCACCCCAGTCACATAGTTATCTATGCTCCTGGGGACTCACTCCCTTGCCGCCTTTAAGCAACTCGAATTATTTTGGGTATAGTCAGGTGGGGATTTTCTCTGTCTGCCTTTTGGTGAATACCTGAGACAAACAGTCTCAAGCACCCGTAGCTATTCTAACGCCAATATCCGTACCGCCAGCGTTAATGTATTCCTGAAATATTTTTTGCCAATCAATAGAAATAACCGCGTCTATGAGTTACAGAATTATTAGCGAATCGACTGATACTATTTATATTATAAAAAAACCTGCCCGAAAGCAGGTTTTTGTTTAATTAACTGAACGCTTATTGCAGTAACGAAATATCCGCAACCTGCAGGAACAGTTCGCGTAGTTTCGACAACAGCGTCAGGCGGTTGATACGGATATCTTTCTCTTCCGCGTTAACCATGACATTTTCGAAGAATTCATCCACCGGCGCGCGCAGAGCAGCCAGCTCAATCAACGCTTCCTGATAACGACCATCGGCAAAGTACGGCTGAAGCTTATCACGCAGCACAACCAGATGTCTGGCCAACTCAATTTCCGCCGCTTCTTTCAGTACGGAGGCGTGGACGATATCGTTCAGCGGCTCAGTGGCTTTCGCCAGGATGTTGGAGACGCGCTTGTTCGCCGCCGCCAGCGCAGAGGCTTCTTCCAGGGTGCGGAAGTGCGATACCGCTTTCATACGAGCATCGAAATCTGCCGGACGGGTCGGACGACGCGCCAGTACCGCCTGGATGGTGTCGACGGTGTAACCTTCGTCCTGATACCAGGCGCGGAAGCGACCCAGCATAAAATCGATCACATCATCGACTACGTTAGCATTGGTCAGCTTGTCGCCATACAGACGCGCCGCTTCTTCGGTCAGCGTTTGCAGATCAAGAGCGAGGTTCTTCTCAACGATGATGCGCAGCACGCCCAGCGCGGCACGACGCAGCGCAAACGGGTCTTTGTCGCCTTTCGGATGCTGACCGATACCGAAGATACCCGCCAGAGTGTCCATCTTATCGGCGATCGCCAACGCACAGGCCACCGGGTTAGACGGCAGGTCATCACCGGCAAAGCGCGGCTGATACTGCTCGTTAAGCGCCACAGCGACATCTTCCGCTTCACCATCGTGACGCGCGTAGTGCATCCCCATCACACCCTGGGTGTCGGTGAACTCGAAGACCATGTTGGTCATCAGGTCGCACTTGGAGAGCAGGCCCGCACGAGTGGCGTGGTTAACGTCAGCGCCAATCTGACCGGCAATCCAGCCCGCCAGCGCCTGAATACGGTCGGTCTTGTCGCGCAGCGTGCCCAGCTGTTGCTGGAACAGCACGGTTTGCAGACGCGGCAGATGATCTTCCAGACGTTTTTTACGGTCGGTATTGAAGAAGAATTCAGCATCCGCCAGACGCGGACGCACCACTTTCTCGTTACCGGAGATAATCTGGGTCGGATCTTTCGATTCGATATTCGCGACGAAGATAAAGTTCGGCAGCAGCTTGCCCGCGTTGTCATAAACCGGGAAATACTTCTGGTCGCCCTTCATGGTGTACACCAGCGCTTCGGCAGGCACGGCGAGGAATTTCTCTTCGAATTTCGCCGTCAATACCACCGGCCATTCCACCAGCGAGGCGACTTCTTCCAGCAGGCTTTCGCTCAGGTCGGCATTACCGCCAATCTTGCGTGCTGCTTCTTCAGCGTCCGCTTTGATTTTGGCTTTACGCGCTTCGTAGTCCGCAATGACTTTACCGCGCTCCAGCAGAATTTGCGGGTACTGGTCAGCATTGTCGATAGTGAACTCAGGCTGACCCATAAAGCGATGGCCGCGAATGACGCGGTCAGACTGAATACCCAGAATAGTCGCCGGAATCACTTTATCGCCCAGCAGCAGAGTCACAGTGTGTACCGGACGCACGAAGTGGACGTCAGACGCGCCCCAGCGCATCAGTTTCGGGATCGGTAGTTTCGCCAGCGAGGTGGCTACCATGTTTGGCACCAGCGCTTCGGTACTTTCGCCCTTCACGTGGGCGCGATACAGCAGCCATTCGCCTTTGTCGGTCTTCAGACGCTCGGCCTGATCAACGGTGATCCCGCAGCCGCGCGCCCAGCCTTCTGCCGCTTTGCTCGGTTTGCCTTCGGCGTCGAACGCCTGGGCAATCGCCGGACCACGTTTTTCGACTTCGCGATCGGGCTGAGATTCAGCAAGATTCGCCACTTTCAGCGCCAGACGGCGCGGGGCGGCAAACCATTCAACGTTACCGTGCGCGAGGCCGGCGTTATCCAGCTCCGCAGTGAAGTTCGCAGCAAAGGACTCAGCCAAACTGCGCAGTGCTTTTGGTGGCAGCTCTTCAGTGCCGATTTCCACCAGAAAAGTTTTCTCAGACATGGCCGCCTCTTACTTGTCTTTGTTGCACATCGGGAAGCCGAGGGCTTCACGGGAAGCATAATAAGCCTCTGCCACTGCTTTGGTCAGGGTGCGAATACGCAAAATGTAGCGCTGACGTTCGGTGACGGAGATAGCTTTACGCGCATCCAGCAGGTTGAAGCTATGGGCGGCTTTCAGAATACGCTCGTAGGCCGGCAGCGGCAGCGGGTTTTCCAGTGCCAGCAGCTGCTGGGCTTCTTTTTCATACTGCTCGAAGCAGGTGAATAAGAAATCCACATCGGCGTATTCAAAGTTATAGGTGGACTGCTCCACTTCGTTCTGATGGAACACGTCGCCGTAGGTGGTTTTACCCAGCGGGCCATCGCTCCAGACCAGGTCGTAAACGCTGTCCACGCCCTGGATATACATCGCCAGACGTTCCAGACCGTAGGTGATTTCACCGGTCACCGGCTTGCACTCCAGGCCGCCGACCTGCTGGAAGTAGGTGAACTGCGTCACCTCCATGCCATTCAGCCACACTTCCCAGCCGAGTCCCCAGGCGCCCAGCGTCGGGTTCTCCCAGTTATCTTCCACGAAACGGATATCGTGAATGGTCGGGTCCATACCCAGCTCTTTCAGAGAACCGAGATACAGCTCCTGAATATTCTCCGGAGATGGCTTAATCACCACCTGAAACTGATAGTAGTGCTGTAAGCGGTTCGGGTTTTCGCCGTAGCGGCCATCGGTCGGACGACGAGAAGGCTGCACATAGGCAGTCGCCATCGGCTCTGGCCCCAGCGCGCGCAGGCAGGTCATTGGATGAGAAGTTCCCGCGCCAACTTCCATGTCCAATGGTTGAACAATGGTGCAGCCCTGGCGAGCCCAGTAATCCTGTAAGGTCAGGATCAAGCCCTGGAAGGTCCTGGTATCAAACTTTTGCATATTATTTCGTGCTGGATACGTGTGGATTTAAAGGAAGGAGCCAGTATACCCGCTGGATGCGAGATATACAGTATGAAACCGGTTTGTTTAGCGAAAATTGCCGGATTTCGCGGCATCACACCTCACCAGGCGCGGCTTTTACCGCATAGAAAGATGTAAAAACTGCCCATCTGCATCAAAAGAGCAGACAAAACTCTCTTTACGGAAGGTATTACCACGCATCTCATAGCTCCCCTGAAACTGCTCGAAGCCGGTAACAGCAATTTTCTGTGCGCCAGTGTTGTAACGCTGCGCCGCCTGGGCTTTACACAATGCTTCCATATCCAGTGTGCGTGTTGGGCTCACTTTACTCTGCTGGGCTTTTTGCGTCGGTGGCGGTGTCGCTGTGCATCCCACCAGAGCGATGGCTATCATCACAGTACAGAAATACTTCATTATCATTTTTATTACCGTCTGGTTTGCTGGTCAGTCTTATTATTAAGGTTTGTGGGTAACAGACACATTGTGCGAATCTCCTTACGCCATCACAAGATGTAGCGTAGAAAGTCAGATTTTTCCAGTGAGCCACCGCGCTGGAACTCTATTGAAACGGAAGCTGAGG
The DNA here is from genome assembly GCF_046550835.1 of Salmonella sp. SAL04196. Classification (NCBI taxonomy): domain Bacteria; kingdom Pseudomonadati; phylum Pseudomonadota; class Gammaproteobacteria; order Enterobacterales; family Enterobacteriaceae; genus Salmonella; species Salmonella sp. SAL04196. Next base: position 226,746 of record NZ_JBGDXE010000004.1, read on the forward strand.
AACTGATGCAGCCTAAAATTAACTGGATTGATAACCTGCGAGGGATCGCCTGTTTAATGGTAGTGATGATCCATACTACAACGTGGTACATCACCAACGCCCACAGCGTCAGCCCGCTAAACTGGGATATTGCGAATGTCCTGAATTCGGCTTCGCGCGTTAGCGTTCCCCTGTTTTTTATGATTTCAGGCTATCTTTTTTTTGGCGAGCGCTGCGCGCAACCGCGGCATTTTTTACGTATCGCCCTCTGCCTTATCTTTTACAGCGTTGTCGCCCTGGCTTACATTTCACTTTTTACTTCGATCAACGTCGAGCTTTCGCTAAAAAATGCGCTGCAAAAACCCGTGTTTTACCACCTGTGGTTTTTCTTTGCGATTGCGGTGATCTACCTGGTATCGCCATTAATCCAAGTAAAAAACGTGAGCGGCAAAATGCTCCTGACGCTGATGGTGGTCATTGGTATTATTGCCAACCCAAATACTGTGCCGCAAAAAATCGGCGGCGTTGAATGGTTGCCCATCAATCTGTATATCAGCGGCGACACGTTCTACTACATTCTCTACGGTATCCTGGGCCGCGCCATTGGAATGATGGAGACGCAAAAGTCATCGCTGACGCTTATCTGCACTGCCCTGTTCATCATCGCGGTATTTGTTATTTCTCGCGGCACATTGCATGAATTACGCTGGCGCGGAAATTTTGCCGATACCTGGTATCTGTATTGCGGTCCCATGGTGTTTATTTGCGCCGTCTCACTGTTCACGGTAGTTAAAAATAAGCTGAATGCGCGGACGTTACCTGGACTGGGGCTTATCTCCCGCCACTCGCTGGGTATTTATGGTTTCCACGCGCTGATTATCCATGCGCTACGTACTAATGGTCTGGAGTTAAAACGTTGGCCGCCGTTAGATATCGTGTGGGTTTTTGCCGCGACGGTGACAGGAAGCCTGCTACTTTCCATGCTGTTACAGCGTATTGATAAACGGAAATGGGTTAGCTAAACGACAATGATGGCTCCGGCCATCATTCATCATCACTGTAGGAAGCGTAAAGATCGGTTCCATATATACTGACCCCCAGCGCCACCAGGCACAGTATTTTCAGCGCGCCCGCCAGCGCCAGGTTAAATACGCCGACCACGACCATGCCGATGCCAAGCAACAGCAAAGATTTACAACGAGAAAGCAAGCGGTCATTCCCCGTGTGTTCCTGGCGAATTAAGACAGGAAAACCGCACATGACGATTGCCGCAAAAAAATATCCCTTTTCGCTTAATGTATGACAGCCTGGCCACAGTCCCACCAGGTATACCACTGCACCGACGACTAACATTCCCAGGCCGAATATCCGTTTCCTGCGCGCAACGTGATCGTCCATCTCACTCTCCTTGTGGTTGAGTGAGACACATTAAGCGAAGAAATAGCGATGAAAAAGGCGCCTGCTTAGCAATAATATAAAAATCAGAAAACACACATACTTACTTCGATATAATTCAATAGAATCAATATTTACGGGAAATGCCTTTCAGCCAAAACCGAAAGGCATTCTGACTTATGACATCAACGGCAACAGCTGCTGATAGAGTCGACGGAAGGTTTCACGACGTTGTTGATAAACCGCATGACGCTGCGCATCAGGATAATGCGCCTGCTCCAGCGGCAACTGCGGCAATACATCGGCGAGCGGAGTCTGTTTATTCACCGCAATTTGCGCCAGACGCGCCGCGCCCAGCGCTGGTCCCACATCGCCGCCAGTACGATAATCAAGCTGTAGCCCGCTAATATCAGATAGCATCTGACGCCAGTATTCGCTGCGCGCCCCGCCGCCGATAAGCGTCACGCTGGCGGGCTTGACGCCGCAGGCGTGAACCACATCCATGCCATCCGCCAGAGCATATCCCACGCCTTCCAGTACCGCCCGCGCCAGTTCCGCCGGGCCATGCTGATGGGTTAAACCAAAGAAAACGCCTTTTGCCTGCGGATTATTATGCGGCGTGCGCTCGCCGGACAGGTACGGCAAAAACCAGATCGGATCGGTATGCTCATCCGCCTGCTGTGCGGCGGCAATCAGCGCCGGGACGTTCTCCTGCCCGGTGAGTTTAGCCGCCCAGTCCAGACAAGAGGCGGCGCTCAACATTACAGACATTAAATGCCAGCGTTCCGGCAGCGCATGGCAAAAACTGTGTACTGCGCTCTCCGGTTTACTCAGAAAGCCGTCGCTGACGGCAAAATAGACGCCCGATGTTCCGAGTGAGAGCATCGCCTGTCCGGCATCGATCATTCCTACGCCGACCGCGCCAGCCGCATTGTCGCCGCCGCCCGCCACCACAGGTACTGCTGGCATGCCCCATGCGCAGGCTACCTCTGGCAGCAACATTCCGGTAATGTCACTACCTTCAAATAACGCTGGCATCTGCTGTCGGGTTAAATGACAGGCGTTGAGCATAACGTCGCTCCAGTCGCGCTTTTTCACGTCCAGCCACATCGTTCCTGCCGCATCCGACATATCGCTGGCAAAGACGCCCGTCATTCGCAGCCGCAGAAAATCTTTCGGCAGCAGAACTTTGTCTATCTGGCGGAAAATATCCGGTTCGTGGCGCTGCACCCAGACTAATTTGGGCGCGGTAAAACCGGGCATCATCAGATTACCGGTTATCGCACGCGACTGCGGCACCTGTTTTTCCAGCCAGGCGCACTCTTCGCTACAGCGTCCGTCATTCCATAAAATCGCTGGTCGCAGGACCTGCTGACGGCTATCAAGCAATGTCGCGCCATGCATTTGTCCGGCGATGCCCAAAGCCCGAACGCCACTTAACGACTGTTGCCGACCTAAACCTTTAACCGCACGATCCGTCGCCTGCCACCACTGCTCTGGTTCCTGTTCCGACCATAAGGGATGCGGACGCGATACGGTCAGTTTTTCAGTATGCGTAGCCAGCACATCGCCCTGCTCATTCAACAGGATAGCTTTTACACCCGATGTACCAAGATCGATCCCGATATACATAGTGTGGGTTCCTTTACTGAAAGCGCCCGGCAGCGCTACGCTTACCGGGCTAATCACGACTACAGGCCGGGCTAACGCGGAGTCGCCCGGTAGATAGGGTTATTTATCAAACAGATAACGGTTAACCAGATTTTCTAACAGCTCCTGATGACCGCTTTGATGTACTGGCGCCAGATTATGCTGCTCCGCATACTGCGCCAGTTCGCCTAAGGAGAGTTGTCCTTTCAGAATCTGCTGCCCCAGCTCGCCATTCCAGCCGGCATAGCGCTTCGCCACGCGTTTATCCAGCTCGCCGTCTTCAACCATACGCGCGGCGATTTTCAGCGACAACGCCATCGTATCCATTGCGCCGATATGACCGTAGAACAGATCGTATTTATCGGTGCTCTGGCGACGAACTTTGGCGTCGAAGTTGAGACCGCCCGTCGTGAATCCGCCCGCTTTCAGGATTTCGTACATCACCAGCGCGTTCTCTTCAACGCTAATCGGGAACTGATCGGTATCCCAGCCCAGTTGCGCATCGCCGCGGTTGGCGTCAACGGAGCCAAAAATACCCAGCGCGATAGCGGTCGCGATTTCATGGTGGAACGAATGGCCCGCCAGCGTCGCGTGGTTCGCCTCAATATTCACTTTGATCTCTTTTTCCAGGCCGAACTGTTTGAGGAAACCATAGACCGTTGCAACGTCATAATCATACTGATGTTTTGTCGGTTCCTGCGGTTTCGGTTCAATCAGCAGCGTGCCCTGGAAACCCATTTTATGTTTGTGCTCGACCACCATTTGCATAAAGCGGCCAATCTGTTCGCGTTCCTGGCGCAGATCGGTATTCAGCAACGTTTCATAACCTTCGCGCCCGCCCCACAGGACGTAATTTTCGCCGCCCAGTTTATGCGTGGCGTTCATTGCCGTAACCACTTGCGTCGCTGCCCAGCTAAAGACCTCCGGGTCCGGGTTAGTGGCGGCGCCTGCGCCATAGCGCGGGTTGGTAAAGCAGTTCGCCGTTCCCCACAGCAGTTTTACGCCGCTCTGCTCCTGTTTCGCCGCCAGCACATCCACCATCTGCGCGAAGTTGTTTTTATATTCTTTCAACGACGCGCCTTCCGGCGACACATCCACGTCATGGAAGCAATAAAAAGGCACATTCAGTTTGTGGAAAAATTCAAACGCCACGTCCGCTTTGCGTTTCGCCAGCTCCAGCGCTTCGCCCGGTTGCTGCCATGGACGATTAAACGCGCCTACGCCAAACATATCCGCGCCGTTCCAGCAGAAGGTATGCCAGTAACAGGCCGCGAAACGCAGGTGATCTTCCATACGTTTACCTAAAACCAGCTCGTCGGGATTGTAATGACGAAATGCCAGCGGGTTAGTCGATTGAGGGCCTTCATAGCGAACACGATCGAGTTGGTCAAAATAAGCCTGCATAGTGAGCTCCATAATCAGATAAGACGGCAAGTAAACGACATAACGTCATACTGGAATTTCCTGATTTATTGCTCAATTACGTTATTTCACACCGCTATTAAGAGAATCCCCAAATGTGCTCTGGCTCTCAAAAAAACGCTGAAAACCACAGAAGAAAAAAGCGATCGCGATCGAATCCTGGCAAATAAACAAAAAACCGTAATATATAGATAAGAAATGACAATTGTCATCCGCCGTTTGCTGTGATGAATTTCGCATAACGTTTCAGGCGCAAAATAATTTGTCATCATTCGCCAGACCGTTATGTCAGCCGTTTTGATAGTATCCATGAGTCCAGGTTCACTTTTGCAGGATATATCCTCATGTTTGATAAACGTCACCGCATCACTCTGTTATTTAACGCGAATAAAGCCTATGACCGTCAGGTAGTGGAGGGGGTGGGTGAATATTTACAAGCCTCGCAATCCGAATGGGATATATTTATTGAGGAAGATTTCCGTGCCCGTATCGATAACATTAAAGAGTGGTTAGGCGACGGCGTTATTGCCGATTACGATGATGACGATATCGCGCAATTATTGGCCGATGTCGACGTACCCATTGTCGGGGTCGGCGGTTCTTACCATCTTGCTGAAAATTATCCCGCCGTTCATTACATCGCCACCGATAATCATGCGCTCGTTGAAAGCGCTTTCCTGCACTTAAAAGAAAAAGGCGTTAACCGCTTCGCGTTTTACGGTTTGCCCGACTCCAGCCGTAAACATTGGGCGGCGGAACGGGAATACGCCTTTCGCCAGCTGGTCGCCGAGGAAAAATACCGCGGCGTAGTCTATCAGGGGCTAGAAACCGCGCCGGAAAACTGGCAGCACGCGCAAAATCGCCTCGCCGACTGGCTTCAGACGCTGCCGCCGCAAACCGGCATCATTGCCGTAACGGATGCCCGCGCCCGCCACGTATTGCAGGCCTGTGAACACCTGCATATTCCGGTGCCGGAAAAACTTTGCGTTATCGGTATTGATAACGAAGAGTTAACCCGTTATCTGTCGCGCGTCGCGCTTTCCTCCGTCGCGCAGGGGGCGCGGCAAATGGGCTATCAGGCGGCGAAGCTGCTGCACCGTTTGCTGGCGCGCGAAGAGATGCCGTTACAGCGCATTCTGGTGCCGCCGGTGCGCGTCATTGCGCGCCGCTCGACAGACTATCGCTCCCTGACCGATCCGGCGGTTATCCAGGCGATGCACTTTATTCGTAACCATGCCTGTAAGGGCATTAAAGTCGAGCAGGTGCTGGATGCGGTTGGGATTTCACGTTCAAACCTGGAAAAACGTTTTAAGGAAGAAGTTGGCGAGACGATACATGCGCTGATCCACGCCGAAAAGCTGGAAAAAGCGCGTAGTTTGTTGATTTCTACCACGTTGGCGATAAACGAAATTTCGCAAATGTGCGGCTACCCGTCACTGCAATATTTCTATTCGGTGTTTAAAAAGGAGTACGTCACTACGCCTAAGGAGTATCGCGACCAGCATAGTGAAGCGTTGTTGTAGTTTATCCAGCCTACAGATGCCTTGTAAGCCGGATAGCGTAGCGCCATCCGGCACACAGAATTACATATGCGCGGCGATCAGACGCTGGTTGTCCTGGTACATCGCGAACAAGTAGTTGTTATAGCGCGACCCCTGGGTAGAGTAACCCTTCAGCTTATGAATCATCGCCGTGGCGGTGACTTCCTGATCCGCCTTACGCAGTTGGGCGCGCGACTTGCGGAAAGAAGAATAAGCCGGATGCGTGTTCAGGTTGGCGACATACGCGCTCACCGACTCCTCAACCGACGCGAATTGTGAGTAACCTTTCACCTTACCCGGCGTATTGGTACAACGCCCTTTCGTGCACTTCATGCCGAACAGGTTATTGTTGCTACGCGCCAGTTTAGAGGTTCCCCAGCCGCTTTCCGCCGCCGCCATCGTCGCCACCATGCTGGTTGGGATAATGTCGACGCGCTCCAGCAACGTATTCCACGGAATACGACGCGTGTTGCCGGACCAGCTCACTTTATAGCGCTTCGCGATATCTTTCATACGCGCGCGTTCAGACGGCGACCAGCGGTTCTGGTACTGTTTTGAGATCAGCCAATTACGGTCCGCGGTAATCGCGGCATTTTGGCTGGTGATGTAAGGCATAACGGTCCGGAGAAACGCTTTTTTTCTGGGGGTTCCGGAAGGGTATTTTCGCAAATCAGGAAGTGAACTGCTCTTTGCACTATTGCGAGAATACTCTTGTTTACTGCTAACCTGTTTATAACTTTTCTCGGTTATGTGGGACTTTTGACTCGTTTGCGTTGCGTGCGTCTTTGCCAGCACCTCACCCGAAAATGCGATGGTGAGTAACATAAGAATCATTGCCCCATATCGTCGCATGGGAGTCAATATCATTAGGTCTCCTGGTCGGATTGATACATTCCAACACCTTTTATTTTTCACGAAGTTAAGGTTTGAACCCCAAATTCTAGCAAAAATAGGCTTAAAAAGCACCTCAGGGAATAGTCTTAATCCGAAACTATGTCAACCATTAACGATAACAGACAGCAATAATGCCAATAAAATGTGGTGCTTATCGCAAATAGAGGCGTTTTTTTGCGCCTCGTCGCTCACCCTCGCGCCTCCTCCTGCGCGACTCTCTGCGGGGGAGGAGTTCATTCGCCTAAAAACCAGGCAAGCTGATGAATATTGCCCACAAAGGATAGCGTGATGAAACTTGCCGCCTTCGCTCTGACGCTGATACCCGGTATCGCGATCGCCTCATCATGGACCTCGCCCGGTTTTCCAACGTTCTCGACGCAGGAAACCGGACGCTTTACCAGCCATGCTGCATTAACAAAAGGTACACGCGCGTTAACGCTCCATATTGACCAGCAGTGCTGGCAGCCCTCCGGCGCTATAAAACTCAACCAAATGTTGTCGTTAAAACCCTGCGAAGGCGCACCACCGCAATGGCGTTTGTTTAAAGATGGCGACTATACAATAACGGTAGATACCCGCTCCGGTACGCCGACCCTGTTGTTATCGATAAAAACTGAACCTGAACGCACCGCGCAGCTCGCCCGCCAGTGTCCCGTCTGGGATGGTTCGCCGCTCACGCTGGATGTTCGCCAAACCTTTCCGGAAGGGACAGTAGTGCGCGATTATTACAGTGGTCAAACCGATACCGTCCAAAACGGGCAAATCACGCTGCGACCTGCCGACAGCCACGGGCTTTTATTGCTGGAACGCGCGGAAACCCATGCATCAGCGCCTTTTAACTGGCGCAACGCCACCGTTTATTTTGTGCTTACGGATCGCTTTCGCAATGGCGATCCAACCAACGACCACAGCTATGGTCGCCATAAGGATGGTATGCAAGAGATTGGCACTTTCCACGGCGGCGATTTGCGCGGGTTGACGAGTCAGCTGGACTATCTACAGCAATTAGGCGTGAACGCCTTGTGGATAAGCTCGCCGTTTGAACAGATCCACGGCTGGGTCGGCGGCGGAACAAAAGGCGATTTTCCTCATTACGCCTATCACGGCTATTACACTCAGGACTGGACGACGCTGGATGCCAATATGGGCAGCGAAGCCGATCTCCGCGCGCTGGTCGACGGCGCGCACCAGCGCGGCATCCGTATTTTATTTGACGTAGTAATGAATCATGCCGGTTACGCCACGCTGGCGGATATGCAGGAGTATCAGTTCGGCGCGCTCTATTTATCCGGCGCGGAACGGCAAAAAATTCTCGGCGATCGCTGGACAAACTGGCGACCCGCCGCCGGACAAAGCTGGCACAGCTTTAACGACTACATCAACTTCAGCGACAGCGCCGCCTGGGAAAAATGGTGGGGGAAAAAGTGGATTCGTACCGATATTGGCGACTACGACAGTCCGGGATTTGACGATTTAACCCTGTCGCTGGCCTTCCTGCCGGATATAAAAACGGAATCTACCACGCCTTCCGGCCTACCCGCGTTCTATGCCAACAAGCCTGATACTAAAGCAAAGTTCATTGAAGGCTATACGCCACGGGATTATCTGACTCACTGGTTAAGCCAGTGGGTGCATGATTACGGCATTGACGGGTTCCGGGTCGATACTGCCAAAAATGTTGAGCTTCCTGCCTGGCAACAGCTAAAAACCCAGGCCAGCGCGGCATTACGCGAATGGAAGCAGGCCAATCCGGACAAAGCGCTGGATGATAGCCCGTTCTGGATGACTGGCGAAGCGTGGGGCCACGGCGTCATGAAAAGTGACTATTATCGCTATGGTTTCGACGCGATGATCAATTTTGATTATCAGGAGCAGGCCGCGAAAGCGGTCGATTGCCTGGCGGAAATGGGGCCAGTCTGGCAGCAGATGGCGGATAAAATGCAGGATTTCAACGTATTAAGTTACCTCTCCTCGCATGATACGCGCCTTTTCCGTGAGGGCGGTGATAAGGCGGCGGAACTGCTGCTGCTTTCGCCGGGCGCGGTGCAGATCTTTTACGGCGATGAATCCGCTCGTCCCTTCGGCCCCACCGGCTCCGACCCCCTGCAAGGCTCCCGTTCAGATATGAACTGGCAGGACGTGAGCGGAAAGTCAGCCGCAGCCGTCGCGCACTGGCAGCGTATTAGCCAGTTCCGCGCCAGACATCCCGCCATCGGCGCAGGCCAACAAACCACGCTGACGCTAAAACACGGGTACGGTTTTGTACGCCAGTACGGCGACGATACGGTGATGGTCGTCTGGGCAGGCCGCCGCTAATCATGGCGCTACCGGTCCCCTCGCGTACCGGTAGCCCCTTCAAAATAAAAAACTAACCTGATAAAAATTTGTAGCATAAAACATCAATACCACCGCCTGACCCCCATTTGCGCCCCGCCATTTGTAGCGTTATGGTTATCCACTTTGACAGACAGTTCGATAGATCACCCGTTATGACATTTTCACTTTTCGGCGATAAATTTACCCGCCATTCAGGCATTACCCGCCTGATGGAGGATCTCAACGACGGCTTACGCACGCCAGGCGCCATCATGCTTGGCGGCGGTAACCCGGCACACATCCCTGCAATGCAGGATTATTTCCAGACGCTACTGACAGAGATGGTAGAAAGCGGCAAAGCCGCTGATGCGCTTTGTAATTATGACGGTCCCCAGGGAAAAACGGCGCTACTGAATGCACTGGCCGTACTGCTACGTGAAACGCTGGGATGGGATATCGAACCACAGAATATTGCGCTGACAAATGGCAGTCAGAGCGCGTTTTTCTACTTATTTAATCTCTTCGCCGGACGTCGCGCCGACGGCAGTACGAAAAAGGTACTATTCCCGCTTGCGCCGGAATACATCGGCTATGCGGACTCCGGTCTGGAAGACGACCTCTTCGTTTCGGCGCGCCCGAATATTGAACTGCTGCCGGAAGGCCAGTTTAAGTATCACGTCGATTTTGAGCATCTGCACATCGGTGAAGAAACGGGGATGATTTGCGTCTCGCGCCCGACCAACCCAACCGGTAACGTTATCACCGACGAAGAGCTGATGAAGCTGGACAGACTGGCGAATCAGCACAACATCCCACTGGTGATTGATAACGCTTATGGCGTACCGTTTCCGGGCATTATCTTTAGCGAGGCGCGCCCGCTGTGGAACCCCAATATTATCCTATGCATGAGCCTCTCAAAGCTGGGGCTGCCCGGCTCCCGCTGCGGGATTATCATCGCCAATGATAAGACGATTACCGCCATTGCCAACATGAACGGCATCATCAGCCTTGCGCCCGGCGGCATGGGTCCGGCGATGATGTGCGAAATGATTAAGCGTAACGATCTGCTGCGGCTGTCGGAAACGGTTATCAAACCTTTCTACTATCAGCGCGTTCAACAGACTATCGCGATCATTCGTCGCTATTTATCCGAAGAACGCTGCCTGATTCATAAACCGGAAGGCGCAATATTTTTGTGGCTGTGGTTTAAAGATCTGCCGATTACCACCGAGCTACTCTATCAACGCTTGAAAGCGCGCGGCGTGCTGATGGTGCCGGGCCACTATTTCTTTCCCGGACTGGATAAACCCTGGCCGCACACACACCAGTGTATGCGGATGAACTACGTGCCTGAACCGGACAAAATCGAGGCGGGCGTAAAAATTCTGGCAGAAGAGATAGAACGCGCCTGGCGTGAAGGCTGACGGCTATTCCGGCCATCATGCAGGCCGGAACGACATTCAGAAAGGTTGAGAATAGAGGCGCTGGCGCTGCACGTGTGCTGCGTCAACGCACTGTAACGCACTGGTCGGGCAGGCTTCCACGCACGCCGGCCCCGCTTCCCGATGCCAGCAAAGATCGCATTTAATCGCCTGCGCGCCTGACGCGGACGCCACCACGGTCATCGCACCAAACGGGCAAGCCAGCATACAGCTTTTACAACCAATGCAGCGCGATGGCGTCACGAAGATATGCCCCCGATCACGGCGAATCGCCTGTACCGGGCAGACATTCGCGCACGGCGCGTCCTCACACTGATGGCAGACCGTGGCCGTGGTGAAGCTATCTTCTTTTATCACCCGGATACGCGGCACAAAGTCCGCCGTCGTCACCGCCGCGCTATTCTGCTGTTTCTGGTGCGACACCACGCAGGCGACCTCGCAGGTACGACACCCGATACACGCCGACGCATCCGCCATAATAAACCGGTTCATTGTTCTCCCCCTGCGTTAAAACGCCAGAATGCCAGAGAGCCATTCCCCGCCGCTTTGATCCCACTACGCAAACGGACAAATTTTGTCAGATGCCTGATAAAACCTGGCGAGCTGTCTTATTCGCGAACGGTAAATCCCAGCTCATTAGAGATAGCCTGTGCGGTTTCACGCAACGGTTTGAGCAGATTTTTCTCGCCGATCTGTTTTAGCCGTGACGTCGACAGTGAAATAGAAATGGCGTAAGGCACTCGATGGTGAATATCAAACACAGGCACAGCAATACAGGAAACGCCCAGTTCATTTTCTTCGCGATCCATTGCCATGCTGGTTTCACGAATTTGCGCCAGCTCATCGTACATTGCTGGTAAATCGGTAATGGTATTACGAGTCAGCGGCTGAATCTGATCTTTATGGCTTTCCCAGTAAGACGCCACATAATCCGGCTGACCAAACGCCATATAAATTTTCCCCATCGCCGAGCAGTACAGCGGCATATGCTGGCCAATGTAGGCACGCGTGCGCAGCATACCGGTGGTCGGTTCCAGCTTATAAATCAGGATAGCGTGATCATCTTCACGGCTGGAAAAATTCACCGTCTCGCCGGTGGCCAGGTTGAGCGCCTCAAGGTGCGGTGCCGCAACGTGGATGATATTCAGCGATGACAGGGCTTTTTGGCCGACGGCAATAAACTTTGTCGTCAGACGGTAGCTCCCGGCCGCCGGCGCTGGCGTCACGTATCCGCAGGATTGAAGCCCCTGCAACAAACGATGGACGGTGCTCTTGTTCAACCCCGCCAGCTCCGACAGGTGCGCCAGTGGGCAACCGTTCGGGTAGTTACTCAAAATTTCTATCAACATCAGGCCACGAAACAGGCTCTGACTCCCCGCAGGCTTCTCTTTATCGTTGTTCTGGCTCATCAGAAAACTCTCTCCTTTCTTGGGCGATCAGATGGTAGCTCAAAGTGTGTTGCAGTTCACGATATCAGCATAAAAAACATAACCCGATGATTTTAATCGTTTTTAAAAACCTTCTCTGGCGTTGCCATGTCAATTTTTGATCTATATATTTGGAATTACATTTCGTATTATGAAATTTATCGACAAAAAAACATACTAAAATTTCTAACAATCGACCAGGAGAACAGGGATGAAAGTAACTTTCGAAGAGTTAAAAGGGGCCTTCTACCGCGTCTTGCGGTCGCGGAATATTGCGGAAGATACCGCCGACGCCTGCGCGGAAATGTTCGCTCGCACCACCGAGTCCGGTGTCTATTCCCACGGCGTGAACCGCTTTCCCCGCTTCATTCAGCAACTAGATAACGGCGACATTATTCCTGATGCTAAACCGCAGCGGGTTACCAGCCTCGGCGCCATCGAACAGTGGGATGCTCAGCGCGCTATCGGCAACCTGACGGCGAAAAAGATGATGGACCGGGCCATCGAGCTGGCTTCCGATCATGGTATTGGCCTGGTGGCGTTACGTAATGCTAACCACTGGATGCGCGGCGGCAGCTACGGCTGGCAGGCGGCGGAAAAAGGCTATATCGGCATTTGCTGGACCAACTCCATCGCCGTCATGCCGCCGTGGGGCGCGAAAGAGTGCCGTATCGGTACCAATCCGTTGATCGTCGCCATCCCGTCTACGCCGATCACTATGGTAGATATGTCGATGTCGATGTTCTCTTACGGCATGCTGGAGGTTAACCGCCTGGCCGGCCGCGAACTGCCGGTGGACGGCGGTTTCGACGATAACGGTCAGTTGACCAAAGAACCGGGCGTTATCGAGAAAAATCGCCGCATTTTACCAATGGGTTACTGGAAAGGCTCTGGTCTGTCGATTGTGCTGGACATGATTGCCACCCTGCTTTCCAACGGCTCTTCCGTTGCCGAAGTGACCCAGGAAAACAGCGATGAATATGGCGTTTCGCAGATCTTCATCGCCATAGAAGTGGATAAGCTGATCGATGGCGCAACCCGCGATGCCAAACTGCAGCGGATTATGGATTTCATCACCACCGCTGAACGTGCTGACGACAACGTCGCGATTCGGCTGCCCGGCCACGAATTTACCAAATTGCTGGATGACAACCGCCGTCACGGTATCACCATTGACGACAGCGTCTGGGCCAAAATTCAGGCGCTGTAAGGAGCCACATCATGATTTTTGGACATATCGCGCAGCCAAATCCATGTCATTTGCCAGCCGCGATCGAGAAAGCGCTTCACTTTTTACGTACCACCGACTTTCGCACGCTGGAACCCGGCGTAGTGGAAATCGACGGCAAAAATATCTTCGCGCAGATTATCGATATGACCACCCGCGATGCTGCTGAAAATCGTCCGGAAGTCCATCGCCGCTATCTGGATATTCAGTTTCTGGCATGGGGCGAAGAGAAAATTGGGGTTGCCATTGATACCGGTAATAATCAAATCAGCGAGTCATTATTAGAACAGCGCGATATTATTTTTTATCACGACAGTGAACATGAATCATTCATTGAAATGATACCGGGAAGTTATGCCCTGTTTTTCCCGCAGGATGTTCATCGTCCAGGTTGTAATAAAAACATTGCTACGCCGATACGGAAAATAGTCGTAAAAGTCGCCATAGACGTTTTATAAAATAGAGTTTACTGGAGCACAAAATGAAAAATAATACCGGTTATATTATCGGTGCGTACCCTTGTGCACCCTCATTTCACCAGAAGAGTGAAGAGGAAGAGACGGAATTCTGGCGGCAACTCTCTGATACTCCGGATATCCGGGGGCTGGAGCAGCCTTGTCTTGAACATCTTCACCCGCTCGGCGACGAGTGGTTATTGCGCCATACACCGGGAAACTGGCAAATCGTGGTCACCGCGATAATGGAAACCATGCGCCGCCGTAGCGAAAACGGTGGTTTTGGATTAGCGTCCAGTGACGAGGAGCAGCGTAAAGCCTGCGTGGAATACTACCGTCATCTTTATCAGAAGATAAATAAACTCAATGCGAAAACCCCCGGCAAAGTCATAGCCCTTGAGCTTCATGCCGCCCCACTGGCGGGCAATCCGAACGTGGCGCAGGCAACCGACGCCTTTGCGTGCTCATTAAAAGAGATTGCCAACTGGGACTGGTCCTGCGACCTGGTGCTTGAACACTGCGACGCGATGACCGGCCCCGCACCGCGCAAAGGATTCTTACCGTTAGTAAACGTACTGGAAACTATTGCCGACTATGACATAAGCGTCTGCATTAACTGGGCGCGCTCGGCTATTGAAGGGCGGGATACCTCTCTACCGCTGATCCACACGCAGCAGGCCAAACAGGCTGGAAAACTCGGGGCGCTGATGTTCTCCGGTACAACGCTGGATGGAGAATACGGCGAATGGCAGGACCTCCATGCTCCGTTTGTACCTTTCTGTCCACAAAGCCTGATGACGGAGAAACATGTTAAAGAACTCATTACCGCCGCCGCTCCCGAACGGTTGCAGTTTACCGGCATTAAATTGTTGGAAATCAATGCCAGCGCCGATATTAATCACCGCATAAATATATTACGTGATGGTATTAATATGATGAAAAAGGCCACACGCAGCTAACCTGAATTAAACATCATCACCTTAATCCTCGGCCTGCAACTCAACGTTGCGCCGACCTAATATAAACCAAACATAAGAAATTAAGTTCCACTATTCAGCATCGAAAGAAATAAGTTTCTATAACCTGATGGAGTCGTTATGAAGCGGGTACTTGAGGGCATACTTGCGGTATTAATTGCCGTACTTTCCTGCATTGTATTTATTAACGTTATTTTACGTTACGGTTTTGAAAGCAGTATTTTGTCGGTAGATGAACTATCACGTTATCTATTTGTATGGCTGACGTTTATTGGCGCCATCGTTGCATTTATGGATAACGCTCACGTTCAGGTCACTTTTGTGGTGGAAAAACTTTCGCCAGCGAATCAGCGTCGTCTCTCGCTGCTGACGCATTCACTGATTTTATTGTTATGCATCGCATTAGGCTGGGGCAGCCTACAAAAAGCACTGCAGGACTGGAGCGATCACTCGCCAATCCTCGGTTTACCGATCGGCCTGATGTATATCGCCTGTCTGCCCACAAGCGTTGCCATCGCGTTAATCGAGCTGCGTCGGCTTTATCACTTAATAACGCGTAACGATTCCTTTCAACAACCACAGCAAGGAGCCTAATCATGGCCGTGGTGATATTTCTCTGCTGCCTGCTCGGCGGGATCGCGATAGGTTTACCCATCGCCTGGTCGCTGCTGCTTTGCGGCGCTGCTCTGATGGCATACCTGGATATGTTTGACGTGCAGATTATGGCGCAAACTTTGGTTAACGGCGCGGACAGCTTCTCCCTGCTGGCCATTCCCTTTTTTGTTTTGGCCGGTGAAATCATGAACGCGGGCGGCCTGTCAAAGCGAATCGTCGACCTGCCGATGAAGCTGGTCGGCCATAAGCCCGGCGGCCTGGGCTACGTGGGCGTTATTGCGGCAATGATTATGGCCAGCCTTTCCGGCTCTGCGGTAGCAGATACCGCTGCGGTCGCCGCGCTGCTGGTGCCGATGATGCGCTCCGCAAACTATCCGATCAACCGCTCCGTTGGGTTAATCGCTTCCGGCGGGATCATTGCGCCAATTATTCCGCCCTCGATTCCTTTTATTATCTTCGGCGTTTCCAGCGGCTTGTCGATCAGCAAGCTGTTTATGGCCGGGATCGCACCGGGCATCATGATGGGCGCGGCGCTTATGCTCACCTGGTGGTGGCAGGCCGGGCGATTAAATCTCCCTTCTCAGCCTAAAGCAACACCGCGTGAAATCTGGCAATCATTGGTTTCAGGTATCTGGGCGCTGTTTTTACCGGTGATTATTATCGGCGGCTTCCGTTCCGGACTTTTCACGCCAACGGAGGCAGGGGCGGTTGCCGCGTTTTACGCCCTCTTTGTCGCCGTGGTTATCTATCGGGAATTAACGTTTTCCAGTCTCTACCACGTGCTGGTCAATGCCGCCAAAACGACGTCAGTCGTCATGTTTCTGGTGGCCGCGGCCCAGGTATCCGCCTGGCTGATTACGATCGCGGAATTACCCATGATGGTGTCAGATTTGCTGCAGCCGCTGGTCGACTCTCCGCGACTCTTATTTATCGTCATTATGATCTCAATTATGGTCGTCGGTATGGTGATGGACTTAACGCCAACGGTGTTAATTCTTACCCCTGTATTATTGCCATTAGTTAAAGAAGCCAATATTGACCCGATTTATTTCGGCGTCATGTTCATTATTAACTGCTCTATTGGATTAATCACACCGCCCGTTGGCAACGTCCTCAACGTTATTTCCGGGGTAGCAAAATTGAAATTTGATGACGCGGTAAGAGGCGTATTCCCTTACGTTGTCGTACTGATGTCGTTGCTGGTTTTATTTATTTTTATTCCCGAGCTAATTATCACACCGCTTAAATGGATTAATTAAAGGATAATATTATGAAATTACACGTTATTGCTCGTTCATTATTGATAGCTGGTCTGACGGTTTTCAGCGTGTCGTCTCTGGCGGCGCAATCTTTACGTTTTGGTTATGAAACACCGCAAACTGACTCCCAACATATTGCCGCGAAAAAATTTAACGAATTATTAAAAGAAAAAACCAACGGCGAATTAACGCTAAAACTCTTTCCTGACAGCACATTAGGTAACGCCCAGGCAATGATCAGCGGGGTGCGCGGCGGAACCATTGATATGGAAATGTCCGGTTCGAACAATTTCACCGGCCTGGCCCCTGTATTCAACTTACTTGATGTCCCCTTCCTGTTTCGCGATACCGCGCATGCGCATAAAACGCTCGACGGTAAAGTCGGCGATGAACTGAAAAAATCACTCGATTCAAAAGGGTTAAAGGTCCTCGCCTACTGGGAAAACGGCTGGCGCGACGTCACCAACTCCCGCGCGCCGGTAAAAACGCCGGCCGATTTGAAAGGCTTAAAAATCCGCACTAACAACAGCCCAATGAATATCGCGGCCTTTAAAATCTTCGGCGCGAACCCTATTCCGATGCCGTTCTCCGAAGTCTATACCGGCCTCGAAACCCGTACGATTGATGCCCAGGAACACCCTATCAACGTCGTGTGGTCAGCGAAATTCTATGAGGTACAGAAATACCTCTCCCTCACTCATCACGCCTATTCGCCTCTGCTGCTGGTGATCAATAAAGCCAAATTCGACGCTTTAAGCCCGCAGTTCCAGGAGGCACTGCTGAGTTCCGCCAAAGAAGCGGGTGACTATCAGCGCAAACTGGTCGCCGAAGATCAGCAAAAAATTATCGATGGCATGAAAGAAGCCGGAGTTGAAGTCCTGACCGACATCGACCGTAAAGCCTTCAGCGATGCGCTGGGCAGCCAGGTGCGCGATATGTTCCTGAAAGACAACCCGCAGGGCGCCGATCTCCTGAAAGCCGTGGACGAGGTGCAATAAGTCATGAGCAATTACTGGCTGGGGTTAGATTGTGGTGGGAGTTGGCTAAAAGCCGGGTTGTACGATGGCGCAGGCCGGGAAGTAGCGGTGCAACGCCTGCCGCTACACGCTTTAAGCCCGCAGCCAGGCTGGGTTGAACGCGATATGACCGAACTGTGGCAACAGTGCGGCTCGGTCATCAACAAACTGCTGACGCACACGGGGGTGAGCGGCTCACAAATCCGTGGTCTGGGCATTTCCGCTCAGGGTAAGGGCCTGTTTCTGTTAGATAAAAGCGATCGGCCATTAGGTAAAGCGATACTCTCTTCCGACCGTCGCGCCATGGAAATTGTCCAGCGCTGGCAAAAAGAAGCGGTTCCGCAAAAACTCTACCCGCTGACCCGGCAAACCCTGTGGACCGGACATCCGGTCTCCCTTTTACGCTGGGTAAAAGAGAATGAGCCGCAGCGCTACGCGCAGATAGGCAGCGTCATGATGACGCATGACTATCTGCGCTGGTGCTTAACCGGCGTGAAGGGCTGCGAAGAGAGCAACATCTCCGAGTCCAACCTCTACAACATGGCGACGGGCCAGTACGACTCACGTCTGACCGAGTGGCTGGGCATCAGTGAAATCGATAGCGCGCTGCCCCCCGTGGTGGGTTCAGCCGAAATATGCGGGGAGATCACCGCTCAGGCGGCCGCCATCACCGGTCTGGCGGCGGGTACCCCCGTCGTTGGCGGCCTGTTTGACGTGGTTTCCACCGCCCTTTGCGCCGGTATTGAGGATGAATCAACGCTCAATGCGGTGATGGGGACCTGGGCCGTCACCAGCGGCATCGCTCACGGTCTGCGCGACCATGAGGCCCACCCTTACGTCTATGGCCGCTACGTCAATGACGGGCAGTATATCGTTCACGAAGCCAGCCCGACCTCCTCCGGCAACCTTGAATGGTTTACCGCCCAGTGGGGCGACCTCTCTTTTGACGAGATCAATCAGGCGGTCGCCAGCCTGCCGAAAGCCGGTAGCGACCTCTTTTTTCTGCCGTTTCTCTACGGCAGCAATGCCGGACTGGAGATGACCTGCGGTTTTTACGGCATGCAGGCGCTGCACACCCGCGCGCACCTGCTGCAGGCGATTTATGAAGGCGTGGTCTTCAGCCATATGACCCACCTCAACCGCATGCGTGAACGTTTTACCGACGTTTGCGCCCTGCGCGTTACCGGCGGACCGGCCCACTCCGACGTCTGGATGCAGATGCTGGCGGACGTCAGCGGTTTACGCATTGAACTGCCGCAGGTGGAGGAGACCGGCTGCTTCGGCGCGGCGCTGGCTGCCCGCGTCGGCACTGGCGTATATCGCGATTTCCGCGAGGCCCAACGCGACCTGCAGCACCCGGTGCGCACGCTGCTGCCGGACATGACCGCACACGCCCTCTACCAGCGCAAATACCGCCAATACCAGCATTTGATTGAAGCACTACAGGGCTATCACGCCCGTATTAAGGAGCACGCATTATGAGCCGACCACTACTGCAACTGGCGCTCGACCACACCAATCTGGAAGCAGCCCAGCGCGATGTCGCCCTGCTACAGGATCATGTCGATATCGTTGAGGCTGGCACCATCCTCTGTTTAACCGAAGGTCTTAGCGCGGTGAAAGCCCTGCGAGCGCAGTGCCCGGAAAAAATCATCGTCGCCGACTGGAAAGTGGCCGATGCCGGTGAAACCCTGGCGCAGCAGGCTTTTGGCGCTGGCGCCAACTGGATGACCATCATCTGCGCCGCGCCGCTCGCCACGGTCGAGAAAGGCCATGCCGTTGCCCAGTCCTGCGGCGGTGAAATTCAAATGGAACTGTTCGGCAACTGGACGCTGGACGACGCCCGAGACTGGTATCGCGTCGGGGTTCGCCAGGCGATTTACCACCGCGGACGCGATGCGCAGGCCAGCGGGCAGCAGTGGGGAGAAGCGGACCTGGCGCGTATGAAGGCGTTGTCCGACATCGGCCTTGAACTGTCAATTACCGGCGGCATTACCCCAGCGGATCTGCCGCTGTTCCGCAACATTAACGTTAAGGCATTTATCGCCGGACGTGCGCTGGCGGGTGCCGCCCATCCGGCGCAGGTCGCAGCCGAATTCCACGCCCAAATTGACGCCATTTGGGGAGAAAAGCATGCGTAATCATCCATTAGGTATTTACGAGAAAGCGCTGGCGAAAGACCTCAGTTGGCCGGAGCGGCTGGTGCTGGCAAAAAGCTGCGGTTTTGATTTTGTTGAGATGTCGGTGGATGAAACCGACGAACGTCTCTCACGCCTGGAGTGGACCTCGGCCCAACGCGCTTCGCTGGTGAACGCGATGCTGGAAAGCGGCGTCGCTATCCCGTCAATGTGTCTCTCCGCCCATCGCCGTTTCCCTTTTGGCAGCCGCGACGAAGCGGTACGCGAGCGGGCGCGTGAAATCATGACCAAAGCCATTCGCCTGGCGCGCGATCTGGGGATCCGCACCATCCAGTTAGCGGGTTACGACGTCTATTACGAAGAGCACGACGAAGGCACCCGGCAACGTTTCGCCGAAGGGCTGGCGTGGGCGGTAGAACAGGCTGCGGCTGCGCAGGTGATGCTGGCGGTGGAGATCATGGATACCGCGTTTATGAACTCCATCAGCAAGTGGAAAAAGTGGGACGAGATGCTTTCGTCACCGTGGTTCACCGTTTATCCAGACGTCGGCAACCTCAGCGCCTGGGGGAACGACGTGACCGCCGAGCTGAAGCTGGGTATCGACCGTATCGCCGCTATCCACCTGAAAGACACGCTGCCAGTGACCGGTGACAGCCCCGGCCAGTTCCGCGACGTGCCGTTTGGCGAAGGGTGCGTTGATTTTGTTGGCATCTTCAAAACGCTGCATGAGCTGAACTATCGCGGTTCATTTCTGATTGAGATGTGGACAGAGAAAGCCAGTGAGCCGGTGCTGGAAATTATCCAGGCCCGACGCTGGATTGAATCACGGATGCAGGAAGGAGGTTTCACATGTTAGAGCAACTGAAAGCCGAGGTGCTGGCGGCCAACCTGGCGCTTCCGGCGCACGGGCTGGTCACCTTTACCTGGGGCAACGTCAGCGCGGTCGATGAGACGCGCAAGCTGATGGTCATTAAGCCTTCCGGCGTCGAATATGAGGTGATGACCGCCGACGATATGGTGGTGGTAGAGATCGCCAGCGGCAAGGTCGTTGAAGGCAACAAAAAACCGTCGTCCGATACCGCGACCCATCTGGCGCTCTATCGCCGCTATCCACAGATCGGTGGGATCGTGCATACCCATTCCCGCCATGCGACGATCTGGTCGCAGGCCGGGCTCGATCTGCCCGCCTGGGGCACCACCCACGCCGACTATTTCTATGGCGCGATCCCCTGTACCCGACTGATGACCGTTGAGGAAATTAACGGCGAGTACGAGTATCAGACCGGCGAGGTGATTATTAAAACCTTTGAAGAGCGCGGTCTGGATCCGGCGCAAATCCCGGCGGTATTGGTTCATTCGCACGGCCCGTTTGCCTGGGGTAAAAATGCCGCCGATGCCGTCCACAACGCCGTGGTGCTTGAGGAGTGCGCCTATATGGGGCTGTTCTCGCGCCAGCTGGCCCCGCAGCTACCGGATATGCAATCTGAACTGCTCGATAAACACTATCTGCGTAAACATGGCGCGAATGCCTATTACGGGCAGTAACAGCCTATGTCGGATGGCGGCTGCGCCTTATCCGACCTACAAAACTTGCAATATCAATACGTTGCGATGAACTCTTGTAGGCCCGATAAGCAAAGCGCCATCGGGCATTCAGTTTGCAACCGCGTTGTCAGAGGGCCAAAGATTATACTCAAGAATTAACGTGTTCCTTACTGTAGCGCCGCTTCCAGGCGGTAGGCGTCAGGCCGGTGTGCTTGCGGAAGATCTGGCGAAAGTAACCAACGTCATTAAAACCGCACCGCTCCGCCACCTCTTTTAACGAACGTGCGTCGCTAATCAGCAACTTTTCCGCCTCGCGCACCCGCTGGCGGTGGATGGCTTCCGTTAGCGTAAGGTGAAATACCCGCCGATAAACGCGTCCCAGATAATCCACATTGCAATGCAGTTCTTTCGCCAGAACCGAGCTGGAAAGCGGCAGGTGATAGTGCGTTCGAATCAGCTGCTGCACTTTCCAGGCCAGCGACACGCCAGCGGCCTCGGCGTTTTCATTCTGCCGGGCGTCAACGGTGAGCTGCTGCAAAATCAGCAGCACGATGAACTCCAGCGCCGGGCTGCGCTGGTGCTTTTCCTGCTCGTTCATAAACTGGCGAAAAAGCGCAATCAGCGCCTGCGGATCGGCAACCTGGGTATGCTGCGGCACGGAAAGATGCGTCAGCCAGCGCGGATCGCTGTCCGGCGCTTTGACCTCAAAATGGAGCCAGTAAAATTTAAGATCGGCGGGAAACTCCTCAACGCCAATATGGCGGCGATGCGGCCAAAGCAACAGGCTTTCCCCGGCTTCGACACAGAAAACACATTCTTCTTCCTGAATTTTCAGGCGGCCTTTTTCCACAAATATAATTTCCCACGATTGCAGACGCCTGGCAGGATGACGCCCAATGCCGCGAGAAATAAATAATCCGCCGTTTTGGACTTTAATCGGTAATGTTATGGATAATTCGAGCATTAATATGTCATTTCCCGCTCATTCAGCACCGTATTTCATATTAGCCTTTGATTATTAACTAAAAATAGTCATTTCACTCGATCCATCTCACATTTTTAAATACGGGTCGGAATCGTCATCTTTTTTTACTCTTTTATCGCCTTGTCGCTCACCGCTATCTGGGCAAAATGAATCAGGTCATAACGCGAAAATAAAAATTACTGCCATAAAATACCCCGTCAGCGAGGAATATCTATGACCTCTATAGCCTTAAGGAGCACGAAATGAACGTACTGGAAGTCGATCTGCATAAACTGACGGTCAGCGATCCGTTCCTCGGACAGTATCAACAACTGGTTCGCGATGTGGTTATTCCTTACCAGTGGGATGCGTTAAACGATCGTATTCCAGAGGCTGAACCCAGCCATGCCATTGAAAATTTCCGCATTGCCGCAGGACAGCAGACGGGCGACTTTTACGGCATGGTCTTTCAGGACAGCGACGTGGCGAAATGGCTGGAAGCGGTTGCCTGGTCACTGTGCCAGAAGCCCGATCCCGCGCTTGAGAAAACCGCCGATGAGGTGATTGAACTGGTGGCCGCCGCACAGTGTGACGATGGCTATCTCAATACGTACTTTACGGCAAAAGCCCCGCAAGAACGCTGGAGCAACCTGGCGGAGTGCCACGAGCTTTATTGCGCCGGGCATCTGATTGAAGCAGGCGTCGCCTTCTTTCAGGCCACCCGCAAGCGTCGGCTGCTAGACGTCGTTTGTCGCCTGGCCGATCATATCGACAGCACTTTCGGCCCTGGCGAAAATCAGCTGCACGGCTATCCGGGCCACCCGGAAATTGAGCTGGCGCTGATGCGTCTGTATGAGGTAACAGAGCAGCCGCGCTATATGACGCTGGCAAGCTACTTTATCGGGCAGCGCGGTGCCCAACCGCACTTCTACGACGAAGAGTACGAAAAACGCGGCCAAACCTCTTACTGGCATACCTACGGCCCGGCGTGGATGGTCAAAGACAAAGCCTACAGCCAGGCGCATCTGCCAATTTCGCAGCAGCAGACGGCCATTGGCCACGCGGTACGTTTTGTCTATCTGATGACTGGCGTGGCGCATCTCGCTCGCCTGAGCAACGATGAAGGCAAACGCCAGGACTGCCTGCGCCTGTGGAAAAATATGGCGCAGCGTCAGCTATATATCACCGGAGGCATCGGTTCCCAGAGCAGCGGCGAAGCCTTTAGCAGCGATTACGATTTACCGAATGATTCGGTCTATGCGGAAAGCTGCGCTTCAATCGGCCTGATGATGTTCGCCCGCCGGATGCTGGAAATGGAAGCCGATAGCCAGTACGCCGACGTGATGGAGCGCGCGCTGTACAACACCGTCCTCGGTGGTATGGCGCTGGATGGCAAGCATTTCTTCTACGTCAACCCGCTGGAAGTGCATCCAAAATCGTTAAAATTCAACCATATTTACGATCACGTTAAGCCCATCCGCCAGCGCTGGTTTGGCTGCGCCTGCTGCCCGCCGAACATCGCCCGCGTGCTCACCTCCCTTGGTCACTACATCTACACGCCGCGTGCGGATGCGCTGTACATCAATATGTACGTGGGTAACAGCATGGAAATACCGGTTGAAAATGGCGCGCTCAAACTGCGAATCAGCGGGAACTACCCGTGGCATGAGCAGGTGAAGATTGCCATCGACTCTGTACAGCCGGTACGTCACACGCTGGCGCTACGTCTGCCGGACTGGTGCCCTGAGGCAAAAGTGACGCTCAACGGGCTGGAAGTGGAGCAGGATATTCGCAAAGGTTATCTGCATATCCGTCGAACCTGGCAGGAGGGCGATACGATAACCCTGACGCTGCCGATGCCGGTTCGCCGCGTGTATGGCAATCCGCTGGCGCGTCACGTCGCCGGTAAGGTCGCCATTCAGCGCGGGCCGCTGGTCTATTGCCTTGAGCAGGCCGATAACGGCGAAGAACTGCATAATCTGTGGTTACCGAAAGAGAGTGAGTTCCGGGTCTTTGAGGGCAAAGGGCTTTTTGCGCATAAGATGCTGATTCAGGCTGAAGGCGAGAAGCAAAGCGCCCCAGATGCGCAGCATCAGGCGTTGTGGCACTACGATAACGCGCCGTCATCGCGCCAGCCGCAGACGCTAACGTTCATTCCGTGGTTTAGCTGGGCCAACCGCGGCGAGGGCGAAATGCGGATTTGGGTCAACGAGCGGTAATACTGTGCCGGATGGCGGCTGCGCCTTATCCGGCCTACAAGATTTGCAATATCAGTATATTGCGATGAATTTTTGTAGGCCCGATAAGCGAAGCGCCATCGGGCATTACCACCAGGCTGATATCAATTCGGTAGGCCCGATAAGCGAAGCGCCATCGGGCATTACCACCAGGCTGATATCAATGCGGTAGGCCCGATAAGCGAAGCGCCATCGGGCATTACCACCAGGCTGATATCAATGCGGTAGGCCCGATAAGCGCAGCGCCATCGGGCATTACCACCAGGCTGATAACAATGCGGTAGGCCCGATAAGCGCAGCGCCATCGGGCATTACCTCTTGCGTCAGAACAGCCCCAGAGGCTTATCGGAATAGCTCACCAGCAGGCACTTGGTTTGCTGGTAGTGTTCCAGCATCATCTTATGCGTTTCGCGCCCGATGCCAGACTGCTTATAGCCGCCAAACGCCGCGTGTGCCGGATAGGCGTGATAGCAGTTGGTCCATACGCGCCCGGCCTGAATGCCGCGACCCATCTTATAAGCCAGATTGCCGTTGCGGCTCCAGACGCCTGCGCCGAGGCCATACTGCGTATCGTTAGCGATTTCCAGCGCCTCCTCCATGGTTTTAAAGGTGGTTACCGCCAGCACCGGGCCAAAGATCTCCTCCTGAAAGACGCGCATATTATTCTTACCAAACAGGATAGTGGGCTCAAGGTAATAGCCCTCTTTAAGTTCGCCATCCAGCTCCTTGCGTCGCCCACCGGTCAGAATATCGGCCCCCTCTTTTTTACCGATATCGATATAATTGAGGATAGTCTCAAGCTGGCCGTGGGAGACCTGCGCCCCCATTTGCGTACCGCTATCTAGCGGGTTCCCGCTGCGAATGCTCTCTACCCGGCGAATAGCGCGCTCCATAAAGCGCTCATAGATGGACTCCTGGACCAGCGCACGGCTTGGACAGGTACACACCTCGCCCTGGTTAAAGGCAAACAGGGCAAAACCCTCCAGCGCTTTATCAAAGAACGCATCTTCTTCATCCATCACGTCAGCAAAGAAGATATTTGGCGATTTACCGCCTAACTCCAGCGTCACCGGAATAATATTCTGCGTGGCGTACTGCATGATCTGTTGACCCACTTCCGTCGAACCGGTAAACGCCACCTTCGCGATACGTTTCGAGGTCGCCAGATATTCACCGATCTCGCCACCCGCGCCGTTCACGACGTTGACGACGCCCGGTGGTAACAGATCGCCAATGACTTCCATCAACAGCAGAACGGAAAGCGGCGTCAGGCGTGCCGGTTTAAGCACTACGCAGTTACCCGCCGCCAGCGCTGGCGCCATTTTCCAGCTTGCCATCAACAACGGAAAGTTCCACGGGATTATCTGCCCCACGACGCCAAGCGGTTCGTGAAAATGGTAGGCCACGGTTTCGCTATCAACTTCGCTGATCCCACCCTCCTGCGCACGTATACAGGAGGCGAAATAGCGGAAATGATCGATCGCCAGCGGTACGTCGGCGGCGCTGGTTTCACGAATCGGTTTACCGTTATCCCAGGTTTCCGCTGTCGCCAACAGTTCGAGGTTTTGTTCCATCCGATCGGCGATCTTAAACAAGATAGCGGCACGGTCTTGTACTGACGTATGCGCCCACTTATCTTTCGCCTTATGCGCGGCGTCGAGCGCTAAATCGATATCTTTTTTACCGGAGGAAGCGACTTCACATAGCGGCTGGCCGGTCACTGGCGTCAGGTTTTGATAATATTCGCCGTCGGCGGGCGCAACCCAGTCACCGCCAATAAAATTGTCATAGCGGGCTTTTAATTTCAGTGGGTACCCGTATTCACCTGGCTGAATACGTGTTGAAGGGGGATTGTTCGTCATGACCAACTCCTTATTGTAAAGGTACTCCACAAGGGTAGACGGTACTGGTGAATTTTTCGCCAATGGTTTCCCGCTTTACGACAGCAATCACGAATTACTTTCCTTTACGTTTCTCCGTCTGGTTTTAGCCATACTAAACAGGTGCCTGTTTAACGTACGGAGAACACTATGCAGCAATATATCGGTATTGATGTGGGAGGAACTCACGTCAAATATGGCGTGATTAACAGTGACGGCGAAGAATTAACCCATCATCAATTCGATACGCCAGAGGACGCCTCCACGTTTACCCGCAAATGGCAGGATGTGGTGGCGCGTTGCCAACAGGACTATGACATTGCGGCAATCGGGGTCAGTTTCCCCGGCCATATTAATCCCCATAACGGTCATGCGGCAAAAGCGGGCGCGCTGGCTTACCTGGATAACGTCAACCTGATGGATTTGTTCAGCGGGCTGACCGATCTGCCGCTGGTCGTGGAGAACGACGCGAACTGCGCGGCGCTGGGCGAAATGTGGCGAGGCGCCGGGCAGCATTATGACAATCTGGTCTGTATCACCATTGGAACCGGCATTGGCGGCGGTATTATCGTCGGACGAGAGCTGTATCGCGGCGCACATTTCCATGCCGGTGAATTCGGCGTCATGCCGGTCGGGAACAATGGCGAAAGTATGCATAAAATCGCGTCAACCAGCGGATTAATGGCGTCGTGCCGCCAGGCGCTGGCACTGCCTGCCGAAGAGATGCCGCCTGCGGATGTGATCTTCGAACGAATGGCGACCGATGTTCATCTGCGTGAGGCGGTCAATGACTGGGCGCGTTATCTGTCACGCGGCGTTTACAGCGTGATCTCTATGTTTGATCCGGGCGTGGTGCTGATCGGCGGAGGAATAAGCGAACAGGAAAAACTCTACCCGCTCCTGACGCGGCATCTTGAAACGTTTGAAATGTGGGAGGCGCTCCAGGTGCCGATTCAGCCCTGCCAACTGGGAAATCAGGCGGGCAGGCTGGGCGCCGTCTGGCTGGCGCAGCAAAAGCTCGACCGAAGCTAACGTATTACGCCTTATCCGGCCTGCATCGTCTACGCAGGCCCGGTAAGCGTCCGCGCCACCGGGCAAAGGCGTTACATCGCCGCGCGATAAATTTCCACAATCTCATCGTGAGTCGCCTGACTAAGGCGCAAAGAATATGGGCAAAACTATTTTGATAATAGGCTCACGATGGCTATTTTAAGAAGTCAGAAAAATAAAAAGCACATCAGGTTCGTTTGCTGATGTGCTTTTTATAAAGCAACGCAATAATTGTATTGCTTCATTTCTGATTTAAATTAACCATTTCATTCTTTTTGCGGAAATAATAACGCATCACGTAATAAATGATCATTCCCACGGCGTCGTGTAAATCCAATCCGGTCAAAATATTCAAGAATCTGAATAGCCAGTTTCCGCCCTACATTCAGCCTGTCGCGAAAATCCGCCGCACACGTTGATCCTCTCTCTTGATCCAGCTCGCGGATCATATTGGCGAAAGCGACAATCCGATCGTTACGATAGTACCGATCTTTTACGATCGCGGTAATGATGCCTTGCTGTGCCGCCTGCCGCAGCACCAGCCGCATCAATTGTTCTTCCGTTCCGGTCTCTTTCGCCAGATCGCGTACCCACCAGGGCTCATCGCCAAATAGCGGTTCAACTTTTTGCCAGACGGCCTGCTGCTCATCGCTAAATCCCGCTTTATGATTCGGCAGATGCAACCAACCGTGATGGCTATGAATCAGGCCGTCGTCGCGCATCCGCTCGATCAGCATCAGGACCAGCGCTTCATCTTCCATTGGCAGGGCCATGCGGCGTAAACGCTCGCGTCCCGGCCCCGGTTCATCGCGGTGCTGTTCGTGGTAGGTCGCCAGCGTATCGAGAATCTTACGCTGCCAGCGGGCGGCGACGGGCGCGCTTAGCAGATTGTCTCCGGCCTGGATAAAACCATGTTGCTCAATAAGCTGACGCATACCGAGAGGATTAAGCTGACGCGCCCAACCGAAATCCGGCAGGTTGACGGCGCCGCGTTCCAGATGAATGGCCAACGCCGCGCTATCGTCCTGCGCGGCGGCAAGCGTTGAAAGCCAGTGCAAATAATCTGGCTTACGTTTACCGCGACGCGGCGCCTTAAGCGTCACCACGCGTGCGCCGGCAAGGGTGGCGCGTGCGGAAATATCACGCAGCACCAGTCTGTCATTATCGGCCAGCCACAACGGCGTATCGAAGATCAGCTCGGCCAGCCCGCCTTCCAGCAAAGAGACGCGACCGGTCACATGGCTGGCGGCATGGTGAATATGTAGCGGCTGCCATTGGGAAAGCGGCGCATGAAGTGCCAGAGAAACGATCACCCGGGAAAAAGCTTCCCCCACCGGCGCATCGGAAAGCAGCCAGTCGCCGCGGTTAAGCTGTTCCTTCTCCGCATCGCCCGCAATATTGAGCGCAATACGTTGCCCGGCGTGCGCATGGTCGGTAGGCTGATTTTGTGCGTGCAGGCTACGCACCCGCATCGGTTTATTTACTCCGGTTAACCACAGCGTATCACCTACCTTCACCTCTCCGCTCAGCGCCGTTCCGGTCACCACCAGTCCCGCCCCTTTCACCGTAAACGCACGGTCGATAGCCAGACGGAAGCGATGCTGCGCGGCGTGCAAACGTGCAGGAAGCTGCTGTAAATGAGCGCGAAGTTCTGCAATACCGCGTCCTTCATTGGCAGCGGTGACAAATAAAACGGTATCGGCGAAGCCATAGTTGTCGAGCGCCGCCAGTACCTCTTCTCGTACTTCACCGATACGCGCCTCGTCCACGCGATCGGCTTTGGTCAGCGCGACGGTGAGCTGGAGATTGCCCGTCAGTTGCAGGATCTGTAAATGCTCGCGCGTTTGCGCCATGACGCCGTCATCACAGGCGACCACCAGCAAAGCGTGATCGATACCGCCTACGCCCGCCAGCATGTTAGAGAGGAATTTTTCATGCCCAGGCACATCGATAAAGCCCAGCACACGGCCATCCGGCTGCGGCCAATAGGCGTAACCCAGATCGATAGTCATCCCGCGTTTTTTCTCTTCCGGCAGACGGTCGGCATTGACCCCGGTAATCGCCTGGAGCAACGTTGTTTTACCGTGGTCTACGTGTCCGGCAGTTGCAATAATCATTTCAGCATCATCTCCATAAACCGGCTTTCGTCTTCAAGACAGCGCATATCCAGCCATAAACGGCCATCATAAATTCGGCCAATGACCGGTACAGGCAGCGTGCGCCAGCGAGCCGCCAGCGCCTCCAGCCGACTACCGCGCCCGTCGTGCGGGGTAAAGGTCATGGCGGCGCTGGGAAGGCGGTCTACCGGTAATGAACCGCTGCCGATTTGCGACAGGCAGGGTTTAACCTCCAGCGCAAATTCATCGCCGTAACGTGCCGCCAGCCGCGCCTGTAACCGCTGCGCTTGTTCGCGAATCGACGCTTCACTGCGGGTTAACAGACGCAGGGTGGGTAATTTCTCCGCCAACGCTTCCGGGTGCAGATACAGACGTAACGTGGCCTCCAGCGCCGCCAGCGTCATTTTATCCGCGCGCAGAGCGCGTTTCAGCGGATGGCTTTGCAGTTGGGCAATCATCGCTTTTTTGCCGACGATGATCCCGGCCTGCGGCCCGCCCAGCAACTTATCGCCGGAGAAGCTTACCAGGCTGACGCCTGCGGCAATGAGCTGCTGCGGCATCGGCTCTTTGGGTAAGCCATATTGACTTAAATCCACCAGCGAACCGCTGCCCAGATCCGCCACCACCGGAATATCCAGCTCTCGCCCGATTTCCGCCAGTTCCGCTTCCTCTACCGTTTTGGTAAAGCCCTCAATGCTGTAATTACTGGTATGCACCTTCATCAACAGCCCGGTATTTTCATTTACCGCCTGACGGTAATCTTTCGCGTGCGTCCGGTTGGTGGTGCCCACTTCATGCAGCGTACAGCCCGCCTGGCGCATAACATCCGGAATACGAAACGCGCCGCCGATTTCGACCAGCTCGCCACGCGAAACCACTACCTCTTTGCCGCTGGCGGTCGCCGCCAGCATCAGCAATACCGCCGCCGCATTGTTATTGACGATACAGGCGTCTTCCGCCCCGGTGATACGGCATAATAGCGTCGCCAGCGCCCGGTCGCGATGCCCCCGCCCGGCGCCATCCAAATCGTATTCCAGCGTCACCGGCGCGCGCATCGCCTGCGTTACCGCCTCAATCGCTTCTTGCGCCTGCAAGGCGCGGCCAAGATTGGTGTGCAGCACCGTCCCCGTCAGATTAATCACCGGGCGCAGCGCGCTTTGCGCCGCATTTTCCAGCCGGAGTTTCGCCTCTTGCGCCCAGTCTGCGTACCAGTCGGGAAGCGTTTGCGTATTCCGTATGACGTCGCGCGCGTCGTCAAGCATCCGCCTAAGCAGATCAACCACCTGGGTATGGCCATACCGATCGCGCAGAGAAAGAAAAGCGCTATCGTGCAATAAGCGATCGATAGCAGGAAGCTGGCTGTAGAGTGTACGCGTTTCGCTTGTCATGAAAATGCCTGGCTGTTGGTGGCCCTCTCCTGGCGGGAGAGGGATATCGACATAAGGGGGATTGTAACGTGAGTTTGCTCAGGCGGACATAATGCGCGTCAAGCCTTTGGCGCTTCGGTGCGGGCAAAGCTTTCGCGTTGAAAAAGCGTTTCGACCAGTTTGACCAGGTGGGGGCGGCTAACGCACCAGCCAGGCGCGACCCGGCGGAAGTTGAGATAGCCTACCGCACAGGCAATCGCGATAGTCGCCAGATTGACCGTATCCGTTTTTAGCGTCCCGTCGCTCAGATAACTTTCGAGCATATCCAGGCTGCGGTTGATTTTTTCCCGCTGGCGCAGCAGTTCCGTTTCCGATTGTTGCGCCGCCGGGCGCGCCTGTTCGCGTACAGACACCAACGCTGCATCCATAATACCGTCAGCCAACGCTTCGAGCTGGCGAACTTTAAGCGCTGCCATCGGGTCACGCGGGAGCATCGCTGGCGCGATATCCAACAGCTCAATATATTCCGCGATGATCGGCGAATCGAACCAGTACTCCCCTTTCTCCGTCACCAGCGCTGGCACCTTACCCAGAGGGTTGTATTGCGCCACGCCGTTATCCGCCTCGTAGGGTAATTCATTAATAAATTCGAAGGTAATGCCCTTTTCGAGCAGCAGAATAGAGATTTTGCGCACAAAAGGGCTGGTGTAGCTACCGATGAGTTTCATGCCGTGTCCTTTTTGCCAACCAGTAAAAATCATAGTATGGCTCAAATAAGACGAAAAGAGACGCAAAAAGAGGTTGCTGAATGACATAACGTGAGAAGGCTCGCGACAAAATGTTTGCCGGATCGTATTGACGTTACCCGGGCTTAAAATTTCTTGTGAATAAGATCACAAAAATTCAACAAAGCACCAAAATAAAAATGTGAAATATCTCACATAAAATTGCCTTTTAAGAGCTAAAAATTAGATTCGTTGTTTTTTTACACAGCCACTTTGTGATCAATATCACATCAATTACCTCTCTACCCCCTATATTTATGTGACACAAATCACATAAATTGTCCCTGTCTGGACAGTTGAACGATTCAGTGCCAGATTGCGCAGTATCTACACTACAGGGTCCGGCTACCTCTGCCGCTACATTAACAAACCTCGGGCTTTCAGCCTGCGCGACAGCAACATAAGAAGGGGTGTTTTTATGTCATCCGATATTAAGATCAAAGTGCAAAGCTTTGGTCGATTCCTCAGCAATATGGTGATGCCTAATATCGGCGCGTTTATCGCGTGGGGTATTATCACCGCATTATTTATTCCAACAGGGTGGTTGCCTAACGAAACGCTGGCGAAACTGGTTGGTCCGATGATCACCTACCTGCTGCCGCTGCTCATCGGTTATACCGGCGGTCGTCTGGTTGGCGGCGAACGCGGCGGCGTAGTGGGCGCTATCACTACCATGGGCGTTATTGTCGGCGCGGATATGCCGATGTTCCTCGGCTCGATGATCGCCGGTCCATTAGGCGGCTACTGCATTAAGAAATTCGACAGTTGGGTAGACGGTAAGATCAAATCCGGTTTTGAGATGTTGGTGAACAACTTCTCCGCTGGCATCATCGGTATGATCCTCGCCATCCTGGCGTTCCTCGGTATTGGTCCGGCGGTTGAAGTCCTGTCCAAAATTCTGGCGGCGGGCGTTAACTTCATGGTGGCGCACGATATGCTGCCGCTGGCGTCCATTTTTGTTGAACCGGCGAAAATCCTGTTCCTCAATAACGCGATTAACCACGGCATCTTCTCACCGCTGGGTATCCAGCAGTCCCATGAGATGGGTAAATCCATCTTCTTCCTGATTGAAGCTAACCCGGGTCCGGGGATGGGCGTCCTGCTGGCGTACATGTTCTTCGGTCGTGGCAGCGCTAAACAGTCTGCGGGCGGCGCGGCAATTATCCACTTCCTGGGCGGTATCCATGAGATCTACTTCCCGTACGTGCTGATGAACCCACGCCTGATTCTGGCGGTGATTCTCGGCGGTATGACCGGCGTATTCACCCTGACCATCCTGAACGGCGGTCTGGTCTCTCCGGCATCTCCGGGTTCCATTCTGGCGGTACTGGCGATGACGCCAAAAGGCGCTTACTTCGCTAACATCGCTGCCATCGTGGCGGCAATGGCGGTGTCCTTCGTGGTGTCTGCAATTCTGCTGAAAACCAGCAAAATGAAAGAAGAAGATGACATTGAAGCGGCCACCCGTCGTATGCAGGACATGAAAGCGGAATCTAAAGGCGCCTCTCCGCTGGCGGCTGGCGACGTGACCAACGACCTGAGCCATGTGCGTAAAATCATCGTGGCTTGCGATGCCGGTATGGGTTCCAGCGCGATGGGCGCAGGGGTACTGCGTAAGAAAGTACAGGATGCGGGCCTGAGCCAGATCTCCGTCACCAACAGCGCCATTAACAATCTGCCGCCGGATGTGGATCTGGTCATTACTCACCGTGACCTTACCGAGCGCGCGATGCGTCAGGTACCGCAGGCGCAGCATATTTCGCTGACCAACTTCCTGGATAGCGGCCTGTACACCAGCCTGACCGAACGTCTGGTTGCCGCACAGCGCCACAATACTAATGAAGAGAAAGTACGCGACCATCTGAAAGACAGCTTTGAGGAGGGTGATAACAACCTGTTCAAGCTGGGCGCGGAGAATATCTTCCTGGGCCGTAAAGCCGCTAACAAAGAAGAGGCGATTCGCTTTGCCGGTGAACAACTGGTGAAAGGCGGCTATGTTGAGCCGGAATACGTCGAAGCGATGCTGGACCGCGAAAAGCTGACGCCGACTTACCTCGGTGAATCCATCGCAGTTCCGCACGGCACGGTAGAAGCGAAAGACCGCGTGCTGAAAACCGGCGTGGTGTTCTGCCAGTATCCGGAAGGCGTACGCTTCGGTGAAGAAGAAGACGATATTGCCCGTCTGGTCATTGGTATCGCCGCACGTAACAATGAGCACATCCAGGTCATCACTAGTCTGACCAACGCGCTGGATGATGAATCCGTGATCGAACGTCTGGCGCACACCACCAGCGTGGATGAAGTGCTGGAACTGCTGGCAGGTAAAAAAGCTTAACAGTTAAGTATCCCCAAAATAGTTCGAGCTGCAGGAAGGCGGCAACGCAGTGAATCCCCAGGAGCGTACATAAGTACGTGACTGGGGTGAGCGAGGAGAGCCAACGCATCTGCAGTTCGAAATATGAAGGCGATATCCTCTCCCTTGTGGAGAGGGTTAGGTTGAGGGAAAAGCCTCACCCCAGCCCTCTCGGGTAAAAACATTAATGAAGGTTAATACTATGAAAGCATTACATTTTGGCGCAGGTAATATCGGTCGTGGCTTTATCGGCAAACTGCTGGCTGACGCGGGGATACAACTGACGTTTGCGGATGTAAACCAGGTCGTACTCGATGCCCTGAATGCCCGTCATAGCTATCAGGTTCATGTTGTGGGTGAAAATGAGCAGGTGGATACCGTTTCCGGCGTCAACGCTGTCAGCAGCATCGGCGATGATGTTGTCGACCTGATTGCCCACGTTGATTTAATCACTACTGCCGTGGGTCCGGTTGTGCTTGAGCGTATCGCTCCGGCCATCGCTAAAGGGCTGGTAAAACGTAAGGCGCAGGGCGTGGATGCCCCGCTGAATATCATCGCCTGTGAAAATATGGTGCGCGGCACCACACAGCTCAAAGGTCATGTGATGAACGCGCTGGCGGATGGCGATAAAGCCTGGGTTGAACAGCACGTCGGTTTTGTCGATTCCGCCGTTGACCGTATTGTGCCGCCATCTGCTTCCGCCACCCATGACCCGCTGGAAGTGACGGTAGAAACCTTCAGCGAGTGGATCGTCGATAAAACCCAGTTTAAAGGCGCGTTGCCGACCATTCCGGGGATGGAGTTAACGGATAACCTGATGGCATTTGTCGAACGTAAACTCTTCACGCTGAACACAGGTCATGCTATAACCGCGTACCTCGGCAAATTAGCCGGTCATCAAACCATTCGCGACGCCATTCTCGATGAGAGTATTCGCGCGGTGGTTAAAGGCGCGATGGAAGAAAGCGGCGCGGTGCTGATCAAACGCTACGGTTTTGACGCCGACAAACATGCGGCATACATTCAGAAAATCCTCGGTCGTTTTGAAAACCCGTATCTGAAAGATGATGTTGAGCGCGTTGGACGTCAGCCGCTACGCAAACTCAGCGCGGGCGACCGTCTGATCAAACCGCTGCTTGGCACCCTGGAATATGGTCTGCCGCATGTGAATCTGGTCAAAGGGATCGCGGCGGCGATGCATTTCCGTAGTGAAGAAGATCCGCAGGCACAGGAACTGGCCGCGCTGATTGACGAAAAAGGTCCACAGGCCGCTCTGGCGCAAATTTCCGGGCTGGATGCCAATAGCGATGTGGTGGCGGAGGCGGTTAACGCTTATAACGCGACCAAATGACGCAGAACCCGGCGCAGGTTAGCCTGCGCCCAAATAACAGATTGTCAGATATGCAGGCAATAATGGAACAAACCCAGGCCTTTGAAAATCGTGTGCTTGAGCGTCTGAATGCTGGCAAAACCGTACGGAGCTTCCTGATTACTGCCGTCGAGTTATTGACCGAGGCGGTGAATATTCTGGTGCTCCAGGTGTTTCGCAAAGACGACTATGCGGTGAAATACGCTGTGGAACCGTTGCTGGACGGCGACGGACCGCTGGGCGATCTTTCGGTACGTCTGAAACTTATCTATGGCCTGGGCGTACTCAGCCGCACCGAATATGAAGATGCGGAGCTGTTAATGGCGCTGCGCGAAGAGCTGAATCACGACGGCAATGAGTACGCCTTTACCGACGATGAAATCCTCGGGCCGTTTGGCGAACTACACTGCGTCATGGCGCTGCCGCCGCCGCCGCATTTTGATACGTCCGACGCGGCGCTCTACGCCATGCAAATTCAGCGCTACCAGCAGGCGGTGCGTTCGACGATGGTTCTCTCCCTGACCGAGCTGATTTCTAAAATCAGCTTAAAAAAGGCCTTTCAAAAGTAAATCCCGCCGTTAACCTCTTTCTTCTTCTTTTGGTCGGTACAGCCGCCGGTAATATTCCAGACGCTGCAAATAAATGGGCGCGCTCTCCGACGGCACCTCGGAAGGAACATAATCACGCGGCGGCGTTTTATTCAGGTATTCACGGAACGCCTGGCTGGACGCCATAAAATCGACGGCTTTATCAATAAGAAGTGGTACGTTCTCACCTATTTTTGCCATGATAGATCCTCCATGTGTGACCCGCGTCTGACTCCCGCGGTCGCTTATTTGAGTTTAGGATCAATTTAGCGTTGTCATTGAGGAAAATGTGCTTAATCGCTTTTCTTGTCGGCAAAAAAGGCGCTTCATCTTTTCTTTCGAAAAAAAGATTTTATTCTCAAAGAGATAACTAAATAATTAGCGGTGTAATACTTGCCATAATTGATTATCTTTACGTCATGAGTTGTGAAGAATCACTCACTGCGCGCATACTATAGGGTATCTATCCCATTTCTATCAGAAGCAATCCCATGAAAGAAGTTGAAAAAAACGAAATTAAACGCCTGAGCGATCGTCTTGACGCTATTCGCCACCAGCAGGCAGGTCTCTCTCTGGTTGAATCCGCCGATAAATACGCGGAGCTGGAAAAAGAAAAAGAGACGCTGGAAGCAGAAATTATCCGTCTGCGCGAAGTACACAGCCAGAAACTGAGTAAAGAAGCGCAGAAGCTGATGAACCTGCCGTTTCGCCGCGCGATCACTAAAAAAGAGCAGGCCGACATGGGCAAGTTGAAGAAAAGCGTGCGTGGCCTGATCGTGGTCCACCCGATGACGGCGCTGGGCCGGGAAATGGGGCTCAAAGAGATGACAGGTTTCGCGAAGAGCGAGTTCTAAACCTTCCGCATCCCAGGCTCTCAGGACACCCGTTGTACGGAGGATGTCTTGAGAGCATCGGGCTATATTCCGAATTTTTCATGGAAGTATTTACACCGATTATATACAAGTTCATTTTTAACGGTAATCCCTGCTTTTTCAGGATGAAAAATCCCACTATCGTGCCTGTTTGTATTTATACAATGAATTTTTTCATCCCCTTTTCTCATATCCCGCAGAATATGATTGACCCGCAAAATTAAATAACATTATCATCCATGAAAAAAAATGCTCATACATAAACATTATAATTATATTTTTATAAAGTATTGCTATGAGTAATTGATAAACAACGTCGGGTATTTGCACATTCCCATAGAAACAATGAATGTTTTAATTATAACCATATATTAATGGCTATTGGCAATGCTCGCAAAATGATGAGTTAGCTGTATAAATAACAGGTTAACTATTTATATTATATAAATTATTAACAAGGATATTTTATATGCACAAAAATGGAAAATTTATCCCCCTGCTTGCTTTGGGATTCACATTCTTTTTATCTGGTTGTGACTACTTTGCAGATAAACACCTTGTTGAAGAGCTGAAAAAACAACAAAAAGAACAAGAAACAAAGATAAACCTGTTAGAAAAACAACAAAAAGAACAAGAAGCAAAGATGAATTTGCTAGAAAAACAACAAGCTACGGTTTTCAACACAACTCAAAAGGTCGCCGAAGTCGTTGGTCGCATTGAACGCAAACAACGGCTATTCGACTACACAGAACTGGATCCATCACAAACGCGCTATTTTATTATTAACAACGGCAATATCGGATTAGCCGGGCGTATTCTATCTATTGAGCCAATAGATGATGGAAGTGTTATTCATCTTGATTTAGTTAACTTACTCAGCATTCCCGTATCAAACCTTGCGTTTAATATGACATGGGGTACGAAAAAACCTTCCGAGGCAAAAGATCTGCCTCGCTGGAAACAACTCCTGCTTAACACGAAAATGGATTCGACAATCGAACTTTTACCGGGAACATGGACAAACGTCACGCTAACATTAAAAGGCGTATCGCCCAATAATCTTAAGTATCTAAAAATAGGTATTAACATGGAGAATGTCATATTCGACAGCATACAACCTATTAATGATACGAAAAAGAAGCCAAAAAAATAATAGCCATTGATACAACTATTTTAGAAAAGGAAAGCACTTATCCATGAACAGAATATTTAAAGTCCTCTGGAATGCCGCTACGGGAACATTTATTGTCACCAGCGAAACAGCAAAAAACCGCGGCAAAAAAAGCGGCCGCAGAAAGCTGGCGGTTTCCGCACTCATCAGTCTTAGCAGCATTATGGTTTCTGCGGATGTATTGGCCAATGCAGGTAAAGATACTGGCAGCGGTGTTACTCCATCCGGCTCCACTGCAGGAACAGGGTGGATTGCAATTGGTACCGATGCCACAGCCAATACTTACACCAACGTTGATGGCGCAAGCGCCGCAATGGGTTATAAAGCCTCCGCGATGGGGAAATGGAGTACCGCCATTGGATCATACAGCCAGTCCACCGGCAACTCTTCGCTAGCGCTTGGCGTAAAATCCGTTTCAGCCGGTGACCGGGCTATTGCGATGGGGGCCTCATCCTCAGCTGGCGGGAGTTATTCGATGGCAATGGGCGTGTATGCCGATTCGAGCGGCACAAACTCGGTTGCATTAGGTTATAAATCTGTCGCAAGCGGAGCAAATTCCGCTGCATTAGGTTATCAAGCCACTGCGAGCGGCGACGACAGCGCTGCATTTGGTAATGGCGCACAAGCGATAGGCACCAACTCAGTTGCCCTTGGCGCGGGCTCTACCGCTCTGGAAGACCATTCAGTCGCCGTGGGTAACAGCACCACTCAGCGGCAGATCACCTACGTTGCTAAAGGCGACATCAATGCCAACAGTACCGATGCCGTTACAGGCGCGCAAATTTATTCTTTAAGTCAATCCGTCGCCGATCGACTAGGCGGAGGGGCTTCCGTTAATTCTGATGGTACAGTGAATGCGCCCCTCTACAAGGTGGGCACAGGCACCTACAATAACGTAGGCAGTGCGTTAAGCGCACTTAACTCTTCTATCACGAATACAGAGGCCTCTGTCGCAGGATTAGTCGATGACGCATTGCTGTGGGATGGCAACACAAGCGCATTCAGCGCTAACCACAGCGGAAGCGACAGCAAGATTACCAATCTGGCGGCAGGTACCCTGGCCGCGGACAGCACCGACGCCGTTAACGGCTCCCAGCTGTTTGCCACCAATGAAAATGTGTCTCAGAACACCACGGATATCGCTGCCAATACCGACAGCATTAACCAGAACACCACTGATATTGCCACCAACACCACCAATATCAACAGTCTGAGCAACTCCGTCACCACGCTCACCGACGATGCCCTGTTGTGGGATGCAGCCTCTGGCGCATTCAACGCTAACCACAGCGGAAGCGACAGCAAAATCACCAATCTGGCGGCAGGCACCCTGGCCGCAGACAGCACCGACGCCGTTAACGGCTCCCAGCTGTTTGCCACCAACGAAAATGTGTCTCAGAACACCACTGATATCACTGCCAATACCGACAGCATTAACCAGAACACCACTGATATCGCCACCAACACCA
This sequence comes from Salmonella sp. SAL04196, assembly GCF_046550835.1. Taxonomy (NCBI): domain Bacteria; kingdom Pseudomonadati; phylum Pseudomonadota; class Gammaproteobacteria; order Enterobacterales; family Enterobacteriaceae; genus Salmonella; species Salmonella sp. SAL04196. The sequence continues at coordinate 266,266 of NZ_JBGDXE010000004.1, forward strand.
CCAGTATCAACAACCTGAGCAACTCAGTTACCACGCTCACTGACGATGCCCTGTTGTGGGATGCAGCCTCTGGCGCATTCAACGCTAACCGCAACGGAAACGCCAGCAAAATCATTAATGTCGCCGCCGGGGACCTTTCTGAAGACAGTACAGACGCGGTGAACGGCTCCCAGTTGTATGAAACCAACCAGAAGGTGGATCAAAACACCTCTGCTATCGCAGATATTAATACGTCCATCACTAACCTTAGCTCTGACAACCTGAGCTGGAATGAGACAACGAGTTCGTTCTCTGCCAGCCACGGAAGTAGTACAACAAACAAAATCACCAACGTTGCTGCCGGAGAGCTGTCTGAAGAAAGTACCGACGCGGTTAACGGATCGCAGCTGTTCGAAACCAATGAAAAAGTGGATCAGAACACGACCGATATCGCTGCCAATACCACCAACATCACTCAGAACAGCACCGCGATTGAGAACCTGAATACTTCTGTCTCCGACATTAATACGTCCATTACCGGCCTCACTGATAACGCTCTGTTATGGGACGAAGACATCGGCGCTTTCAGCGCAAACCACGGTGGAAGCATCAGTAAAATAACCAATGTCGCCGCCGGGGCGCTTTCTGAGGACAGTACAGACGCGGTAAACGGCTCACAGTTGTATGAAACCAACCAGAAGGTAGATCAAAACACCTCTGCTATCGCGGATATCAATACGTCCATCACCAATCTTGGTACCGATGCACTGAGCTGGGATGACGAAGAGGGTGCGTTCAGCGCCAGCCACGGTACCAGCGGTACCAATAAGATAACCAATGTGGCAGCAGGTGAAATCGCCAGTGACAGTACTGACGCTGTTAATGGCTCTCAGCTTTATGAAACTAACATGCTGATTTCTCAGTATAATGAATCTATTAGCCAACTAGCCGGCGATACCAGCGAAACCTATATCACGGAAAATGGTACCGGCGTGAAATACATCCGTACGAATGATAACGGGCTTGAAGGCCAGGATGCATACGCAACGGGTAACGGCGCAACGGCAGTGGGTTACAACGCCGTCGCATCCGGTGCTTCGAGTCTGGCGCTTGGAGAGAACAGCAGCAGCAGCATTGAGGGCAGTATCGCTTTGGGCAGTGGCTCCACCTCTAACCGCGCGATTTCATCAGGTATACGAGCAACGAGCGTAACAAGCGATGGCGTCGTCATTGGCTACAATACAACAGACAGAGAGTTGCTGGGCGCGTTGTCATTGGGGACGGATGGAGTAAGCTATCGTCAAATTACCAACGTTGCGGACGGCTCTGAAGCGCAAGATGCGGTAACAGTTCGTCAGTTACAAAATGCCATTGGTGCGGTCGCCACTACACCGACCAAGTACTACCACGCAAACTCAACGGAAGAAGATTCACTGGCTGTCGGGACTGACTCACTGGCAATGGGTGCGAAAACCATCGTCAATGCTGATGCAGGTATTGGTATTGGTCTGAATACACTGGTGATGGCTGATGCCATCAACGGTATTGCTATCGGTTCTAACGCACGCGCCAACCATGCAAATAGTATTGCAATGGGTAATGGTTCTCAGACCACTCGCGGCGCACAGACTGACTACACCGCCTACAACATGGACACACCGCAGAACTCTGTCGGTGAGTTCTCTGTCGGCAGTGAAGACGGTCAACGTCAGATCACTAACGTCGCGGCGGGTTCGGCAGACACCGATGCCGTAAACGTTAGTCAATTGAAAGTCACCGACAGCCGTGTTGCCGCAAATACCGAAAGCATTAATAACCTGAACACGCAGGTGAGTAGTCTTGATACTCGCGTCACCAATATTGAAAACGGCATTGGCGATATCGTCACTACCGGTAGCACCAAGTACTTCAAGACCAACACTGATGGCGTAGATGCAAATGCCCAGGGTGCGGACAGCGTCGCGATTGGATCTGGCTCTATTGCTGCCGCTGAAAACAGCGTAGCGTTAGGCACAAATTCAGTCGCAGATGAAGCTAATACTGTGTCTGTCGGCTCTTCTACCCAACAACGCCGTATTACCAACGTTGCCGCAGGGGTGAACAACACTGACGCGGTTAATGTGGCGCAACTGAAAGCTTCAGAAGCAGGCTCCGTGCGTTATGAAACCAATGCAGATGGTTCGGTTAACTATAGCGTGCTCAACCTGGGAGACGGGAGTGGCGGTACCACTCGGATCGGCAATGTTTCAGCGGCGGTGAACGATACGGATGCGGTTAACTATGCGCAATTGAAACGCAGCGTCGAAGAAGCAAACACCTATACCGACCAGAAAATGGGTGAAATGAACAGCAAAATCAAAGGGGTAGAAAACAAGATGAGCGGCGGTATCGCCTCAGCGATGGCCATGGCCGGTCTGCCACAAGCCTACGCCCCAGGTGCCAACATGACCTCGATTGCTGGCGGTACATTTAATGGTGAAAGTGCCGTCGCCATTGGTATCTCCATGGTAAGTGAAAGCGGGGGCTGGGTGTATAAATTGCAAGGAACCAGTAACAGCCAGGGCGATTACTCTGCAGCTATTGGCGCTGGCTTCCAGTGGTAATGGAGTAACCATACTCCCGACATCAAAGGCAATGGCATTATGCCATTGCCTTTTCACTTCCCTTTGCTGTCCTCACCCCTTAATTGGCCCTACCAATTCCCGCTGAATGCGACCACATGTTCACATTTCATTAAATTACCCCTACAATATCGTTGCCAATAAATAACATCTGTTTAACTATTCATTGTCATTATCCATACACAACAATATTGGCAGGACCACTTTTACACATAATGTGACCCCAACGAGATGAGCAAAGATTCATCCCATTATGCGTGTGGTTCTCAGGAGACCTGCAATGAACCTCTGGCAACAAAACTATGACCCGGCGGGTAATATCTGGCTTTCCAGCCTGATCGCATCGCTCCCAATCCTGTTCTTCTTTTTCGCCCTGATTAAACTCAAGCTGAAAGGCTACGTTGCCGCTTCGTGGACGGTGGTTATCGCGCTCGCCGTCGCGCTGCTGTTCTATAAAATGCCGGTCGATCACGCGCTGGCATCAGTCGTGTATGGCTTCTTCTATGGGCTATGGCCGATTGCCTGGATAATCATCGCCGCGGTCTTCGTCTATAAAATTTCGGTAAAGACCGGGCAGTTTGACATTATCCGCTCGTCAATTCTGTCGATTACCCCCGATCAACGTCTGCAAATGCTGATTGTCGGCTTCTGCTTCGGCGCGTTTCTTGAAGGCGCGGCGGGTTTCGGCGCGCCGGTGGCGATAACCGCCGCGCTGCTGGTGGGTCTGGGCTTTAATCCGCTGTATGCGGCAGGGCTGTGTCTGATTGTAAATACCGCGCCGGTCGCCTTTGGCGCGATGGGTATTCCGATTCTGGTTGCCGGACAGGTCACGGGCCTGGACAGCTTTGAAATCGGTCAGATGGTAGGCCGCCAGTTGCCATTCCTGACCATTATCGTGCTGTTCTGGATTATGGCGATTATGGACGGCTGGCGCGGCGTGAAAGAAACCTGGCCTGCGGTAATGGTCTCTGGCGGTTCATTTGCTATCGCCCAGTATCTCAGCTCCAACTTTATCGGGCCGGAACTGCCGGACATTATCTCTTCTCTGGTGTCTCTGGTGTGTCTGACGCTGTTCCTCAAACGTTGGCAGCCGGTACGCATCTTCCGCTTCGGCGATATGGGCGCGTCGCAGGTCGATCAGACGCTGGCCCGTACCCGTTATACGACAGGACAAATTGTTCGCGCCTGGTCGCCGTTCCTGTTCCTGACCGCCACGGTCACTCTCTGGAGCATACCGCCGTTCAAAGCGCTGTTTGCCCCCGGCGGCGCGCTGTATGACTGGGTAATTAACGTTCCGGTACCGTATCTCGATAAACTGGTCGCCCGTATGCCGCCGGTCGTACACGAAGCGACCGCTTACGCGGCGGTGTATAAATTTGACTGGTTCTCCGCCACCGGCACAGCGATCCTGTTTGCCGCGCTGTTGTCTATCGTCTGGCTGAAAATGAAACCCTCAGCCGCAATCCAGACCTTCGGCAGCACGCTGAAAGAGCTGGCGTTGCCGATTTACTCCATCGGCATGGTGCTGGCGTTCGCGTTTATCTCGAACTATTCCGGGCTTTCCTCCACGCTGGCGTTAGCGCTGGCGCACACCGGCAGCGCCTTCACGTTCTTCTCGCCGTTCCTCGGCTGGCTGGGGGTATTCCTGACCGGCTCGGATACCTCATCTAACGCGCTGTTTGCCTCTCTACAGGCTACCGCGGCGCAGCAAATCGGCGTTTCGGATGTGCTGATGGTGGCGGCAAATACCACCGGCGGCGTGACCGGCAAGATGATCTCGCCGCAATCTATCGCCATCGCCTGCGCGGCGGTGGGGCTGGTAGGGAAAGAGTCCGATCTGTTCCGTTTTACCGTCAAACACAGCCTGATCTTCACCTGTATGGTGGGCGTGATCACTACGCTTCAGGCCTATGTTTTAACCTGGATGATTCCGTGATTGTGATGCCAAAACGCCTGTCAGACGAGATTGCCTCTCGCGTGCGGGCGCTGATTGAAGAACAAAACCTGGAAGCGGGCATGAAATTGCCCGCCGAGCGCCAGTTGGCTCTACAGCTTGGCGTATCACGCAACTCTTTACGCGAAGCGCTGGCGAAGCTGGTCAGTGAAGGCGTGCTGGTGAGTCGTCGCGGCGGCGGGACATTTGTCCGCTGGCAACACGAAACCTGGTCTGAACAGAATATCGTTCAGCCGCTGAAAACCCTGCTGGCGGACGATCCTGATTACAGCTTCGACATTCTGGAAGCCCGCCACGCCATTGAAGCCAGTACGGCCTGGCACGCCGCCATGCGGGCCACCAGCGCCGACAAAGAGAAGATCAGACTCTGCTTTGATGCGACGCTCAGCGAAGACCCGGATCTCGCCTCCCAAGCCGACGTGCGCTTTCATCTGGCGATCGCGGAAGCCTCGCACAATGTGGTGCTGTTGCAAACCATGCGCGGTTTCTTCGATGTCCTGCAATCCTCCGTCAAACAGAGTCGCCAGCGTATGTATCTCGTTCCGCCCGTATTCTCAAAGCTGACGGAACAACACCAGGCGGTGATGGACGCCATTCTGGACGGTAACGCCGACGGCGCGCGTAAAGCGATGATGGCGCACCTCAGTTTTGTCCACACCACGATTAAACGATTTGATGAAGACCAGGCCCGCCAGGCGCGTATTACCCGCCTGCCCGGCGACCATAATGAGATGACCAGGGAGAATAAATCATGATTATTTCAGCAGCCAGCGATTATCGCGCCGCAGCTCAGCGCACACTGCCTCCTTTCCTCTTCCACTACATCGACGGCGGCGCGTATGCGGAATATACCCTGCGCCGAAATGTGGAAGACCTGTCGCAGGTCGCTCTGCGCCAGCGCGTGCTGAAAAATATGTCCGATTTAAGCCTGGAAACGACCCTGTTTAACGAAACGTTGTCGATGCCGGTGGCATTAGCGCCGGTCGGTCTGTGCGGCATGTACGCCCGTCGCGGCGAAGTACAGGCCGCCGCCGCCGCAGACGCAAAGGGCATTCCGTTCACCCTTTCCACCGTCTCCGTCTGTCCGATTGAAGAAGTCGCCCCCACGCTTAAACGCCCCATGTGGTTTCAGCTCTACGTATTACGCGATCGTGGTTTTATGCGCAACGCGCTTGAACGAGCGAAAGCGGCGGGCTGCTCCACGCTGGTCTTTACCGTGGATATGCCGACGCCGGGCGCGCGCTACCGTGACGCCCACTCCGGGATGAGCGGCCCAAACGCGGCCATGCGCCGTTACTGGCAGGCGGTGATGCACCCTAAATGGGCGTGGGATGTCGGCCTGAACGGTCGCCCGCATGATTTAGGCAATATTTCCGCCTATCTGGGTAAACCGACCGGCCTTGAGGACTATATCGGCTGGCTGGCAAATAACTTCGATCCGTCCATCTCCTGGAAAGATCTGGAGTGGATACGCGAATTCTGGGACGGCCCAATGGTGATCAAAGGGATCCTCGATCCAGAAGATGCCCGCGATGCGGTACGTTTCGGCGCTGACGGTATTGTGGTGTCGAATCACGGCGGCCGCCAGCTCGATGGCGTGCTCTCTTCCGCCCGCGCCCTGCCCGCCATTGCCGATGCGGTGAAAGGTGATATCGCCATTCTGGCGGATAGCGGGATTCGTAACGGGCTGGATGTCGTGCGTATGATTGCGTTGGGGGCCGATACCGTACTGCTGGGTCGGGCCTATCTCTACGCGCTGGCGACGGCAGGAAAAGCGGGTGTCGCCAACCTGCTGGACCTGATCGAGAAAGAGATGAAAGTCGCCATGACCCTGACCGGCGCGAAATCCATTAGTGAAATCAGTGGCGATTCACTGGTGCAGGAACTGGGGAGAAGTTTGCCCGCCGCGCTGGCGCCAATGAGCAAAGGCGATGCCGCCTGAACGCCTGGCGCGTGAGAGCCCGGTAAATTTCTGCTATTCTGCCCCCGCATTTAAGGGGGCATCATGCTTAACATCGTACTCTTCGAACCAGAAATCCCGCCGAATACCGGCAACATCATTCGTCTTTGCGCCAATACCGGCTTTCGTCTGCACATCATCGAACCGATGGGGTTTACCTGGGATGATAAGCGCTTACGCCGCGCAGGGCTGGACTATCACGAATTCGCCGCGGTTCAGCGCCATCACGATTATGCCGCCTTTGTCGCCGCTGAAAATCCGCAGCGCCTGTTTGCGTTGACGACAAAGGGCACGCCCGCCCATAGCGCCGTAAGCTATCAGGATGGCGATTATTTGATGTTTGGCCCGGAAACGCGCGGCCTGCCCGCCAGCATTCTCGATGCGTTGCCTAAAGAGCAGAAGATTCGCATTCCGATGATGCCGGATAGCCGTAGCATGAACCTGTCGAATGCGGTGTCGGTGGTGGTGTATGAAGCGTGGCGCCAGTTAGGATACCCCGGCGCGGTATTGCGCAGTTGATTTGTGCCGGATGGCGGCTGACGCCTTATCCGGCCTACATTAATATTGATAATATTCGTTTCGAGCGTTATCGGCGCAGCCAGATTGGACACGGACTGCGCTTGTCTACCTGAGCGTACACGCAATACGAGAGGATGACGAGCATAGCCCAGGTTCAATATGGCAAGTAAGATAGCTCGAAATCAGATGCCGTCGCCATACTCAAACGTATGGTGTAGCCCGTTGAAATGCTGGTCCATATCCATCGACGGCTTATCGCTGCCCGGCTTGCCGACAATACGCGCCGGAACGCCTGCGGCGGTAGTGTGCGGCGGGACAGGCTGTAAAACAACGGAACCTGCGCCAATTTTCGCGCCGCGCCCCACCTCGATATTGCCGAGAATTTTCGCGCCCGCGCCAATCATCACGCCTTCGCGGATTTTAGGATGGCGATCGCCGCTCGTTTTCCCGGTACCGCCCAGGGTGACGGATTGCAGAATCGACACATCATCTTCAATAACCGCCGTCTCCCCCACCACAATACCGGTGGCATGGTCGAGCATAATCCCGCGGCCAATTTTCGCTGCCGGGTGAATATCCACCTGAAACGAGACCGAAACCTGATTTTGCAGGAAGATAGCCAGCGCGCGGCGACCTTTATTCCACAACCAGTGACCAATGCGGTAGGCCTGTAGCGCATGAAAGCCTTTCAGATATAACAACGGCGTGGAGTATTTATCCACCGCCGGATCGCGAGTGCGCACGGCCTGAATATCGCAGGCTGCCGACGCGATCATTTCCGGGTCGGCGGCATAGGCTTCTTCAACTACTTCACGGATAGCGATAGCGGGCATGATGGGCGAAGCCAGTTTATTTGCCAGCATATAGCTCAGCGCACTGCCCAGATTTTCATGCTTGAGTAGAGTGGCGTGATAAAAACTGGCCAACATAGGCTCACAGTCAGCTAAAGCGCGGGCTTCAGCTTTAATATTCTTCCAGACGATTTCCAGTTCTTCACACGGCATGGCTTACTCCAGACGGGCAGAAAACGACCAACCCGTTCTGTGCGGGTTGGGTCGTTTATGCAAACAGTTCCTTACGGCTAGTGGCGACTCAGCTCTTCCTTGCGGGCGCGACCTAATAACGTTAATGCTGCCTCGCGCGCGTTTTTTCCGCAATACAATACTTGATAAATTTCCTCGGTTATTGGCATTTCAACACCAAAACGGTGCGCCAATTCACGAACTTCTTTCGTATTGCGATAGCCTTCGACCACCTGGCCAATCTTATCCTGCGCGCCTTTAACGTCCATGCCCTGGCCAAGCATCATGCCAAAACGACGGTTGCGCGACTGGTTGTCGGTACAGGTCAGCACCAGATCGCCTAAGCCCGCCATCCCCATAAAGGTGGCGGGATCGGCGCCAAGCGCTGCGCCAAGCCGCGACATTTCGGTCAGTCCACGCGTGATTAGCGCCGTGCGGGCGTTCGCGCCGAAGCCGATGCCGTCAGACATCCCCGCGCCAATCGCAATCACGTTTTTCACCGCGCCGCCAAGCTGCACGCCGATAAAATCCGCATTGATATAGACGCGAAAACTTTTTCCGCAGTGCAACAGTTGCTGGAGATCGTCGGCAAAGGTCTCATCGGTTGAGGCCAGCGAGATTGCCGTCGGCAAACCCGCCGCCAGCTCTTTAGCGAACGTCGGACCGGAAATCACCGCCAGCGGGATTTGATCGCCTAACGCCTCGCGAGCGACATCCTGCAACAGGCGCCCCGTTTCCGCTTCCAGGCCTTTGGTCGCCCATACCAGACGCGCATCCGGACGCATCAGCGGTTTAATCTGCCGCAGCACGTCGCTGAAAACATGGCTTGGCACCACCACCAGAATGTTACGACTGGCCGCCAGCGCGGTTGCTAAGTCGCTTTCCAGGTGTAACGTATCGGGAAAAGGCACATCGGGAAGGAACGCGACGTTGCAGCGATCGTGCTCCAGGGTCGCGATATGTTTTGGGTCGTGGCCCCACAGGACAACCTGGTGGCCGTTTCTCGCCAGAGTGATGGCAAGAGCGGTGCCGTACGAGCCGGCACCGATGACTGTCATTGACGCATTACTTTGGTTCATCAGGCATCCTGATGTTCTTCAGTACCTTCGCCAGCCTGCTGCTGCAAATAGTTCATGAACAGCGCATCAAAGTTGACCGGCGCAAGGTTCAGTTGCGGGAACGTACCGCGTGAAACCAGGCTGGTGATGCACTCGCGAGCATACGGGAACAGAATGTTCGGGCAGTATGCGCCCAGGCAATGCGCCATCTGAGTACCTTCAATACCGCTGATGGAGAAAATACCGGCCTGCTGAACTTCGCACAGGAACGCGGTTTCTTCCCCCAGGGAAGCCGTTACGGTAACACGCAGCACAACTTCATAAACATCATCCGCCAGTTGGGAAGATGCCGTATCAAGATCCAGTTTAACCTCTGGCTGCCAATCTTTCTGGAAAACATGCGGTGCGTTTGGCGCTTCGAAAGAAACATCCTTGGTATAGATACGTTGGATCTGGAAAGCCATTTCAGTGTTATTTTGTTCTGACATGTGTAAAACCCTTTAGTGTTGTCCTTAAATACTTGAGTACGCCTTAACGCAACAGCGGATCCAGTCCACCACGCGCATCCAGCGCATACAAGTCGTCACAACCGCCAATGTGCTGTGCATCAATAAAAATTTGCGGAACCGTCGTTCGGCCACTACGTTTGATCATCTCTTCACGCTTCACGGCGTCGCCGTCAATCGCAATTTCCTGGAAACTCACGCCCTTGCTGTTTAACAGCGCCTTTGCACGATGGCAAAACGGGCAGGTTGCTTTGGTGTAGATTTCAATATTGGCCATGACTTCGCTCCTGTTTTTTACCCGATGGATTTCATGTCGACGCAAGGGCAAGTCATTCCCCTTACGTCATGAAAACGACGGGTAATCACTTACCGCGCACCAGAGGCAGATTCTCGCCGCTCCAGCCTGCTACGCCTTCTTTCAACACAAAGACCTTTTCAAAGCCGGCTTTTGTCAGCGCGTTAGCGGATTCCTGGCACTGCATACCAGAACCGTCGACCACGATAATCGGCTTGTCTTTGTGCTTTTCCAGTTCGCCAACATTGTTGGCTTTGATTTCGCTCGGCAGCAAATTGGTCGCGCCAGCGATATGGCCTTTACGGAAATCATCACGTTGACGTAAATCCACAACAACGGCGTCCTCTTTGTTGATAAGGCGCGTGGCTTCGCCGCGTGTAATCACCTTAACTTTTGAAGTCAGACCTTTGAACGTGGTAAATAAAACCGCCACCAGTAACGCAATCCAGGCGATACTCAGTATGGGATGACGGCCAACAAATTGCATAATTTCTTGCATGGGGGGTAACAACTCCCGACGTAGTGATTAAAAAACCAGGAAAGGAGTATACCTGCGCAGTGGCGCAAATACAGCCAGAGCGTGCACTGGAATGCATTTTTGCGGGGCGCTACGAAAAAAAATCACGCTATTACTTGCCTTCTCACGCCAGCGCGATCCCTTTCTTTGATCTTCTGAGGCTATTTTATCGATTCAGCTGTAGTAAAATTACGCAATTATTTTGTCTATTGAGTATGAGGTTGTCGCAATGTCGGTTTCTAAAAAACCTATGGTACTGGTGATTCTGGATGGCTACGGCTACCGTGAAGAACAGCAGGATAACGCTATCTTAAACGCCAAAACCCCGGTGATGGATGCTCTGTGGGCAAAACGTCCGCATACCCTGATCGACGCATCCGGTCTGGAAGTGGGTCTGCCTGACCGCCAGATGGGCAACTCCGAAGTGGGCCACGTTAACCTGGGCGCAGGCCGCATCGTTTATCAGGACCTGACGCGTCTGGACGTTGAAATTAAAGAACGTACTTTCTTTGCTAACTCAGTCCTGACCAATGCGGTAGACCAGGCGAAAAACGCCGGTAAAGCGGTTCATATTATGGGTCTGCTGTCCGCGGGCGGCGTCCACAGCCACGAAGATCACATTATGGCGATGGTAGAACTGGCCGCAGAGCGCGGCGCAGAAAAAATCTATCTGCACGCCTTCCTCGACGGTCGCGATACGCCGCCGCGCAGCGCTGAAGCCTCGCTGAAAAAATTCGAAGACAAATTCGCCGCGCTGGGCAAAGGCCGCGTGGCGTCTATCGTCGGTCGTTACTACGCTATGGACCGCGACAACCGTTGGGATCGCGTGGAAAAAGCGTATGATCTGATGACCCTGGCGCAGGGCGAATTCCAGGCGGATACCGCTGTGGCTGGCCTGCAGGCCGCTTACGCTCGTGATGAAAACGATGAGTTTGTCAAAGCGACCGTTATCCGCGCCGAGGGCCAGGCTGATGCGGCGATGGAAGACGGCGATACGCTGATTTTCATGAACTTCCGCGCTGACCGCGCGCGCGAAATTACCCGCGCTTTCGTTAACGCTGATTTCGACGGCTTTGCGCGTAAGAAAGTGGTTAATCTGAACTTTGTGATGCTGACCGAATACGCCGCCGACATCAAAACTGCCGTTGCCTACCCACCAGCGTCGCTGGCGAATACCTTTGGCGAATGGATGGCGAAAAACGACAAAACTCAGCTGCGTATTTCCGAAACGGAAAAATATGCGCACGTAACCTTTTTCTTTAACGGCGGCGTAGAAGAACCGTTTGCTGGCGAAGAGCGCATTCTGATCAACTCACCGAAAGTGGCCACTTATGACCTGCAACCGGAAATGAGCTCTGCAGAATTGACTGAAAAATTGGTCGCGGCGATCGAAAGCGGTAAGTACGACACCATCATTTGTAACTATCCAAACGGCGATATGGTCGGTCATACCGGCGTGATGGAAGCCGCCATCAAAGCGGTGGAAGCGTTGGATAACTGCATTGACCAGGTAACAAAAGCGGTTGAGTCCGTTGGTGGACAACTGTTGATTACCGCGGACCACGGCAACGCGGAGCAGATGCGCGATCCGGCGACCGGTCAGGCGCATACCGCCCACACCAACCTGCCGGTGCCGCTGATTTATGTCGGCGAGAAAAACGTGAAGGCGGTCGAAGGCGGCAAACTTTCAGACATTGCGCCTACCATGCTGTCGCTGATGGGGATGGAAATCCCGCAAGAGATGACTGGTAAGCCGCTGTTCATCGTGGAATAATCCCTCCCCATGAGGGGAAAGGCGATTAACACCATTCAACAGGCCGTGAAACCAAGAACGTTTTCAGTCAGGCCTTTGTTCTACGCCAGCGTACTTAGCGCTGGCGTATTGTTGTGCGCCTTTTCCGCCCACGCAGATGACCGTGATCAACTCAAATCTATTCAGGCCGATATCGCCGCGAAAGAACGCGACGTACGCCAGCAGCAGCAACAGCGCGCCAGCCTCCTGGCACAACTGAAAGCCCAGGAAGAGGCCATCTCGGCCGCAGCGCGTAAGCTGCGCGAAACGCAAAGCACTCTGGATCAGTTAAACGCGCAAATTGATGAGATGAACGCCTCAATTGCCAAACTGGAGCAGCAAAAAGCCAGCCAAGAGCGTAATCTCGCCGCGCAGTTGGACGCCGCTTTCCGCCAGGGCGAACACACCGGCATTCAGCTTATTCTTAGCGGAGAAGAAAGCCAGCGTGGGCAACGCCTGCAGGCCTACTTCGGCTATCTGAACCAGGCGCGCCAGGAGACTATCGCCGAACTGAAACAGACTCGCGAACAGGTCGCCACGCAAAAAGCCGAGCTGGAAGAGAAGCAAAGCCAACAACAAACGTTGCTGTATGAACAACGCGCCCAGCAGGCGAAGCTGGAGCAGGCGCGTAATGAACGTAAGAAAACGCTTGCCGGACTGGAGTCGTCTATTCAGCAAGGCCAGCAACAGTTAAGCGAACTACGCGCCAACGAATCACGCCTACGCAACAGTATCGCGCGGGCGGAAGCGGCGGCCAAAGCGCGAGCGGAGCGTGAAGCCCGCGAAGCGCAGGCGGTACGCGATAAGCAGCAGGAAGCCTCGCGTAAAGGTAGCACCTATAAGCCGACGGAAAGCGAGCGTTCGCTAATGTCCCGCACCGGCGGTCTGGGCGCGCCTCGCGGTCAGGCATACTGGCCGGTACGCGGCCCGATATTGCATCGCTATGGCGAACGGCTGCAGGGTGAGCTACGTTGGAAGGGGATGGTGATCGGCGCGTCGGAAGGCACCGAAGTCAAAGCCATCGCCGACGGCAGGGTGATTCTGGCGGACTGGCTGCAAGGCTATGGCCTGGTGGTGGTCGTGGAGCATGGTAAAGGCGATATGAGCCTTTACGGCTATAACCAGAGCGCGCTGGTCAGCGTAGGCGCGCAGGTGCGCGCCGGACAACCTATCGCCCTTGTGGGCAGTAGCGGCGGTCAGGGCAGACCCTCGCTTTATTTCGAAATTCGTCGCCAGGGTCAGGCCGTCAATCCACAGCCGTGGTTGGGAAGATAAGTTTTGCCTCAGTTTCGTCGCTCCATTCTCACGCTGGCCACTTTGCTGGCGTTTGCACATCCCGTTTTCGCTGGCAAGCTCGCCATCGTGATTGATGATTTTGGCTATCGCCCGCACACGGAAAACCAGGTTCTGGCGCTGCCGCCAAACATCTCCGTCGCCGTGCTGCCCAACGCGCCGCACGCGCGCGAAATGGCAACTAAAGCGCACAATAGCGGGCATGAGGTGTTAATCCATCTGCCGATGGCGCCGCTAAGCAAACAGCCGCTGGAGAAGGATACGCTGCGACCAGATATGAGCAGCGATGAGATCGAGCGCATTATCCGCGAGGCGGTAAACAACGTGCCGTATGCCGTCGGGCTTAATAACCACATGGGCAGCGCAATGACTTCCAGCCTGTTCGGTATGCAAAAAGTGATGCAGGCGCTGGAACATTACAATCTCTATTTTCTCGACAGCATGACGATTGGCAATAGCCAGGCGATGCGCGCGGCATCCGGTACGGGTGTGAAAGTGATCAAGCGCAAAGTGTTCCTCGACGATACGCAAAACGAGGCGGATATCCGCCGTCAGTTTAATCGCGCTATCGAACTGGCCCGTCGCAACGGTTCCGCTATCGCGATTGGTCATCCGCATCCCGCAACGGTTCGCGTGCTGCAACAGATGGTTTATCGCCTGCCGGCGGATATCACCCTGGTACGTCCAGGCAGCCTGCTCAACGAACCGCAGGTAGATACGTCCCGACCTGGTTTGACGCCGCAGAAAATTGACGCGCCGCGCAATCCCTTTCGCGGCGTGAAGATGTGCAAGCCGAAAAAACCGCTGCAACCGGTCTACGCTACGCGCTTTTTCAGCGTCATCGGCGAGAGCATTACGCAAAGTTCCGTGGTTGTCTGGTTTCAGCACCAGTGGCAAGGCTGGGGGAAAATCGCCGCGCCTAAAAACGTGAGCGCTAAGACAGATTGAGCGCCTTACGGGCCATACGACGGTGCGACAAAGTTTTGTCGCGCCATTGCCACAGCCGGAAAGACCAGAGTAGCGTCTGATAAGCCGCTTTCGCGCTGCGGACGTTAGCCATCATCCGTCTATACATGCCAGAAGTAAAAATTTCGGCAATCATACGCTGGCGGGTCAAAATATCAGGTTCTTTACGCACCGCATGACAAACGCGTAACGCTTCCCAGGTAATTTGCTGGCGAAATTCCGGGTAAATCGGAATACGACGGGCATAATCACGATTGAGCTTTTCTAATAATCGCGTAATTTTAATATAATGCCGCTGATAATTAAGATTTTTATTGCCTTGTCTTTGCAAACGGCTTACCGAATTATCATGCAGGAAATATTTATATAATGATTGTTCGGTATAACGTACGCGCGTGGCATTAAACATAACTTCCGTCGACCATAATATGTCCTGATGATGTAGTCCGGGAACGAAAGTAATATTGTTATCGGTAATTAACGCACGTCGATACACGCCCATCCAAACAACATGCGTCCAGCGCCGCGAGGCCAGCGCCATACGCAACCAATCCGGTCCGCTTAATACCCCGGTGGAACGCAGACGATCGGTCGGAATAGATTGCCAGGCGTGCCCGGTTTTTCGGACGCACCAGTCCGCATTACACTGCGCAACGTCCAGATCATCGTTAAGCGCCATGGTCATCAGCGTTTCATACATCTTCGGGTAGACCAGGTCATCCGCATCGACAAAGGCGACGTAATCGCCGGTCGCCGCTTGCAGGCCAAGATTACGGGCGACAGATGCGCCAGCATTGGCCTGATGAAGCAGTCGAACATGCGGGTAATGTTCCGCGTAATGTTTTGCTATCTCAACGGAATGATCTGTCGATCCATCATTCACAATAATAATTTCCAGCGCCGACCACGTTTGCGCGATTAACGACGCCATGCAAGCATTAAAATCCGCTCCCGCATTATATAACGGGACAATGATACTCACTTTGGTTTTACTATTTTTCATAACGATTACCAGAAAAACCTTAATTTACCCTGCCTTTATACTGTGGCTCTATTAAGAAACTATTAAGTCGCCATAATTAATTTTTACAGTAAAAAGCAAGCACAAAACTCAGAGTAGAGCGTGACGTTAGCGAGTAAAATAAGAGTAAAGCGCAATTACGAATGCTTGATGTCTATGACAATTCTTTACGGCTTTCCAGATTTTCCCTAACAAAAAAGGTTGGCGAATGACACCAACCTTTTACGATGAAACGTATATCAGACCCGATAAAATTATCGGGTCTCTATACATATTAATCCCAGCTCAAAATAACTTTTCCTGACTGGCCTGAACGCATGGCGTCAAAACCTTTCTGGAAATCATCAATAGAGAAACGATGGGTGATAATCGGTGACAGATCCAGACCGGACTGGATCAGCGCCGCCATTTTGTACCACGTTTCGAACATCTCACGACCATAAATACCTTTAATGAACAAGCCCTTAAAGATAACTTTTGTCCAGTCGATAGACATATCTGATGGCGGAATCCCCAGCATCGCAATACGACCGCCGTGATTCATGGTGTCCAGCATGGTACGAAACGCCGGCGGCGCGCCGGACATCTCCAGACCCACATCGAACCCTTCGGTCATTCCCAGCTCCGCCATGACGTCGTTCAGGCTCTCTTTCGCGACGTTGACCGCGCGGGTGACGCCCATTTTACGCGCCAGCTCCAGACGGTATTCATTGACGTCAGTAATCACCACATGACGCGCGCCGACATGTTTCGCCACCGCGGCGGCCATTACGCCGATTGGCCCCGCCCCCGATACCAGTACATCTTCGCCGACCAGATCGAAAGACAGCGCCGTATGCACCGCATTACCAAACGGGTCGAAAATAGAGGCTAAATCATCAGAAATGTTATCCGGGATTTTAAACGCATTGAACGCCGGGATGACCAGGTATTCCGCGAAGCAGCCGGGACGGTTGACGCCCACGCCAGTGGTGTTGCGACACAGGTGAGTACGACCGCCGCGGCAGTTGCGGCAATGACCGCAGGTGATATGACCTTCGCCGGAGACGCGATCGCCGATTTTAAAGCCTTTCACTTCCTGACCGATGCCGACCACTTCGCCGACATATTCATGCCCCACGACCATCGGAACCGGGATGGTTTTTTGCGACCAGTCATCCCAGTTATAGATGTGAACGTCAGTGCCGCAGATGGCTGTTTTACGGATTTTAATCAGCAAATCGTTATGGCCGACTTCCGGTTCCGGAACGTCGGTCATCCAGATGCCCTCTTCCGCTTTCAGTTTGGATAACGCTTTCATCTTACATCCTCAGGCAATCACGCCCAGTTGTTTACCAATACGCGTGAACGCGTCTACCGCACGCGTAATTTGCTCAGGCGTATGCGCCGCAGACATCTGGGTACGAATACGCGCCTGACCTTTTGGTACGACCGGATAGAAGAAACCGGTAACGTAAATGCCCTCTTTTTGCAGTTCGCGGGCAAATTTCTGCGCGACAACCGCATCTCCCAGCATTACCGGGATGATGGCGTGATCCGCGCCTGCCAGCGTAAATCCCGCGGCAGACATCTGCTCACGGAACTGCCGGGCGTTCGCCCACAAGCGATCGCGCAGTTCTGCGCCCGCTTCCACCATCTCTAACACTTTAATAGAAGCCGCCACGATCGCCGGCGCCAGGGAGTTGGAGAACAGATATGGGCGGGAACGCTGACGCAACCACTCAACGACCTCTTTACGCGCCGCGGTATAGCCGCCGGATGCGCCGCCTAACGCTTTGCCCAGCGTACCGGTAATAATATCTACGCGGCCCATTACGTCGCAGTATTCATGGGAACCGCGACCGTTTTCGCCGACAAAGCCTACCGCGTGAGAATCATCAACCATCACCAGCGCATCGTATTTATCGGCCAGATCACAGACGCCTTTCAGATTGGCGATGACGCCATCCATTGAGAACACCCCGTCGGTGGCGATCAGGACATGACGCGCGCCGGCTTCACGCGCCTCTTTCAGCCGCGCTTCCAGCTCAGCCATATCGTTGTTGGCATAGCGATAGCGCTTCGCTTTACACAAACGCACGCCGTCAATGATAGACGCGTGGTTCAGCGCGTCGGAGATAATGGCGTCTTCCGCGCCCAGCAACGTCTCAAACAAGCCGCCGTTAGCGTCGAAACAGGAGGAATACAGAATCGCATCTTCCATGCCGAGGAAGCTTGCCAGCTTTTGCTCCAGCGCTTTGTGGCTGTCCTGGGTGCCGCAGATAAAACGCACGGACGCCATACCGAAACCGTGGCTGTCCATTCCCGCTTTTGCGGCATTAATCAGCTCAGGGTGATTCGCCAGCCCGAGATAGTTATTGGCGCAAAAGTTAATAACGTGGCTTCCATCCGCCACGGTGATATCCGCCTGCTGCGCAGACGTAATAATGCGCTCTTCTTTAAACAATCCTTCCGCCCGGGCGGTTTCCAGATCGTTGGTTAACTGTTTGTAAAAATCCCCACGCATTGCGATTCTCCAGACTGGGCAAATTTCAGCACATATTACCCAAAGCGATACGTTGATACGAGATGACGCGTCATCACTTCTTTAAAATGCAGCATAAATCACGCGTATCCTCACGGGTTATCAGTGAATGGATGAATAGTGTTATGATAAGAGCATTCATGTCTGAGACAGTCTCTGACACCATAATTCAAAGGTTACAGTTATGATCATCGTTACCGGCGGCGCGGGCTTTATCGGCAGCAATATCGTTAAAGCCCTGAATGATAAAGGTATCACCGATATTCTGGTGGTGGATAACCTGAAAGACGGCACCAAGTTTGTAAACCTGGTGGATCTGAACATTGCTGACTATATGGATAAGGAAGATTTCCTGATCCAGATTATGTCCGGAGAAGAGCTCGGCGATATCGAAGCTGTTTTCCATGAAGGTGCCTGCTCTTCCACCACCGAGTGGGACGGCAAGTATATGATGGATAATAACTATCAATACTCCAAAGAGCTACTGCACTATTGTCTTGAGCGCGAAATCCCGTTCCTTTACGCCTCTTCTGCCGCCACCTATGGCGGTCGCACGTCTGACTTCATCGAATCGCGCGAATACGAAAAACCGCTTAACGTTTACGGCTATTCTAAATTTCTGTTTGATGAATATGTGCGCCAGATCCTGCCAGAAGCGAACTCGCAGATTGTCGGTTTCCGCTATTTCAACGTCTATGGACCACGTGAAGGCCATAAAGGCAGCATGGCAAGCGTGGCTTTTCATCTGAATACACAGTTAAACAACGGCGAAAGTCCGAAACTGTTTGAAGGCAGCGAAAACTTCAAGCGCGACTTCGTTTACGTGGGCGATGTGGCCGCCGTTAACCTGTGGTTCCTGGAAAGCGGCAAGTCCGGCATCTTTAACCTGGGCACAGGCCGTGCGGAATCTTTCCAGGCCGTCGCCGACGCGACGCTGGCATACCATAAAAAAGGTAGCATTGAATACATTCCGTTCCCGGATAAGCTGAAAGGTCGCTATCAGGCGTTTACGCAGGCGGATTTAACCAATCTGCGCAACGCGGGCTACGACAAACCCTTTAAGACCGTCGCCGAAGGCGTCACGGAGTATATGGCCTGGCTGAACCGCGACGCGTAAGTATGAAAATTTTGGTCATTGGCCCGTCCTGGGTGGGCGACATGATGATGTCGCAAAGTCTCTATCGCACGCTTAAAGCGCGCTATCCCCAGGCGATAATCGACGTGATGGCGCCAGCCTGGTGCCGTCCGTTGTTATCGCG
The DNA here is from genome assembly GCF_046550835.1 of Salmonella sp. SAL04196. Classification (NCBI taxonomy): domain Bacteria; kingdom Pseudomonadati; phylum Pseudomonadota; class Gammaproteobacteria; order Enterobacterales; family Enterobacteriaceae; genus Salmonella; species Salmonella sp. SAL04196. Next base: position 285,552 of record NZ_JBGDXE010000004.1, read on the forward strand.
TATGCCGGAAGTTAACGAGGCGATACCCATGCCGCTGGGCCACGGCGCGCTGGAAATCGGCGAGCGCCGTAGATTGGGCCATAGCCTGCGTGAGAAGCGCTACGATCGCGCCTGGGTGCTGCCAAATTCGTTTAAATCGGCGCTGATTCCTTTCTTTGCCAATATCCCGCACCGTACCGGCTGGCGCGGCGAAATGCGCTATGGCCTGCTGAACGATGCGCGCGTCCTTGATAAAGACGCCTGGCCGCTGATGGTGGAGCGCTACGTGGCGCTGGCCTATGACAAGGGCGTGATGCGCACGGCGAAAGATCTGCCGCAGCCGCTACTCTGGCCACAGCTCCAGGTTAGCGAGGGTGAAAAGTCGCTGATGTGCAGCGATTTTTCGCTATCTTCTGAACGTCCTCTGATTGGCTTTTGCCCCGGCGCGGAATTTGGCCCGGCAAAACGTTGGCCGCACTATCACTACGCCGAACTGGCAAAACAGCTCATTAACGAAGGGTATCAGGTCGTACTGTTTGGCTCGGCAAAAGACCATGAAGCCGGAAATGAGATCCTGGCGGCGCTGAATAGCGAGCAGCAGGCATGGTGTCGCAACCTGGCGGGGGAAACCCAGCTGGAACAGGCCGTCATTCTGATAGCCGCCTGTAAAGCCATCGTCACCAACGATTCCGGGCTAATGCACGTCGCGGCGGCGCTCGACCGCCCGCTGGTCGCCTTGTATGGCCCAAGTAGCCCGGATTTCACGCCGCCGCTGTCTCATAAGGCCCGGGTGATTCGTCTTATTACGGGTTATCACAAAGTGCGTAAAGGCGATACGGCGCAAGGCTATCACCAGAGCCTGATCGATATCACGCCGCAGCGGGTTCAGGAAGAGCTTCATTCGCTGTTGTCGGAAGAGGGCGTTTAATGCGGGTTTTGATCGTTAAAACATCATCGATGGGCGACGTATTACATACCCTGCCTGCGCTTACCGACGCGCAACAGGCGATTCCGGGGATTCAATTTGATTGGGTTGTCGAAGAAGGGTTTGCGCAAATTCCGTCCTGGCACAGTGCTGTCGATCGCGTGATTCCCGTCGCTATTCGCCGTTGGCGCAAGGCCTGGTTTTCCGCGCCCATCAAAGCGGAACGCACAGCCTTTCATCGGGCGGTATGCGCATACCAATACGACGCTGTGATTGATGCGCAGGGGCTGGTGAAAAGCGCGGCGCTGGTGACGCGTCTGGCGCATGGGATAAAGCACGGTATGGACTGGAGTACCGCCCGCGAACCGCTGGCCAGCCTGTTTTATAACCGTAAACACCATATCGCAAAGCAACAACATGCGGTTGAACGGACGCGCGAACTGTTCGCCAAAAGTCTGGGATACGATAAACCGCAGTCGCAGGGCGATTATGCCATCGCAAAACATTTTCTGCATTGCCAGCAGGCGGTTAGCGATCCGTATGCGGTGTTTTTACATGCCACGACCCGCGATGATAAACACTGGCCGGAAGCAAACTGGCGCGAGCTTATCGGCCTGGTGGGCAACACCGGATTACGGATAAAACTTCCCTGGGGCGCGCCTCATGAGGAGGCCCGGGCTAAACGACTGGCCGAAGGCTTTGACTATGTGGATGTGTTACCGCGTATGAGCCTGGAGGAGGTCGCCAGAGTGCTGGCTGGCGCAAAATTTGTCGTATCGGTTGATACCGGCCTGAGCCATCTCACCGCCGCGCTCGACAGACCGAATATTACGCTATATGGCCCAACGGACCCTGGGTTAATTGGAGGTTATGGGAAGAACCAAATGGCATGCTGCTCACCAGAACAGAACCTGGCGAATTTAGATGCCACAAGCGTATTTGGAAAGATTCATTAAAGAGACTCTGTCTCATCCCAAACCTATTGTGGAGAAAAGATGCTAACCACATCATTAACGTTAAATAAAGAGAAATGGAAGCCGATCTGGAATAAAGCGCTGGTTTTTCTTTTTGTTGCCACGTATTTTCTGGATGGTATTACGCGTTATAAACATTTGATAATCATACTTATGATTATCACCGCGATTTATCAGGTCTCACGCTCACCGAAAAGTTTCCCCCCTCTTTTCAAAAATAGCCTATTTTATAGCGTAGCAGTATTATCATTAATCCTTGTTTATTCCATACTCATATCGCCAGATATGAAAGGAAGTTTCAAGGAATTTGAAAATACGGTACTGGAGGGTTTCTTATTATATACTTTATTAATTCCCGTACTATTAAAAGATGAAACAAAAGAAACGGTTGCGAAAATAGTACTTTTCTCCTTTTTAACAAGTTTAGGGCTTCGCTGCCTTGCAGAGAGTATTCTGTATATCGAGGACTATAATAAAGGGATTATGCCATTCATAAGCTATGCGCATCGACATATGTCCGATTCCATGGTTTTCTTATTTCCAGCATTATTGAATATTTGGCTGTTTAGAAAAAATGCAATTAAGTTGGTTTTTTTGGTGCTTAGCGCTATCTACCTTTTCTTTATCCTGGGAACCCTATCGCGAGGGGCATGGTTGGCGGTGCTCATAGTAGGTGTTCTGTGGGCAATACTGAACCGCCAATGGAAGTTAATAGGAGTTGGTGCCATTTTATTAGCCATTATCGGCGCTTTGGTTATCACTCAACATAATAACAAACCAGACCCAGAACATTTACTGTATAAATTACAGCAGACAGATAGCTCATATCGTTATACTAATGGAACCCAGGGTACCGCGTGGATACTGATTCAGGAAAACCCGATCAAGGGCTACGGCTATGGTAATGATGTGTATGATAGTGTTTATAATAAACGCGTTGTCGATTATCCAACGTGGACCTTTAAAGAATCCATCGGTCCGCATAATACCATCCTGTACATCTGGTTTAGTGCTGGCATATTGGGTCTGGCGAGCCTGGTCTATTTATACGGCGCTATCATCAGGGAAACAGCCAGCTCTACCTTCAGGAAAGTAGAGATAAGCCCCTACAATGCTCATCTTTTGCTATTTTTATCTTTCATTGGTTTTTATATCGTTCGTGGTAATTTTGAACAGGTCGATATTGCTCAAATTGGTATCATTACTGGTTTTCTGCTGGCGCTAAGAAATAGATAAAAAAACGCGCTGATACTTATTACGGTATCAGCGCGTTTTCCATCATCAGGACTCAATCACTTATCAAACCAGCTTTTCATTTGTTCCTCGAAACGCTGCGCTACATTTTCCCAACTGTATTTTGAAAACACCAGGGATTTTGCTTTTTCGGCAATCTGGTGGCGTTCCTTATCAGCAAGCGCACGGTTAATATCATTAATTATACTGTCGCTCGACATAGGTTCTGCGAGGTGATAGCCCGTTATGCCATCTAACACAAATTCGCTAATCCCCCCTTTTTTGCTGGCAAGAACCGCTTTTCCTGCTGCCATCGCTTCTACAGCCACCATGCAAAATGCCTCTTCAACCTGAGACGGCACAATAACCAAATCGGCTATATGATAGAAGTTATGCATCTGGTCGGGAGATTGCCCCCCAGCCATAATACAATCCGTTCCAATCTCTTTTGCGGCGTCCAGTACTTTCTTTTGATACTCTGCTTTTTCACCCTTGCGGCTTGCATAAGGGTCGCCAACAACGACAAGTTTAATATTACTTCTTAAGGTACGTAATTTTTTGAACGCCTGCAAAAGCAACAGGATGCCTTTATCAGGCGAAATTCTCCCGGCATATAAGAGAACGGTGGCATCTTCCGCAATATTTAATTGCTGACGAAGATTATCTTGTGGGTTTCTTTTATAAGTCTCAGCACAAAAACCATTAGGAACAATACTAACAGCAGCGGCAGGCAATCTTTCTTCATAAAACGCTTTAAGAAACTGACTGGGCACGATAATTTTTGCATCGTTATCAGGAAGTTCTGGTTCAAATGCGTTATGCATGTGCATAACCAGTTTTGCATTCGGATTGCGCTCTCTGATCTGCCGATACAGTTTCATACTATTATGAATAACAATGACGCTATCTTCCTGGGTAGTCACTTTATCTCTAATATTAAGGACGCGCTGGGAATAGGGTAGTGGGTCGAGACGAGTCCATTTCTGAAAAAGACGCTTATAAACTTTACTAAACCCAATGTAATGAATATCACAGTTATCGTTTATTTTATTATATTCAGGATAGCCAGCATTCTTTATACAAGTAATAGCACTCGGTATTGATAGTCGTTTTGCAACCTGGTAAATCCAGGTTTCTACCGCAGCCGCACCACGAGGAGGAATTGAAAATATAGGAGTAACAGTAAATATGATTTTTTTAATCATAATAGCTATAATCCAGAATAGTTAACTTTATAGAAAAAGAAATGTTATAGAAAAAGAAATTCGTGCCAAAGCAACGCAAAATAATGATTTATCTAGTGTCTAGACAATTTTATCGTAATATATTTCATCCTCAAGTTCCGAGGCTGTAATATATGGAATAATATCGTAATGAATTGCAGTATCATCTGATAAATTAAAGATATTTAAATCACTCACATTTTTTCTCATAAAAGTAAAAAATGGCAGTATTTTAAACAGGTCTTTACTAAGCTCAGATGGCATAGGGCTGGTAGATTCGTCATAGAAACGTGGGCAACTCCCTGTTAAGTCAAGCCCAGAACATATAATACGGCCATACTTGAGGGAATAGGCAACCTGAATAGCGGTATAAGCAATAGTATGGCAAGAGCAATAGCCGATGCTGATATCCTTGCAAAATCCAGCCAGTCGTCCTCTTTTCGAAAGAGGAACTGAAATAAGTAATGCTTTATGAACCCGCTTGAGGATATTAAATTTAATTTTCTTTAAAAAGCCCCCTTTTTCTCGGCGATAAAAGGAGCGAATAATTAAACAGTTTTCTTCAATATATTTTTGATCATCTACTGAAGCCTGTTCGTACACATCAAGATTGACGATAGTAAACTGACTGTTACGGCTAAAGTTATAAAAATCTTCGCGCCGGCGATGAAGGAAGCGAACATCCGTCAGAAGGTACAAAAATGGCTTGACGTTATTGTTTAGCAAATATTGAACAGAACCATTGACTGCAATGACATCTTTCATTCGTAACAAGGACAGCGGCGTCTTTCTGGACGTAGGACCAGAAAGAAAAATAATACAATCTTCAGCCGTTCTTTTCGCAATAAGTTGCAGAACATCGGCGTGAGTTATGAAATTAACGCTACCCATAAAAAACTCGTATGTTTATCATGCAACCTATAAATAAATGTTATATTCAATAACTAATATTACATCTCAAATTCTCTCAAGTATGTCATAACGCTGCAGCAAATAAAAGTCAGTCAGCCCCTTAAATTAAACCAAACGTGCTACATTGGTCAGCGCTTTTCCTTACCCTTAATACGACGAAGGAAATTTCGAAGTTTTTTCTTATAAATCAATAAGTAAAATCCGATATCTCTCACATTATTTTTGATACCATAATGTCTTTCTAAATCAATACGATCCTTTGCTTTTCGTTGCCTGGAAGGTCTTTTTCCGGACAAATCGATAATTCTGATCTCATTTCCTTGCAGGATAAAGTTACCTTTATGGGGATCGCCCGAAACCATACCATGCTGATGCAGGGAATATATCGACTGTTTGATTTTCCCTCTCACCTCGTCAGAAATTTCTGGCATATCAACAAGTTCAATACCTTCAATATACTCAATTATCATCACGTATGTTTTTACATAGCGTAATGTTTTAATTTCCGCCAGCAGGTAAAAATCATTAAGCGTCGCAAACCCTTCACGCCGCACACGATCTGTCTGATGAAAAAGCTTTTCGTAGTAATCTCCTTTTACTAACGATTTGAAAAATCGTTCAGTATTTTTTACTTTTGGACTAAATACTTTGAGAATATATTTTCCGTAGTCTGTATTAATCAATACAACTTTTGTATCTTCTATATTACGGAAGACTTTAATAATCTGATGATTATAAGATAGAAAATCTTTGAATATCTCAATGTATTTTTCACCGTCTTTTTTGACAAAGACGGTATAGTTTTTAACCTTTTTTTCAATAATCATAATGGAGATTTAGGGAAGGAAATTATTTGTGGAAAATTTTACGATAAAGATATGCGCTTCCAGCCAGAAGGCCTTTAAAGTAATGACCTTGCACGAGAAGATGTTTATATCGCTTCTTAAATTCAACTATGGTACGCGCATCTTTTGCGGGAAAATCTTTCCAGGGCGAATTCAGTCGTGCATTTTTATAATAGATAACTGAAGGATAATTTGCCCAGGCATGCCATGGTTTTGTAGCGCCCGTATAATGAATTAAAATAGTATTATCATTAATTATATTGCTATATTTTTTATGTGACTTATCTTTCAACTCACTTTTGATAGTATAAATGGTATTATACGGTCGCGGAAGAAAAATGACTTTATCCTGTAGGAGAATATTCAAAACATCCTGATCGGGATATTTAAAAGAGTCAGCCTCTTTACCTGCCAGAAGTAAAAATGCCTTTTCAGTTAAGGCATTCTCTTTCCATAATTTCAGGTTAACAAAAACCACGCCGGAGTTAAAATAACCACCTTGTAAATTAAATGCTCTTAATCTCTCATTTACCTTATTCTGGATGGAATCAACATCTTTTACGACCGCAGCGATCTTCTCTGTCAGATCAAGCTGTAAAAGATCTTGCAAAGATCCTTTGCATACAACATCGGCATCCAAATAAAGTAATGTGTTTACCTTCTTGCTGAGATAATCGAAAGCAAATAAACGAAAATACATTGCTCTCGACCATACTTTAGTTTGAGGCAATACCTCAAGGCTTTCTACTTTAATAAGATAAAGAGAAATTTTTATGTGATGCTGTACGGCTAAACGCTCTATATATTTTACAAAACACGGGGAGTATGAATCACAAATAATATGGAAAGCGAGCGGGATATTATTATTTAATACAACTGAAGCAATTGATACCCCCACACCATCAAGATAGTTTTCATCAACACCATAAGAAATGTTTAATACGTTATCATCATTATTATTATTACTTTCATCAAAAACTTTATATTCAGCTATTTCTATCTCAGGAAATGAATCCATTACATCACCTATGGGTTTTATTCAAGAAGTTTACGTTTAAAGTAGGCTATATAATAATTTATACCCGAAGTATAATGCTTCTGATTAAACATATGCTTTGCCGCATAACGTAACTGATGACTAGTGACTGGATTTAAAAGTGCACAATGAGACCATGGTGAGTTGCTCTTAGCCTGTAAAAAATATTGTGACACAGGATAAGCCCCCCAACTATGCCAGGGCTTCGTTGGTCCGATATAATGAACAAATACAGTCTCAGCATCAACTGGATTAATAACTGAATCTTTTAATTCATAGTTAAGACTAAATTGTGTATTAAATTTTTTATCAACAAAACGTGCTTTATTCACTAACAATATATTTAATACATCCTGATCAAGGTGCGTTATGCGCTGTACTACCTCCGGATCTTTTAGCATTTCAATCGCTTTCTTAGAGATATTTTCTGCGGTCCAAAGAGGTATGTTAATTAAAATAAAACCGGCATTAAAATAGCCAGAAACCAGCCCAGGCGTTGCCAGGCTAACCGAGCGCTTAGTCCACCATTCCAACTCGCCTTCAGCAACGACAGCCGCAATCTCATTTTCAGCGAAGTTAAGATCAATAAGCTCCTGAATACTCCCCTTACATGCAATATCAGCATCCAGATAAAGTACTCTATCTGTTTTATCTGAAAAATAATCGGCGATAATGAATCTAAAGTATGTTGCATAGGTCCAGTTTTTGGTACTGGGTAGCGATTTTAAGCGCTCACAGTCGATTAGGTAAACAACAATCTGCGTAGCGTACTGTTTTGCTAATGCCTCAAATCGCTGCTGGTCTTCAGAGTCAAAGAAATCGGTAAAAACATGGAAAGCTAACGCCTTCTCTGGGTTAGCAAGGAGAACCGATGCAATAGAGACACCACAGCCAAAAAGAAAGTTTTTATCAATCCCATAAGCTATATTAAATTTATCAGCATCACTATGTTGTGCATAGTTATAATCTAAAGTCTGTTGAATGACTTCTTCTTCAAAATATTTTCTGCTCATAGTGATCACTTTTGTAATTTCGAGAATATTGCATTATTAAAATTTTTAAAATATAGCACATCGTAAAATCTCTCAATCGTGCCGGGAATAATATCATGCTGATATTTTACTTCACCAGAAATAACACAATTAAGGTGTCCTACAAAATCATCTATAGCCCCCGGGGTGTAAAGCTCACCATTCAAACCGGGTTTAATCATATCGCGCGGACCAGACATACAATCAGAACTAATACACGGAATTCCATATGACATTGCTTCCAGCAGGGTCATAGGAAATCCCTCAAACGCAGAGGTAAGTAGTAACGCGGTGACATTTTTTATTTTTTGCTGTACGACTTGCCACGGCGCGCTTTGCCAACCATACCAGATCACACGCTGCTCAATACCAAGCTCCCGACTATAGGCCTGGCACTTTTCAAAATCTGAGCCATCACCAATAATATGTAGCTGCCATTCCCCTGTCGTACGAGCTAAGCCATCAAATAAATCTTTAACTCTTTTCTGTCCTTCAAATTTAAGACGCCCTACATAGAGAAATACAGCGGGTTTATCGCGCTCAGGCGACGGCACAATGATTGTTTTAATAGAGACAGGATTATAAACGACGCTAATATTTTGCGCTGAGATACCCCGTGCCATCATCTGTTCTTTAATACCACTACTGATGGCCAGATGATAATCTGCGTACGTTATACATTCTGCATGTTTTTTATGGTCGAGCGAAAAATGCGGCCACGAGAAAATAGTAAACTGTTTACCACTTTTCTTTCGTGCTTTATTGGCATAAAGACATGAGATGACATCAATACATATCACAATATCCGGTGACGTTTCTTTCAGCCACGGACTAAAATTATAAACATGCTTAGCTCGACGAAGAAAACTTAATTTTATATTTGAGAATGATTGCGCATATTTAATCGCTTTTAGCCATGCTTTATCCATTTTGTCATTACGACAAAAGAAAAACATTTCACAGTTGATTTTCGGAGAGCTATTTTCAAACGTATGGATAACGTTGCTAATAACGGTTTCCATCCCTCCAAAACCAGATACCGCTTCGCCTATAAATGCTATTTTCAATGAAGTCACCATTTGCTGACACTCATGTTATTCGGCTTCCTTCACTTTTAAAATTCTGTAAGAACAAACCCAATCAACACTATATTTATACTGAGACCTGATTAAAATCGAACCCCAGTCCATGATTAAAGCTATCTTTTAGAAAAGGGCTGGTTATTTTATAGTTTTTGATAGTTGAGATATTATTTAGGTTATACTGAACTGTGCTATTAAATCCATATATCTCTAATGATATCCCTTGCTCCAGATATTCTAAAATAATGTCCTCGGCTATCATTTCAGAGCTAACATTCAATACACCATTAAACTGATGAGAGTCATATCGAGGGTGAGGAATATATATATCAACCGCTTCTTTTTTAATAAGCCGCTGAAGATGCTGAAGAAAAACACACTCATCTTCTTTATTTTTTAACGCATCAGTATATACTGTTCCCAATAATACTTTTTTAAAGCCATTATTCGTATCAGGAAGACCGTTATGGTGTACCAATATAATTCCTTCGGTCTTTTCAATTATGTTGGTTCTATTAGGAAATAGAGTATAATGTTTTGCGTCTAACTTTAATATTTCATCTTTATGATATTTACGCCCCATCAGCTTTCGTATTAACTTCGATGTGGCGCTTATATTCTTATTTTCATACATTATACTTTTCTGATTGATATTATTTGTACCATCATCAAAGGTTTTTATTTCAGAAAAAGTGATACAGGATAAAATATGGTGTATAAGCGGGACATGAAAATTCGCGAAGAAAACAGTATGATATTCTCTGGCATACTTTTCCATGATTTTTTTAGCATACCGTGTTCTTTGAATCGTTTTAAATGTCGAAAATTTTGCTACCTGCGGGACGATGTCTGAGTGCCGACATAACGGCTGAATTTTTTTTAAATAGTACTGATTTTTTACGTTATCTACATCGCCAATAAATAAAACATCAACTTTTTTCAACTGCTCTTTTTCTATAATTGACCGTGCAATCAATAATTGCAAATTAGTCATGCATATGAATAGAAACATATAGCCTCTAAGCTATTTAAATATATAAATTTTATATTAAAGATTTTTTCTTATTGTTCTTTCTTTAATTCGAGCGGCTTTAACATCCGCCTGATGAATCAACCCCGATTCTTTTTGCAAAATCTCTCGCAGGGGGAGAGAGAAATACTCACGCATAAACCGGAATATATCTCGCTGAGTCAGGCCAATATTCATTGAAGAAAAATAAAGCCCAATTAAATCCTTGTCACGCCAGCGAAGGGGAACGTGCTGACGTATCTGCGCGCGATGCAGGTCGATTACGGAGATTTTTAAATCCTCTTCACGACCTGTGAAAGGTAAATGCAGAAGAAAGTGGCAAATATAACAGTCACGATGGTTAATTCCCCCGGCGTGCATTTTACGTACCATAGTCGCAACACGCTTAATAATCATCCACTTCACCTGCGCGTCCGGTGGATTAACAGCCCAGTCAGCACAGTAGTCTTCAAGGCTAATCGTGGGCGTTAAATCTTCGGTGATAATAAATGATGTTCTGGTTAGCGGATTTACGCCTTTTTCACCAAAACCAACGCCGTGCATCGTATCAACGCCCAGCTCATGTAGACGATGAATGGCGTGCCATTCTCTGTCAGCGCCCAGAACAGGCATACGTAACGAAATCAGGTTCTTCACAATTTCTTTCAGCGAAGTGCCTTTATGCCACTTCAGGAAGTAGCTTTTGCCGTCCAGCTCAAACCGCAATGTTCGACGCGTCTCCAGCTCTCTGAACACTTCGCCCTGTAACGTTTTCACTTCCTCAAAAGCATCTTTACCGCGCCATAGTGTGGTTAACGGCGCTTTCAGCTCAACCATCTAAATCACCTGTAATAATATCTGCGGCCTTCTCCGGTAAGCTGTATAAATCCTGGGTATCAGCATAATACCGCGCATTTTCAGCCCAGGCGCTGCGTAAGGAAGGCTGTGTCAGCGCTTTGAGTAAAACCTCATTTAGCGCATCCTGGCGGAATGGTTCAGTCATCGCTTCGCCACAGTTTGCATCCACAATATAATGTGCATAACCGCACACCGCGGTTGTCAGCACCGGCAAACCAGCAGTAATGGCTTCCAGCAAAACAATACCAGCAGCTTCCTGATAGGCTGGATGCAGTAAAAGGTCGGCTGCCGCCATTAACTCCGCGATATCATTACGTCCGGAGAAAAAATGCACATTCGTGCCAACGCCGCTTCTTTCAGCCAGCGCTGCAAACTTCTTCGGCTTATCCTGCCCGACAACATAGAGCACCGTATTTTGCCGTAAAGATTCGGGTAACGATGCCAGCGCTTCAATAGAGCGATCCACACCTTTACGGGTAAAGTCAGACCCTACTTGCAACAGTAATTTTTGCTGTTCTGAGATACCATTTTTCTGACGATAAATTTGACGACTGTTTGGGATCTGTTGGCTATATTTTCTGTCCGGGTAAATCCCCGGAGGAAGAATATGGAAACGCTCCGCTTCAGTCTGATAATGTTTTTGGAAGTCAGCAATCTGCTTATTCGTCAGCATTAATAGTTGCGTCGGCTTGCCGTGTTCAAACGTGGCGCGTTCAAAAGCAGCATAATGCCGATAGCGTGATGTCAGGCGATAGAAAAATCCTTTTTCCTGTGCGACTTTTTCGGCGTAACACACGTCTGCGGCGTAATACACATCAAGGCCCGGCATCTTATTGAATCCAACCACCCGATCGACAGGGTGGTCGCGCAAATGGTGTTGCACCCAGGCATAATATTCTGCGTTACGACCGTGGTTCGTCCGGGATTTAACCGGCACGCGGATTAATTCAAAGTTATCCGGGCATTCCCCTTCCCATGACTGAGTATAAACACGAACCTGATGCCCTCGCGCCGCCACGGTTTGGGCAATGCGCATAAAATCACGCTGCAGACCGCCAAAAGGAAAATATTTATATAAGCAAAAGGCAACTCTCATAGCAGGCTGTCCAAATCTATGGTGCGTGCCTCATGCGGCAGCATTTTTTCCGTCGCGGCGATAACATCTTCAGCCGGAATCACGGAAAGGTATTTTTTATTACGATCAAGCTCATGCCGTTCAGGCATCGGCTGATAATTTCCTGCCCAAAACTGAATGATGTCGTCGGTCCAGGGACGCCAGAACACATGATCCGTCGCGCCGAAAAGGCAAATAACCGGCGTTTTGACTGCTGCGGCAATATGACCAGGGGCCGAATCAACACCGATAAAGAGATCCGCATGGTCAATCAACGCGCCCAATTCAGGAAAGCGAGTTTTACCCGCCAGACCAGTAACCGGTTTTGTCTCACAGCCGCGTGCAATAGCATCCACGCAGGCCATCTCGTCTGCGGCCGGGCCTGACGTCAGTACAACCTGATAACCGCGGCGCTGCACGGCATCAATAACCTGCGAGAATTTATCATTATCCCAGCACTTAAATAGCTGCCGTGCCGTAGGTTGAATAACAACATATTGTCGGGTTACGCCAAGTTGTTTGAGCTGTTGTCGCATGTTTTCCCAATGTTCCGGGCGATAGCTCATGGTGGTTTCCGTGACATACTGTTTTAACGCTAACGGCTTTAGCGCGGATAATGTGCGCTCAACAGCATGTTCTCCCGCATAAGGTACTAAATGCGTAAAGCTCTTTTTCCATAAAGCAGACTGACGATTACCGAAATCCTGCGAGATTTTTGTTTTTGCGTTTAAAAAACGCACAATGAGCGCCACGCTCCACTGATCGGTGAGATTGACGACCAGATCATACGAGTTAGCACGCAATTTTTTGATTAGCGATAGCGCGTTTTTAATCTTCTCTTTTGTTCCTGCGCCTTTGTTACTGATGCCGTAGAGTGCATTAATCTCCGGATTTTCCGACAATATCGGTATGGTGTTCTGGTAAAGAAGCACATCGATTTTTGCATCGGGATAATTCTGCTTCAGCGTACTGATGACAGGGGTGGTAAGTAACATGTCTCCATAAAAACGCATTTTTATAATCAGAATTCTTCGAAATGGCTTTTCCACAAGCGACTCTTTGGTTGAAATTGTCCGGATAAATAAGCAGAAAAAAGCACGCTACCGCCCCAGGCTTCACAGCAACCCGATAGCTAATACCGCACTCATTTTAGATGCGCTAGTGTAACACTTCTTTCGCAGCAATCCGATACGAATAATTTTTATACACAATCATTTTTTTAATTATAAATTCAAAGAGATAATAATTTATCCCTCTCTTGTGAATGGTCATTCCCATTGTCTGGGGCGACAAGGGCGGCAAATTTCAATGGATTGCGTAAAAATGCAAAAATAATGGGGTTCAGCGCCTGGAATCCTCGCTTCTGAGCCAATTTGGCGCAAAAATGGGAAAAGTAATGGTAAAGCCCAGGCTAAATACATAGAATCCCCAGCACATCCATAAGTCAGCTATTTACTATGCTCGAATTGCTTTACACCGCTCTTCTCTACCTTATTCAGCCTCTGATCTGGATACGGCTTTGGGTGCGTGGACGTAAAGCGCCGGCCTATCGTAAACGTTGGGGTGAACGCTACGGATTCTACCGCCGTCCGTTGAAACCGGGCGGAATCATGCTGCATTCCGTCTCGGTGGGCGAAACTCTGGCGGCCATCCCATTGGTCCGCGCTCTACGTCATCGCTATCCCGATCTGCCTATTACCGTAACGACCATGACGCCGACCGGCTCGGAGCGCGTCCAGTCCGCCTTTGGCAACGATGTTCAGCACGTTTACTTGCCTTATGATTTGCCCGATGCGCTCAATCGTTTCCTCAATGAGATTGATCCTAAGCTGGTATTGATCATGGAGACTGAGCTCTGGCCAAATCTGATTGCTGCGCTGCACAAACGTCATATTCCGCTGGTTATCGCTAATGCGCGGCTTTCCGCCCGCTCCGCCGCGGGTTATGCGAAGCTTGGCAAGTTTGTCCGTACGCTCCTGCGCCGTATCACCCTGATTGCCGCGCAAAACGAAGAAGATGGCGAACGCTTTGTGGCATTGGGCGCGAAGAACAATCAGGTCACGGTCACCGGCAGTCTGAAATTTGATATTTCAGTTACGCCGCAGCTGGCGGCTAAAGCCGTTACGCTACGCCGCCAGTGGGCGCCGCACCGTCCGGTCTGGATTGCCACCAGCACCCACGATGGCGAAGAGAGTATCGTTATCGCCGCTCACCAGGCGTTATTACATCAATTCCCGAATTTATTACTGATTCTGGTGCCCCGCCATCCAGAGCGTTTCCCGGATGCTATCAATCTTGTGCGTCAGGCAGGGTTAAGCTACATCACTCGCTCTTCGGGCGAAGTGCCGTCCGCCAGCACCCAGGTCGTGGTAGGCGATACTATGGGCGAATTAATGTTGCTCTATGGCATTGCCGATCTCGCCTTTGTTGGTGGTTCGCTGGTTGAACGCGGCGGTCATAACCCGCTGGAGGCCGCCGCTCATGCGATTCCGGTACTGATGGGTCCGCATACCTTTAACTTTAAAGATATTTGCGCCCGTCTGGATCAGGCGAGCGGACTTATCACGATTACCGATGCGGCTACGCTGGCAAAAGAAGTTTCCTCTTTACTGACCGACGCTGATTATCGTAATTTCTACGGACGTCACGCAGTTGAAGTGCTGTATCAAAATCAGGGCGCGCTCCAGCGTCTGCTGCAACTGCTGGAACCTTATCTGCCACCGAAAACGCATTGAGGACTGTCATGCAAAAACGGGCGATTTATCCAGGCACGTTTGATCCGATTACTAACGGTCATCTCGATATTGTGACGCGCGCAACGCAGATGTTCGACCATGTCATTCTGGCCATCGCCGCCAGCCCCGGCAAGAAACCCATGTTCACCCTGGACGAACGTGTGGCGCTGGCGCAAAAAGCGACCGCACACTTGGGTAACGTAGAGGTGGTGGGCTTTAGCGACCTGATGGCCAATTTCGCCCGCGACAGACAGGCGAATATCCTGATTCGTGGTCTGCGCGCGGTGGCGGATTTTGAATATGAAATGCAGTTGGCGCATATGAATCGCCATCTGATGCCGCAACTGGAAAGCGTTTTCCTGATGCCGTCCAAAGAGTGGTCGTTTATTTCATCGTCGCTGGTCAAAGAAGTGGCGCGCCATCAGGGCGATGTGACCCACTTTCTGCCGGACAATGTGCATCAGGCGCTAATGGATAAGTTGAAATAAGTTTCCTTCCTTGCCGGGCCTGGCATTTTACTTCTGACAGTGACGGCAATAGAACGTCGCACGCTGTGCGTGTTTCGTTGCGACTATCGGCGTACCGCATACCCGACACGGCTCGCCTTTGCGCCCGTACACCTGCAACTCCTGCGCAAAATAGCCCGGTTTCCCATCGCTTTGCAGAAAATCCTTCAGCGTTGTCCCGCCTTGTTCAATAGAGCGCAGCAAAACGGCTTTAATCACCCGTGCCAGCAGATCGCACTCCTCTGTCGAGAGTGACGACGCCAGGCGATCAGGGTGAATACCAGCGGCAAACAGCGACTCGCTGGCGTAGATATTCCCCACGCCGACCACCAGCTTGTTATCCATCAGCCAGGGTTTAATCGCCGTCTTCTTCTTCGCGCATTTCTGCTGCAAATATTCGCCATTAAACTCATCGCTTAGCGGCTCCGGTCCCAGATGCGCCAGTACGTTATGCCCTTCCAGCTCTTTGGTCCATAACCAGGCGCCAAAGCGGCGAGGATCGGTATAACGTAGAATTTTGCCGTTGCTCATCACCAAATCGACATGGTCGTGCTTTTCCGCCGGCAGCGCTTCCGGCAGTATCCGCAAGCTTCCCGACATCCCCAGGTGAATAATTATCCAGCCGTCAGGCAGCTCCAGCAGTAGATATTTAGCACGACGCTGAACGCTAAGGACGGGTGTATCGCTCAGACGATAAATTTCATCTGAAACCGGCCAGCGCAGACGGCCGTTACGGATATGGGCGTGCAGGATAGTAGCACCAACTAAATGGGGTTCAATACCCCGGCGGCTGGTTTCAACTTCGGGTAATTCAGGCATAACGTCTCCGGCTGTGTGGCAGGTCTCATTAATATGGGGACGGCCAGAAAACAAAAAACCCCGCCGAAGCGAGGTTTTTGTTACATCAAAGCGAGAATTATTTGATTTTCGCTTCTTTGTAGATCACGTGCTGACGGACAACTGGATCGAATTTTTTCAGTTCCAGTTTTTCCGGTTTAGTACGTTTGTTCTTCGTCGTGGTATAGAAGTGACCAGTACCAGCAGAAGAAACCAGCTTGATTTTCTCACGAATACCTTTAGCCATGACTTATTTCCTCTTAGTACTTAGTACTTTTCGCCACGGGCACGCAGTTCAGACAGAACTGTTTCGATGCCTTTTTTATCGATGATACGCATACCTTTAGCAGATACACGCAGGGTGACAAAACGCTTCTCGCTCTCAACCCAGAAACGGTGAGAGTGCAGGTTAGGCAGGAAACGGCGTTTAGTCGCGTTCAGTGCGTGGGAACGGTTGTTACCGGTCACCGGACGCTTGCCAGTAACTTGGCAGACTCGGGACATGTCTATTCTCCAAAAATCAAATTAGCTCGAGCTTCGTATGGGGTATCGGCGCCTCGTCAGGCTTTACAGCCTGGTCATCGCGCAGTTCTATTGAACTCTCGATTGCCAGGCCCAAATGCCAAACCCGAGATTCTCAAAGGTGGCGTAGTATACGCTGACCCGGCGATATGCTCAAGTCCCGAACAGACAAAGATCCCGATGGATCGCGCAAAGAATCTTAAATCCAGCCGCGTTCGGCAAAAGAAACGTACTCTCCGCGCCCAATTATCAGGTGATCGAGCACCCGGATATCCATAAACTGGCAACACTTTATCACGCGCTCAGTGATAAGTTTATCTGCTTTACTTGGCTCTGCGCAGCCTGAAGGGTGGTTATGCGCCAGAATGACCGCTGAAGCATTGAGTTTAATCGCTTCCCGAACAATCTCACGCGGATGCACCTCTACGTGGTTAAGCGTGCCGGAAAACAGGCGGCTGTGCTGAAGCACCCGGTGCTGGGCATCAAGGAAGATCACCAGAAAGATCTCACGCTCTTCACCCGTCAGTTGGCTTTGCAGAAATTCCCGCGTCATTTCCGGACTCAGCAACGCACTTTCCTCATTCATGCGCACGCTGTAATAGCGCCTTGCCAGCTCAGCAATGCCTTTCAACTGCGCGAATTTCGCCAGGCCGATGCCGTTTACGCCGCGAAACTGCGCAAAGTCCGCCGACAACAGGCCATACAGCGACCCAAAGTGCTGCAATATCTCTTTTGCCAACGTCATAACATCTTTTCCCGGCGTGCCGGTACGTAAAAAAAGCGCCAGCAGCTCCACGTCGCTGAGGGAAGCAATGCCGGATCTGAGCATTTTTTCACGCGGTAATAATTCGTCCAACGTATCCATACGCGCACCTCCTTTTTTAAGGAAGCGGCATAGTGGCACAGCCTTTGGGAGAGATCGACGCCCTGATTTTGTTCTTGCGTAGCGCCTCGCAAAGTGGAGCGCAGGCAACGACACGACGCCGTAGAGATTGTGATAAAATAGCCGCCTTTCAAAGTCACCCAACAGGAAAGACATGATGAGCCTGGCCGGTAAAAAAATTGTTCTCGGCATTAGCGGCGGTATCGCTGCGTATAAAACGCCGGAGCTGGTGCGCCGTTTACGTGAGCGCGGCGCTGACGTGCGCGTAGCAATGACCGAGGCGGCAAAAGCCTTTATTACCCCCCTGAGCTTACAGGCAGTGTCGGGCTATCCCGTATCCGACAGTCTGCTTGACCCTGCCGCTGAAGCCGCGATGGGGCATATCGAGTTGGGGAAATGGGCCGACCTGGTGATTCTTGCCCCCGCGACCGCCGACCTGATCGCCCGTGTAGCATCGGGTATGGCTAATGATTTAGTCTCCACCATCTGCCTGGCGACGCCAGCCCCGGTGGCCGTTCTTCCGGCCATGAACCAACAGATGTACCGCGCTGCCGCCACGCAACATAATCTGGAGGTGCTCGCCTCTCGCGGCCTGTTCATTTGGGGGCCGGATAGCGGCAGTCAGGCGTGCGGCGATGTAGGCCCAGGCCGAATGCTGGACCCATTAGTTATCGTTGATAAGGCCGCCGCGCATTTCGCTGCCGTCAACGATCTGCGACATCTTAATATCATGATTACGGCAGGCCCGACGCGCGAACCGCTCGACCCGGTGCGTTATATTTCCAACCACAGCTCAGGTAAAATGGGCTTCGCTATTGCGGCGGCCGCCGCGCGTCGCGGCGCAAATGTCACGCTGGTCTCCGGTCCCGTTTCGTTACCAACACCGCCTTTTGTAAAACGGGTTGATGTCATAACCGCGCTGGACATGGAAGCCGCTGTTCAGGCCGCCGTTCAACAGCAGCATATTTTCATTAGCTGCGCCGCCGTGGCTGACTATCGCGCAGAGACTATCGCCAGTGAAAAAATCAAAAAACAGGCGGCGCAAGGTGATGAATTACTAATAAAAATGGTCAAAAACCCGGACATTGTCGCCGGGGTGGCCGCGCTCAGTGACAATCGACCCTATGTTGTTGGGTTTGCCGCGGAAACGAATAATGTGGAAGAATACGCCCGGCAAAAACGTATCCGTAAGAACCTTGACCTGATTTGTGCAAATGATGTTTCTCTTTCAAATCAGGGATTTAATAGCGATAAAAACGCTTTACACCTTTTCTGGCAGGATGGAGATAAAGTCTTACCGCTTGAGCGAAAAGAACTCCTGGGCCAATTATTACTCGACGAGATCGTGACCCGTTATGATGAAAAAAATCGACGTTAAGATTCTGGACCCGCGTGTTGGTCAGCAGTTTCCGCTGCCGACTTATGCTACTTCTGGTTCTGCCGGGCTTGACCTGCGCGCCTGTCTCGACGACGCCGTAGAACTGGCGCCTGGCGCAACGACGTTGGTGCCTACCGGATTGGCCATTCATATCGCCGATCCATCACTGGCGGCAGTCATGTTGCCGCGTTCGGGCCTGGGCCATAAACATGGTATCGTGCTGGGCAACCTGGTCGGGCTGATTGATTCCGATTATCAGGGGCAACTGATGGTTTCGATCTGGAACCGTGGTCAAGACAGTTTTACCATTGAACCGGGCGAACGTATCGCGCAAATGGTGTTTGTTCCGGTCGTTCAGGCCGAATTTAATCTGGTGGAAGCATTTGACGCCACCGAACGTGGCGAGGGCGGCTTCGGTCATTCTGGCCGTAAGTAAATTTTACGCATCCCCATAACGTCATAATACTGCCGCAAGCGCTGAGTTTGCGGTTATAGCGTGGGTGCTCGCCTGGCAAGTGCTTATTTTCAGGGGTATTTTGTAACATGGCAGAAAAACAAACTGCGAAAAGGAATCGTCGCGAAGAAATACTTCAGTCACTGGCGCTGATGCTTGAATCCAGCGATGGAAGCCAACGCATCACGACGGCAAAACTGGCGGCCTCGGTCGGCGTTTCCGAAGCGGCGCTATACCGCCATTTTCCCAGCAAGACCCGCATGTTCGATAGCCTGATTGAGTTTATCGAAGATAGTCTGATTACCCGTATCAATCTGATTTTAAAAGATGAAAAAAACACCAGCACGCGTTTGCGCCTGATTGTGTTGCTGATTCTGGGTTTTGGCGAACGCAACCCTGGCCTGACGCGCATTCTTACCGGGCACGCGCTGATGTTTGAACAGGATCGCCTGCAGGGGCGCATTAATCAGCTTTTTGAACGCATCGAAGCGCAGCTCCGCCAGGTGCTACGAGAAAAAAGAATGCGTGAAGGCGAAGGCTACACGACGGATGAAAATCTGCTGGCAAGCCAGCTGTTAGCCTTCTGTGAAGGTATGCTTTCACGGTTCGTGCGTAGCGAATTTAAATACCGCCCAACGGACGATTTCGACGCCCGCTGGCCGCTCATTGCCGCTCAGCTACAGTAACGCTGACTGGATAGTGGCTCACGCCTTATCCAGGCGACAGAAACATAGGCCCGGTAAAGCGCCACCGGGCAATTCGCTTACACGCCAAATTCTTCCCGGTATGCTCGCACAGCCGCCAGATGCTCAGCCATATCAGGTTTTTCTTCCAGATAGGCAATCAGGTCTTTCAGCGTAATGATGGAGATAACCTTACAACCATAGTCGCGCTCCACTTCCTGAATCGCGGAAATCTCGCCGCGGCCACGTTCCTGACGATCCAGCGAAATCAGTACGCCAGCCAGCGTAGCCCCGTGCGCCTGAATAATCTCCATCGACTCGCGAATCGCCGTACCTGCGGTAATCACGTCATCCACCAGCATCACGCGGCCCTGTAGCGCGCTGCCCACCAGACTCCCGCCTTCGCCATGATCTTTTGCCTCTTTGCGGTTAAAGCAGTACGGCAGGTCTTTATCGTGATGTTCCGCCAGCGCAACCGCCGTCGTCGTCGCGATCGGAATACCTTTGTATGCGGGGCCAAACAGCAGATCAAATTCAATACCGGAATCCACCAGCGCTTCGGCATAAAAACGGCCTAACAACGCCAGGTCGCGCCCGGTATTAAACAGCCCGGCGTTGAAGAAATAGGGGCTTTTGCGCCCGGATTTCAGCGTAAACTCGCCAAACTTTAGTACCTGCTTGTTAAGCGCAAACTCAATAAACTGGCGCTGATACGGTTTCATGGATTCGCTCCTTTTCTTACTTTCATCATTTACGAAATTTACGGACAAAAAAAAGGCGACTTTTCAGTCGCCTTAAAATCAATTTTCTAACGCCGCCTTCTGCGTCGCCACAATGGATTCAATTCCCCCTCGGGCCAGCGCCAACAAAATGAGAAGTTCTTCATGGCTGAACGGCTCGCCTTCCGCGGTACCCTGTACTTCAATAATGCGGCCGTCTTCAGTCATCACGACGTTCATGTCGGTTTCTGCGGCGGAATCTTCAACATATTCCAGATCGCAGATCGCTTCGCCGTTAACGATGCCTACGGAAACCGCCGCCACCATGCCTTTCATCGGGTTGGTTTTCAGCTTACCGTTGGCAACCAATTTATTCAGCGCATCCGCCAACGCCACGCAGGCACCGGTAATAGACGCTGTACGCGTACCGCCATCGGCCTGGATTACATCGCAGTCCAGCGTAATGGTAAATTCGCCGAGCGTTTTCAGATCGACCGCCGCACGCAGCGCACGCGCGATCAAACGCTGAATTTCCATAGTACGACCGCCCTGCTTACCCTTTGCTGCTTCACGCGCGTTACGGGTATGGGTAGCGCGAGGCAACATGCCATACTCTGCGGTGATCCACCCCTGTCCTTGTCCTTTCAGAAAACGTGGGACGCCTTCTTCAATGGAGGCGGTGCACAACACTTTGGTATCTCCAAATTCGACCAGTACCGAGCCTTCAGCGTGTTTTGTATAGTTACGGGTCAGGGTTACGGGACGCACCTGATTAGCGCTACGGCCTGCTGGACGCATATTGAGATCTCCGGCTTAAAACGAATGTGGCTGCGCATTATACGGACTTCCGATGGTTATTCCTATCCTGACAAGGCCTGGATAGCTATAATCCCCTCATCTCTCCTTTAAAAACGGGAACATCTATGATCCGCAGTATGACCGCCTACGCCCGGCGTGAAATCAAGGGTGAATGGGGTAGCGCGACCTGGGAAATGCGCTCGGTAAACCAGCGTTATCTGGAAACTTACTTTCGTCTGCCGGAACAGTTCCGTAGTCTTGAACCCGTCGTGCGCGAACGCATTCGTACACGCCTGACGCGTGGCAAAGTCGAATGTATGCTGCGTTTTGAACCCGATGCCAGCGCGCAAGGCGAGCTTATTCTGAATGAAAAGCTAGCGAAACAATTAGTTAGCGCCGCAAACTGGGTCAAAATGCAGAGCGACGAAGGGGAAATCAATCCGGTTGATATTTTGCGCTGGCCAGGTGTCATGGCGGCGCAAGAGCAGGATCTGGACGCGATTGCCGCAGAAATTTTAGCCGCGCTGGACGGTACGCTGGATGACTTTATCATCGCGCGCGAAACGGAAGGCCAGGCGCTGAAAGCGCTGATTGAACAACGTCTGGAAGGCGTCAGCGCCGAAGTAGCGAAAGTCCGCGCGCATATGCCGGAAATCCTGCAATGGCAGCGTGAACGCCTGGTCGCGAAGCTGGAAGATGCTCAGGTTCAGTTGGAAAACAACCGTCTGGAGCAAGAGCTAGTGATGATGGCGCAGCGCATTGATGTGGCGGAAGAGCTGGATCGTCTGGAAGCGCACGTCAAAGAGACTTACAACATTCTGAAGAAAAAAGAGGCGGTAGGTCGCCGTCTGGACTTCATGATGCAAGAATTTAACCGTGAGTCGAACACCCTGGCCTCCAAATCCATCAACGCTGATGTAACTAACTCCGCTATTGAATTAAAAGTGTTGATCGAGCAAATGCGCGAGCAAATCCAGAATATTGAATAATTCTGGCGCTCAATATGTCACAGAGCCCGCCTTATGCGGGCTCTCGCGTTTATCGGTAGTACGTTTTTAATTTCCGGCGAATAGCGTCGATAAGGCGTCGCTTCCACTCTACCGTTGAAGCCCGATACTGCATAAAAATAGCGCCTTCCGCCTGCTCCCCGGCAAGCGGCAGGACAAAAAGACCGCGCTTATCGGATAAATTTTCATACCAGGGGCGCGGTACAATC
The DNA here is from genome assembly GCF_046550835.1 of Salmonella sp. SAL04196. Taxonomy (NCBI): domain Bacteria; kingdom Pseudomonadati; phylum Pseudomonadota; class Gammaproteobacteria; order Enterobacterales; family Enterobacteriaceae; genus Salmonella; species Salmonella sp. SAL04196. The sequence goes on from NZ_JBGDXE010000004.1 coordinate 308,504, forward strand.
GCCATTAGCGGCGCCGACTGGACAGCAGGCGCAAGTTGACTGTAATCATGACAAACAAACGCCAGCGGACGTTCAAACCCGGCACGAGCCTGCTGCCTGTCCAGTTCGTTGTTCTCTTTTGTCCACGGCAAACAGTAAATGTGCTGATAATGCTGTAGATCAGCAAAATTCAACTCTGCGGCATTCTCCAGACGTGAACGCAATGGCGCGCCATAAACCGCAATCAAACGCGTAGTCCCCACCCGCTCGTAATGCAGAGCGCTGACCTGCTTTTGATGGTCGCCAATTGCCAGCACCAAATCAACCGAGCTATCCAACAGTTCATCACGCCAGGGTCGGCGGGCAAAAGGAAGGCACTCGATCACCGCCTGATGAAGATGACCTTTCTCTGCGAGAACGGGCGTAAGCAGCGCGTTCAATGCGGGAGGAAGTACCACCCGGAAACAACGGGAGCCGTTCTCTTTATCGCCAAACAGCTCCTCATTAAGCGAAACAAACACAGGCGCCAATTTGTCACGCAGCGCCTGCGCATAAGGCGTAGGAATCTGGCGGTTCCCTTCCCGTCGAAACAACGGGTCGTTTAGCACATCGCGCAATCTCATTAACGCATGACTTACCGCAGAAGGCGACAAAGCCAGCTTTTGCGCCGTTTTCCCCGTAGAGCTCGTCTCCAGCAGCACATACAGTACTTTTAACAGGTTCATATCCATTTGCAGCAAGTTCATTAAACGTCTCTCTTATTGAACCTGGCTAAATTACTGCCAGGTATACTGCGGGCGCTTCAATCAGGAGAACATTATGAATCGCTATGCATTATTCTTTGTATGTATATTTTCAACATCAGCACTTCCTGCCATGGCGGCATTAGATCCTTCACAACCGTTATCACCCGCGCCTCCGTTATCACTGTTTAAAGCGTGGGCTAAGCCTATAAAGCCGTTTCAAATCACAGAAGGCGTGTGGTATGTCGGCACGGAAAATCTCTCTTCTATTCTGCTGACCACTCCGGCAGGGCATATTCTTATTGATGCGGGGTTGGATGAAAGCGCACCGCAAATTAAAGCGAATATTGAAGCGGCAGGATTCCGCCTCACAGACATACGCTATCTATTGAACAGCCATGCGCGGCTGGATCAAGCGGGGGGCATGGCACGTTTGAAAGCGTGGAGCGGCGCACAATTGGTCGCCAGCCAACCCAACGCCGATCAGATGGCGAGGGGTGGACGAGAGGATTTTGCGCTTGGCGATGCGCTCCCCTTCCCGCCCGTCACCACTGATAAAATTATCCACAACCAGGAAAGCATCAGCCTCGGAGGGATAACCGTGACAGCACTATTCACGCCCGGACATCTGCCCGGCTCAACTTCCTGGCGCGTAACGCTCCGCAACGGCAAGACGCTAATTTACGCAGATAGTCTCGCCACACCTGACTATCTGCTGATTAACAACAAAAATTACCCTGACTTGGTTACTGATATTCAGAGCAGCTTTAAGACACTGGCCGCCCAGCATGTTGATATCTTTATTGCCAACAAAGGTGACCGCTTCGGGCTACTGGAGAAACGACAGCAACTTCGCAACGGCGATACACAGGCTTTCTTTGATTCCAATGGCTTGCAACAGTATGTGGAACGCTCGCGCCAGCGCTTCATCACACAACTTACCGCACAGCAGCCATAATGAAATGATTCACCGGCGGCGCGTCCAGGGCGCCGTTCTTTTAAATTATCTAAGTCAAAATAGAAAAACCTCGCATACAATAAACCACAAAAATGATGTTCAATTTATTGATATTTATAATAAATAATTATTAATCATAAATTTAAAATCATTACTAAAATTTATTAATCGTGTAATGCCTTAGAAAATCTCAATCGTGATACAGCGCACAAATCGTTAATCTTCGCCCCCAGTAAATTAGGGGGAAATCATGCTGTTGCACGTTCTTTATTTAATTGGCATCACTGCCGAGGCCATGACGGGCGCACTCGCTGCGGGTCGTCGTCGCATGGATACATTCGGCGTAATTATTATTGCTACCGCCACCGCCATTGGTGGAGGATCGGTTCGCGACATTCTGCTCGGTCACTATCCGCTGGGTTGGGTGAAGCATCCCGAATATGTCATTATTGTGGCGACTGCCGCTGTATTGACCACCATTGTTGCCCCCGTCATGCCCTATTTACGCAAGCTTTTCCTGGTACTTGACGCGCTGGGGTTGGTGGTTTTCTCTATTATTGGCGCTCAGATAGCCCTTGATATGGGCGAAGGGCCAATTATCGCCGTGGTAGCCGCCGTCACTACCGGCGTCTTTGGCGGCGTGCTCCGCGATATGTTCTGCAAACGCATTCCACTGGTGTTTCAAAAAGAGCTATATGCCGGCATTTCGTTCGCCTCGGCGGTGCTCTATATTGCGCTGCAACATTACGTCATGAATCCGGATGTCGTCGTTATCTCTACGTTACTGTTTGGCTTTACAGCAAGGTTATTAGCGCTACGTCTTAAACTTGGCCTGCCGGTATTTTATTACCGCCATGAAGGGCACTAAGACCCAAATCCGGGAATATGCTGAGCAGCCAGCCATCTGCTCAGCGCTTTGATCTGCGGATTATTCCGCCAGTCGATGACTCTCCCGGCACGACGCTCGCCCGTCGCTGGTAACTGCCGCCAGTGTTGCTCTGTTCGCATTAATAACTGCTCCCATGAACGATCGCCGCTGGCCTGTAATGCAGCCTGCGTTAAGGGGATATCCATCGCCATGATCCAGCGGGTAAACGACTGCCGGCGCGCCAGGTTAAATTGCCGCCATATCTGCTCGCTTTTTCCTTTAGCAAAGCCTGGCGTGTTGGCTATTTGCGCTGACGTCAGGGCAAGCCAGGAGAAGATATGCTCAAAGCGATGCGTCTGATGCAAGGCCCGCCAGCTGGCTTCGCCCATTCCGTCCAGACCCAACGCCGATCGTGATCCCAGCCATACCAGCCTGGAGATAAACTGTTCCTGACACGTTGCCGACGCGTAAAAGCAGGTCAGCGAGTTGAAATGGCTATCAGGCGGTACAGGCTTACTCCGCTCACGACTCCGCCAGACGACCTCATCAAGCCGGGGAATGCCTTGCCCGGCCAGACTCACCAGGATCTGATCGCCCGGCGCGATATCCCACGCTTCCCAACGTTTCACAGAGCCGATATTGACCCGCTGAACCCGCTTATCATCCAATATAACGGGGACAAGCGACGCTACTACGGTAATTTTGCCGCTTTTCCCCACCGAGAACTGAATAGCGCTCACTTGCGCGACCTGCGCTACTGGCGGATATTTCCATGCTGCCAGCCAGTCGCCCTGCCCGGGTCGCCAGTATTGTGCCGCGGGCTCTTTAGCCATGCGTATCACTACGCCATCCGTCACAAAGGGCAACGCTGACGTCAGCCATGACTGGCGCGCCCGCTCGACCTCGCTGGCATCTTTTACCGCCAGGGTATATTTCTTCGTCAGACTGAATCCAGCCTTAGCAAGTTGGCTTAATCTTTCGGGCATATTTGCCGGACCGTCCGGCCACGCCCAAATAAAAATACCCAACGAATTTAGCGCGGAGGCGTTATCCTGGCGCATTAACATTCCTGCGACTTTCGAGCGCGCATTCATCCCGCCCATCCGTTGCTGGATATGCCCCTCGCGCTGTAGAAAGATTTCGCCCTGCAACACCGCGTTAGCAAGCGCGCCTTGTGTTGTCTGCGGTATAGAGGGGATCAGGCGAATTTTTGGCGTCCAGTCCTCGCCTTGTAGTCCGTTACCTCGGCTGATAGCCCTGGCCAGTTTACCGTTTTGATAAACCAGCGTTACCGCTACGCCATCCACTTTTGGTTGTACCCAAAGCTCGCTGCGCCCGCGCATCCACTGTTCTACCGCCTGCCGGTCCGCGAGTTTACGTACGCCCGTATGCGCAACAGGATGCATTGTTGTACCGTTTAACGGCGGTGAAACCGGAGTAGATGAAACATCCTGACCAACACAGCGTTGCCACTGAACCAGCCTTGCGCTGAGTTGGTCGTACACACTATCGTCAACCGCGCTAACGCCTTGTTTCCAGTAAATGTCATTCCAGTCAGCGAGCTGTTGCTGTAAACGGGCAATTTCTTCAGCGGCCCTTGCTGGCGGCCAGGCCGGGCAAAGCGCCCCACTCTGCGAATGCCACAATAAAATTCCCCACGCCATACTTTTCCATAATCTCATCACGACCTCCTGCGCACATTGCCCGGCAGGTATAGCGCTTTAGTGAATAAAAACCGACAGGTAAAAATGCATCATCCGAGCCGCTTTCCAGATTTTTTGGTGGGTTGCTGCAACGACGCGATAAAAGCGGAAAAAGGGACGCAGAATGCAATAATCTGGCGCAAAAAGTGTGACAAAGACTACGTCGCATAACGGCGATGTGTATAATAAGCCCGTATCAAGGCTCTATTTCGATAATCACAGACGTAAGATACTCATGGCTCAAGGTACGCTTTATATTGTTTCTGCCCCCAGTGGCGCGGGTAAATCCAGCCTGATTCAGGCTTTATTAAAAACCCAACCGTTGTATGACACTCAGGTTTCCGTTTCACATACCACGCGCGCGCCGCGTCCGGGTGAAGTGCACGGTGAGCACTATTTCTTTGTAAATCATGATGAGTTTAAAACCATGATTGGCAGGGAGGCGTTTCTGGAGCACGCGGAAGTGTTTGGCAATTACTACGGCACTTCGCGCGAAACCATTGAGCAAGTGCTGGCAACCGGCGTTGATGTTTTTCTCGATATCGACTGGCAGGGCGCCCAGCAAATTCGCGAAAAGATGCCGCAAGCACGCAGCATTTTTATTTTGCCGCCGTCAAAGATCGAATTGGATCGCCGTTTACGCGGTCGCGGGCAAGATAGCGAAGAAGTCATTGCCAAACGAATGGCGCAAGCGGTTGCAGAAATGAGCCATTACGCCGAATATGATTATCTTATTGTGAATGACGACTTTGATACCGCGTTAAGCGACTTGAAAACCATCATTCGCGCTGAACGTCTGCGTATGAGCCGCCAAAAGCAGCGTCATGACGCTTTAATCAGCAAATTGTTGGCAGACTGAACCCACTTTCAGTATCATGCCCAGTCATTTCTTCACCTGTGGAGCATTTTAAGTATGGCACGCGTAACTGTTCAGGACGCTGTAGAGAAAATTGGTAACCGTTTTGACCTGGTACTGGTCGCCGCGCGTCGCGCTCGTCAGATGCAGGTAGGCGGAAAGGATCCGCTGGTACCGGAAGAAAACGATAAAACTACCGTTATCGCGCTGCGCGAAATCGAAGAAGGTCTGATTAACAACCAGATCCTTGACGTCCGCGAGCGCCAGGAACAGCAAGAGCAGGAAGCCGCTGAATTACAAGCCGTTACCGCTATTGCTGAAGGTCGTCGTTAATCACAAAGCGGGTCGCCCTTGTATCTGTTTGAAAGCCTGAATCAACTGATTCAAACCTACCTGCCGGAAGACCAGATTAAGCGTCTTCGGCAGGCGTATCTCGTTGCACGTGACGCTCACGAGGGCCAGACACGTTCAAGCGGTGAACCCTATATCACGCACCCGGTAGCGGTGGCCTGTATTCTGGCCGAGATGAAACTCGACTACGAAACGCTGATGGCCGCTCTGCTGCATGACGTGATTGAAGATACCCCCGCCACCTATCAGGACATGGAACAGCTTTTCGGTAAAAGCGTTGCCGAGCTGGTAGAGGGGGTGTCGAAACTTGATAAGCTCAAGTTCCGCGATAAGAAAGAGGCGCAGGCCGAAAACTTTCGCAAAATGATTATGGCGATGGTGCAGGATATCCGCGTCATTCTCATTAAGCTTGCTGACCGTACCCATAACATGCGCACGCTGGGCTCATTACGCCCGGATAAACGTCGTCGTATTGCCCGCGAAACGCTGGAAATCTACAGTCCTCTGGCGCACCGTTTAGGTATTCATCACATTAAAACCGAGCTGGAAGAGCTGGGTTTTGAAGCGCTGTATCCCAATCGTTACCGCGTCATCAAAGAAGTGGTAAAAGCGGCGCGCGGCAACCGTAAAGAGATGATCCAAAAAATCCTCTCTGAAATCGAAGGACGCTTGCAAGAGGCGGGAATTCCGTGTCGCGTTAGCGGTCGCGAAAAACATCTTTACTCGATCTACTGTAAAATGGTGCTCAAAGAGCAGCGTTTTCACTCGATCATGGACATTTACGCGTTTCGCGTCATCGTTCATGACTCCGATACCTGCTATCGCGTACTCGGCCAGATGCACAGTCTCTATAAGCCGCGTCCGGGACGCGTGAAAGACTATATAGCCATTCCCAAAGCGAACGGCTATCAGTCTTTGCACACCTCGATGATCGGCCCGCACGGCGTTCCTGTTGAAGTCCAGATCCGTACCGAAGATATGGATCAGATGGCGGAAATGGGGGTCGCGGCGCACTGGGCGTATAAAGAACACGGTGAGACCAGCACCACGGCGCAGATCCGCGCCCAGCGCTGGATGCAAAGTCTGCTGGAGCTACAACAGAGCGCCGGTAGTTCGTTTGAATTTATCGAAAGCGTAAAATCCGATCTCTTCCCGGATGAGATTTACGTTTTCACCCCGGAAGGGCGCATTGTCGAACTGCCTGCTGGCGCTACGCCGGTGGATTTTGCCTATGCAGTGCATACCGACATCGGCCACGCCTGCGTCGGCGCGCGTGTCGACCGGCAGCCTTATCCGCTGTCGCAGCCGCTTAGCAGCGGTCAGACCGTCGAAATTATTACCGCGCCAGGCGCGCGTCCCAACGCCGCCTGGCTGAACTTTGTCGTCAGCTCTAAAGCGCGCGCTAAAATTCGTCAGTTGCTGAAAAACCTCAAACGTGATGACTCCGTAAGCCTGGGCCGTCGTCTGCTTAACCATGCTTTAGGCGGCAGTCGTAAGCTGGCGGAAATTCCGCAGGAAAATATTCAGCGCGAACTGGATCGAATGAAGCTGGCAACGCTTGACGATCTGCTGGCGGAAATCGGTCTCGGCAACGCGATGAGCGTAGTGGTCGCGAAAAATCTGCAGCAAGGCGAAGCCGTGGTGCCGACCGTTGCGCAATCGAATCACGGCCACCTGCCGATTAAAGGCGCGGATGGCGTGCTTATCACCTTTGCGAAGTGTTGTCGTCCGATCCCAGGCGACCCGATCATCGCTCACGTCAGCCCAGGTAAAGGACTGGTGATCCACCATGAATCCTGCCGTAATATCCGTGGATACCAGAAAGAGCCAGAGAAATTTATGGCGGTCGAATGGGACAAAGAGACGGAGCAGGAATTCATTACCGAAATCAAGGTGGAAATGTTTAACCATCAGGGCGCGCTGGCTAACCTGACGGCGGCGATTAATACGACCACCTCCAATATTCAAAGTCTGAATACTGAAGAGAAAGATGGTCGCGTCTATAGTACCTTTATTCGCCTTACCGCACGCGATCGCGTACATCTGGCGAATATCATGCGCAAAATCCGCGTGATGCCAGACGTCATTAAAGTCACCCGTAACCGAAACTAGCGCTATGAATCCAAAACGTTATGCGCGTATATGCGAAATGCTCGCCAGGCGTCAGCCTGATCTCACGGTCTGCATGGAGCAAGCCCACAAACCTCATAACGTTTCTGCAATCATTCGTACCGCAGATGCCGTTGGCGTCCATGAAGTCCATGCCATCTGGCCTGGTAGCCGGATGCGCACCATGGCTTCCGCGGCGGCGGGCAGCAACAGTTGGGTACAGGTGAAAACTCACCGTACCATTGGCGATGCGGTAGCCCATTTGAAAGGACGGGGAATGCAGATTCTGGCAACCCATCTTTCTGATAAGGCCGTAGACTTTCGCGAGATTGATTACACGCGCCCGACCTGTATTCTGATGGGTCAGGAGAAAACCGGTATTACTCAGGAAGCATTAGCCCTGGCGGATCGGGATATCATCATTCCGATGATCGGCATGGTACAGTCGCTGAACGTTTCCGTCGCCTCCGCGCTCATTCTTTATGAAGCCCAGCGTCAGCGTCAGAACGCGGGCATGTATCTGCGTGAAAATAGCATGTTGCCGGAAGATGAACAGCAGCGCCTGCTGTTTGAGGGCGGTTATCCGGTGCTGGCGAAAGTCGCTAAACGTAAAGGTCTGCCTTATCCTCGCGTCAATCAGCAGGGCGAAATCGACGCCGATGCTGACTGGTGGGCGACGATGCAGGCGGCAGGGTAATCACCATGTCAGGCCGCTTGTTAGACGCTGTTCCGCTCAATTCCCTGACAGGTGTCGGCGCAGCGCAAAGCAGTAAACTGGCGAAAATTGGCCTGCATACCGTCCAGGATTTGCTATTACATCTTCCTCTGCGTTACGAAGACCGTACCCATCTCTACCCCATTGGCGAACTGCTGCCTGGCATCTACGCCACCGTTGAAGGTGAAGTGCTGAACTGCAATATCACTTTCGGCGGTCGTCGGATGATGACCTGCCAGATTAGCGACGGTTCCGGCATTCTTACCATGCGCTTTTTCAATTTTAACGCGGCGATGAAAAACAGCCTGGCGACGGGGCGACGTGTGCTGGCCTACGGGGAAGCGAAGCGCGGCAAGTATGGCGCAGAGATGATCCATCCGGAATATCGCCTGCAGGGCGATCTCAGCACGCCGGAACTTCAGGAAACGCTCACCCCCGTCTATCCGACCACCGAGGGCGTGAAGCAAGCGACACTGCGCAAGCTTACCGATCAGGCGCTGGAGTTGCTCGACACCTGCGCCATTGCCGAACTACTGCCGCCGGAACTGGCGCAGGGTATGATGAGCCTGCCGGAGGCGCTACGTACCTTGCATCGCCCGCCGCCGACGCTCCAGCTCGCCGATTTAGAAACCGGCAAACACCCGGCGCAGCGGCGGCTTATTCTTGAAGAGCTACTGGCGCATAATCTCAGTATGCTGGCGCTTCGCGCAGGCGCGCAGCGCTATCACGCTCAGCCGCTAAGTACCAACAACATATTGAAAGACAATCTGCTGGCGTCGTTGCCGTTTAAACCCACGAGCGCGCAGGCGCGGGTGGTGGCAGAGATCGAACACGATATGGCGCTCGATGTGCCGATGATGCGTCTGGTTCAGGGCGACGTGGGTTCCGGTAAAACGTTGGTTGCAGCGCTTGCCGCCTTGCGCGCTATTGCCCACGGTAAGCAGGTCGCGTTGATGGCGCCGACCGAACTGCTGGCTGAACAGCACGCAAATAATTTCCGCAACTGGTTCGAACCGTTGGGCGTTGAAGTGGGTTGGCTGGCGGGTAAGCAAAAAGGTAAAGCGCGTCAGGCGCAGCAAGAGGCTATTGCCAGCGGTCAGGTGCAGATGATTGTCGGCACCCACGCTATCTTTCAGGAACAGGTGCAGTTCAACGGCCTGGCGCTGGTCATTATCGATGAGCAGCACCGCTTTGGCGTCCACCAGCGGCTGGCATTGTGGGAAAAAGGCCAGCAGCAGGGCTTTCATCCGCATCAATTGATTATGACCGCAACGCCCATTCCTCGAACCCTGGCGATGACTGCCTACGCCGATCTCGATACCTCGGTGATTGACGAGCTACCGCCGGGCCGTACCCCTGTCACTACCGTTGCTATTCCGGATACCCGTCGCCATGAAATCATTGATCGTGTGCGCAATGCCTGCACAACCGAAGGCCGTCAGGCCTACTGGGTCTGTACGCTGATTGAAGAGTCCGACCTGCTGGAAGCGCAGGCGGCGGAAGCTACCTGGGAGGAACTCAAGCTGGCGTTACCGGAGTTGAATATCGGCCTGGTACACGGCCGCATGAAGCCCGCCGAAAAACAGGCGGTGATGCAGGCCTTTAAGCAGGGTGAACTGCATTTGCTGGTCGCCACTACGGTGATTGAGGTGGGAGTCGATGTTCCTAACGCCAGTCTGATGATTATTGAAAACCCGGAGCGACTGGGCCTGGCGCAGTTACACCAGCTCAGAGGACGCGTTGGCCGTGGCGCGGTCGCATCGCACTGCGTGCTGCTCTATAAATCGCCGTTGTCGAAAACGGCGCAGAAGCGTTTACAGGTATTGCGCGACAGCAACGACGGCTTTGTGATTGCACAAAAAGATTTAGAGATTCGCGGCCCGGGGGAATTACTGGGCACGCGCCAGACAGGTAACGCCGAATTTAAAGTAGCTGATTTGCTGCGCGATCAAGCCATGATCCCCGAAGTTCAGCGTATTGCCCGTCATATTCACGAACGTTATCCGCAGCAGGCACAAGCGCTGATTGAGCGCTGGATGCCGGAAACCGAACGTTATTCCAACGCCTAATGAGCACGGCGGCTTTAATGCCGCCGTACAAACTATTATTGCGCGAAAATCGGTAACAGCAGGTACAGCTTGATTACCAACGCATTAACGATATCGATAAAGAACGCACCAACCATCGGCACCACCAGGAACGCCATATGCGAGGGGCCAAAACGGTCGGTAATCGCCTGCATATTAGCAATGGCGGTCGGCGTTGCGCCCAGGCCAAAACCGCAGTGACCCGCCGCCAACACCGCTGCATCGTAGTTTTTCCCCATCATGCGCCAGGTGACGAAGATCGCGTACAGCGCCATGAAGATGGTCTGTACCACCAGAATCGCCAGCATCGGCAGCGCCAGCGACGCCAGTTCCCACAGCTTCAGGCTCATCAGCGCCATTGCCAGGAACAGTGACAAACTCACGTTCCCCAGCACCGAAACAGCACGCTCAAATACGCGATAAAAACCCACCAGCGCCAGGCCATTGCTGAGGATCACCCCAACAAATAGCACACAAACGAAGACCGGCAGTTCAAGCACCGTTCCCGCCAGTAGCTGCGCTACGATTTTGCCCACGGTCAGACAGATAGCAATCAGGGCGATGGTTTCGATTAGCACCAGAGAGGTGATCATACGGCCCACATCCGGCTTTTCAAAGGCTGTCGGCACGGCCTGATCGTCAGGCATTCCATCCGGCGTGGTGGAGTGTTTCACCAGATAACGCGCTACCGGACCGCCAATCAACCCGCCCAGCACCAGGCCAAAGGTTGCACATGCCATCGCAACTTCGGTGGCATTGGCAAAACCATAACGTTCGACAAACAGTTTACTCCACGCCGCGCCGGTACCGTGTCCGCCGGACAGCGTAATTGACCCGGCAATCAGCCCCATTAACGGGTCCAGCCCCAACAGACTCGCCATGCCGATACCGATGGCATTCTGCATCAGCAGTAATCCGACCACGACGACCAGGAAGACGCCAACAACGCGTCCCCCCTTGCGCAGGCTGGCAAGGTTAGCGTTAAGGCCGATCGTCGCGAAAAACGCCAGCATCAACGGATCGCGCAGGGTCATATCAAAGTTGACCTCCCAACCGACGCTTTTTTTCAGTACCAGCAGAGCAACCGCGACCAGTAACCCCCCTGCCACCGGCTCCGGAATCGTATATTTCTTCAGTAAGGAGACAGACTGGACCAGCTTGCGACCCAGTAGCAGCACCAGCGTGGCGGCGACAAGGGTCGATAAGGTATCGAGTTCAAACATTTAAAGCTCCTGTAGTGCGCTGTGACACGTGCGCACAAATCATTTCCTGAGTCAGTTTTTTAGCTCTTTGCGAGTCTTCGGCATGGATTTTAAGCAGAAAAAGGCAAAAAGTTATATAAAAAGGTGCATTTATCTTTTTTAAATATTAAGAATATTCGCTCGCAATCGTTTGCTTTTACCACCTGGTCAGATAAAATCACCGCTTTTCCACCACGAGAATGTCCCTGATGTCCGTTAACGCCATCGAGCCGGCAGATGCGCAACCGGTTGCGCAGACGCAAAACAGCGAATTAATTTACCGTCTTGAAGATCGCCCGCCGCTCCCTCAAACACTTTTTGCCGCTTGTCAGCATCTGCTGGCCATGTTTGTCGCGGTAATCACGCCAGCGCTGTTAATCTGCCAGGCGTTGGGTTTACCGGCGCAGGATACGCAGCACATTATCAGCATGTCGCTGTTCGCCTCCGGCGTAGCCTCTATTATTCAAATCAAAGCGTGGGGGCCGGTAGGATCGGGGCTGTTATCCATCCAGGGAACCAGTTTTAACTTTGTCGCCCCGCTGATTATGGGCGGTACCGCGCTGAAAACCGGCGGCGCGGACGTCCCGACGATGATGGCGGCGCTGTTCGGCACGCTGATGCTGGCAAGCTGCACCGAGATGGTGCTTTCTCGCATTCTACATCTGGCGCGCCGGATTATCACGCCGTTAGTCTCCGGCGTCGTGGTGATGATTATTGGCCTGTCGCTGATTCAGGTGGGGCTAACCTCCATCGGCGGCGGCTATGCCGCCATGAGCGACAACACCTTTGGCGCACCGAAAAACCTGCTGCTGGCCGGCGTCGTCCTGGCCATTATTATCCTGCTGAATCGGCAGCGTAATCCCTACCTACGCGTGGCTTCTTTGGTTATTGCCATGGCGGCAGGCTATCTTTTGGCCTGGTTTATGGGCATGTTGCCTGAGAATAACGCGCCAGTCTCGCAGGACATCCTGATGGTGCCGACCCCGCTGTATTATGGTCTGGGCATTGACTGGAACCTGTTACTGCCGTTGATGCTGGTCTTTATGATTACGTCGCTGGAGACCATCGGCGACATCACCGCCACCTCTGATGTCTCCGAGCAGCCGGTATCCGGCCCCTTGTACATGAAACGGCTAAAGGGCGGCGTACTGGCTAACGGCCTGAACTCATTTGTTTCAGCGGTATTTAATACGTTCCCGAATTCCTGTTTCGGTCAGAACAACGGCGTAATTCAGTTGACCGGCGTCGCCAGCCGCTATGTGGGATTTGTCGTCGCGCTGATGCTGATTGTGCTCGGCCTGTTCCCGGCGGTAAGCGGTTTTGTGCAGCATATCCCGGAACCGGTGCTCGGCGGCGCCACGTTAGTGATGTTTGGCACCATTGCCGCCTCCGGGGTGCGTATTGTCTCGCGTGAGCCGCTGAACCGCCGCGCGATTCTGATTATCGCCCTGTCGCTGGCCGTGGGTCTTGGCGTCTCGCAACAGCCGCAGATCCTGCAGTTCGCGCCGGAATGGGTGAAAAATCTGCTCTCATCCGGAATTGCCGCTGGCGGCATCACGGCTATCGTGCTGAACCTGATTCTCCCGCCGGAAAAACCGTAAAAACCCTGCGGCGGCGACGCGATTCGCCGCTGCTGTAACGCTCTTTCACCATTCCTGTCTTGAGGATTGCACGCAAATCGTGCATAAATCCCCTATGTGCATTTCACGGGATGGAAGACCATGAAATTGATTGGGAGGTTGCTTCTCTATGTGCTGATCGCCTGTTTAGTGGTGATTTTCGGCTTTTATTTTCTGCTGCAAACGCGCTGGGGCGCAGATCACATCAGCAACTGGGTATCAGAGAACAGCGGTTATCACCTCACATTCGACGTGATGGATCATCGTTTTTCCGCCCCATCCCATCTTTTACTGGAGAATGTGACCTTTGGTCGTGATGGTCAGCCTGCTACCCTAGTCGCGAAAACCGTAGATATCGGCCTGAGCATTCGCCAGTTAACCGCGCCGCTGCATGTCGACACGATTCTGTTACAGGACGGCACGCTGAATATTTCAGTGCAAACCGCACCTTTCCCGTTTGAGGCCGACCGCCTGCAACTTCGCAATATGGCGCTCAATAGTCCCGGCAGCGAATGGCGGTTGAGCGCCCAGCGCGTTAACGGCGGCGTAATGCCCTGGCACCCCGAAGCCGGTCGGGTATTGGGCAATAAAGCCCAGATCCAACTGAGCGCCGGTTCGCTGACGTTAAACGACGTTCCCGCCACTAATGTGCTTATTGAAGGCAGTATCGACCATAATCAGGTGATGTTAAACACCGTCGGCGCCGATATGGCGCGCGGAGCGTTAACCGGCGTCGCCCGGCGTAACGCTGATGGTAGTTGGGTCGTTGAAAATCTGCGGCTGAATGATATTCGGTTACAAAGCGATAAATCCCTGAGCGAGTTTTTCGCGCCGCTTACTACGGTTCCATCTTTGCAGTTTGGTCGTCTTGAAGTGACGGACTCCAGCCTGCAAGGACCAGACTGGGCAGTCACCGATCTTGACCTGAGTTTGCGCAATCTGACTCTGCGCAAAGAAGACTGGCAAAGTCAGGAAGGTAAATTATCGATGAACGCCAGCGAGTTTATTTACGGCTCGCTGCACTTGCTCGATCCAATCCTGAACGCCGAATTTTCACCACAGGGCGTTGCGCTACGCCAGTTCACCACCCGCTGGGAAGGCGGTATGGTCAGAACTTCCGGCGCCTGGTTACGCGAAGGCAAAGCGCTTATTCTGGACGATACCGCTATCGCCGGGCTGGAGTACACGCTGCCGGAAAACTGGAAGCAGTTATGGATGAAGCCGTTGCCCGACTGGTTGAACAGCCTGACGCTGAAAAAATTCAGCGCCAGCCGCAACCTGGTGATTGATATCGACCCAGCCTTCCCGTGGCAAATCACCGCTCTGGACGGCTACGGCGCAAACCTGGAGCTGGTACAACATCATCAATGGGGCGTCTGGAGCGGCAATGCGACCCTCAACGCCGCAGCGGCAACCTTTAACCGTGTGGATGTGCGCCGCCCGTCGCTGTCGTTGACGGCTAATGCCAGCACGGTCAACATCAGCGATCTGAGCGCGTTTACTGGAAAAGGGATACTGGAAGCCACTGCCAGCGTATCGCAACTGCCGCAGCGTCAGACGCAAATCAGCCTGAACGGACGCGGCGTACCAATGGATGTGCTACAGCAGTGGGGCTGGCCGGCATTACCGATTGCTGGCGATGGCAATATTCAGCTCACGGCCAGCGGCAATATTCAGGCCGATGCGCCGTTGAAACCGACGGTAAATGGGCAATTACACGCGGTCAACGCACAAAAGCAGCAGATAACGCAAACGATGCAAGCGGGCGTGGTGTCCGGCGGGGAAGTTACGTCAACGGAGCCAGCGCTGTAATTGAGGGCTTGCCCGGTGGCGATGGCGCTTACCGGGCTTACGGTTCTTGCTCATTTATAGGCCGGATAAGCGCAGCTCACGGCGCCATCCGGCGATTCAGATTTAAAGCGTAATCACCACTTCATTTCCCTGCGGGGTGATCACTACGCCCAGTTCACTTCCCGCATATGAGCCGCATTTGGTACCGCTAATCTGCGTAATATTACGCAGACACAGCGTCCAGTTGCGCGCCTCGCCTTCGCCGCTCACCGTAATGGTATTGCCTGTGCGTTTCGCCTGCAGCGTAAAGATTGTCGAACCATCCGTAGCAGGGACTTCGCAGACCGCTTCGCAGCCGTCATCCAGATGGAATAACTGGAAGGCCGTACCCTCATGCCAGGCGTAATCGGGCTTCTGGCTATTGTTGCCCAGCGCCAGTAGTGTATTGTCACGCACGTACACTGGCAGGCTCAGGAAGCCATGCTGCTGTTTATGCCAGCGACTGCCCTGCACTTCATCGTTGCGCCACAGGTGCGTCCAGCGGCCTTCTGGCAGGTAGAACTCCACGTCGCCCGCTTCACTAAATACCGGCGCTACCATGACCGCATCTCCCAGCATGTACTGGCGATCAAGATAATCACACGCCGGATCGTCCGGGAACTCCAGCATCATCGCCCGCATCATTGGCGTACCGGCTTCGTTGGCGCGCGCCGCTTCCCGATACAGATACGGCATCATCCGGCACTTCTGTTCGGTGAAGAAGCGCACCACGTCACAGGACTCGTCGTCATAGGCCCACGGAACCCGGTAGGATTTGCTACCGTGCAGGCGGCTGTGGCTGGAGAGCAAGCCGAATGCGCACCAACGCTTGTAGACATGCGCCGGCGCGGTATTCTCGAATCCGCCAATATCATGGCTCCAGAAGCCAAATCCTGACAGGCCAATGGACAGCCCGCCGCGCAGGCTTTCCGCCATCGATTCGTAGTTGGCGTAACAGTCGCCGCCCCAGTGCACCGGGAACTGTTGCGCGCCCACCGAGGCGGAACGGGCGAACAGCACCGCCTCTTCAACGCCGACGGTCTCTTTCAGCACGTTCCACACCAGTTCGTTGTAGATATAGGCATAATGGTTATGCATTTTCTGTGGATCTGAACCATCAAACCACTGCACATCCGTTGGAATGCGTTCGCCGAAGTCAGTTTTGAAGCAGTCCACTCCCATCTCCACCAGGCCCTTCAGCTTGTCGGCATACCATTCGCAGGCTTGCGGGTTGGTGAAGTCGTAAATCGCCAGTCCCGGCTGCCATTTATCCCACTGCCACAAGGAGCCGTCCGGGCGTTTTAGCAAATATCCTTTCTCTTTTAGCTCCTGGAAGACCGGGGATTTCTGGCCGATGTAGGGGTTAATCCACACGCAGACTTTCAGCCCTTTCGCTTTCAGGCGGCGAATCATCCCTTTCGGATCGGGGAAAGTCACCGGGTCCCATTCAAAATCGCACCACTGAAAAGCTTTCATCCAGAAACAGTCGAAGTGGAAGACGTGCAGCGGCAGATTGCGCTCGGCCATACCGTCGATAAAGCTGTTAACGGTCGCTTCGTCGTAGTTGGTGGTAAATGAGGTGGTCAGCCACAGGCCAAACGACCAGGCGGGCGGCAGCGCCGGACGACCCGTAAATTGGGTATAGCGGTTCAGCACGTCTTTCGGGGTCGGGCCGTCAATGACGAAGTATTCCAGATACTCGCTCTCAACGCTGAACTGGACTTTGGAGACTTTCTCGGAGCCAATTTCAAACGACACGCACTGCGGATGGTTTACCAGCACACCGTAGCCACGGTTGGTGATATAGAACGGGATGTTCTTGTAAGACTGCTCGGTGCTGGTGCCGCCGTCGCGGTTCCAGGTCTCCACCGTCTGACCGTTACGCACCAGCGCGGTAAAGCGCTCGCCCAGCCCGTAGACGGTTTCGCCCACGCCGAGATCCAGACGCTCGAACATGTAGTTGCGCCCGCTGTTGGTGTCCCGTACATAGCCGTTATTTTTCAACTGGCTACCGGTGATACGTACACCGTTGCGCAGAAAATCCAGTGACCAGATCTCGCCTTTGGTGACGCGCACGCTCAGGCTGCCGCTCTTGAGTTCGGCAAATTCGGCGTTGTTCTGCATCTCTACGTTGATATCTTGCAAGACATTGAGTGGATAATGTGGGCCGTTATCCAAAGCGCCCTGGAAGTGTTCCATCCGTACACCTATCACTCCTTCCTGCGGCGAGAAAAAGCGCAAGGTAAACAACGGGGTATCCAGTTGCCAGGTTCGTTCGCGGACATCGCGCGGCGCGGCATAGACCACCATCTCATTCCCCTGCTGTTCAACGTCGAACACCTGAACCGGGTGAATCAAATTAAGGCCAGGCTGGATCAGCCAGTTTCCGTCGCTAATTTTCATAGTCTGTTCCTTTAGTTTTGCAATTCTTTATGGGTAAATTCTTGTTCGTTGCGGTGTGCGCCCTGCGCCAGTTGTTCCAGAATGGTTTTCAGGAACGGGCTTTTCAGGGTGTAGTAGCGTTTAGCGATCGCGGCGCTCAGCAGATAACAGATGGCCGGGACGATAGTGAACAGAGCGATAATGATGCTGATCGTGGCGCTGTTTTGCGTTTTCGCCGCCGCGTCGTAACCGCCGCCTGCCAGCATCCAGCCAATCAGCGCCCCGCCGAGGGCAAGACCCAGTTTCAGCACGAACAACGTGCCGGCAAAACTGATCCCCGTCAGGCGTTTGCCGTTACACCATTCACCGTAGTCGACGGTGTCAGACATCATCACCCACTGGATAGGCGTGACTAACTGGTGCAACACGCCAATCACGAAGATAAAGACGAACATAGCGATCGTGGCGTGCATCGGTACGAAGAACATCGCCACGCTGATTACTGCGAGTAAAGCGTTGGTCCACCAGAAAACGCTCACTTTGCATTTCCAGTCGGTCAACGGTTTTGCCAGCGCCGAGCCAATCAGGTTGCCGACGCAATAGGTAGTGAGGAAGGCGACAAACACGCCCGGCTTGCCCAATATCCAGGTGACGTAATACATCATCGCCCCGCCGCGCACGCATACCGCCAGAATATTCAGGATGGTGAGCAGGCCGACTATGCGCCACTGGTCGTTGTGCCAGATATCACGCAGGTCTTCACGCATGGAGGTATGGGTGGCAGGCGCTTCAACGCGCTCTTTGGTGGTAAAGAAGCAGAACGCCAGCATCAGGAACGCCACCACCGAGAGCGCCGCGATACCCCCCTGGAAGCCCAGCGCCTTATTCTCGCCGCCAATCAGTTTCACCAGAGGCATCATCAGTACGGTAGAGAGCATTCCGCCCGCCGTTGCCAGCACAAAGCGCCAGGATTGCAGGGAGATACGCTGCGTTGGGTCATTGGTTATTACACCCCCCAACGCGCAGTAAGGGATGTTGACCACAGTGTACAGAAGGGTGAGCAACGTGTAGGTGATGGCGGCATAAATCATTTTGCCGTTCAGACTGAGATCCGGCGTGCTATAAGCCAGCACACAAACGATACCAAACGGCAACGCGCCAAACAGCACCCAGGGTCGGAATTTGCCCCAGCGAGAGCGGGTGCGGTCGGCCAGCAGGCCCATGCAAGGGTCGGAGATGGCATCAAGCGCACGCGCCAGTAAAAACATGGTGCCGACAAAACCAGCAGGAATGCCGAAAATATCGGTATAGAAGAACATCATATATAACATGACGTTATCAAAGATGATGTGGCTCGCGGCATCGCCCATACCATAGCCAATCTTCTCCTTAACGGAGAGAATTTCACTTTTCATTACGCATCCTTAACGCTCACAACACTCACTGATACCGGTTACAGTTTTTGTAAACCTTCCCTGCGAGCGTGAATATTCCGTTATTTAGTTATCAAATTACGATTCTTGTTTTCTGTGATCGGGGTAGCGTCAAAAAGTGTGATGAAATGTAACTAATGGATTTTATGGGGATTTACATGAAACCGATCATGGCAGAAGGAAAGGGAAGTTAAAAAAGCACGGGAGGGGATGTGGAAACGCCAGGAAGTAGCTATAATGCGCGCGCCTCCATGTAGCAATCGAGGCGCGGAAGATCGTCGTCTCCGGTGAGGCGGCTGGACTTCAAATCCAGTTGGGGCCGCCAGCGGTCCCGGGCAGGTTCGACTCCTGTGATCTTCCGCCAAAATCCTTCTCTTATGCCCACCATTCGTCCTCTATTTCAAGATAAAGTATTTGCTTATTATTAAGACTAGTTCTTGCATATAATAAGAAAGGAAAAGTGGAGAGAGAAAGTGGAATATTATTTTATTAACCACCACTTACCGATTGCTAAAACCGAACGTCCATTTATTGTGGAATATCGACCGCAAAGAAGGGATAAAAGTACGCCAGGACTAACGCGGGCGGGACTTAACTAATCACCAAACGAGCTTGTGGGTCATACTTACAGACTCATCCTTTCTCAAAAGAGATAACGCTTACCAGACCAAAATTATGAGATCAACGTATAGAGCCATCCGGATAAAGATACATGCCTCCCTCCAGATACACGGGTTCTCCTTCTTCTACCGCTAAATTATGATATCGCGATTGCATTTCATCATCTGCAATTTCTTCCTGTTGGTTTTCAACTCGATAATAGGTATCTACATCATAGTTCTGTTTACGGAGATCGTCATCGCTGTATACGCCAAGCCGTTTTTTTAAGCCTGTTATATTAAATATCCATTTTAACCCATCTTTAATATAATAGGCATCACCATAAGCATTTTCATCGGGGTATTCTTTATAGCCCATCCGCAATGCAACATCACAGCCATGCTTACCAACATATTTATAACTCATATCCCCCCCACAATATGTTGCTTCAATATCCCAGATAAAATTCCTAACGAAAACCTATCCTGATAACCTATGCCACATGAAGGATAGAATTTAAACTAAAGTACACGTTATATTATCCCCTAAGTCCGTATCAAGTATGCGTATTCTGTAGTAGGTAGTAATATGTTCCAATTTATTAATGTGAGTTATATATGAAGAGATTATTTACAGCGATGATTATCGCTTTTATTACCGTCACGGCATCATCCGGTGCGCTTGCCTGCCCAAAGGGTCAACATCCACATGGGGGTACGGGCTCACATCATAAGGGTGGATGGTGTTCATACGAGCAGTAACGTCGCAGCTTACTCATCTACTTGAAGGCACTATAGCCTTACGTTTATCAACGCAGGCGCTACGTTTGTCGATGCCGTAACTTTCTGAAGAAAAAACATGAACGAGTTGGTATCGATCGCAAAGAATATGGTTACCAGCAACAGTCACCTTGTCTCCAGGCTGTCGATATTCTACGGACACGACAGGAAAGGATTTTATTAATTCCTTAGAAAAACCATGTTAATCAACAGGATAAATAGTTGAAACGTGATAAAAGGCGTAACCTTTGCCCGCTTAAAGCGGGCTATATTGCAGGCAAGAGATGTTATTATACTAAAACATAAAAACAGGTGAGGCTGGTGTAATGAGAATCGACAAACTTTCACTGCTTAACTTTCGTTGTTTCAGGCAGCTCGATATTACTTTTGATGAACACATTACGATTCTGGTTGCACCGAACGGCGCGGGCAAGACGACAGTGCTGGATGCGGTACGCCTGGCGCTGTTTCCCTTTATTCGTGGTTTTGATGCCGGCCTCTACGTAAAAGATAAATCGCTGGCGATCCGTACAGAAGATGTACGTCTGGTTTTCCGCCCCGAAGCGCTGAACATGGAAATGTCGTCTCCGGCCATGATTACGGCTACCGGGGAATGGGAAAGTGGAAAGACGGCAACCTGGATGCTCGACAAGCGAGGAGAACAGCCGCCGCATGAAGATAAGACGGCGGCGCACCTTACCCGTTGGGGTGAACAACTTCAGACGCTGGTGCATGAAGAGCATAGTTTGCAGCAGGTTGATCTCCCCCTAATGCTTTATCTGGGGACTGCTCGCTTGTGGTATCAGGAACGTTATGAGGCACAGCCTACTGAACAGCGTCTGGATAACAGCGCCTTTTCACGTTTGTCTGGTTATGACGATTGCCTCTCGGCCACATCAAATTATAAGCAATTTGAACAATGGTATAGCTGGTTATGGCTTAGCTACCGTGAACATCAAATCACACAACTTGAATCACCTTCAGCAAAGTTAAAAGAAGCTGTTCGTGTTCAGCGGATGAAAGAAGCTATTCAAGCCATCCAGCAAGCCATTAACTGTCTGACGCAGGAAGTGACTGGCTGGCACGATCTGGAATACAGCTCCAGCCATAACCAGCAATTGGTGATGAACCATCCACAGCACGGTAAGATTCCCTTATCCCAGCTCAGCGACGGCCTGCGTAATGCGGTTGCAATGGTAGCGGATATCGCGTTTCGCTGTGTCAAACTCAACCCCCATTTACGCGATGAAGCCGCCTTAAAAACACAGGGGATTGTGCTGATCGATGAAGTCGATATGTTCCTGCACCCAGCCTGGCAGCAGCAAATTATCCAGTCTTTACGCAGCGCATTTCCACTGATCCAGTTTATTGTCACGACCCATAGCCCGCAGGTTATCAGCACGGTAAAACGTGAGTCTGTTCGCCTACTTGAACAGGACGAGAAAGGTAATGGTCTGGCGTCAATACCACCGGGGCGACCTACGGCGAGCCAAGTAATGATGTACTGCACAGCGTGATGGGCGTCGATCCGCAACCTCCGGTTAAGGAACAGGATGTTTTCGAACGTGGGGTTATCAATGTATTTAAGGGGTTAAGCCAGGAGTACAAAACCAATAATCCTTGTTATTTCGGCAAGAAGACTATCGTCAACAATCTGGTGAAGCATGACCGATGGGGCTACAGCCTGAACTGGGGCTGGCGACGCGACCAGCTCGCCGATCTGGAACGAATGCTCTACCTGCTGGATAGTAAAACCATTCCTGACAACCGGCATGATGTCTCTATCCAGTTTATGGACTTCGTGCGCGATAATCCGCGTGAGCAGGTCTTTGAAGACGATATGTTCACCATCCGCTACTTTTAGAAGGGCAGCGGACATATCACATTTAAGCGTCTGGATCTGGTGGAGAAGATGAATGATATCGTGGCGAAGCATTATCCGGGGGCGCTGCCCGCAAAATAAACGCTATCTGCGTAATAAGCTTCACCAGGAATTTCTGGCATACTAGGCAGATTACGGCATTGCGAGTCAGATATAAGCGGAGGCGGCATGGCAGACAAATACTTAACCCAATCCCCGGCAGGCGAATTTGTTATGTTTGCCAGCGATGACGGTGAAGTTCGTGTGGAGTGCCGCTTTGAGCAAGAGACGCTATGGCTCCCTCAGGCAACCATCGCCAACCTTTATCAGATCACTCCCCAGGCAGTTACACAGCACATTAAAGCGATCTATGAAGAAGGCGAACTTGAGCAAAACGCAACCTGTAAGTCTTACTTACAAGTTCAACAGGAAGGTAGCCGTCAGGTAAGCCGCAACAGGCTTCACTACAGCCTGCCTGTCATCCTTGCTGTGGGCTACCGCGTTCGCTCCCCGCGCGGCACGCAGTTCCGCCAGTGGGCAACCCAGATGCTCCAGGAATACCTGATCAAAGGTTTTGTGATGGACGATGAGCGGCTGAAAAATCCGCCCGTGGGTTCATCGGCTGTACCCGACTATTTTGATGAGATGCTGGAGCGTATCCGCGATATTCGCGCCAGCGAGCGTCGGGTTTATTTGCGGGTACGAGAGATCTTTGCGTTAGCCGCCGACTATCAACCATCGCTCAAAGAAACCACGCAATTTTTTCAAACCATCCAGAACAAGTTGCATTTTGCCTGTACCGGACATACCGCTGCTGAACTCATTCATCAGCGTGCTGACGCCAGCCAGCCGCATATGGGGCTAACCAGCTATAAAGGTGAAGAGGTACGTAAGGGTGACGTGACGGTGGCAAAAAATTATCTCACTCAAGATGAAGTCAGCGAGCTTAACCGCGTAGTTAACATGTGGCTGGATTTTGCCGAGGATCAGGCCCGTCGTCGTCAGCAGGTCTTTTTACGCGACTGGCAGGATAAGCTGGATCAGTTCCTGCAATTTAACGACCGTGAGGTTTTACAAGGCGCAGGTAAAGTCAGTAAGAAAATGGCCGATGAAAAAGCGCAGGCGGAATATAGTCAGTTTGCTGAACAACAACGGCGCTTAAAAGAAGCCGAAGGTGAGAAGGATATCGCCGGTTTGCTACAATGGAAAACAGAACCTTAAAAGTAGCTCAAAATGCCCAGAACCCCACAAGCAAAATCATTTGGGGGCACAATAGTGGGCACCAGTAAAAATCCAACAAGATAAAAATCAATAAATTCAACAGGCCAAGATATCAAATTAGACTCCTGTGATTGCATGATATCGTCGTGAATATGGCGGCTTTATCCAGGCGTAAAGACTGTGGGTAGTAATATCAAAACGTGTTGCGACGCTGGAAACAGAATGGCCGCGCTCAATAACCTGTTTTACCGCTTTAATTATAAACTCTTCGGGATAACGTTTACCGCTCATGGGCTCCTCTCTTTAAGCCATCTTAAATGACTCTGCGGTGTCTGTTAAACCTGTGGCGATTCATTTAATTTTTTGTACGTATTCCACATAATCGTGCTATTCACATTTAGAGATCACGTCATCGATCTGCTGACGAAAGAATCTCTATGTGTAAAGCCCGTCTCACTGAGCATCAGAACATCGCCGTAATTAAGTTGGTCGAAGCCGGACGAACGGTTAAAGATATCTGCCAGGAGGCGGATATTTGTGAAGTGACTGACGACATCTATGGACATTAGGTTTGACCACATTCTGTTTCTCACTAATGTGCTCCGGGAAAGAGTTTTCATCAGATGAGCAATTGAAAAGAGAAGCCAGAGGCTGAAGTTGCCTCGACCGATAAGTCTGTCGGTTGCTCACACTGTCACATTCAGAATTAAGTCAGATCAACTTATTGGCAAGGTATAACCCCCGGCATTAAGTTACAAGATTTTCTCATGGCATTAGCATTACACCCCCTTAAAGTTTACATGCGTCTCTATAAAATAGTCTTAAATTTGTATATAAGAAGTTGATGAGAGCACAAATGTCACCATTAAGTCATTGAATAACAATGCAATGAAAGGAAAAATCTTAAATTAGGTTTTAATAATAAGAATTCATTACAGGTTTACAGGAATTACTTTTATATTTCATCACATCACTCCGATAGTGACGAAGGCAGCAGATAGATGGTATTGAGAACCGTTATTTATCACTCTCATGATTTAGCAAATAGTGCTGTTTTAAGATTTTTTATGATATTGGAGATTATGTATAAAAATCCCAATGGGTGAAATACAAATCCGAAATGATGTATTACGACTGTCGGATCTGTCATGGTTCCTTAAAGCTGTATTTTAGGTCTTTCCAGGAGTTTATGACACTGACAATAATTCACGACTTTTGACAACCGTAGCACTGTATATTATCTGGATTGACACATTTATTTACCAATGAAATATTAATAGAAACATCGACGGGAGTCGTTCAGGATGATGAGAAAGCCTTCACAAATTGTCCATTGCATTAGTTGCGATTTATCCTGTCAATTATTCCCTGACAGCGCAGTACGGGTGCAATACTGTCATAATGCGGCATTTTCCATCTGGCCAGATGGTAATGCTTTCCTGAAAAAAGGGTTTATTGAAAAGTTATTGCTTGATAGACACAACCATTTATCCAGCGGTTTTATCTTTGTTGATTTTTCTTTCCCGAATCTTCGACGATTTACCGATTTACAATGGGCTGACAGTCTGGCAAACAGTGGTATGCATATTGTTCTGATTTCTGACAGAAGTTTAACTCCGCTGGCCAATTACTGGATTTTGAAAAGCAATAAAATACAAGGAATTATTTATTCCGATGACGATGATATTGTGCAACAGCAAAAGATGCACCGCTTGTTTACCGGTCGGCTTGCCAACAGTAAACGTGGACGAACGCTTAACTATACGGAATTTATATTACTGAAGCGCTTTGTATCAGGAATAAGTATTCAGCAGATTGTAAATATTGACAATATTGATATTAAGAAACTTTATGTGCATAAGCTGCGGCTTGAAAATAAGCTAGGGCATAGCATTCATAAAATAATATCAAATATTTTATAGATCCGTTTCCATTTTTATTATTTCCATATTATTGCGATGTGGAAGACGCTTTACGCCATAATGCAGGAGGCAGAATGCCAACTCCCCAAAATTACTCATTCATCGCCATAGCGGTATCAGCAGCATTAGCCTCTATGGTATTTCCCTCCCAGGCGGCCTGGGTTGACGTTGATAGTCTGCCATCCAGTGGGCTGGTTAGTCAGTTGCCGCCGGAATTACAGGCTATTATTCCCGCTCAGGCCAGTACCGGTTTCACCAAAGTCGGTACCATGCCCAACTACGTTTATCAGTGGAACACCGGCACCATCCCGGTTTATGGCAATGGCCTCACGCTTAATGGGCCGGGCGCGGAGGCGTTTGAACACACTGTCACGGTTATTCAAAACAGCGGGACGGGAAGTCCGGGCGTGATTTTTGGCAACGACCTGACCATTCGGACGCAGTCGGCGAATGCCGCGAATAATGGTAGAGACGTCGATGGCATCCGTACTCACGGCGCGAATACTCCGGATAACCCGGTATTTATTATTACCGGTGACCGTACCCGCATCTACGTGGATGGTCAGGATGGTGACGGTATTAACGCCGGATATAACTCACTGGGCCAGGGTTGGACCGGATCGGCCAATATTTACGTCGGCGACGATCTGTATATCAAAACAACAGGTAGCCAGGGACGTGGAATTACAGCTAACGCCATGCGGGATGCGTCACGTGCCAAAAATACGATTGTCGTCGGCAATCGTGCGCATATTGTTACTACCGGCGACAGTTCAGAGGGGCTGCGTACCGGACAAAGTGGTTCTTTGATTCGTCTGGGTGACGATGCAACCATCGAAACCTCCGGCGCATCCTCTACGGGGATTTACGCAGCATCCTCCTCCAGAACCGAGCTTGGCAACAACGCTACTATTACGGTGAACGGTGCCAGCGCACACGCGGTATATGCAACTAACGCTACCGTTAATTTGGGAGATAATGCCACTATTAGCGTCAACAGCGCCAGTAAGGCTGCATCCTATAGTAAAGCCCCTGCCGGTTTATACGCCCTCTCCCGAGGCGCCATTAATCTGTCAGGCGGTGCGGCTATTACTATGGCGGGCGATAACAGTAGCGAAAGTTACGCCATCAGCACGGAGACTGGCGGCATTGTTGACGGTTCTTCAGGAGGACGTTTCGTCATCGACGGTGATATTCGTGCTGCTGGCGCCACCGCTGCCAGCGGTACGCTACCGCAGCAGAACAGTACGATTAAGCTCAATATGACGGACAACTCGCGGTGGGACGGGGCGTCGTACATCACCAGCGCTACGGCGGGCACAGGCGTTATCTCTGTACAAATGAGCGATGCGACCTGGAATATGACCAGCAGCTCAACGCTCACTGACCTGACGCTGAATAGTGGCGCAATCATTAACTTCAGCCATGAAGATGGCGAGCCATGGCAAACGCTCACCATCAATGAAGATTATGTAGGCAACGGCGGTAAGCTGGTCTTTAATACTGTGCTCAACGATGATGATTCCGAAACGGACAGGCTGCAGGTTCTCGGCAATACTTCAGGTAACACATTTGTTGCAGTAAATAATATTGGAGGAGCCGGGGCGCAAACCATTGAAGGTATTGAAATTGTTAACGTTGCTGGCAATTCCAACGGTACTTTCGAAAAAGCAAGCCGTATTGTTGCCGGAGCCTATGACTACAACGTGGTGCAGAAAGGTAAAAACTGGTATCTGACCAGCTACATTGAGCCGGACGAACCGATTATTCCTGATCCAGTAGACCCTGTTATCCCTGACCCTGTCATTCCCGATCCGGTGGACCCTGATCCAGTAGACCCGGTCATCCCTGACCCTGTTATTCCCGATCCGGTGGACCCTGATCCTGTAGACCCTGAGCCAGTAGACCCGGTCATCCCTGATCCGGTCATTCCTGACATAGGGCAATCTGACACACCGCCGATAACAGAACATCAGTTCCGTCCGGAAGTGGGCAGCTATCTTGCCAACAACTATGCGGCAAATACGCTGTTCATGACGCGTCTCCATGACCGTCTGGGTGAAACCCAGTACACCGACATGCTGACGGGTGAGAAGAAGGTCACCAGCCTGTGGATGCGTAACGTCGGCGCCCATACTCGCTTCAACGATGGCAGCGGGCAGCTAAAAACCCGCATCAACAGCTATGTGTTACAAGTGGGAGGCGATCTGGCACAGTGGAGCACTGACGGTCTTGACCGTTGGCATATTGGTGCAATGGCAGGTTATGCCAACAGCCAGAACCGCACGCAGTCGTCCGTGAGTGACTATCATTCCCGTGGTCAAGTCACCGGTTACAGCGTCGGCCTTTACGGCACCTGGTATGCTAACAATATCGATCGGTCTGGGGCTTATGTGGATACCTGGATGCTGTACAACTGGTTTGATAACAAGGTCATGGGTCAGGATCAGGCCGCTGAGAAATATAAATCCAAAGGAATTACCGCCTCGGTTGAAGCCGGTTACAGCTTCAGGTTAGGTGAAAGCGCGCATCAAAGCTACTGGTTGCAGCCCAAAGCGCAGGTGGTATGGATGGGCGTGCAGGCTGACGACCATCGCGAAGCCAACGGTACTCTCGTGAAGGATGATACCGCCGGTAATCTGCTAACCCGCATGGGCGTAAAAGCCTATATTAACGGCCACAACGCTATTGATGACGATAAATCTCGAGAGTTCCAGCCGTTCGTGGAGGCGAACTGGATCCATAATACGCAGCCTGCCAGCGTGAAAATGGACGATGTCAGCAGCGATATGCGTGGTACAAAAAATATTGGTGAACTGAAAGTGGGTATTGAAGGACAAATTACCCCGCGCCTGAACGTATGGGGTAACGTGGCGCAACAGGTAGGTGACCAGGGCTATAGTAATACCCAAGGCCTACTGGGGGTTAAATACAGTTTCTGATTCAGGTAACAACAGAGCCGCTGATCTTCAGCGGCTTTTACCCGGAAGCGCTTTCATTTGGCTGATACGTTCCATGAACGGCTCCCAAAACAGCTTAATGTGTACAGAAAAATATCGGGCGTTTCCCGATGGTGAACATAAAGCCACGATGGCCCTGAGTCAGGATGGTGTAACTGATACTTTTCCCTGGATAGACATAAAAATCGGGTAAAACCGTCTCGATAACCGCATCGGACAGTGTTTCGTCACGCGTGACTTTGTTGATATCCGTCGATATAAAATGGGTGCTGTCTTTATTTTCACTCCATACATAGGAAACATCACGGCGGATCACGCCGCTCATTTTATTATCGACGTAATACGTTCCGCTGATGGAAACCACCCCAGTGCGTTTTTTCAGCGAATACATAAAGTCCAGCGTCAGGTTAGCCTGAGTGTTGTTATAAAACACAATCACAGGCGCCGTACATTTCTCTGGATCCCGGTTCTTTTCCGTATATAAATGAAAAAGATGCCCAAGCCCTACTCCCAGAAACAGTAGCGTCAGGCAGGCTAACATCAGTGCCTTTTTACCCATGAGCCACCCCGCGGAAAAAAAGCGTCACGCAGCCTGTATCACCGCGCGTTTTATAAGGTTGCTGACAAATCAATGCCGTAACCGCTGGGGTGCGACTGCTGGAAGGGAAATAGACCCATGGGTATTTCTGACAATCCATACCGGTTTTTAGAATCATTGACTTATAGCTTGCAAAGCGGCTACCGCTTTCGATATCTTCATTCCGCGAGAAAAAATGACAACCCTGGGTTGTTTCAACCAGCGTGTAGCGATCGTAAAAATCCTTATCGGGAACGGTTTGCCAGCTTATAGTGCCAAGCAAAATACCGACAGCAAATGTCCCGGTCATCCAAAGTACAGGTACATAATGTTTAAACCAACGCTCTGACATACGCGGCGGCGTCTCACCCTTTTTTTCTATTGTCTGAGCGAAGTCTTTGCGGATGGTCATGATGCTCACACCAGGCTCAATCTGAAAGCCTCTACGCGGAACCGTGATTATCAGCGTATCTTCATTTTCGCCAACGGTACGTAATCCGCGGCGAATAATGGAGATATTCTGATAAAGCGTATTTGCCGACACCACCATGCCGTCTTCTTCCCACACTTTTTGAAAGAATGTTTGTTGTGAGACGACGGAGGGGGCGTTTTCCAGCAGAAGGCGCAAGCAGCGGCTGGCGGGCGTTGTCAGAATAATGTTGAGATCTGGCCTCGATAATGACGCCAGGCGATTCATTTCTGGATTAAATTCAATATTATCGTTAATTATCCATAACATCGCATTGTTACCATGCCAAAACATAACGTAGTTGGAGAGGGTTAATAGACACCACTGAGTATAGTCTGATGCTGTGGCTGCGTAGCAGGACATGGATTGTCCCCTGCACATACCGATCATATAGAAGAGCGAGAGGCATAAGACATTAACAGGTAAGCGTAGACACTGCTTTTCTCATTATAGCAGACTCAGGAGTGAAAGTACGTTTGGTTTTCTTGTTCGTTAAGTCTCCTGTTTTGTATTGAGGTGAGAATATCACCTTTAATCAGGTGGCCAAATTTACTGTGCCGCTACGCTTTAATATCTCATATATAAATCATGAGAAAATATATCCTGAAAATCTATATCATATGAAAGACAGGGTTTTATTGAACGTGTTCTCTATAATGGCTTGTAATATCCAAAAAAGCAGCACTCGTTATGTAGGGATAGTTTCCAATTTATTAAGAGTTACAGTAGCCATACTTAATAACAACACGCTTCCCACTTAATATTTAAGCTGTGCTTTATGTTATTTAAATATAAATAAGTTAACTCTTAATTGAACTATTTCAAACTTATACTAAATAAGTTTAAAACTATCTATCAGAAACAATTTGTAGGGATATAGCCTGTTTTTTCAATCAATAATCCTCTCTGACATGTAAAATAGAAACATTTATTCATAATATGAATATTGTTGTGATAACAGATTCGCGTGAAAGTAAATCGACTGAAGGTGATGCCGATGAATATTCCTTCAGAAAGAACTCAACAGGGTAATCCAAAATCGGCAACGGATTACTGTCATCAGCTTAAAAACGGAAATCGCCCCGGCGATTAATGACTTTAACACTGATAGTGATTATCAGTGATAAGGCAACAACAAGGAATGAATTATGTCTACACCCGCGAATTTTAACGGTCAACGCCCTGCCATTGATGCTAACGACGCAGTAATGCTGCTGATTGACCACCAAAGTGGCCTGTTTCAGACCGTCGGCGACATGCCGATGCCGGAATTACGCGCGCGCGCCGCGGCGCTGGCTAAGATCGCTACCTTATGCAATATGCCGGTCATTACTACCGCATCCGTACCACAGGGACCGAATGGTCCGCTGATTCCGGAAATCCATGCGAATGCGCCACACGCGCAATATGTCGCGCGTAAAGGGGAAATTAATGCCTGGGATAATGCCGATTTTGTACAAGCGGTAAAAGCAACAGGCCGTAAAACGCTGATCATCGCCGGTACTATTACCAGTGTCTGCATGGCTTTTCCAGCCATCAGCGCCGTCGCGGAAGGTTACAAGGTATTTGCGGTAATTGATGCCTCCGGTACGTACAGTAAAATGGCGCAGGAAATTACGATGGCCCGCGTGGTGCAGGCGGGCGTAGTACCAATGGATACCGCGGCGGTAGCCTCTGAGCTGCAACGTACCTGGAATAGGGAAGATGCCGCAGAATGGGCGGATGTATATACCAAAATATTCCCGGCCTATCAGCTACTGATTGAAAGTTATACCAAAGCGCAGGAAGTAGTAAAAAATAATGAACTGCTGGATTCTCAGCGCGCATAAATAACGCCCTGAAGCGGCTAAATAGCCCCATTTAATGGGGCTATTTTACTTGCCATTTTGGTCCTGGGCAGAAAATCCTCACGTACTACGTGTACGCTCCGGTTTTTGCGCGCTGTCCGTGTCCAAACTGGCTGCGCCAATAACGCCTGGTGGGATAGGCTCTTAATCAAATACGCCATTAATAATCGCCGTGACCACCGCGGTACTGAGCGCGATCAGCACCAGATTATCCCCAATGATTTTCCACTCATAGCCCGGATAATAAGGTAATTGTCCCAGCATAGACGCCGGCACCGTTTTTTTAGCGATTCCCGGCGGCAGCGGTTTTCCTCTCGCCAGATTTTTCGCAATCCCCGGAGGTAAAGACTGATAACCCGTCAGCCCTAAATTCACTGCCAGTTGCCTGGCGACAGCATAGCTAATGTCCGACTCGACGTGATCCGGTTTACCGCCATTTTTACGGTGTTCCGTTTTTTGCCCGGCATTTCCTTTATGTCCGTTACCGTTATTACCCTGATTAGCCGCGTTATTACCATGTCCGCCGCCATTGCCATTTCCCGGATTCGCCAGCACAGGCGTAGCGCTCAGGGAAAACGTAATCAACGTCGCCAGGACGGCGGTTAAACCACGACGATTATTCATGATATTGCCCTTCTGATGTGGGATACCATGAAAATAGCGCCCCGCCATAAAAAGAACAACTACATCGATTCTTATTTTAAGCGGGGCTCGCCAACAGCAGCTTATCGTATCCAGATAGTCAGTAAAATCAGGATGATTGCTATCAGGACAACCTGATAAAAAATTTTGTCCAACCCTCTTTTTTGCATGGCGTCACCTCGTTATAAAACGATTTGCCAGAGGGCTAAACACAACACCAACAGGCTAATCAGTAAAAATATCAGCGCGATGATTTTATCGGGTGAGCGATTCATCTGGGCGATCCTCAAACATCATTAAAACCACTGGCCAAAGCGTTTGATATAAAAGCGCTTCATGCCTTGCGCCACCAGACAGTAGCTCAATAATGTCGCCACCAACCACGGGAAGTAGCTCAGCGGCAGCGGCTCCAGTCCAACCATCGCACCCAAAGGTGAGAATGGAATATAAATGCCTATCGCCATAATCAAGCCGGTCGTCAATAATACCGGCAACGTCGCCCGACTTTGGATAAACGGTATTTTCTGCGTCCTTAGCATATGCACGACCAGTGTCTGCGAAAGCAGACCCTCAATAAACCAGCCGGACTGAAAGAGCGCCTGCGCCTCTACGTTATTAGCCGCAAAGACGTACCACATCAACGCAAAGGTTGTGATATCGAAAATAGAAGACGTTGGGCCAATCCATAGCATAAAACGACCAATATTTTTCGCGTCCCATTTCCGCGGCTTACGCAGGAACTCTTTATCCATTTTGTCCCACGGCAACGACAACTGCGAAATATCGTACATCAAATTCTGGATCAACAGATGAATCGCCAGCATCGGCAGAAACGGAATAAACGCGCTGGCTACCAGTACCGAAAAAACATTGCCGAAATTAGAGCTGGCGGTCATATTCAGGTATTTAATGATATTGCCAAAGGTTTCCCGCCCTTTGATGACGCCTTCCTCAAGCACCATGAGATCTTTTTCCAGCAGAATAATATCTGATGACTCTTTAGCAATATCGGCGGCGCTATCGACGGAAATCCCCACATCCGCATCACGAAGCGCGGGCGCGTCGTTGATCCCATCCCCAAGAAAACCAACGGTATGACCATTTTTCTGTAGCGCTTGCAAAATACGCGTTTTTTGTAACGGCGTCAGCCGGGCGAATACTGCGCGTTTCTCCACTTCAGACGCCAGTTCGGCATCTGACATCGCCTCAACCTGGGTTCCGGTCAGGATATCGTGCGTATCAATACCCACTTCCAGACAGATACGCGCCGTCACGACCGGATTATCGCCGGTGAGGACTTTGACCGCCACGCCGTTATCCCGCAACGCGGCAATCGCTTTTCCGGCGCTCTCTTTCGGCGGATCGAGAAAAGTGAGCATCCCTTCGATGGTAAGTTCGGTCTCATCCTCCACACTTAATGTCGGATTGCTCCCGGAACCATCCAGCTTACGTGTCGCTATCAGCAATACACGGAATCCCTGCGCATTGTAATCTTCGGTTTTCGCCAGCAGCAGCTCGCGACGTGTTTCCGTCAGCGCCACCACACGATCGCCTTCGCGAAGATGGGTGGCTACCATCATCATCTCTTCAACAGCGCCTTTGCAGATCAGGCATCTGTCTCCATGCTGCGTATCCTCCACCAGGACCGATACCCGGCGACGTACAAAGTCGAATGGCAGTTCATCGCGTTTAACGAAGCGCGCTTTTGTCGATGGTGCGATGCGACCCTCGCCAAAACGCAGTATGGCGCGATCCATCACATTCCGGGCGCCGCTCTGGCTGCTACTATTCAGCCAGGCCAGCATCAATACCCGGCTGCTTTTTACACCGCTCACATCCAGATGATGCTCCAGAAAAATATTGTCCTGGGTTAAGGTGCCGGTTTTATCTGTACACAACACATCCATCGCGCCGAAGTTTTGAATAGCGTTCAGGCGCTTGACGATCACTTTGCGCCGCGACATCGCAATCGCGCCTTTTGCCAGGTTGGAACTGACAATCATGGGCAACATTTCCGGCGTCAACCCCACCGCAACCGCCAGCGCGAACAGCGAAGCCTCTACCCAGTCTCCCTTACTGAACCCATTGATCAGCAGGACAACCGGCACCATGATCAGCATAAAGCGTATCAACAGCCAGCTCACGCTGTTGACTCCACGATCGAAAGCCGTCTGGGTACGCGTACCCACAATGGATTTCGCCAGCGAGCCGAACCAGGTACGGCTTCCCGTCGCAACCACGACCGCTTGCGCTCTGCCGCTGGTTACATTGGTTCCCATCAGACAGATATTGCCCAAATCTAACAGGCTTTTATCTTTGTCAGGCAATTGCTCGCTGTCTTTACCTGCCACATCAGCCATAACATCGTATTTTTCTACGGGTAATGATTCACCACTAAGAATTGACTGGCTGATAAAGAGATCGCGCGACGCCAGCAGCCGGACGTCGGCGGGCACCAGATCGCCTGCGGCCAGAAAAACCACATCGCCCGGCACCAGTTCTTCAATGGGAATCTCTTCCTGCACCGCGCCTATATTGCCCGGCCCACGACGCAACACCGTGGCGGTGGTGCGAACCATCTTTTTCAGCGCCTGTGCTGCTCTGTTAGTGCGAAACTCCTGCCAGAAACGCAATAACCCGCTCAAACTGACCATCGTCAGAATAATCAGCACGCCGGTGAGATCGGTCTCTTCGCCACGGCGTAACGGGAGCCAGTAATCCGTGATAAAACTGACCCCTGCCAGTGCGATCAGAACGTAAATAAACGGGTTATTGAATGCCTGCAGAAGCTGAACCAGCACCGGAGGAACTTGCTCATGCGCCACTTCATTGCGCCCATACACTTTCAACCGTTCGCTGGCCTCTTCTATCGTGAGGCCCTGACGATGGCTGTTCAGCCGCGCCAGTGTCTCCTCCGGGCTATGAAAAGCTTCCGCTTCGATCGGAAATACTTTTTTATGCTGCTTATCATTTTCTGACGCCGGGCGATTGAGTTTCCGGTTTTCAATGTTCATGTCAGTCATGATGAATCCCCAAAATTAAGGTGTAGTGTTTCCTGCATATCACGCCCAGGGAATAGTAAACTCACGATTTGAAGGTGAATGCCCCGGGAGAATTATCTATGCATAAAAAAGGTTATTGCTTACTCACTATTTTGAGTGGGTTTTATTTTATCGACTCGGGAATATCCATCATTCCCTCCTTATACGCCTGGCGTAATGTTGCCAATTGAATAAAAACTATTATTGACTATCAATGCTCCAGTGAATTGCGGTGATATTATCGTTATCACCTATTCTGGATATAATCAGTTCTCGCGTTTTACGATAATCAGCATGACCCACGAGCTCGGCACGGATTTCTTTATAGCCCTGTTCCTGAGCGGGGACCGAACCTAACCCTTGTAAACAGATCGCGGCCTCTTTTACGATATTCAGTAACCACTGACGAACCTCGCTCTCATCTTCTTTATTACAGGTTACTTTCAGGATATAACGTTTTTCTCCCTCGGCGGATACCGGGAGTTGATTTATACGCTGCGCCGCTTCACGCAATAAAATATTGGCACAAAGAATAATGATCGTCGCCGCCAGCGCATTTTTGAACTGCCCTAAGCCGCATAACACGCCGATGCCCGCCGAACACCATAGCGTTGCCGCAGTGTTCAGCCCGCGCACATTCATCCCTTCGCGCATGATGACGCCCGCCCCCAGAAAGCCAATACCAGAGACAATCTGCGCCGCAATTCTCCCGGGGCTGTCTGGCGATGTCGTCATGGAGCTCAGAATAAAAACGGCGGCGCCTGTCGCCACCAGCGCATTAGTGCGTAATCCCGCCATACGTTGACGCCATTGTCTTTCCGCGCCAATCAGCGCGCCCAACAGCATAGCGGCCAGTAAATTCAAAATATAAGGAAACATTAACATACGTTCCTCCATTTTTTCTGGAAGAATAAGTACGTGCTATATTTAGCACACGACAAATTACTGCCCTGAGGCAATTAGCGTCGTGTTAACGGCGGAGGAAATAAAGCGTGTTTAAACATGAACATGACGATTACCTCGCGACAATGCGCGTGTTGTAACATTATTGGGATGACAATCGTCACAAGGGGAGATTGCTGCCCACCGGTTCGGCAAGCAGCGCAGGAATAGCGTGCGTTAACTTGCCAGATGATTTACGTAAAAGTGACTGTCCAACATATTACTCCTGCATGAATTTGCGCTTATTATAGTCAGTCAATATGTTCTGTAAAGTGCAAAGGCGGGGATAGTGACGATCTGTTTAAGTTTGTTTGATATTTTCCTATGTCAAAAAAATGACAATATTATGTCAATAACAGGCTCGCCTGAAATCATTAAACAATAAATTCCTGCTTAATGCCGACGATAGCTCTGTTATGATGCCTGCACGTAAAAAAATAAAACAACATGACGAGGAAAAAATGGGTTCCACCAGAAAAGGGATGCTAAACGTCCTGATTGCCGCCGTATTGTGGGGGAGTTCAGGTGTTTGCGCGCAGTACATCATGGAGCAAAGCCGTATGTCGTCACAGTTCCTGACGATGATACGTTTGTTATTCGCCGGGCTGATACTGGTGACCTTCTCCTTTATGCACGGCGATAAGATATTTTCGATTCTTAAAAACCGCAAAGATGCACTGAGTCTGCTGATTTTCTCCGTGGTGGGCGCGCTCACCGTTCAGCTAACCTTCCTGCTCACGATTGAAAAATCCAATGCCGCCACCGCGACAGTGCTGCAATTTTTATCGCCGACCATTATTGTCGCGTGGTTTGCATTAGCGCGAAGAACACGACCAGGCATTCTGGTCTTAACCGCCATTCTTACATCGCTTATCGGCACCTTTTTACTGGTGACTCACGGCAATCCAACATCGCTGTCGATCTCTTCAGGCGCGCTGTTCTGGGGTATCGCCTCCGCATTTGCCGCCGCCTTTTATACGACCTGGCCTTCCAGGCTAATCGCCCAATACGGCACACTGCCAGTGGTCGGCTGGAGTATGTCCTTTGGCGGCCTTATTCTGCTGCCCTTCTACGCTAAAGAAGGAACGCACTTTGCGGTGAGCGGCAGTCTGATTCTGGCCTTTTTCTACCTTGTGGTGATTGGTACGTCGCTGACGTTCAGCCTGTATTTGAAAGGAGCGCAACTGATTGGTGGCCCCAAGGCCAGCATTTTAAGCTGCGCGGAACCGTTAAGCAGCGCCCTGCTGTCGCTGCTGCTGTTGGGGATTAGTTTTACCTTGCCGGACTGGCTGGGCACGCTGCTCATTCTCTCGTCAGTGATTCTGATCTCCCTCGATTCCCGTCGACGCGCGCGGGCCGCTTAACGCCGTTGATAATCACGATGACCGGGCGGAAGAGGGAAAAGTTTAATGGCGCTTTGCCTTAATCTCTTCGTCAGAAAGCCCGGTAATCATCAGCACCATCTCTCGCTCGATCCCCTGTTCCAGCATCGTATGCGCAATACGCAAGGCCTCCTCCTGCTTACCTTGATGTATACCTTGCTGTATGCCTTGTTGCACGCCTTCACGCTTACCTTTTCTGCGCCCCGATTCACGTATTCTGTCTACGATCGTCATTAATCTCTCCTTGTGTTGGGGAACACGACGCGCCACCTCGCGGATAAACTTGCCAAAACGAGGCGTGCTGCCATGCTGTATTAGCAAATAATTAAACAGCGCTTTTAGCTGACTGTCATTAGCGTTTCCCGTAATCAGAAGTACCGCTAAGCGCTCGACCAATCCCATCAGGTCGCGCTGACGTATATGCTTTTGTACCAGCTCCAACATCGCGATACGTCGATGCTGCATAATCTCGTTATCCGGCACCACCGTAATGTCTACCAGTGGAAATGCCGTCGCATAAAGCTGACGCGCCAGTGCAGGATCGTCAAACTCATCCAGCCAGCAAAGCGAAAAGGGATACGGGCTTTTCGCGCCATGGTAAAACAGCATGGGAATCACCAGCGGTAACGTTTTATGGCCAGCATCCAGATGGCGCTGCATCGCGGCAGTCGCGTAACGCATTAACCGGAACGCCATATGCGCGTCCGGCGTACTCTGATGCTCTATAACGACATAGATATAACCGTCGCCTTCACACGTTTTTAGTGACCAAAGGACATCGGAATAAAACGCGCGTAAATTTTTCTCGATAAAACTGTCCGGCGCCAGTTTTAACGTCGTCAGATCGCAACGTATTCTTAGCGAATGGGGAAGATGAATATTGAGAAAATCCCGCGCGGTATCCGGATGGCGTAAAAACGTTTTGAATACCGCATCATGGGGCGT
This sequence comes from Salmonella sp. SAL04196, assembly GCF_046550835.1. Taxonomy (NCBI): domain Bacteria; kingdom Pseudomonadati; phylum Pseudomonadota; class Gammaproteobacteria; order Enterobacterales; family Enterobacteriaceae; genus Salmonella; species Salmonella sp. SAL04196. The sequence goes on from NZ_JBGDXE010000004.1 coordinate 346,566, forward strand.
GGACGTGGGGCTTTTTTTCATGGCGATCCGTCACCTGAGGAATAAGATGACGCCACTGTACTCGCCAAAAATACAGACAGCATTCAGGAAAATTTAACCCTGCGAGGAGGCTCGAAAGGGAATCACTGACGGCTGCAATACGTACATTTTTGCCCGGCCTGCTACGCATTATCGCCCGGTAGCGTAACGCTAACCGGGCCTACAAATACACGTCATCTGTAGGCCAGGTAAACGCAGCGCTCTTCGGCGATAAATCTCACACCAGCGCTTTAACTATCTCCATCAACCGAATGACGTCTTCGGGGCGCGTATTGCCGGTTTGCGGATCGATAATCGAGCTGTAAACATGCGGCATGACGCGCGGCACGCCTGCCTCCAGGCAGGTTTGCAGGATAATACCGAAATTATCCAGTGAGATACCGCCGGTCGGCTCGATGAGCGTCATGCCTTGGCGGGCGGCGGTTGTCGCCAGCGCATAGAGTTCCGGTAACGACTTCTCGCCGCCCATCGGGAAAAACTTCGCCGCATGTGCGCCCATATCCTGCATCATGCGTACCGCCGCTTCACAGGAAACGCGGGCTGGCGTTCCCTGGCTGCTGCTGACGCCGGTAGAAATCACCACCTCGCCAGGCGTTCCCGTCGGGCTGACCAGGGCGTTAATATGTGTTTGCTCGCCGCCTGTCGCCGCCAGTGCGCCCGCTGCGAAGCCGCTGCCGGTAAAAGTCTGGTTGACGTGGGCCGGGTGAGTATGGGCGGCAATCATCGCCGCTTTGTAGTACTGCGCCGGGTCGCCTGCGCCCAGACCCACTGAGATTGACGGCACCTCCGCCATCCAGCGTTTCACCTCCGGCACGCCCTCTTCTACCGTAGCGAACTGCGCGGAAAGTACGCCAATGACCGCATGGCCTTCGGCGGCTTCATAGATAGCCTTCGCGTTGGCGATATCCTTTGCCAGCACGTTAATCGCTACCCGCTGACGATAAAAATTAATCTGCTGCATGTTCTGCAATCTCCCTGAGTCGCGCCACAATCAATGCCATTTCCCCTTCGGCTACCGTGCGTGGATCGAGGCTAAAAACCCCCTGATGAAGCTGATATTTGCGGGCGTAAATCGCTATCTCACCGCCGCGCAACTGCGCTTCGACGTCCTGCGCATTCAGTCCCAATTCAGATGCGTTCACCCGCACACGAATACGCCAGATTGCACGCCCGGCCTCATCCTGTTCGATATCGGCATAAAGCCCGCGAATGGCGGAAATCGCTTCCGCGACCGGCTGTAACTGTGCTGCGGTCACGGTCGTCTGGCCCTGGTGGTAATTCTCCAGCGCATACACCAGCCCAACCATGTTTTCCTTGCCGATTTTCATTGCCCTGGCAATCCCCTGGTGCTGCGCTTTGCAGGCGGCAATCCACGTTTTCTTACCAGTGATAAAGCCGGAGGTTGGCGCATTAAAGGCTTTCGCCCCACTGTAGATAACCATATCCGCGCCGCTCGCCACCCAGCCGCGCAAATCCTCTTCCGCCGCGGCATCGACAATCAACGGCAGGTGGTTGGCCTGCGCCACCTGTACAAAATCGTCAATGCTCAACATGCCTTTCTGTACGCAATGGTGTGATTTCACATACAGTAGCGCGGCGGTCTTTTCGTTAATGGCGCTTTCCAGTTGCCAGCGGGCCGCCAGATTGCTCGACCCCACTTCCACTATGCGCCCGCCGCCAAGACGAATGGCGCTGGTGACTGGCGCGCCGTAGTCCACATTATGCCCGCGCAGCATCACCACCTCATTGGCCATACCGCTACTGTCCGGCATCAGGGCGACGCGCGCCCGATCGCCGTGGGTGATAGCGGCAGCGACGGCAATGGCAATACCCGCCGAGGCGCACGAGGTGATATAGCTATCTTCAGCACCCGTATAGCGCGATACCAGTTCGCCGGTTTTTTCCACCAGCGCGTCAATCTCGACGAAAGCGGAAGCCGCGCGCGCGGTGGCCTGCATGACCTCCGGCGCGACGCTTGAGACGCCCAGAATGGTCATTTTGCCGCAGGCGTTAATGACCTTTTTCAACCCCAGTTGTTGATAGATATTCGGCGTCATGATTTACAGCACTCCCAACAACGAACAGACTATGCTCAGTGCGACAATCGACAGTAAAATGGTGGTGTAGCGCGGCCCTTTTTTTACCAGATAGAAGTAGATGGCGAATACCGCCGCCAGTGGCAGTAAGCCCGGCGCGATAGAGTCGAGGATCTGCTGAACCACCACTTCAGATCCTTTCAAGGCGCTAATTTTTAACGGCGTGGTGATTTTGACGTAGCTGGCGGAAAGCGCGCCCATCATGATCAAACCCAGCACGTTGGCCCCGTAGATCAGTTCTTTGATTCGCCCCCCTTGCAGCAGGCCGATAATCGAATCACGCCCCAGCGTATACCCCTTGTGGACCATGCCGTAGCTGATCGCCAGGGTGATCGCCGGGTAGAGAATCAGCGGGATAATACCGCCCATCGCGCTGCCATTTGCCGCGAACGGAATAAAGATCGCTATCAACAGCGGCATCACCGCCGCCCAGATAATCGAGTCGCCCATCCCGGCAAGCGGCCCCATCAGGCCAGTTTTAATGCCGGTGATAGACGAGTCGTTAATCGGCTCGCCGCGCGTTTTTTGTTCTTCCATGGCAATAGAGATGCCCTGAATCACCGCGCCGAAAGTCTGCTCGGAATTAAAGAAGTTAAGGTGGCGTTTTAGCGCTTCTACCTGCTCCTCTTTTTGCGGGTAGAGTTTTTTGATGATCGGCGTCATCGAGGCGCAGAAAATCAGGCTTTGTAAGCGCTCATAGGAGCTGGAAACCTCGGCGCCCAGCCAGTAGATAAACCAGGCTTTGGTGATGTCTGCTTTGGTCAGCGCCCCGCTTTCCCGCGCGCGCTCAACCAGTTCATGTTGCATTACGTCACTGCTCATCATGCTGCTCCTTCATTTTTCGCCAGGCCTTTAATCAGGAAGGCGACACAGGTGCCGAAGATGGCCATCGCCATGATGTCGACCTTGAGGTACAACACCGCGAAGAACCCGCCGATAAACCACGGCAACAGGCTCTTTTTACCGATCACCATAATGGTGATGGCAAAGCCCAGCGCCGGCAGAATGCCGCCCATGATTTCAAAGGAGTGGGTTAACCAGTGCGGCATCAGTTTAAGGAAACTTTCCACCACATCCTGGCCAAAGTAGTTAGCGGCAAAGACCACCGGGAAGCGCAGCACCAGCCCCAGCAATGCCGGGTAAAGAAAGGCGCAACGCATGATGCCCGCCATGTTTGCCGTTTCCGCGTGTTTATCCGCCATATGCACCCAGGCGGCGTTCAGCGTGCGCCTCAGCTGATCGAGAAACACGCCAATCACGCCAAACGGGATTGCCAGCGCGATCGCCAGGTTTGGGTCCATACCGGCCTTCACCGCGATAGGAATGGAGATACAGGCCGCCAGCGCCGGGTCCGACGGCACGTTGCCGCCCGGCGTTGAGGTCACGCCCAAATAAACGAGCTGCATCCCTGCGCCGATAATCATCGCGGTCTGCATGTTGCCAAGCAAAAGCCCGACAAATACCGCGATCACCACCGGTTGTAACAACATCGCGGAGAAGGTGTAGCCGAGGCGTAAACGGGCAAACCAGTAATACAACCCCATCAGGCTTGCAAAAAGTAAGGTATCCATAATGTTATCCTATACACTTCATCCTTCAGGCTGCCTCATTGTTGGCTGCCTTCGCTCACCCCAGTCACTTACTTTAGTAAGCTCCAGGGGATTCACTCAGTTGCCGCCTCGATGCATCCAGAATGATTTTGTGTCTATTAAAGGGTTAGAATTTTTTCAGGATATCGTCGAGCGGCTGCGGCTTATCTTCCGGGATGGTCTGGAAAAATACCTGAACGCCACGGTTTTTCAGGTCGTTAAGAATGCCGACGTCTTTTTCATCCAGCGTAATATTCTGAAAAACCGCCTTGCGGTTTGGCCCGCCGCCGAGACCGCCAACCTGAATGCGGGTAACGTCAAAGCCCAGTTGTATGGCGTTCTGCACCGCCGCCAGTGAGGGAAAAAGCACCAGCACGTTACCGTCGCCAAGCTGATTTTCTTTCCATGCGGCGGCAAAACTCTGGTTGCCGAAGCAATCCACTTTGATATTTGGCGGCGCGGCCATCAGGTAGATATTTTTCATAAACGGATCGGCATCCAGTTCATCACTCACAACGGCTATCCGGTTCGCCTGAGATTGTCCGACCCACTTCGTGACAACCTGCCCATGAATGAGACGGCTGTCGATGCGGCATAAAACGATATTGGCCATGATGTTTTCCTTAGAGTGATTGTTGTAGCTGACGTACATGGGCGACCACATCCAGGCAGCTACTGCGCCCGGCCTCAACTAACTCATCCACGCAGGCGGTTAGCATCCCTTGTTCGCGCCTGTCCAGCGCCTCCAGCAGTAGCGACGCATTCAGTCCGGCAATCACCGCCACCGGATAATCGGCGCTTAGTCGCGCCGCGACGTTGGACGTCGTGCCGCCGACAAAATCTGTCAGGATCAGCGAGCCCTCCGGCAGCGTTTTCACCACGGCCTCGACGCGTTGATAAAACTCGCCCAGCGTATCGACAGGCATTAGCGCGATTTCCGTCACGCCTTTAATTTCGCCCGTGACCATACGCAGGCTGTTGCAAAGCGGTTGTCCCCAGCCGCCATGCGTCAGCAGCAGGATGTGGGGCAACGGTTGTGTGGTAGTCAAAATGGCCTCCTGGCGCAATTACATGAGGACACCGGCATATATTGCCCGGTGGCACTGCGCTTACCGGGCCTACAGGACACTCCCGGTAGGCCGAATAAGGCGTTTACGCCGCTATCCGGCATAACGCATCATCAGAAGAGCAAAGGTTGTGCCAGAATTTGTGTCACGCGAGGAAGAAGAAAGGTCTGGCGAGGCGCGAAGCCCCGCCAGTAAAAGGATTAGCTATAGAGCAGTTCGTAGATATAAAAATATTCCGCATCCGATAAACGGATGGCGTAGGCGTCTTCGATCGGCAGAAAAGCGGATTTGATGACACTAAACGCGCGCGCGTCCAGATTCGGCTGACTTTCCAGCGCCATCTGTAACGGTTTTCGGTTAATCACAATACGCTCTACCATACAGCAGCAGTGGATCAGGAAGCGCAGTGTCACCTGGCGGCTTGGTTTCAGGGAAAGCGAAGACGTCAGATGGTTAAAAACGCCCTCCATCTCTTTCAGAATACGCTGCGGGTTAAGCACGGAAATATGGTTGATGATGCTCTCCATCGTTAGCGCGCTGATAAAGCGCATCGCGCTGCGCTCCATCTCCAGACGGCGTTCAGCGTTGGACAGATCGGGCGTTAACAGGCTCAACACCAGTTCCGGCCCTTGTTCGGAGAAAAGCTCTTCCAGCGAAATAAACGGAATATCCGGCAGCCCCGGCTGGAAAGTGCCGACAATCCCCGCCAGCCGCTCGCTGGCATTCAATGCCTGCTGAACGCGCTCCAGACTACGTACCTCGTTATAATCAAGGATCACCATCCTGGTGTCCTGCGACATCAGTTCGCCAAAGCTCTCCTCCAGCACCTTTTTGATTTTTTCCGCCGTTCCCATGCCGGTAATACAGGAGATGACCAGCACTTTGCCGCCGTTCTCCTGCTGCGGCGTACAAAGCTGGCAGGGGATATTTTTACTCTGCAGGAGCGCCGTCAGCTGTAGTAAATCGCTGGTTTCATAGCTTAAATCCAGCCCGACTTCCAGCAGACTGGTCAGCGTGATGTTCGGCATGAGCAAAACATCTATCTGGAATAACTTACTGATCGTACTGCCGAAATGGATCAATGAACCGATGTCCACCAACAGGATAAGCCGCCGATATTGGCGGGTTTGAATCATTTGGGTCAGCGTTTCCAGCGTGTCATGCACCGACTGTTCAAACGGCATGTCGATGGCGCTGAACAGCTCGCGCTCCAGCACGCGGTTGACATATTGCGCCTGACTGGTGGCGGTGGTCGCGCCGTGAGCGATCAAAATGACCCCGCAGTCGGGGCTGGCATCGATGCGCTGACGATAATGGCGGCACTCTTTCAGGAACAGGCATAGCCAGACCACTTCCGTCGCCGGACACTGAATATGCAGCAGTTCGTTGATTTTCCGACACAGCAGCGCGGCGTTGTCATATTCGTCTTTGCAGCGATCCAGGATCAAACTGGAAGAGTAAAGCTGCGGGATCAGGCCACGCTGCACGTAGCCTATCAGCGCCAGGAAGTGTTTACGCAGTGGGTTAACCAGATTTTCCGGCAGCGAAAAGCCCAACACCTGCTCTACGCAGCCAATCAGCAGCGTCACGCGCTCTTCAATCTGGTCGCCATAGCGCGGCGGATGCGCCACGCTGTCGCGGCTGTAGAGACCGTATTCAAAAATCGAGCTGAGTTTATTTTTCAGGATCGCCAGCGTCTCCGCCGGGGGGACGTTACTGTTGCGCAAATTAACATATTCGCGCGTCAGGAAGCTGTAAAAGAGGTCGCTCTCTTCAATTTCCGCCCCGGTCGCCAGCGACGTCTTCAATGCGGGCAGCGTGCGCGCGTCTATATTTAGCCGCGCTTTACCGTCAAACAGAGTATCCACCAATAGACGCTGTTCCGGCGTCGGGTTAACCGACATCTCCGCCAGCCGTTTATCCAGCTGTAGCGTGTCGTTATGCTCGGTCATTCCCGATGCCCACGCCTGAGCGCAAAGAAACTGAATATCGCTTTTTAGCTGACCGATATTGCCTTCCAGGGGTTTATTCAGCAACCAGAGCAACAACGGTTTATCAATGCTGACCGTGCGTTCTATTTTGCGGCTTTCCCGCTGTAAGAACCCCACGATCAGTTCGATCTGTTCTTCAACGGAGCGCTGGCGAATGCCCGGCAAATCAATGCATACCTGAATACGCCGCTGGAAAGTACGTAACAGCGCCGACCCGACCGGCTCGGTAGTGGCGCAAATCAGGCGTACCGAAATTGATCGCGGCTGGCTGCTCACGCCGAGCGGACGGTACTCGCCTTTATCCAGAATAGAGAACAGCTTTTCCTGCCCTTCATAAGACAGACGGTGCACCTCGTCCAGCAGCAGATAACCACCGTCCGCCTGCTCCACGAGGCCTGTTTTATGTTCATTCGCGCCGGTAAATGCCCCCTGCCGATGACCAAACAGATGAGAGGAGAGCAGTTCCGGGTTATGGGCGTATTCCGCGCAGTTAAAGTAGACCAGCGGCGGGATAACGCCGCTCGCCTGTTCACAGGCGAAACGGTGCATCAGTTCCGCAAAAAAGGTTTTACCGACGCCGGACGGCCCGGTAAGCAGAACGTGTAAACCGTGCGGATAGAGTACCGCCGCACGGCCTTTTTCTACCGCATCACGCAGGCTACGATCGTAACCAATCAGGCTGGTAAACGGATCGTCGGGCGCGTAATGCTCTTCATGCGGTAGCACATCCGCCACCGTTCGCACCTCGCGTTCAGACTCTTCCAGCTGTCGTCCCAGCAACGTTTCCAGCGCCTGGCGATGCAGAAAATAGACCGGGCGGCCACGGCTTTTGATTGCCAGGCCGTCATTCCATAACTGATTGAGATCTTTGCTGACGGAGTTACGCGCCAGCCCAAGATTGAAACCTATCGCCTCCGCCGTAAACGCCGTCTCCTGCGCCAAATCGGCAAGACATAGCCCGCGCGTCAGCCGTTCCAGCTCTCCCAGTACGATCTCAATACGTCTCATTACACTACCGCTTACGAAATAAAAGAGTAGTCAGAACATACACTATTCTGCCACGCAAGAAAGTGAAGGCGCAGCGAGAAACCGCCTTCCCACTTTTGCCTGACTTCAACGCCAACGGATAACACGCCCCGATGAGTGAACGTCGCACGGTCTACACTTACTCTTGAAAAAGTGCAAACCGATAAGGATACCGTTTATGAAACGAAAAACGCTTCTGCTTATTGCCGCGCTTGTCGCGCTACCGGGCGTCACGTATGCCGACTCTCCGTTTAGCTCACTCCAGTCGGCGCATGAAAAAACCACGATTTTAAAGGATTTGCGCAAAATGTGTACGCCCAAAGGCGCGCTAACCGATGAAGCCTGGGAGAAAAAAATCATGGCGAGCGAGGGGAACCAGCAGCATATTCGGGAGGCGATGATCGCGATAGAGCGCAACAATCAGCATAACTACTGGCAGGCTCTCGGCAAGGTGGAATGCCCGGAGATGTAGCACACCTTTTCCGTTTTTTGGTCGCGAAAATGCGGACTGTAACCGGTTTCTGTTCGCCAAAACCGCGTATTCTGGAGCGAATTTACGCGATCAAGGAGCACGACAATGCGATACCGTTTTCCCGATAACTTCTGGTGGGGCAGCGCCTGCTCAGCGTTGCAAACCGAAGGGGATAGTCTGAATGGCGGTAAAAGCCAGACCACGTGGGATGTGTGGTTCGAGCGCCAGCCGGGTCGTTTTCATCAGGGCGTCGGTCCAGCAGAAACCTCAACGTTCTATCGCCACTGGAAGCAAGACATCGCGCTACTGAAACAGTTAAAACATAACAGTTTTCGCACCTCGCTAAGCTGGGCGCGGCTCATTCCAGACGGCGTAGGCGAGGTGAATCCACAAGCGGTGAGCTTCTACAATCACGTCATCGACGAGCTACTGGCGCAGGGCATCACGCCGTTTATTACGCTGTTCCATTTTGATATGCCGATGGTCATGCAGGAGAAAGGCGGCTGGGAAAATCGCGACGTCGTAGAGGCGTTTGGTCGGTACGCGCAAACGTGTTTTACCTTGTTTGGCGACCGCGTGAAGCACTGGTTTACCTTTAATGAGCCGATTGTGCCGGTGGAAGGCGGCTATTTGTACGACTTCCACTATCCCAATGTGGTGGATTTTAAACGTGCAGCCACCGTGGCGTACCATACCGTGCTGGCGCACTCGACCGCCGTGCGCGCCTGGCGCGCCGGGCGCTACGACGGTGAAATCGGCGTAGTGCTGAATCTGACGCCGTCCTACCCACGCTCGCAGCATCCCGCCGATGTGCAAGCCGCGCATCATGCGGATCTGTTATTCAACCGCAGTTTTCTTGACCCGGTATTAAAGGGAGAATACCCGGCGGAGCTGGTGGCGCTGCTGAAAACCTATGACCAGTTGCCTGCCTGTCAGCCAGGTGACCGTCAGCTTATTGCCGACGGCAAAATCGATTTACTGGGGATTAACTATTATCAGCCGCGCCGCGTGAAATGCCGTGATACGGCGGTGAATCCGCAAGCGCCATTTATGCCGGGGTGGTTATTTGACTATTACGACATGCCGGGGCGCAAGATGAACCCTTACCGCGGCTGGGAAATTTACGCGCCCGGAATTTACGACATCATCACCAACCTACGGGATAATTACGGCAATCCGCGCTGTTTTATCTCCGAAAACGGGATGGGCGTTGAGAACGAGCAGCGTTTTGCGCAAGCGGGACAGATTCACGATGATTACCGGATTGACTTTATTTCTGAGCATCTTAAATGGCTGCATAAAGGCATTAGCGAGGGCTGTCACTGTCTTGGCTACCACATGTGGACCTTTATCGATAACTGGTCATGGCTGAACGGCTATAAAAATCGCTATGGTTTTGTACAACTGGATTTAGCCACCCAAACGCGCACGGTGAAAAAAAGCGGAGAATGGTTTGCCGCTACCGCAGAGCATAACGGTTTTGATTAAGCGTTTATTATTGCCGGATAACGACTAACGTCGTATCCGGCCTACAAATGGCAGAAATATCAACTCATTGGCGTAATACGGACTTTCGCCGCCACGACTAACGCCGTCAACAGCATCAGTCCGCCGGAAAGCGCCAGCGGCGAAAGGAGCCCGAAATTGTCGAGCGCATAACCGCCCACCGCCGCGCCACAGGTATTTGCCAGTTGAATCACCGCGACCTGGATGGAACCGGCTTTTTCCGCCTGATCGGCAAGGGAACGAGTGATCCACGTTGACCATCCCACCGGCACCAGCGCAAACGCCAGTCCCCAGATAATCGCTATGACCGCCGCCACGGTTTTGTCGCTTCCCCACACAATGAGCGTCAGCGCGCTCAGCGCCAGTAGCAGCGGCGCACCGGCCAGCGCCAGTTTTACCGAACGTTTCAGGACATAAGATGAGAAAGAAGTGCCAACGAAGCTGGCAATACCAAAGCTTAGCAACACCAGAGTCAGACCATCAACGTCAAAGCCCGCCAGATTCATATAGACCGGGCGAATATAGGTAAAGAAAGCGAACTGCCCGGCAAAAGACATAAAGATGGCGATCATCCCGGCCATCACGCCAGGGCGTTGCAACAGGCTAAACATATTCTGTTTCTGGTGAGAAGGTTCGCCCGGCAGCGACGGCAGTGATTTCACCACCCAGATGACGCACAGTACGCCCATCACCGCAGCGGCGTTAAAGACATTACGCCAGCCAATAATACCGCCCAAAAAACTGCCCAGCGGCGCGGCGATCACTAACGCGATGGAAACCGCGCCAAAAATCACCGACAGCGCTTTCGGCACGGTACGCGCGGGAACCAGTCGCATGGTCAGCGACGCCGACATCGCCCAGAATCCGCCCAGCGCCAACCCAAGACAGGCGCGGCCCAGCAATAGCAGCGTAAAGCTGTTGGCAAAGGAGACCATCAGACAAGAAGCCGTCAGCAAAACGGCGAACAGAATAACGATATAACGCCTGTCGGTCGCCTGAATAATCTGGGTAATGAACAGGCTGGAAAACATCGCGACAAATGCCGTAACGGTGACCGACTGACCGGCGACGCCCTCGGAGATCCCCAGATCCTGCGCCATCGGCGTCAACAGACTAACGGGCAAAAACTCAACGGTAATCAGGCAGGCGACACAAAACGCTACGGCAAAAACGGCTGACCAGTTAGGCCTGGCAACCCCATCAGCGCGGAATTTTTCTGCGATATTTTCATTCATTGTGGTTACCTGCGTCGTTTTAGTGCGGAAAATCCACGCAGTGTAACATTACAAAATGTGATCTGATTAACGTTTTAGCAACTGACATTGTTGCGCTGCATTTTGCGAGGCTGGTCGAGCGTTGAGAATTATCTTCTCTCGTTGCGTGCAAAACCAAAAGGTAAGACATAGTGTATCACTTGGTGCTATACTTTAGATTACAGGATGTCAACCTGATGCGAATCTTCAAAACCAGGTGGTTTAACAGAGAAGCGAAGTCCCACACGATAAAAGATGACGAGTTAAGCGAGGCCATCAACGCCGTACTGCAAGGAAAAGCAGATAATCTTGGCGGCGGAGTTTATAAAAAACGTCTCAATCAAAATCGCGATCGCGCAATCGTGTTGGCAAAGGGAGGCGAGCATTGGTTTTACACCTTCCTGTATGCCAAACAGGATATGGCCAACATTAGCTATCGCGAACTCGCGGGTTTCCGTGAGTTAGCAAAACACTATGCTTGCCTGACCGAAGATCAGATAACGGCACTCATTAATAACAAAGAACTGGTAGAGGTGCGCTATGTCAGCAAAAACTAAATTCAAAAGCCCTGCCTTTGAAGCGATTCATAGCGCGGCATCTGGATTATTTAGCGTGGATGCCATTCCCCAGGAGACAATGCGCAGTTTTGACACGGCCTGCTTAAGCAGCATCAAAGATCTGCAGCCACTTGAAATAAAAGCGTTACGAGAAGAACTCAACGTTAGCCAGCCGGTTTTCGCTCGGTACCTGAATACCAGCGTATCAACGGTTCAAAAGTGGGAAAGCGGCGCCAAGCGTCCCAGCGGGATATCACTGAAACTACTTAATGTTGTCCAAAAACACGGGCTAAAGGTGCTGGTATGAGAGTTTTACCGATGGTCTGTTAAGGCTAAGTCGGATGTCTGGGGTTGGGCAAAGTAAAAATGTCCGCTAAGCGCCAACAGCAGACGCTGCTCACTTTATCAATCATCGGGAAAGATTAATGAGTACTATAAGTTGTTAATCGACAGTATCATGGTTTTATGAATCAATTGATAGGCGTTATGACATGGATATTAATGAGTTTCCACCGGGAGTAATGGAACACCTTGGCTGGTATGTGTATCGATTAATTGATCCCAGGGACGGAAGTACCTTCTACGTGGGGAAGGGAAAAGGCAATCGTGTATTTGCTCATATGCGCGGTGAGGTCGCAGCAGTGGATGATGATGAGTTACTTAGTAACAAGCTCAAGCAACTTCGAGAGATAAGATTAGCTGGTCTTGAGGTCATTCATGTTATTCACCGACACGGTATAGCTGATGAAAAGACCGCTTACGAGGTTGAAGCCGCCCTTATAGACGCCTACCCCGGTTTAACTAATATCATGAACGGTGCTGGCAGTAATGAATATGGCGCTGCACACATCAAAGAGTTAATCGCCACGTACCAACCTGAAACAATTGTATTCCAACATAAAGCCCTGATGATCTCTGTTAACAGAAGTTCAAAAGATGTGGACCTTTATGATGCCGTACGTTTTAGCTGGCGGGTCAGCGTTGAGCGTGCCCGTAAGGCTGAAGTTATATTGGCTACAGTGAAGGGAATCGTAAGGGGTGTATATGTCGCTGATGAGTGGCTCAAATCTACCCGTGAGAATTTCCCAGAGATATCCTCATGGGATGAAGACGAGGAGTTTGAAGCTACTCAAAATTCCCGCTTTGGATTTCGAGGAAAAGTAGCGCCACCTGCGATAGCACAGCTTTATCTCGGTAAAAAGATTCCAGAGGATCTTAGAAAGAAAGGTGCGATGTCACCTGTGAGATATTCTCCTGGTTTCGATTCCTAAAGAGTCTGTCAGTAATTCTGTATAACTTTAAAGGTGATCGCTCAGGTGGTCACCTAACTTGAGAATAAAACGACTCACCGCCAGTTTTGGATCGGCATACTCCATTTTTTCGAACGTAGCAACAATTTCGCGCGGGGTCATCCCTTTAGTCAGTTCCGCCGCAAGGGCTTTGAGTTTCTTTTCGTCCATAATTTGCCTGTCCCGTTGTTGAAATGAGCACTTCAACAACGGGTAATTAAACAAATTTAATAACAGTCTCAGACGGGATTGTTTTCCGGGTGGAGACGATTCATACGATAATGAGTGCAGGAAGCCTCTACAACTTCCTGCGCCGTTTGACGGGAATTGCACTATACTGACTCACCAAAGCCATCAGCAAATGCAGATTTTAATTCATCCATAAAAGCCAGTTCATCCTGTCCATCACAAATTAAATCAATCATTGTGTTTCCCTTTACGCCAGCCCCCAAAATACTCATCATTCCTTTAATGGGAATTTCTTTGTCATTATTAACTAGCGTTAATGAAGACTGGTATTTTTTGACAATTTTCGCAAGCGTAGCGGCTGGCCGCGCATGAAGCCCCGTACTGTTCATAACGCGTACTGTTTGTCTAATCATATATTTTCCTTAAGAGACTTTGCGAAATGCTGAGTGATGTTTATTCATCATCTTAATTTTAGAATAAACATCATCCTCAACTGCCTGTTTTGCGTTCGCCATGACACGCGCCAGATTAGCCTCGTTGTTATTATTTACCCAAGCCTTACCAACAGTAGTAATAAAGGCTTTGCGCAAATCACTCGCAATATTCACTTTGGCTACTTTGTAATTAACAAAGCTGCGAAGAATATCCGCGTCAATACCAGAACCTCCATGAATAACCAAAGGTACCGGACTGACAGACGCGATGCGTTGTAATAGCGGGATATCAATGCGTGGGATATCTTCAAGACCATGTACATTACCAATTGACACTGCCAGCATGTCGCACCCTGTCTCCTCAACAAAGCGCTGAACCTTCTCAGGTTCAGTTTTGCAGTCAGCCTCGCTGACATGATCATCTTCCTTACCCAGAATAGCGCCTAATTCCGCTTCGACGGGAACACCAAATGATTTACAGAAATCGACGGCTTCTCGGGTAAATGCAATATTTTCTTCGAACGGTAGCGCCGCGCCATCAATCATTACTGAGGTAAATCCGGCCCGGACAGCCTGCTTAACATCTTCCAGAGTTTTCCCATGATCCAGATGCAGGCTGACAGGAATATCCATTTTATCGGCATGTCGCTTAACTATTTCATAAATGTAATCGTAACCTGAAAGCTGTGCATTAGTAGGAGCAATTTGAATAAAATTGGGCAATCCGGAACGTTCTATTGCATTAAGAATGGAAATTGTTGTCTCCAGGTTCGTTGTATTAAATGCACCCGCAAGGACATGTTTTTCCTGAATACAATTGAGCAGGATCCTACCATTGACTAAAGGCATATTAACTCCAGATATTTATGTGAGCAGTGTAAGTAAATTATCGAACTATTGAGTTATCACAGTTATTCACCAATAAGCGCCCCTTCTTGCCGCAGTTTAAATTGATAAAATGACAGCCATTGCTGCTGATATATTTTCAACTTTGCAGAACGAACCGCGTCAGGAAAATATCGCTCAGCCACAGGAACAGTCGGGGGGACAACATTCGGACAGGCTATCAACAATGCTCCAAGGGAGACGGTTTCATCAAAAGCAATGGCCTCAATTGGACACTGGAGGATGTCAGCCTTCAACTGGAGCCAGTATGGGTTTTTCACCGCAGGGCCAATGACTTTTACTGTCCTGCCCGCCGGGATATTAAAGCACCCGTGACAGTGTGCAAACTCCATCACCAGGCCGATAAAGACACTCTCAAGCAGAGACTCCGGAGGAAGTGAATCCGTCAGACCAAAAAGCAGGCCACGGGTGTGCCGATTTTTATTTGGCGAACCCGAGCCCCGCAAATGAGGAATAAATACCGGCACATGCTCGACAGACCAGGAAGGTTTGAGGTATTGCTCCATGGCTTTTTCCAGGCCTGTGCTTATTTCCTTATCAGTTAAACGAAAGGTTTTTTTCACCCATTCAAGCGCATAACCGCCGACAGGCAGAGAAGCGAAAAGCGTGAAAAATTCACCATCGGAGTAACAACCATTTGCCAGCTTATCCCTGCGAGCCTGCACATCAAGCGTTGGTTGTGTATTCAGCAGTAAAATACCCTCTGTCGTGCCAGTAGAATTCAGCACATCGCCCGGTTGCAGCTGTAATGCGCGGGCACCGACCATATGATCGTGCCCGGCCAGGGTAACTTTTACCTCATGAGAGAAGCCCAATTCCTCTCTAAGCGTTGCCGTCACCCATCCGGCCACTTCACCTGGCTTTATCAACGGAGCCAGTACACCGAACGGTATGCCGAGAATCCCGGCAGCATTACGAGACCAGGTACGGCGAGCAATGTCCAGACACAACGTTCTACTGGCCAGGGATATTTCCGTCTTTTTCGCACCTGTCATTCGCCACAACAACACTTCTGGTGCATGTAACCAGCAGATATCTTTTCTTTCATGCAAGGAGTAGTTATCAAGCAACCATCTCATTTTAAATGCTGAGTAATTACTGTGAGGTGGCAATCCCGTTATAGAATACAGTTCTTCAGCCTCTGCCTTGCTTAATGACGAGAGATAAGATTCACCACGTCGATCATACCAGGCCAGCATCGGGGTAAGAATGACGCCCTCCTTATCCACAAAGACACCAGACTCACCGAAACTCGCAATACTGATATTTTTTACCGGAAACGGTACTGAAGCCACCAGTTCAGCCATTACCAGTCGCAGTGCCTGCCACAGCGCTTCGACATCGAAATCTACCTCGCCTTTGTCCGACGATATTATTGGCGTCGGAAACTTGCGGACTTCCAGAACTGACACGTCATGACAGGAATAACAGCTGACTTTGCAGTTAGTTGTGCCAATGTCAATGACAAGCGCTGCGTGGTAATCAGGCATAGACCGTTCCTTTTGTCAGGCGAAAAACACCATAAATAATCAGCGCAAGCACAGGAATCAGCCCGATAGCAATAATATTTCCGTTGAATATTTCAAGCAGCCAGAAACGGAAGGGGTTACCGCCATCAAGGAAGCTTGATACCTGACCACTTGACCCCTCAGCCATTTTGAAATTGACATCCTTAGCCATACTGGTAATAAATGGCGCAATTTTGGTCGCAATCCACAAGTCGGCGACAATAACAGGAATTGCGGTTATCACAGCCCGGAAAATATTGCCACGACATGCCAGTACAATCATGGAAGCCATGACTGCCAGGTTCGCAAGGTCTCCGAGTGGCAGGACTTTATTGCCAGGAAGAAGGAATGCAATAAAGACAGAGATGGGTGTCAGAATCAGTGCTGTAGATATAATGGCTGGGTTACCTACTGCTACCGCGATATCCAGTCCGATAAAGAGATCATCACGGCCAGGATATTTGGCATTCAAATATTTCTTAATGGCTTCAGACAGAGGTAATAAACCTTCCATCAAAATTCGTACCATACGCGGAAGAATGAACATGACACCGCCAATGCTGATCCCCAGCAATAGGATATGTTTAAAGTCATACCCGGCAATGATGCCCAACAAGACCCCCAGAATAGTACCCACCATCATAGGCTCACCGAAGATTCCCATTTTTTTCTGAACGTTTTCCGGATCAATATGAATACGGTTAACGCCAGGGATTTTGTCGATAATTTTGTCGAACAGCAATCCAATCGGAAAGAAGACGACAGATGACAGGGTCGGAAGTGAAATACCTTCCAGACCGAAGTACTTTGCCACTAATGGCGCAGACCAGTCCGCCAGTTTGAGAACCACGATCGCGGCAATAGCGGCTGCGGACAGACCCAAAACAAAACTCCCTGTGCTGTAGTAAACCAGCGTTCCAGCCAGGGCAAAGTGCCAGTAGTTCCACATGTCGACATCAACAGTACGTGTCTTATTCAGAGCCAGCATGGCGACATTAATCAGCATCGTCAGCGGAATGACAAAGGGTGCGATTGGTGAGCCCCAGGTAATTGCGGCCAACGGTGGCCAGCCTAAATCGACCACAGGCAGACTAATACCAGTTCGCTCAACCATTGCCTGTGCAGCCGGGCCTACGTTGCTGGTAAGTATGTCAAAGATGGCATAAATTCCGACAAACCCTATTCCGACAATTAACGATGAGCGAAGTGCTTTAGCGGGTTTTACTTTGAAGAACAATGCCAGGAAAAAAAGGACCAGCGGCAATAAAACCGTTGGGCCAAA
Source organism: Salmonella sp. SAL04196 (assembly GCF_046550835.1). Lineage (NCBI taxonomy): Bacteria > Pseudomonadati > Pseudomonadota > Gammaproteobacteria > Enterobacterales > Enterobacteriaceae > Salmonella > Salmonella sp. SAL04196. The sequence continues at coordinate 363,770 of NZ_JBGDXE010000004.1, forward strand.
TCCCAGGACATATTGCACAACGGTATAGAGAGTATGTGCTATATCATTCATATCCGACCTCTTATTCAGATGTGACCAGACCTCGCGTTAGCGCCTGGATAATTTATCTGTTTTTTTATTTATGAAATCAGGCTTGGCCTTTAAGGATTGAAACTATTTTTTCAAGAACTTTATCTTCACCTACTCCGGTAATGATTGGCAGGCCACTAACAACCGGAATATCCAGTTCATAAGGAACTTTCGTTGTTGATACAACCAAAGCTGCACCATCGGTATTGTTTGGCAATGAGGCTACATTAGTTTGTGAATAATTAACATCAAGTCCATTGTCTTTACAATATTCCATTACTTTTTCTGCCACAGCCGTGGAAGTAGCAACACCCGTTGCGCAAACAAATAGTATCATTTTACTCATACTTCACCTCTTTCAGATATGCGTGTGTAAATTGACTGATAAATTTCATCATCATTCATGACCAGTAACTGCTGCATAAAATCCTCATCCTGGATCACATCCATAATCCAACCCAGTACGTTGAGCTGCTTATTGCTTTCACCTAAAGCAAGCATAAACACCACCCTGACAGGTACGGGATCTGGTTCCCCGCCCATATCTTCGAAATTGACGGGTTCTGCCAGTATTCCAACGCTAATGGCGTTTTGGCGAACATACCTGTGATCAGTATGTGGAATAGCGACACCTACAGGCTCAACCGGTAGACCCGTTGGAAAATTCTGTTCTCGCGTAATGACGTGATCGGCAAAATCAGATACAACCATACCATCGTTAATTAACGGACTGGCAAGAGCCTTGATTATGTCATTCTGACTCACCTCTTTAGGGAGGTGGCGAACATAATGACGGCGAAAATGAATATCCTGCATAGATTCCTCTTTGCTAGTTAGGCATCCAGGCGCTGTAAAATAGTGCCAAGATAATATTTATTACCTTTTAACCAGACGTTACCAAAATCAATGGCCAATCCTCTAGAGAAAAATACCAACTGTTCCAAATGCAAAACAGGTGCGTCTTCACCAATATCAAGATAATGGCCTCGCTCATTACCAATTAATTTGGCTGCGTAACGGCTTTCAGAAAAACTTATTTTCTTATCGGATAATCTTTCTATTGCTGAAAATAAATTCTCCCTGGTAAAATCTACATCAATAATACCGGGGCAGAGATCAATGTTGATACGATTTTCAATCAACATGACTTTTTCATCGCCAATACAACGAAGGCGTTTAAGAAATAAAACATCTTGTCCCGGTTTGATACTCAGTTTTTCTGCTACAAAGCGGTTAGCGGGTTCCAGTCGGGAGGTTATGACGCTGGTTGTGAAGTTTATCTTCTGGCTGGCTAAGGCTTCAGCAAAGGAGAGCAAACCTTCACCCAGTGGGTAAGCAACATTTTCCTTCTTTACGAAAGTTCCTTTACCCTGCACTTGCACAAGAACACCTTCCCGGACAAGTTGGTCAACCGCTTTTTTAACGGTACCGCGACTCACCTCCAGCATATCCATGATTTGAAACTCTGAAGGTATCCGGTCATCCTCAACTAATTCTCCGCTATAAATACTTTCCCTTATCCACTCCACAACCTGTTGATACAGTGGGATGTGTGAACTTTTACTCAATGTTTTCATGGGGCGCGCCTAAACATTTAGAGTTGTCTATAGACAATCATGTACAACTTCGAGTTTATGATAAGAAATTTTGAGACAGGAGGTATGGCAAGGAGTCACAGTTTTAGTGTTCAAAACGAGATCACATTTCCGTGATATATGTCACGGAAATGATGAGCTATAAGTCTCTGATGTTTTGGCGTCGTTAGCGGTTATTCGGTGCGTTACTTCTGTGGTTCACCCTTAGCAAATACGCTGGCGGCTACGCTTTATTTAGCTAACGATGAATCGCGCCATCTGGCCGTTAATCGTGGCTCGCCGCCCCTGCCAGCCTCATTCATCTCGTCTTTTGTTAACGAGATAGTGAAGAGTATCAATGCAGCCAGTGGACACCCTCTTCCGGCTGAAAAAAGGCGTTATAGCGCAGTTGAAACGCGTTGATCTCCTGCATATCGGGTTCCATTTCGCGCAAAAAACCCAGCGCCAGCCGTACCTGTGTATCGGTGATCGGCGCGGCTAAACGCGCTTTTTGCAGCAACCGATGCCACCGCTGCAAATTCTGATCGCCGCCATCGACAATCACCATTTGCCAGATCAGTAACACCTGAGCGGCATTTTGCAAATGCGACTCATCAGGGCGATGCAGATACTGTAAAAACTCACCGCCCGCCGTTTTACCCATCTGATCAATCATCGATTCTATCGGCACTACATCAATATTCAGACGTTCGCTCAGGCGGCGAATCGCCCGGCGGGTATCCGATGTCAGCACCCGAAAACCCACAATAAACACCACCACAAACGTGGCCAGAATCAACCAAATCATGCGCACATCCGTCACCAAACAGGATGCCCATCATAACGGTAAATTTATAACTGTCGACGTTCTGGCCTGTCAGGATGTGATTTATTAACGCCTGTCTTCATTTACGCAAGACGCCGGATATCCTGTCTGACGAACGCAAGGCATAAAAAAGCCCGGCGTTAAGCCGGGCAAAACGTTACCAAATGCACACATTTAAGCGATATTGACTTGCTGAATTTTTTTCTCACGGCGGATTTTGCGCTCTTCCATCACGGCGACCATCGCCATCAGGCAGATACAGCCGATCGCGGCGGCGTCCAGCGCGGCGAAGGTGCCCGCCCAGCCGGTCAGACCAAAAACGGGGGTGCCGTCGGCAATCATGCCCAGACCCAGCTTGGCAAAGCTATCGCCGATAAGATAAGCGAAGGTTCCCTTGATACCGTCCGCAGCGCCGATAGCTTTTTTCGGTACGAAACCGACTGCCGCCACGCCAATTAACAGCTGCGGCCCAAACACCAGGAAACCGAGCGCGAACAGCGAGGCCAGATAGACATACTGGTTGCTGGCGTGCTGGTAGACGCCGAGGGTGGCGATGATTAACGCCAGCGCCACACAGGCTACCAGCGCACGACGACCGTTCGCCAGGTCAGAGAGCCAGCCCCACAGCAACGTGCCGACCAGCGCGCCCACTTCGAACAGGGTAAAGCCCTGAATCGCCACCTCTTTAGAAAGTTTCAGTTCCTGGAAGGCGTAGACGGTTGACCACTGGTCGATACCAATACGCACCACATACAGGAAGATATTGGAGAAGCACAGCAGCCAGATCACTTTGTTTTTCAATACATATTCAACAAAGATCTGCCACTTGGTCATTTCGTTTTCTTCAGTCTCTTTATCCTCTTCGCTGATCTCTTCGCCGAACAGTTCTTCAGCTTTACCCAGACCGTAAGACTCCGGGGAGTCGCTGCCAAAACGCAGACCGATAAAGCCAACAATCAGCGCGATAATCGACGGGAAGATAAACATGCCGATGACGTGACCGTCGAACAGGTAGTTGGCGCCGAACAGCGCCACGCCTGCCGCGCCCGCGCCGCCGAGGTTGTGGGAGATATTCCAGAAGCCGAGAAAGGTGCCGCGTTTACGACGCGGAGTCCATTTGGTGATGGTCGAGTAGCTGCACGATCCGCCGGTACTCTGGAAGAAACCGCTCAGGGCATAGAAAGCGATCATCAGAAACAGACTGGTTGACCCCGCGCCCATACTGGCGCTGAAGCCGAGCATACAGATAGCGGAGAGGATCAACATAAACGGTAGAAACTGCTTGGTATTTTTACCGTCAGCGTAGTAGGAAACCAGCGTTTTCCCCACGCCGTAGGTGATCGAAAAGCCCAGGCCAATCATCCCCAGCTCGGTCATGCTCAACCCGTAGGTAGAGATCATGTCGTTCTGCGCGATGTTAAAGTTTTTGCGGATCAGGTACATGGTCAGGTAGCCGATAAAAACCACCAGATAGGACTGCATGAACGGCTTGAACCACATTTTACGCCGCACATCGAGCGGCAGATCCAGGGTCGGCTTGCGCACCTGGTTTAAGAAGGCCAGCATGGATTACTCCTGAGCTAATTTTTATACCTGCGAATGGCAGGCATTGTAAAAATCCACAGGAAAAGTGGCCTGCGACAGCGTCCAGGCAAAACCGGGAAAATTTCTTAGTTTTGCCCCATTCAGCGCAAAAAGGTGAGGTGCGTCACGCTTCGCTGGTCTCGCGTGGGGCCTGGGCGTTCAGAAATGGCAGCAGCAATAGCGCGGAGATCCCCGCCGCGATGGCGATGACCGCAAAAAAACCGGTCCAGTGCCAGATCTCCAGCACTTTCGCTAACGGCCAGCCGGAAAGCGACGCGCCGAGATAGGCGAACAGGCCGACAAAGCCGGTGGCCGCGCCCGCCGCCTCTTTATGCGAGCACTCCGCCGCCGCCATGCCAATGAGCATCTGCGGGCCGAAAACAAAGAAACCGGTGGTGAAGAAACAGGCCGCCTGCATCACGTAACTGGCGAACGGCATCAGCCACAGCGAACCCACAGAGAGCAGAATCCCGGCGGCGAAGATTAAATTCATCGGTCCGCGGTTGCCGTTGAAGAGTTTGTCCGAGCCCCAGCCCGCCACCAGCGCGCCGATAAATCCCCCCAGCTCAAACATCGATACTGCCGTGTTGGCCGTGACCAAATCTACGCCCAGCGTCTCGGACATATACAGGTTGCCCCAGTCATTGATCGCCGCGCGCACCACGTACACTAAGACGTAACACAGCGAAAGCAGCCAGATATAGGGATTCAACAGCACATATTTAGCGAGGATTTCTTTGCGGCTTAGCCCCGCGCCCTCTTGCTGTTGGGCTACCTCCAGCGCATCGTGCCGCCAGTCGCCTACCGGCGGTAAACCAATCGCCTGCGGACGGTCGCGCAGCCGCCAGCAGAGGACCATGCCCACCCCGATGGCAAGCAATCCGGCCACCATCATTCCGACGCGCCAGCCATAATGCAGGGCGACAGCGGCCATGACGAGAGGGATCAGCGCCCCGCCGACATTATGCGCGGTGTTCCATAACGCCCACCAGCCGCCGCGTTCGGTACGCGAGTACCAGGCGGTCAGCAAACGGGCGCAAACCGGCGATCCAAACCCCTGGAAAAAGGCATTCAACGCCCATAGCAGAGCAAAGGCCCACAGCGAGGTCGAGAAGCCGAACAGAATATTCACTACGCCGGTCGCAATCAGCCCGATGCCCATAAAATAGCGAGCGTTGGAGCGATCGCTAACGATGCCGGAAACAAATTTCGACACCCCGTAGGTGATGTAAAACAGCGTCGCCAGCAGGCCGATATCGCTGCGGGTCAGAATGCCGCTGGCAAGGATTTCCGGCGCGGCGGCGTTAAAGCTTTTACGGGTGAAATAGAACAGCGCATAACCCAACCAAATGGTGATCAGGATGTGCCGCCGCCAGTAGCGATAGCGGGCGTCAACCTCGTGCTTATCGGTGATGAGCGGCGCGTTGGCCGGGGCTTTTAAAAACGAAAGCATTATCCTTCCTTAAACGTAACGCTGGGGCAACGAGACGCTCACCCGCGTACCGTGGGTACAAGAGATGGTTAGCGTCCCGCCGAGCGCCGACACGCGTTCGCGCATTCCGGTCAGGCCGAAGCCCTGCTGCTGAGAGCCCGGCGGCAGGCCGCTGCCGTCATCCTCAATCACCAACATCAGCCGCTCATCCTGCTGCCAGCCCTGGAGCGTCACCGCGCTGGCATTGGCATGTTTTACGATGTTATTCAGCCCTTCCTGACAGACGCGAAACAGCGTCACGCGCTGACTTTCACTCAGCGCCGTTTCGTCAATTCGCCAGTCGAGGTGACTGACAATACCGCGGCTTTCCAGCTCCATTTCGCGCAGCAGCGAACGGATGGCCTGCGCCAGCGTTAAGTCGTCTAGCTGGCGCGGGCGCAAGCGCCCCAGCAGGCGACGCACGGCGTCATACACGCCCAGCGAAAGCTGCTCGATAAGTTGCCCGCTCTGCTTCACGCCGCCGTTATCCGCCGCCAGTCGTTGCACAATGCCCGCCTGGGTTCGAATCGCGGTGATGGTCTGCCCGATGTCATCGTGCAGCTCACGCGCAACATCGCGCCGCACGCTCTCTTCGGTCTCCAGAAGACGCTCCGCCAGCCGATGGTTGCGCGCCAGCTCCTTTTGCAACGACTGGTTCAGCTCGCGCAGACGCTGAATGCCAGCGCCAAGCAGTAGCCCGGTCAGGCTTTGCACCAACAGCGAAAGTAATAAATCGACGGGATGATCGTGCCAGGTCTGGCTGGCGATCAGCGCGATAGCATTCATCAGCGTGGCAATGAGCGCGCCCTGCCAGCCATAATGCCAGGCGAGCGCGATAATCGGCAATGCCAGGCAGAACGGCGTGAAGCGCGAAAGTTCAGCAGGTAAACCCAGTTGCAGCCACAGACTGACGATAAACAGCAGCAGATACCAGATCAGATGCCGCCCGCGCCAGTTTACCGGCTGCGATACCAGCGATGGTCCCAGCGGCAGCCAGGTAGTGCTGGTGAGATAGTGCCAGAAAACCAGGCAGATGGGGGCCAGCGTCAGACCACCCGTGAGGGTCAGCAGTAGCGCGTTCCATGCCGCTTCCCCCTGCCCCAACCAGGGCAGGGATTGCAGTAGCGCCGCGGCGGTGAGGGCCGCGCCCTGAAGCAATAACGTGCGCCAGTCGCGCTGATGGCGGTAACGCGAAGTCAGCGCCACGGGCAGTAGCGTCAACACACTACCGATCATCAAAAGCGGCAGATGGGCCAGCGCAACTTCCTGCGCTAACCAGTACACCAGCAGCCACTCCGCGCCCAGCAATACTGGCCAGTATCCGCGCGGACATTGCAGCATAAGTCCCAGGCGCAGGCCGAAGGGAAAGAGCAGCGCCGCCAGCTCCGGGCGCTCTACCAGATGCAGGCTGATGCTCCACAGGCAGAACCACGCGGCGGAGAAAATAAAAAAACAGGCAACAACGGTGATTAAACGGGAAAAAAAGGTGTTCATTACCAACCGTCAAACATGCGATGCGCCAGTTCAACGTCATTGCTGACGCCTAATTTTTCCAGCAGATTCGCGCGATGGACATGCACCGTTTTTGGCGACAGCCCCAGCTCGGCGGCAATCTCTTTTACCGCCATACCCTGGGCGAGTTTTTCCGCCACCTGACGCTCGCGTTTGGTCAGCGGATCTTGCCGACCCGCCGCCAGTTTCACGGCAATATCGGGGGTCAAATAGCAGCCGCCCGTCGCCACCGTATGCACCGCGGCGATCAGTTCATCCGGACTACAGCGTTTAGAGAGGAAACCGCGCGCGCCGGCGTTCAACGCCTGTTCCACCAGCGCCGGGCTATCGTGAACCGAGAGCATGATCGTCGCCATCCCTTTTGGCAGTTGGCTTAGCAGCTCCAGTCCGGAAATATCCGGCATCGAGATATCGCAGATACACACCTGTACGCCGCGCCCCGGTAAGCCTGCCAACGCTTCGCGCCCGGAACCAAATTCGGCGACCACCTGCAAATCAGGTTCCAGCCCCAGTAGCTGTGCAAAGCCGGAGCGGACGATAAGGTGGTCGTCGATAAGGGCAACGGTGATCATGGGTTCTGTCCTGATGGATAAAAAAAACGCGCTTACCTTAACGATAAGCGCGCGGCTGTTCAAGCCTTGAGCGGTCAGACAATGCCTGTCGTGACGGTGAACGTCCGGGTTTGCTGCGGTTCCAGTTGAAGCAAGGTTCCATTTCGCTGCGCCGCGAGAAAACCTTCAGGCCGACAGGTCGCGGGCAGGGCAAAGGCGGCAACCTGCTGATCGCCGTTATAAAGAATCCAGCGGGTCACGTAATTCAGCTCCGCGCTGGCGAAACGTGTCACGAACGTGGTGCCATCCGGGGCGATCATACTGAATTCCGGGGTATCCGTGTACCTGTCCAGTTCATCGGCGAAGAACACGATTTCCGGGTCGTAAAAGCCAGGCTCGTTGAGCGTTGCCAGCGAGGCTTCACCCTGCAAAAGTCGTTGATTAAACGCCAGCCACTGCGCCGTGGGTTTGACATGCGCCGGCACCGACTCGCGTAGCTTCAGCGCGGTATCCGGGATATTCTGGCGGAGCGTGGCGTTCGGCACATAGGCATAGTTCATGTGGCACATGTACTGTAGCGGCATGGCGACTGAAGCCAGGTTAGTCACTGTCATCTGAATATCAAACAGCGCGCTTGCTTTACGCATTACCACCGTAGGTTGCGCCTGATAATGATGACCGAACCCCATCACATACTCGTAGCGCCCGGTCACGCGCAGACTGTCGCCCTCTAACTCCAGCCAGGCGTCGTCCATGGCAGCGCAGGGCATCTCGCCGTGCAGCGGATGTGTATCTTCCGGCGACGGGCAGCCATTCGCCAATAGTCCGGAATGGAAAGCAAAGCAACCATACGTTGCCACCACTTCCGCAGCCGGCTTCGGCTGGCGGAACATGTTGCGCATAGTCAGATCATGACCGTCAAACTGCGCGTCCCAAATCATCTGCCCCATCCAGGGCAGAATCACCAGATGACCGCGGCTGTTTTGTATTTTCAGTCCTTCCACGCCGCTGGCGTAACGAAACGCCGTAACCGTAAAATCGTCATTTTCCAGCAAGATACGCGGCTGCTCGCTAAAAAGCTCCCGCCATAATGTAATACGTGTTGTCATGGTTGATCTCCTCAGGACGCGGCGACTTCAGCCAAGTTGCCGCGCACTTTGCTTTCGCGCCAGAAGTAAACGCCAACGTAAACAAAGCACAGCATGGAAACCAGGAATGAGAGCTGTAGCGAGTGGAACATGTCCGCCACATAACCCTGAATCGCAGGAACCACCGCCGCGCCGACAATCGCCATCACGATGACCGCCCCCGCCATTTCGGTATGTTCGTTATCGACGGTATCGAGCGTTCCGGCATAAATGGTCGCCCAGCAGGGGCCAAACAGAACACTGACCAGCACCGCCACGTATACCGCGCTAAAGCTGGGCGCCAGCGCCACGTAGGCCAGGAACAGCGCGCCGATCACAGAGTAAAGGATCAGGACTTTTTCCGGGTTAAAGCGCGTCATCAGAATGTTGGCGATAAACTTGCCGATAAAAAAGCAGGCGAAGCTGTAGACCATAAAGGTTGAGGCATCGCGCTCATTGATATCGCCTAATTCCAGCGCCAGACGGATAGTGAACGACCAGACCGCCACCTGCATTCCCACATACAGGAACTGCGCCACAATACCGCGACGGAAACGGGCGTTGCTGGCGAGATAGCGTAACGTATCCAGCGCCGAAGGACGTTTATGACTCGCGGTTTGCGCGACTTTACAGGTCGGGAAACGCGTCAGCAGGAACAGTACCATCACCACTACCAGAACCATAATCATGTACTTATAGGGTTCCAGAGTGTTTTCCAGCATCAGCACCTTGAAGTTGTGGACTTGCTCGGCATTCATGCCCGCCATCTGTTTTTCCAGGCTTTCCCCTTCGGAAAAGACCAGATATTTACCCAATAAAATGCCTGCCGCCGCGCCGATCGGATAAAAGGTCTGGCTGATATTCAGCCGCAGCGTGGCGTAGGCTTTCGGCCCGATCATCGAACTGTAGGTATTCGCCGCCGTTTCCAGGAAACTCAGGCCAATCGCAATGGCGAAAATCGCCGCGAGGAACATGGTGTAGGTCGCCATGTGCGACGCCGGGAAAAAGAGCGTACAGCCGACAATGTATAGCGTCAGGCCGATAAGTATCGCCACTTTATAACTGGTTTTTTTAATGACCAGCGAGGCCGGAATAGCAATTAAAAAATAACCGCCATAAAAGGCGCTTTGTACTAATGCCGAAGCAAAGTTGCTCAGCGAAAATACACTTTTAAATTGCGTAATCAGAATATCATTTAACGCGGCTGCGCATCCCCATAATGGGAATAAACAGGATAACAAAATAAACTGGAACAGAGGTGTCTTATTCAGATACCCGTCGGGCATCTGAACGATGTTTTTATCGTTCATAGTGCTACCTTTAACAGTGCAGGGTGATTGTTATTCGTTCAACGAAAGATACTCATTAAATTGCTCAATGCTTGGATAAGAGGATTGGGTGCCTTTCCCGGTGACGCTGAAAGCGGCAAAGAGGACGGCTTTTTTCATGGCGGCTTCCACATCCCCGCTCTGGACATAGTAATGCGCGAAACAGCCGATAAAGGCATCGCCCGCGCCGCTGGTATCGACAGCGTTCACTCTAAACGCCGGAACATGGACTTCCTGGTCACGCGTCATCCACAGCGCGCCTTTCTCACCCATGGTGACAATAATATTGTTCAGCCCTTTATCTACCAGCGAACGTGCCGCTGCGCGAATATGGTCATAGGTATCCACTGGCATACCGGTTAATATTTCCAGCTCGGTTTCATTGGGTACAAAGAAATCGCATTTACAGGCATAAGACATATCTAATTCCCGTAATGCTGGCGCAGGGTTTAATAACACTTCAATCCCGTGTTTCTTGCCAAATTCTATTGCGTGATAAACCGTTTCCAGCTGAACTTCCAGTTGCAGAACAATAAGCTGGCATTTTTTTAAATCTTCCGCCGCGCGATCGATATCTTCCGGCGAGAGAAACTTGTTAGCGCCTTTGATGATCAGAATGCTGTTGCTGGAGTTGGCGTTGACGAAAATCGGCGCTACGCCGCTGCTGGTACACGGTACTTTTTCTACATACGTCGTATTGATCCCCCAGGATTCGAGATTACGAATGGTGTTGTCGGCAAAAATATCGTCGCCCACTTTGGTCAACATCAATACTTTTGAATTGAGCTTAGCGGCCGCCACGGCCTGGTTCGCCCCTTTTCCGCCGCAGCCGATTTTAAACGCCGGCGCTTCCAGAGTTTCCCCTTCTTTGGGCATCTGGTTGGTGTAGGTGATAAGGTCCACCATGTTAGAGCCAATAACCGCGATATCCATTTTACTCCCTCTCAGAAATCGTCACACGACAATGATATTAAAATAACATTATCATGTTACTTCCGTATCATTTGTGACTATGATCGCGATTAGAGGATCATTTTGCCATTTACTGCGTGAACAATCCCTGGCGGGACATACGCGCATCAAATCATTTTAGGGTTACAATTTACTGAAAATTAACTATTTATTGTTTTAAAACGCGAATAAACCCACTTTTATTTCCTGACAGCCAGACGTATAGTAGTGCCACACTGCAATGTTCTCAGAAACACATAAATGTTACTGATGGAACATAACAACATGATTTGCGGAGAGGGTGAATGGAGACCAAGCAAAAAGAACGTATCCGACGCTTGATGGAGTTACTGAAAAAGACCGATCGAATCCATCTGAAAGACGCCGCGCGGATGCTGGAAGTTTCGGTGATGACCATTCGCCGCGATCTCAGCCAGGATGATGACCCTTTACCGCTGACGCTGCTCGGCGGCTATATCGTCATGGTAAATAAGCCTGCGTCTTCAACCAATATGCCGCTGCCGGCGAAAAAGACGCATCATCGGGACGACCTTCCCGTTGCGATCCTGGCCGCCGGCCTGGTGCGTGAAAACGATCTGGTTTTTTTTGATAACGGTCCGGAAATGCCATTAGTTATCAGCATGATACCGGATGATATTACCTTTACCGGGATTTGCTACTCGCATCGGGTATTTATCGCGCTGAATGAAAAGCCTAATGCCACGGCGATTCTGTGCGGCGGCACCTATCGGGCCAAGAGCGATGCCTTTTATGATGCCAATAATCCTTCGGCGCTGGATTCGCTCAATCCGCGCAAAGTGTTTATTTCCGCCAGCGGCGTACATGAACATTTTGGCGTGAGCTGGTTTAACCCGGATGATCTTGCCGCCAAACGTAAAGCGATGGAGCGCGGTCTGCGCAAAATTTTGCTGGCGCGTCACGCCCTGTTTGATGAGGTCGCGCCTGCCAGCATTGGTCCGCTTTCTGCCTTTGATGTCCTGATTAGCGATCGCCCATTACCGACAGATTATGCCGTTCACTGTCGGAATGGTTCCGTCAAAGTCATCACGCCTGATTCGGAAAGTGAATAACTTACTCAAAAAAGACGGCAATTTTATTGAACATGGTGGGATCGGACTGGTTTCGTACCACCTTCGCCACGTCTTCCAGTTTATCGATCTGACTGATCATCTGTTCAAGCCGCTGATCGTCATTGACCAGAAGCCAGATGCGGCTCTGATCGCTACCCTGAATCGGTAAACAGAGAATACCCTCAACGTTGAAAGCGCGTCGGGCGAACAGCCCGCAGACGTGGGTCATCACGCCAGGATGGTTGCGAACGGTCAGCTCCAGAATAACGTTATCATGTGATTGTTTCTGCATGGCTTATTCCCCCACCATCTCTGTATTTGCCGCGCCCGGCGGCACCATCGGATACACTTTTTCTTCCGCATCAATGCGCACGTGGATCAACGCCGGTCCAGGACGACGAATGATAGCCTGCAACGCCGCCTGCGGATCGGCTTCGTTATTCAAATCACAGGTGTCCAGACCAAACCCGGCGGCAATCTGCATAAAATTGATGCTCCCCGGATAGGTTGCCGCAAAAACGCCCTGTTTATAGAACAGACTCTGTTGCTGATGTACCAGTCCCAGCGCGTCGTTATTCATCAGGATAATTTTCACATCCAACTGGTTTTCACTGGCGGTAGCCATCTCCTGAATATTCATCATCAAACTACCGTCACCGGAAAAACACAGCACCTTGTTGCCCGGATTCGCCAGCGCCGCGCCAATCGCCGCGGGCAGACCAAACCCCATGGTGCCCAGCCCGCCGGAAGTCAGCCACTGACGCGGACGGTTGAGCGGATAAGCCTGCGCGGTCCACATCTGATGCTGACCTACGTCAGTGGTAATAATCGCGTTGTCGTCCACACAGGCGGCGACCGCATTAATCAGCCCATAGTGACTAAGCGGGTTATTTTCCTGGGGAATACTGCAAGGGAATTCTTGCTGCAAGTCCGCCACCAACTGATGCCATGCTTCCCGCGGCTGTGCCTCGATATGGGGAATTAACTGTGCCAGTACATCATCGACATCCGCCTGAATAGCCACATGCGGCTGCTTAATTTTGCCTAACTCGGCGCGATCGATATCCACATGGATGATTTTGGCGTTCGGACAAAACTGCTCCGTTTTGCCAATCGCCCGGTCATCAAAACGCGCGCCCAGGACAATCAGTAAATCGGCCTCTTGCAGAATAAAATTGGTACTGCGCGCGCCGTGCATCCCCAGCATTCCTAACGACAGCGGATGCGCCTTAGGCAGCATTCCCAGCGCCATTAAGGTCATTGTCGTCGGCAGTTGCGCTTTTTCCGCCAGTTCGCGCACGCGTGTCGGCGCATTGATCACGCCGCCGCCCAGATACAGCACCGGACGCTTCGCCGCGTTAATCATTGCGGCGGCCTCGCGGATACTCTCCGCGCTAAACTCCGGCGGGGGTGATTTTTCCGCCGGCGACGGCAACGCATCCAGCTCAATTGTCGCCGTCTGCACATCTTTAGGAACGTCTATCCACACCGGGCCGGGACGCCCCGACTGCGCCAGACGAAAAGCATCGCTCATCACCTGAGGCAGCTCATTGATATTTCTGACCAGATAGTTGTGCTTGGTGATGGGGATAGAGATACCGTAGGTATCCACTTCCTGAAACGCGTCAGTACCGATCATGGACGCCGGAACCTGCCCGGTAATGCAGATTAACGGAATGGAATCCAGGCGCGCATCGGCAATGGCCGTGACCAGATTGGTCGCGCCCGGCCCGCTACAGGCCATACAAACAGCAGGTTTACCCTCTGTCCGCGCCATCCCCTGCGCAATAAACCCCGCGCCTTGTTCGTGGCGCGCCAGAATATGACGGATTTGCGTGCTTTGGCTTAACGCGTCGTAAACGGGGAGGATCGAACCGCCGGGAATGCCGGTGACGATACGAATCCCCTGGCGCTCCAGAAAATGAACAATAAATTCCGCGCCCGTAAAGCGCTGAGGTGTAGATGTTGTGCCCGAACTTGCCATGCTCCATTCCTTTTGTTCTGAGCCGACGTTCCGGGAAGGTGTCTTAAACAAAAAACCCCGCCCGGTTTGCGCCGGCGGGGTTTTGGAATCGTGTGTGTTCCGGACCCTACGGCGCATTGCCGACGACCACCACCACACGCACGACGACCACTGCGCGAGATGGCGCAGTTGTTAGTAGGGTCGCGTTCAGCATGGAAGGGTTCATTAGGGGCCTTGTCTGTTTGTTATTAACACGTTTTATACAAGCACAGCGCTTTCAGCATGACAACGGAAAAATTTTCATCTGCACAAAAATGCTTCAGCGATCACATTTTTCTACGAATTTACACGCTTTGAGTATAGGCGTGATAAGCGTAGCGCCCTCCGGTAATCGCCGGGATTGATGATCACGCGTTTCACAATGCCGGAAAACAAAAAACCTCGCCGAAGCGAGGTTCTTACAGCGTAATGCGGGTGGTAGCCGCGAAGCACACTGTGTTATGTCAACAGCAGAAGTATACGCGTTCTGTGCAGAACGCGCAATTTCGGCGCGAATTTTGATGAATTTGAGTATGGATCAGAAGCTCCGTTCTGTCTATAAATTACTGTTAATTTATACAGTACTTAACTATAATGTCTTTGACACAATGTGTTATGCGGGGGCCGCATCGTAAACCGGCGCAACGAAGTCCTGGCTGAAACGGGTGGTGCCGTCAGCGCCTTAACCCCCTCGTGAGCACACTGTGTTATGTCAACACGCACACTATTCCTCGCAAAAGGGATCGCGTGCGCAACAGCTGGCAACAGGCAGCGGAAAGGTACGTCGGCTGGCAGTGCTCCTTAACCACAGGAGACGCGTATGAGCGTAGTGGATATCACCATTCTTATCCTGAAACTCATTGTTGCAGCACTGCAACTGCTTGATGCTGTTCTGAAATACCTTAAGTAATTCAGATTCAAGCCGCACCGAAGGGGAGCGGGCAACCGCTCCCCTTTCACCTTATCCGCTGGTCTTTCGCTTCCCGGGTATGTTACGTTTTTATGACATCCTCAACGACGCCTGACGCTATGACCCTTTCCGTTTTCTGCATTTTGCTGTTCGCCGCGCTGCTACATGCCAGCTGGAACGCCATTGTCAAAGCGGGAAACGATAAGCTCTACGCCGCGATCGGCGTCAGCGGTTCCGCGGCGGTCATGGCATTGATCCTTTTGCCCTTCTCGCCGCAGCCAGCTCACGCCAGTATCCCTTTTTTAGCGGCCTCTACCGCGCTCCAGGTGGTGTATACCGTCCTGGTGGCGAAAACCTATCAGGTCTCGGACATGAGCCAGACCTATCCTCTTATGCGCGGCACCGCGCCGCTGCTGGTGGCGCTCATTAGCGTTCTGTTTCTTGGCGACAGCCTGTCGTCGCTAGCCTGGGTCGGCATCGCAGTGATCTGCATGGCGATACTTGGGATGGCCTGTAATGGCCGCGCCAGCTCTCAACGTGGTGTCGTGCTGGCATTAACTAACGCCTGTTTTATTGCCGGATATACGCTGGTGGACGGGACCGGCGTAAGACTCTCCGAAACGGCGCTGGGCTATACGCTATGGTCATTTTTTCTCAACGGCGCCTGCCTGTTAACCTGGGCGATGATTGCGCGGCGGCGGGAAGCGTCGCGTTATCTGGCGCAACAGTGGAAAAAAGGCATTTTTGGCGGGATTGGCACTATGGGATCTTATGGGCTGGCGCTATGGGCCATGACCCAGGCGCCGCTGGCGGTGGTCGCCGCGCTGCGTGAGACGTCGATTTTATTCGGCGCGCTGATAGCCTGGCTGCTGCTTAAAGAGAAAGTGGCCGGGCTACGTCTGGTGGCGGCTGGCGGGATTGCCCTCGGGGCGATTTTACTCCGTCTGTCATGATTGCCCAATAACAGCCGCAGACGTAACACATTCTCGGCAACATTTGTTGCCGCTTTTGTTTACATATCCTGCCGTTCCTTCGTCTGCCATTGCTGGTCGCTGTCTGGCCTTCTTTTTCTGGTGTGATAGATTCCTCTCGCATTTATGGGAATGCGCAGCAAGTTATTCTTATTTTTTCTTTTTTTGAAAAGTAATCAGCGAAATGAAAAGGCAGAGAAACGTCAATTTGTTGTTGATGTTGGTGTTACTAGTGGCCGTAGGGCAGATGGCGCAAACCATTTATATTCCCGCCATCGCCGATATGGCACAAGCGCTAAACGTCCGGGAAGGCGCCGTCCAGAGCGTAATGGCTGCTTACCTCCTGACCTACGGCGTCTCGCAACTGTTTTACGGCCCGCTTTCCGACCGGGTTGGGCGCCGCCCGGTAATCCTCGTCGGCATGTCTATTTTTATGGTAGCGACTCTGTTCGCCATGACCACGCATAGTTTGACGGTGTTGATTGCCGCCAGCGCCATGCAAGGGATGGGAACCGGCGTTGGCGGAGTAATGGCGAGAACGCTCCCGCGCGATCTGTATGAAGGAACGCAACTTCGTCACGCCAATAGCCTGTTAAATATGGGGATTCTGGTCAGCCCGCTGTTAGCGCCGCTGATTGGCGGTCTGCTGGACACCCTGTGGAACTGGCGCGCGTGTTACGCTTTCCTGCTGGTGCTTTGCGCTGGCGTCACCTTCAGCATGGCGCGCTGGATGCCGGAAACCCGCCCCGCCGGCGCGCCGCGTACACGGCTGATCGCCAGCTATAAAACGCTGTTTGGCAACGGCGCATTTAACTGTTATCTGCTGATGCTAATCGGCGGGCTGGCTGGCATTGCGGTCTTTGAAGCCTGTTCCGGCGTGCTGATGGGGGCAGTATTAGGTCTCAGCAGTATGGTGGTAAGCATTCTGTTTATTCTGCCGATTCCGGCGGCGTTCTTCGGCGCCTGGTTTGCCGGACGCCCGAATAAACGCTTCTCAACCCTGATGTGGCAGTCAGTTATTTGCTGTCTGCTGGCAGGCCTTATGATGTGGATTCCCGGCTGGTTTGGCGTGATGAACGTCTGGACGCTACTCATCCCCGCTGCGCTGTTTTTCTTCGGCGCCGGGATGTTATTTCCACTGGCCACCAGCGGCGCGATGGAGCCGTTTCCGTTCCTTGCAGGCACCGCTGGCGCGCTGGTCGGCGGGCTGCAAAATATTGGTTCCGGCGTACTGGCGTGGCTTTCGGCAATGTTGCCGCAAACCGGTCAGGGCAGTCTGGGACTGTTGATGACCCTTATGGGATTACTGATCCTGGCGTGCTGGCTGCCGCTGGCGTCACGGATATCGCATCAGGGACAGACGGTTTAACGTTCCCCTCGCCCGGCTTTTTGCCGGGCGTTTCACATTCCGGCGCGATCATCGCATTGAGCAGGGACTCTTGCGCCGGACGCCACGCTCCTTCTTCGCCGTCATAAAACTGTGTGTCCGCGTTTATCGCATACGGAATATGCGCTTTTTTCAGCTCGCAGGCCATAAAACGGGCAAACGCGAACTGTGAAGCGACCGGCGTCATTTTTATCGACTCTCCCGGCGCCCATCCGCCCACCCAGCTTGCATGGCCGGTCTTATGCTGCCAGCGAACCGCAGCGTTGATCCGTGCCCGAATCGCCGCTTTTTCCGCCGCCGTGCCTGATGTCCACGGATATTTACCGCCGCTTTTCAGGGGGCCCCACGGGAAGATGTGCCACTCCGCCAGTACATAGTTCTGGCTTTGCGCCGGCAGTTTAAGCGCCGACAAATCCTCCGGCGCGGCGCGCATGCGGGGGGCAACGAAAATCATCCGCTGTGGATCAATGGCATGAATCAGGCGGATGGTTTTGTCATATACGCGATTCAGCGACGCCATATTATGATTGAGTTTGTCGGCAGGCTCATAAATGAGATCGAACCCCAGAAGCGGGGATGTCTGGCCAAAATAGCGCGCAACCACGCTCCACCAGTTGATCAGCTCCTTTTCATGGCTGGCGCTGGGATCGGTTTTATACGCATCCGCCTGATAGGCAATAATGGGTATGACACCATAGTATTCGCAGGCTTCTACCAGCTTACGCAAATGGATGAGGCGCGCTTCCGTCGGCGCGCCTGCCACACGAATACGGACATGCGTTAACCCTTTTGCCTTAAAATCCCGCACGACCAGCGGATCAAACTCGCGGATACCCCGTTCCGTTCGCGCCCAGTCAACATCCATCCCAACGCCAAGCTGCTGCGCATAGCGCGCCGCCGTCAAAGGCATCGGTTTCGCATAGACGACCGCGCTGGTCAGCATGAGAGAGGCAATAAGCGGTTTAAACACGACGCCCCCTAAAATTTTTACCACGGTGATAGCACGTATTTAGCATATTCACTCCCGGCAGGTGTAGCGACAAAGCGTAATAAATCTTCACACCTGTTCCTGCAACCAGCGAATAAATGCCTCGATTTTCGGCCACTGCCTGCCAGGCAGAGTGGTGACATAATAATGCTGATGACATTTCAGCCTCATGTCACCAAAAGGCGCAATCAGTTCTCCGCTGTCGAGACGCTTTTGCACCAGCCGTTTACGTCCCATCGCCACGCCAATGTGATTCATCGCGGCAATTACCGCTAAATCAGAACGATCGAAGCCAATGCCGGATGAATCCGGCAAATTTACCGCAAAATGCTGCGCCCAACTGTGCCACTCATCGGTGCCAGAATCGTTACTCCACGCCTGTCTGTCGTGTAAGAGCGTACAGTGCCGCAGGTTATTCAGGTTGTCCTGCAAGGCGAAACGATGGGCGTAATCCGGGCTGCAAACGGGCAAAATCGCCTCATCCATTAAAAAATGGTGCGTGAGCTGCGCCGACGGCGCATCGTCAAAATAGATAGCCAGGTCAATGCCGGCACGCTGTAGGTTAACGTTATCGTTGCCGGTCAGCATAGTGAGAGAAATTGACGGATAGCGACGGGTAAAGTCCCCCAGCGCGGGCACCAGCCAGCACTGGGCGATAGAGGGACGGGAATACACGGTCAACGTGCCGGACAGTTCCTGATTTTTGATATCGAGGATTTCCTGATTCAACGTATCCAGCGACGATTTCAGCGCCCAGAATACCCGTTTGCCTTCATGGGTAAGCTCCACTTTACGGTGAGAGCGGACAAATAGCTGGATTCCCAACTCGGCTTCCAGTTGATTGATACGATGGCTTACCGCACTTGGGCTTAACGACAGCTCATCTGCCGCCAGAGCAAAGGACTGGTGTCTGGCCGCGACTTCAAAAGTATAGAGTTTGGATAACTGCCAACCGTTGAGTAAGCGGTTTCGGGTATCGCGAAGGGGTTCCATGGCAACCTCAGTCATCTTTTAATTTCCCGAAGTGTAAAAAAACACGCTGAAAAAATCCGCACATAGATGAATCAAAATGAACCATATCGCAAAATAAAGGCAATATTAGATGGAAATCACATAGTTGATTCAATTTACATCATGTGAATGGCAAATTATATCGTTTGTCAGGGGGTGCTGTTTTTCTGTCCAATAAGAACAGATTAATCACAGGGTAGGTGAGATATGCACGCTCAAATCTGGGTAGTGAGCACGCTGCTGATCAGCATCGTGTTAATCGTATTGACCATCGTGAAGTTTAAATTCCATCCCTTCCTGGCGTTACTGCTCGCCAGTTTCTTTGTCGGCGCGATGATGGGCATGGGGCCGCTGGAGATGGTCACGGCGATAGAAAACGGAATAGGCGGTACGCTCGGTTTTCTGGCCGCCGTTATCGGTCTTGGCACCATCCTCGGCAAAATGATGGAGGTTTCCGGCGCGGCGGAACGCATCGGGCTTACGCTCCAGCGCTGCCGCTGGCTCTCTGCTGACGTGATCATGGTACTGGTGGGGCTGATTTGCGGAATCACGTTGTTCGTGGAAGTGGGCGTCGTGTTGCTCATCCCACTGGCGTTTTCTATCGCTAAAAAAACCCATACCTCGCTGCTGAAGCTGGCCATTCCGCTGTGTACCGCGCTGATGGCCGTCCATTGCGTGGTACCGCCGCATCCTGCTGCGCTGTTTGTCGCAAATAAACTGGGGGCGGATATCGGCTCGGTGATTGTCTACGGTCTGCTGGTCGGACTGATGGCATCATTGGTCGGCGGTCCGCTGTTCTTAAAGTTTCTGGGTAATCGTCTGCCGTTCAAGCCCGTACCGACAGAGTTTGCGGATCTTGAAGTGCGCGCCGAAAACACCCTGCCGTCGCTGGGCGCAACGCTGTTTACCGTTCTGCTGCCGATTGGCCTGATGCTGGTGAAAACCGTCGCTGAACTGAATATGGCGAAAGACGGCACGTTGTATACGCTGCTGGAGTTTATCGGTAATCCGATCACCGCGATGTTTATCGCTGTCTTTGTAGCGTATTACATACTCGGTCTGCGCCAGCATATGGGTATGAGCACGCTACTTACCCACACCGAAAACGGCTTTGGCGCCATTGCGAACATCCTGCTGATTATCGGCGCGGGCGGCGCGTTCAACGCCATTCTCAAAAGTAGCGGGCTGGCGGACACGCTGGCGGTGATCCTCTCAAATATGCATATGCACCCGATTCTGCTGGCATGGCTGGTAGCGCTGATTCTGCACGCGGCGGTCGGCTCTGCGACGGTGGCGATGATGGGCGCCACCGCGATTGTTGCGCCCATGCTGCCGCTCTATCCTGACGTCAGCCCGGAGATCATTGCGATTGCCATTGGTTCCGGCGCCATTGGCTGCACGATCGTGACCGATTCCCTGTTCTGGCTGGTCAAGCAGTATTGCGGCGCTACGCTGAATGAAACGTTTAAATACTATACGACGGCCACGTTTATCGCATCTGTCGTTGCACTGGCTGGCACATTCCTGCTTTCCTTTATCATCTGATCGTAAAGAGACGTACTATGGAAAACATACAAAAGCTCATCGCCCGGTATCCTTTGGTCGAGGATCTGGTCGCCCTCAAAGAAACCACCTGGTTTAACCCGGGCGCCACCTCTCTTGCACAAGGTCTACCGTATGTCGGCCTGACGGAGCAGGACGTAAACGCCGCCCATGACCGTCTGGCGCGCTTTGCGCCGTATCTGGCGAAAGCGTTTCCGCAAACCGCTGCCGCTGGCGGCATGATCGAATCTGACGTGGTCGCTATTCCGGCCATGCAAAAGCGGCTGGAAAAAGAGTATGGGCAAACGATCGACGGTGAAATGCTGTTAAAAAAAGACAGTCACCTGGCAATCTCTGGTTCCATTAAAGCGCGCGGCGGCATCTACGAGGTGCTAACGCACGCGGAAAAACTGGCGCTGGAGGCGGGTCTGTTAACCACCGACGATGACTATAGCGTGTTGCTTTCGCCGGAATTTAAACAATTCTTCAGCCAGTACAGTATCGCCGTCGGTTCAACCGGCAATCTGGGGCTATCGATCGGTATCATGAGCGCCTGCATCGGTTTTAAAGTGACGGTACATATGTCTGCCGACGCCCGCGCCTGGAAAAAAGCGAAGCTGCGTAGCCACGGCGTGACGGTCGTGGAATACGAGGATGATTACGGCGTGGCGGTTGAGCAGGGCCGAAAAGCAGCACAATCCGATCCAAACTGTTTCTTTATCGACGATGAAAACTCCCGCACGCTATTTCTGGGCTATGCGGTAGCGGGCCAGCGCCTGAAAGCGCAATTCGCGCAACAGGGACGCGTCGTTGACGCCAGCCACCCACTGTTTGTTTATCTGCCGTGCGGCGTTGGCGGCGGCCCTGGCGGCGTCGCCTTTGGCCTGAAACTGGCGTTTGGCGACAACGTCCACTGTTTCTTTGCCGAACCGACCCATTCACCCTGCATGTTACTCGGCGTTTATACCGGTCTGCACGATGCCATCTCAGTACAAGATATCGGTATTGATAACCTGACGGCGGCGGACGGCCTGGCGGTAGGTCGCGCTTCGGGCTTTGTTGGTCGGGCAATGGAGCGCCTGCTTGACGGCCTCTATACCTTAGACGATCAAACAATGTACGACATGCTGGGCTGGCTGGCGCAGGAGGAAGGAATTCGACTGGAGCCATCAGCTCTGGCGGGGATGGCCGGGCCACAGCGCATTTGCGCCGCCACCGAGTATCAGCAAAGGCATGGATTCAGTCAGACGCAGCTCGGCAACGCGACGCATCTGGTATGGGCAACCGGGGGCGGCATGGTGCCGGAGGATGAAATGGAACAATACCTGGCAAAAGGACGCTAATACTCGCTCAGAGCCGGAAAGACGGCAGCGCCATCCGGCACGCCATCGCCTGATGGCGCTACGCTTATCAGGCTTACGACGCTAACGCAGCATCGCCATCAACTCCTCCGGCGAGCGATGCTGTTTCAGTAAATCCCGCATCACCCGCATATGCGGCGAGGAGTAGTTAAAAAAGGTCTGGTAGCCCTCGCAAAGCCGGTTTTTCCCCTGGCTATCCCGATGCTCAGGGCATCCGCCGCCGCAAAATCGTAATAAAGAGCACTTCTGACATTCAGCGCTTAGCGGCGCCTTGTCCGGCGCTTCAGCGCCATTCCTGCCGCCGCACCACTGCTGTAGCGTCTCATCAAAAAGGCGAACCGAGATACGCTGAATATCTTCACGTACCCAAATATCAAATACGCTATTTAAAAACCGCCCCCAGTCTGCTGAACACAATGAATCCTCGGTCAACATTCCGTTCCGGTCATGTTCCAACAATGGGATAAAATGGACATTGCGAATGCCGAGCCGTTGTAAGTTACGGTACAGTTGCTGAGGGCGCTGGCTATTCTGGCGATTTACGACGACCTGAATCTGGTCATCACTCACGACAATGTCCTGACGTCCTGTCATATAAAATTCCCGATAAATGCAATAAGTTGGCGAATATGGGTAACAGCAAACAGGATTGCGAGCGACAACACCGCGAGGGAGATCAAAAATTTGTCACGCACGACATGAGTTTCGGAAAAATCGCTATGCGCGACATCCATCAAATTACGACTCAGGGTATAACGCCAAAGAATCACCGCCACTATCGCCAGAACGCTGATTGACACCCAGAACAAGAACCCCGCCTGATGCCAGTGGTGCCTGACGGCTAACGCCATTAACGCCCCGTATCCCAGCAGCGTGCGAAACCAGGCCAGCGAGGTACGTTCCGGTTGCAGCCCCGGATCGTTCTGCCGACGGGCTTTACGACTATCCGGCATACAGTACCAGCCCCATCACTATCACCGCGACAATCATCAAAATAACGCTGATGATCAACAGGCTATGGGTATAAGGCAAATCCTCTTTCAGACGCATCGCTTTTTCATTACGTAACCAGCGTAGATAGCCATAAATCGCCAGGCCGCCCGCAAACAGACAGAGTAATAACGCCAGCAGTTCACGGATCACTGGCGTGGCAAAATCCGGGGCGAGCTGATCAAGACCGACGCCTGCCGCCAGAAATCCCAGCGAGGTGCGAATCCACGCCAGAAAGGTACGCTCATTTGCCAGTGAGAAGCGATAATCCGGCGCTTCTCCGAGGCGGGAAATCTTCATGACGACTCCTTTTACGTTCTTATGTATTCCCGTTCGTTTTCAGAATACCACTCACGTTGTTGCTGATATGCTTCACATTATCCCGCAGCAAGGGAATCTTATTGCAAAATAACTGTAGTTCACTGGTGATGTGTTTCGGCGCAACCGCGCTCATTGCCGCTATTTTTCATTTCAGTTGCGACCTTTTTCAACGCCACCGCAAGGAAAGGCATTATTGCCGAATTAAAAGCTGAAAAACCACCCGTCGCGACGAAAAAAAAGGCGAAGAAGATTGATAACTAACTGAAACAAATTGGAATTATGCTCGTTGCCATTACGCTGATTAGCGCGTTCATTGAGGAAAGAGATAAGAAGAAGAGCAGAAGTGTGACCGGTGCGGCGCGCGTTATCCAGCCTGGATTTAACACAGTGCATAGGCCGGATAAGCAACGCGCCATCAGGCGCTAACCCATTCCCCAAAAAATCACCGCCAGCAGTTGTGGCGTGATAATACGCAGGAACATCACTAACGGATAGACGGTCGCGTAAGAGAGCGCCGCCGCGCCGCTGGTGGCATGAAGATTGTTGGCAAATGCCAGCGCTGGCGGATCGGTCATCGAACCGGCCAGCATCCCGCACAGCGTCAGATAGTTCATTTTGGCAAAAATCCGCGCCAGCAAACCGACGGTAATCAGCGGAATAGCGGTGATGAAAATACCATAGCCAATCCAGCTTAATCCTTCGCCCTGCGTCAGCGTATCGACAAAATCGCCGCCGGATTTCAGCCCAACGACCGCCAAAAACAAAACGATGCCTAACTCACGCAGCGCGAGGTTGGCGCTCGGCGGCATAAACCAGTACAGCTTACCGATGCTGCCGATACGCCCCAAAATGAGCGCCATGATCAGCGGCCCGCCGGCCAGCCCCAGTTTTAACGCGACCGGGAATCCCGGCACAAACAACGGGATTGACCCAAGCAGAACCCCTAATCCGATGCCGATAAACACCGGCAGCATCTGCACCTGCTGGAGTTTTTGTTGCGCGTTGCCGACCACATTGGCTACCGCATCAATCGAGGCTGGACGCCCCACCAGATTGAGAATGTCGCCAAACTGCAGGCTGGCGTCGCTACTGGCGACCAGTTCAACGCCCGCGCGGTTAAGACGGGAGATAACCACGTCATAACGCTCTTTAAAGTGCAAATCGCGGATACGTTTGCCGAGCACTTTTTCGTTGGTGACGACCACACGCTCGACGCGTAAATCCGTGCCGCGCGTCGACAACGAGGTGTCCACTTCCTTGCCGATCACCAGTTGCGCGTTATGCAGGTCGGTAGATTGGCCGACGAGGTGCAGCAGGTCGCCTGCCTGGATAATCGTCCCCGGCGACGGCACCATCAGCGTATCGTCGCGTTTCAGGCGTGAGCAAATAATTTTATCGCTGTTCAGGATCGGCACATCCTGGATAGCCATATTATTGAGGTTCGGATTCTCGACACGGATATTCATTGTTTGAATTAATGAATGACCGTTAGCGAGAGAGGATTCGTGCTTCTGCGCCTCCGCCTCGACGTTAACGCGAAAAATCAACCGCATCAGCCACATGGTGAGCAAAATACCGCAGATGCCAAACGGATACGCCATCGCATAGCTCATCCCCATCTGATCCACCAGATCCACTGGCGTTCCCAGATCGCGCAGGATTTGCTGACCCGCCCCTAACGCAGGCGTATTGGTGACTGCGCCGGAGAAAATCCCCAGCACCACTGGCAGCGGAATAGCGAAAATTTTATGCAGAATCGCGGTGACCAACCCGCCCATAATCACAATCAGAACAGCAAACAGATTGAGACGCAGCCCGGAAACGCGTAGCGAGGCGAAAAACCCCGGCCCCACCTGTATGCCGATGGTATAAACAAAAAGGATCAGGCCGAACTCCTGGATAAAGTGCAGCATATCGCCGCTCAGCGTCACCCCAGCCTGATCGACGAAGTGGCCGACGATAATACCGCCGAACAACACACCGCCAATACCAAAGCCGACACCGCGCACTTTAATGTTGCCGATCCATAAACCGACAACCGCCACCAACGCCAGAACGCTGACCGTCAATGCGATATCACTCATCTTTTCTTCCCTGTGAGTAACATTTCAATTTATAGGGATTATGACTGAACCGTTAAGGCATATATACAGCATGGCGCACATTCTCATGTTACAAAACCGCCCAGACGTCCTGACTTCGGCAGCGTCTTACCCTTTTTCGTGGCACAAAAAAGCCCCGCCATCTCTGGCGGGGCAAGGCAAGGAGCTCATTAGCTATTTAATGCGGAGCGTTCGTTAATGGCTATACGCTGCGGCGCAATGGTTTCCGGCTCGTTGCGGGTTAAATCAATATGCAGCAGGCCGTTGGTAAACGTCGCGCCGGAAACTTCCATATTCTCAGCCAGCGTAAAGCTCAGGCTAAAAGGCTGCATGACCAGGCCCTGATGTAACCATTTGGGCTCGTTTTCCGGCTGTTCCGGCGTGCCTTTCACCGTCAGGCGCGTGCCTTCCAGTTGAATATCCAGATCTTCCTGACGGAAACCGGCTAACGCTAAGGTAATGCGATAATGGTTATCGTCGCTTTTTTCGATGTTATAGGGCGGGAAGCTCTGGCTTTCGCCGCTGTTTTGCAGCGCATTGGCCAGCTTGTCAAAACCGATCCATTGACGCAGCAGTGGGGATAAATCGTAGTTACGCATAATCATTTCTCCTTCTAAGAAGCGAGTTTTTACCTTCACACTTTACGTGCGAATATGCTCCCTGACGGCGAGCATGGGATGACAGGCCGCGCAACGCGACCCGACGGAATCAGTTAATTTCGATACGGCGCGGTTTGTTCGCTTCCGGAATCACGCGCTCCAGTTCGATATACAGCAGCCCGTTGACCAGGTTTGCGCCGCGAACGTGAATGTTCTCCGCTAACTGGAACTTACGTTCAAAGTTACGCTCGGCAATGCCCTGATACAGGTAAGTACGTTCTTTCTGCTCGTCCGCATGAGCGCCTTTTACCACCAGTAAATTATCCTGGGCAGTAATCTCCAGTTCGCTTTCCGCGAAACCGGCAACGGCAATGGCGATGCGGTAGTGGTTTTCGTCTACCAGCTCAACGTTGTACGGAGGGTAGCCGCCATTACTTTGGCTTTGGTTATTTTCAAGCAGGTTAAACAGACGGTCAAAACCAATGGCAGAACGGTACAGCGGGGATAAATCAAAGTTACGCATAATCATAAACTCCTGAAATCAGCGAGAATGTCAGACCTTCCATCATGGACAGGCCAGGATTGCCAGAACACCCATCAGGCGTGCCCTTCTATTCACTACGTCTTATAAATGGGTCTGAATACGTACTTTTCAAGTATTTTAATCCGACTTTTTTTTGCAGTTTATTGGCTATTGCATAGACTGGTTGGGACAGCACTGATTGTTAAAGTGCGATTACTGCCACAGTGCCGCGTACTGGTGATGTTATTTTTAGCAACGGATCGCTATAACTCATCATGCAAATAACGACAACCAACAGATGAATGAGTGATGATAAAAAACGTGTTGTTAACGCTGATAATATGGAATGGGATACTTTTATTAGGCGGTTGTTCAAGCGTCATGTCGCACACCGGCGGTAAAGAGGGTACTTATCCTGGCACGCGCGCCAGCGCTACGATGATCGGTAACGATGAGACAAACTGGGGCACCAAATCGTTGGCTATCCTGGATATGCCGTTTACCGCCGTGATGGATACGATCCTTCTGCCGTGGGACATCTTCCGCAAAGACAGTTCGGTAAGATCGCGCGTAGAGAAAAGCGAGGAGGAGACGAAAATGACCAATGCCGTCATCCCCCCGGCGAAGATGCCTCCTCCCTGATCTATCGCCCGGTTTCCGTCACCCATAGCTGACGGAACCCTTTCACCTCTTCCATCCATGCGACGTGTCGCCCATCCGGTGAAAAAACGACGGCGTCTGCAGAAGGCGGGTTGTCGTGCCTGGCGGTTAAGAAGTCGATCCTCCCACTTTGTGCGTCGCAGCAGGCAATCCGATTTTCCAGCACCAGTCCCAGCCATTTACCCGACGGATGCCAGTTAAACGCTGACTGTACGCCGGTCGCATGATGCGTTAACTGCCGGGGCTCGCCTCCCTGCGGCGATATCAGCCACAGTTGCGCTACGCCGTTATCGTCCCGCATCAAAAAGGCGATCGCCGTCGCCTGCGGATTACTGCGGACCCAGTGGCGTGGTTCGTTAGTGAGCCCAGGGTAAACACGCTGGTGAGTAAAGGTAAGACGCCGCTGAACTACGCCCAACGGCGGCGATGGCATCGTTGATTCGGTTCCCGTCAGCGGCGTGTCGCCTGCCTGTTTCCAGCCGTTTTCATGACACGGTAAATCGACAATAAACAGCTCCGGGACTTTTTTGCCCGTCAGCGACAGCGTATCGCCAATAAAGGCGATCTGGCGGTTGCCCACCCAGCCCTCTTCATAGGCGCGGTTAATGTCATCGCTGCCAGGTCTCGGCGCAGGCGTCGTGCGGCTAACCAGTACGCACCAGTAGCTACCGCTGTATTCGCGCGGATGCTGAGCCGGTACCGTAACCGGCCCATACGGCACGGCCACGCCGACATTACGCAGATCCAGCGCCGGATCTCGCTCATGCAGAACGTGGTCATTATAGGTAAAACTCACCAGCTCGCCGTTCGGGCTAAATACATGGACGTGGCTGCCGCCGCGCAGCGCGCCGGGAGTATACGGCGCAGTAATATCCATCGCATCGAGGTTAGTCACGCCCCTCGGCGTTGCAATAACGCCCCGGCGGTGGTGAAAATCGTAATGCCACGTCTCATCAGGGTTTTCAGGGCCATGAATAAACACATAGTGATTGTCGGCAGGATGCACCGTCACCACGCCGACATGCGCGCCCTGCACGGCGCGATAAATCACCTCCACGTCGCCGGTATGCACATTGACACGCTCAATAGTCTTGCCCGTAAATGACGCGCCTGAAGGCCGCACATCAAAGACCAGCCACTGGCTGTCAGGTGTCCAGGTATTGGTGTTGGTAAGCTGGTGATGGCGCGGCGTAAAGGTGATTTGTTTCATGGGATGTCCTGATAAGAGACGATGCTCGCCATCATACTTCACACGGGCTTTACTTTCAGGCTTTAGCGTATCGTTGAGATAGCCAGGCCCGGTGGCGCCACGCCACCGGGCCGTCAGGGTCTTATTTCTCCTGCGCCAGCCGGATACTGCGCTCTAT